>PABM01000011.1 GCA_002702745.1 Flavobacteriaceae bacterium | reverse complement strand
TATTTCATCTACTGGATCTGGTGAATATTTTATAAGAACAGTTGCCGCGTATCAAGTTTCTTCCTTGCTAGAAAATCATGATTATGATTTAAATAAAGCTATGTCAAAGGTAGTTCATCAAAAGATCGGAGGAATCGGAGGAGATGGCGGAATGATAGGCATTGATAAAAACTCAAATATTGTTATGGATTTTAATACCCCAGGAATGTATAGGGCCTATGTAAACAAAGACGGGCAAAAACAGATTTTGCTTTATAAAAATTAGACTACTTTATTTCTGATATTTTAAGTGTATTTACCATACCACTTTCCTTAACAGGCATTGAAGCAAGATTTATTACCATATCCCCTTTTTTTGCAAATCCTTTTTTATTAACAATCTCGTTAATTTCTTGAATAGTCTTATCGGTTGAAACCGATCTGTCGTAATAGAAAGCTTTAACTCCCCATAATAAATTTAACCTGCAAAGAATTCTCTTATTAGATGTAAATACAAGAATATTAGAATGTGGCCTCCACGACGAAACCTGAAATCCAGTATAACCACTGTGAGTCAAAGTAGTGATTGCTGCAATTTTAGTTTCGTTTGCTATTTGTGCAGCATGATAACATATAAACTTAGTAGTGTATCTGTTTGTTTTGATTTTCGGAGGTGACTCGGGTACAGTAATCATATCAGAATACTCAACACTTGTGATAATCTTTGAAATCTGAGTTACTACTTCTGCTGGATATTTTCCAACTGAGGTCTCTGCAGAAAGCATAACAGCATCAGCGCCATCCATGATAGAATTTGCTACATCATTCACCTCAGCTCTGCTAGGCTTGAGGCTGTCAATCATACTTTCCATCATTTGAGTAGCGATGATTACAGGAATCCTATGTTTCTTAGCGAGGTACACAATTCTTTTTTGTAATAGTGGTACTTCTTCAGACGGAATTTCAATTCCTAAATCTCCTCTAGCAACCATTATTCCATCAGAATTTTGAATAATCTCCTCTATATTTTTTATCGCCTCTGGCTTTTCAATTTTTGCTATAATAGGTATTTTTTCAAATGATGCTTTTTCGATGATTTTTCGAAGATTTATCATATCATCAGCATCTCTAACAAATGACAATGCAACCCAATCTAACTCTTTAGAAATTGCATAAAGCAAATCCTGCTTATCCTTTTTGGTTAGAGAAGGCGTAGAGATTTTAGTATTAGGTAAATTAACCCCTTTCTTAGAGGACAATTTACCGCCCTGAATATTTCTTAATTTTACCTCATCCTTTTTATTTGTAGAGATGACTTCAAAAATCAATTTACCATCGTCAACTAAAACCTTATCTCCTTTCTTTACATCTTTAGCAAAATCTTTATAGGAAAGTGATGCTTTTTGTCTATTTCCGATAATTTCCTTAGCTGTTGATAAAGTAAATACATCTCCCTTTTTGAAAACTACACCGTCTTCTATTTTCCCTATTCTAATCTTGGGCCCTTGTAAATCTGCTAGAATAGCAACATTGGTATCTAATTCCTTATTTAAAGATCGAATCAGTTCAACATGACTATCAACCTCATCATATGTTGCATGGGAAAAATTAATCCTAAATACATTAACTCCGGCTTTAATTAATCTTGATAGCATGGTTTTACTACTACATCCCGGACCTAGTGTTGCAACAATTTTAGTTTTTTTGAATTTTATATAACTCATGAAAAAATTAAATTTTCTTTGTTTTCTAATTTATTCTCAGAAATAAACGAGGTTATTACTCCACTAATTTCTGAAATTTTTTTTAACACCTTATCTACATAAGTCTTATTTGCAATATTTTCTATAATAAGAAAATAGTCAACTGACTTTTGTTGGCTCAAAAGATTCATTCTATTTGAAGCAGTATTTTTCTGACTAAATAAACTTAAATCTTCTTCAGAATTTTTTTCTGAAACCAATGACTTGTTTGAAAAAAAAATCCACTTTAAATATTTGGTGTCATCTAAATATTCATATTGCGAGTAATTTGCATCTTGTTCAACAAAATAAATATCATTGTTTTTCCTTTTTAAACTAATATTTAGTTTTTTATTTAAAAAAAATGCTAATCTAAATTCGTCTAAGTCTGAATGAATTGCGATTAGATGATAATTTTCAGGAAATTGATTTAAGTTTAATTTATGGTTATTCAAAATCATGAATTTCTCTATAAAGATAAGCTTATTCTATCAATTTTGATTTTGATATTTTAAAATATCTTCTTGAAACATGAAAAATGCTCTTTTTGACGCTTTTTCCTCCGCTTTTTTCTTTGAAGTATCCCTTGCTTTAGCTATAACTTTATTATCTATAGAAAGTTTTACAGAAAAGTGCTTTATCTTGTCATTTCCGGAATCTTCAAAGGTTTCGTAATTATAAAGCTTCTTGTGTTTTTGACACCACTCTATCAATAAACTCTTGTAACTGATAATTTTGTTCTTAAGTCTCTCCAGATTTACGTGAGGATTAATCACACGATCAAATATGAATTTCTTACAATGAGGATACCCTCGGTCAAGAAATATAGCGCCAATAAGTGCTTCAAAGAGATTACCATGTATATTATCCCCATAGTTTTCTTCCGAAATATTTGCGTCAACAAACTGTAGCAGATTTAACTCTAAACCAAGTTCATTTAAATGGTTTCTACTAACAATTTTTGATCTCATTTGAGTAAGATAACCCTCTGAACCGGTTGGGATATTTTTAAATAAATATGAAGAGATGATTGAACTTAAAATAGAATCGCCCAGAAACTCTAATCTCTCATAGTTAACAGCTACTCCATTTAAATCTTTTTTGTTTGATGAACGATGAGTAAAAGCTCTTTTGTAGTAATTAAGAGATTTTGGGGTAAATTTTAAGAGATTTTTAATGGGTCGATAAAATGGGTCCTTTTTTAATTTTATTAATTCATAAAAATTAAAATTCATATTAATCCCATTTTTTAAACAATACACATGCGTTATGCCCACCAAAACCGAATGTATTACTCATGCCGATTTTTGCATCTCTTTTTTGTGCTTTATTTAAGGTTAAATTTAACTTTGGATTGATATTTTCATCTATGTTATGGTGATTAATGGTAGGAGGTACAATACCATTTTGGAGAGATAATATAATCGAAATTGCTTCAACAGCTCCAGCAGCACCTAACAGATGGCCTGTCATTGACTTAGTCGAATTAATATTAATATTTTGAGCATGATCTCCAAAAATATAATCAATGGCTTTTAATTCAGCCACATCACCTAAAGGAGTAGAAGTACCGTGAGTATTAATTAAATCAACGTCATTGATACTAACTTTTGAGTCATTTATACAATTTTTTATTACAGCCTTTACGCCATTTCCTTCAGGGTGAGGAGCAGTAATGTGATGGGCATCTGATGACAGACCACCTCCAAGAAATTCTGCATAAATCTTTGCACCTCTTGCCTTAGCATGTTCGTATTCTTCAAGAATTAAAGTTCCAGAACCTTCACCTAATACAAAACCATCACGAGTAGAATCAAAAGGTCTAGATGCAGATTCGGGTGAATCATTTCTGGTTGAAAGTGCATGCATAGCATTAAATCCTGCCATTCCGGCAATATTTACCCCAGCTTCACTACCGCCAGTTACAATAACATCACAATAACCTAATCTTATATAATTCAAAGCGTCAACCATAGCATTTGCACTTGAAGCACAAGCAGAAACAGTTGTATAGTTTGGCCCCATAAATCCATAATTCATAGAAATATAACCAGGAGTTATATCGGCAATCATTTTAGGGATAAAAAATGGGCTGAATCTAGGAGTTCCATCTCCAGAGGCGTGGTCTAGCATTTGATTTTGAAAAGTTTCAATTCCTCCAATACCAGATCCCCATATTACACCAACACGTAACTTATCAATTTTTTCTAAATCTAATCCGGAATCTTGTATTGCTTCTTTTGTTGAAACCATACCATATTGGGTGAATCTATCCATTTTTCTTTGCTGTTTCCTATCAAGATGAATAGAAATATCAAAGTCTTTTAATTCGCAAGCAAACTTCGTTTTGAATTTTTCAGTATCAAAATATGTGATTGGTGCTGCACCACTTTTACCTTCAATAAGGCCAGTCCAAAAATCATTAAGATTGTTCCCAATTGGGGTGAGAGCTCCAAGACCAGTAACAACTACCCTCTTTAAAGCCATAAAAAAATATTATGAATTCTCTATATAAGAAATCGCTTGACCGACAGTTGCTATATTTTCAGCCTGATCATCTGGGATTTGAATATCAAATTCTTTTTCAAATTCCATAATTAATTCCACAGTATCAAGTGAATCTGCTCCAAGGTCATTAGTGAAACTTGCTTCGTTGACAACTTCACTTTCATCTACTCCTAATTTATCTACGATAATAGCTTTTACTTTTGATGCGATATCTGACATAACTTTGTTTTTTTAATTTATAATTTTGTTAAAGTGCAAAAATAAAAAACTTTATTTTAATTTAACCAATTCAAAAAAAAATTGTGAACATTAATTCTGATAAAAAAGTTAGTATTTTAATTTTTGCTTCTGGGAATGGGTCTAATGCTGAAAATCTTATAACATACTTTAAAAAAAAACACAAAGAAATTAACTGGATAGTTGCAACAAATAATTCAGAAGCAGGAGTAATTGAAAGATGTGTTAAATTAAATGTTCCTTATTTAGTGCTAAGTAAGGAAGAACTGAATAAAAATAGCCTGTTGGAAAAAATCAAATTGATTGATCCTTCATTAATCATTTTAGCGGGGTTTCTTTTAAAAGTTCCCGAACAAATTATTGATAATTTTCCACAAAAAATTGTAAATATTCACCCTTCTTTGCTACCTAAATATGGAGGTAAAGGAATGTATGGAATGAATGTTCATAAAAAAGTTATAGAGAATAAGGAATCCAAAAGTGGAATTTCCATTCATTATGTAAATAAATATTATGATGAAGGAAAGATTATTTTTCAGAAAAGTATCGAAATAATATATCCAACTAACGCTTTAAATCTTTCAAAGGAGATTCATAAGCTTGAGATGAAATATTTCCCTTTAATGATAGAAAAACTACTTAACAATTTAATTGATGGGTAAACATAAATTTTATGTTGTTTGGAAAGGAAATAGCCCCGGTGTTTATAAATCTTGGGAGAAATGTCAGAGTGAAATAAAAAATGTAAAGGGTGCATTATTTAAAAGTTTCAGCGATCTAGAGGAGGCTAAAAAAGCTTTTGATCAGGGTTATGAAGAATATAAGCAAAGTTTAGATTTTAAGAATGTTTCAAAGGGTCCTGAATTCAATTCAATTTCTGTAGATGCTGCATCTAGTGGTAATCCTGGAGTAATGGAGTATCAGGGAGTAGATACCAATACAAAAAAAATCTTATTTAAAATGGGACCATTTAATAATGCCACAAATAACATTGGTGAGTTTTTAGCTTTAGTTCATGGGATAGCGATTTTGGAAAAACAGTCAAATAAAAAACTTATTTATTCTGACTCAATCACCGCAATGAGCTGGGTACGGAAAAAATTTTGTAACACTAAATTGAAAAGAAATAAAGAAAATGAAGAGGTTTTTGTTTTAGTAGAAAGAGCAATCACATGGCTAAAAGAAAATAATTATTCCGTTGTTATAAAAAAGTGGGATACAAAAAATTGGGGAGAAATTCCTGCTGATTTTGGCAGAAAATAGATTAATTATATGAGTAAAATAATAGTAGTTGGGACATTAGCATTTGATACAATTGAAACTCCATTCGGAAAAGTTGAAAGGGTTATAGGGGGGTCAGCACCATTCGCAGGTCTTGCTGCAAAAACAAAAAATGTTGATTGCGCTATTGTTTCAATAATTGGTAATGACTTTCCAGAAAGTTATCTACAGCTTCTTATTTCAAAAGAAATTGATATTTCTGAGGTTCAAATTGAAAAAAACGGTAAAAGTTTCTTTTGGTCCGGAAAATATCACGATAATATGAACAAGAGGGATACTTTAGAAACTCAAGTAAATGTGCTAGCTGATTTTGATCCTAAAATCCCTGAAAATTTTAAAAATCCTGATGTGTTGGTTTTGGGGAATCTTGACCCGAAAGTTCAATTAAGTATTGTATCTCAATTTAAGAATAAACCTGATTTTATTATGCTTGATACAATGAATTTTTGGATGGATCACAATTTAGACAACCTGATGAAAATTATTTCAAAAGTTGACCTAATATGTATTAATGATGAAGAAGTAATTCAATTGTCTGGCTGTATAAATTATGACCTTGGAATAAAAAAAATTCTTAAAATGGGACCAAAATATATTGTTATGAAAAAGGGTGAGTTTGGTGCTACACTATACTCTGATGAGTCTGAGTTTTTCTGTCCGTCTTTTAAAGTCAAAAAAGTTGTTGACCCTACCGGTGCTGGTGATTCTTTTGCAGGTGCTTTTGCATCTCACTTAGCTCACTCAAAAAATTATTCTTTTAGCTCAATTTCAAATGCATTAATTTATGCTAATGCAATTGCATCATTTTGTGTTGAAAAGTTTGGTGTAGAAAATATGTTAGAAATCCCAAAAGAGGAAATTAATGCACGAATAAATTTTATTAAAAAACATAATAATTAAATGTCTTTTTTAAATATTTATTTTGTTTTTTTGTATGCATACTGTTAGATAATGAGTGATGCTATAAAACACGAATGTGGTATCGGCCACATAAGACTACTTAAGCCACTAGAATTTTACAAAAAAAAATATGGTAGTTCATTTTATGGAATAAATAAAATGTATCTGCTAATGGAAAAACAGCATAACAGAGGTCAAGATGGAGCCGGTTTTGCTTCGATAAAACTTGATGTTAAGCCTGGTAAAAGATTTATTAGTAGAATCAGATCTACCGAAAAGCAACCAATTCAAGATGTTTTTGGCAAAATAAATGAAAGAATTAACTCTGAACTTAAATCAAACCCAGCTATTGTTGATGATATTGAAAAATTAAAGTCAAAAGTACCTTATTTAGCTGAAGTTTTGTTAGGTCATGTTAGATATGGAACCTTTGGAGGAAATAGTGTTGAAAATGTGCATCCTTTTCTTAGACAAAATAATTGGAAACATCGAAATTTAATTTTAGCTGGGAACTTTAACATGACAAATTCAAATGAGCTTTTTAATAGCTTGATTGAATTAGGGCAACATCCTAAAGAATATACCGACACAGTAATTATTATGGAAAAAATTGGACATTTCCTCGACGATGCAGTAAGAAAAATGTATAAAGATTTTAAAAAAGAGGGGTTAAATAAACAGGAATGTTCATCGCTAATTTCAGAGAAACTAAACATTTTTAAAATTCTAAAAAAAGCTTCAAAAAAATGGGATGGAGGATATGTAATTGGGGGTATATTGGGCCATGGTGATTCTTTTGTGCTGAGGGATCCTAACGGTATAAGGCCTGCATACTATTATAAAGATGATGAGATTGTTGTTGTTGCATCTGAAAAACCAGCAATTCAAACTGCATTCAATGTTGGGCAAAAAATGATTAAAGAATTAGATCCTGGAAATGCAATCGTCATAAAAAGCAATGGTACCACTAAAATAAAGAGTGTAATCAAAGCTAAAGAAAATAAATCCTGTTCATTTGAGAGAATTTACTTTTCTAGGGGAAATGATGCAAATATATATCAAGAAAGGAAAGATCTCGGAAAATTATTAATGCCTACAGTATTAGAGGAGATAAATTATAATATTAAACAAACTGTCTTTTCATATATTCCAAATACTGCTGAAACATCTTTCTTTGGAATGATTGAAAGCGTTGAAGAATACCTCAATTCAAGAAAAAGTGAAGAAATCATAGGTAAAAAAGGTCTTTCTGAAGATAAGATAAAAGAAATTTTATCCGTTAGACCAAGAATAGAAAAAATAGCTGTAAAAGATGTTAAATTAAGAACATTTATCACTGAGGATGATAGTCGAGATGATTTAGTTGAGCACGTTTATGATATCACTTATGGAGTGGTAAATAAAAATGATACTTTAGTAATCATTGACGATAGTATTGTAAGAGGGACTACCCTAAAAAAGAGCATCCTAAAAATGTTAGACAGATTAGACCCTAAAAAAATAGTAATTGTTTCATCTGCTCCACAAATCAGATACCCAGACTGTTATGGAATTGATATGGCTAATTTGGAAAGCCTTGTGGCCTTTAACGCAGCGCTTGAACTATTAAAAGACCGAGGTAAGAATTCTTTAGTAAAAGATGTTTATAAAAAATGTAAAATTGAACTTGAGTTAGAGGATAGTAAAATGAAAAATCGTGTAAAAGCTATTTATGATTTATTTTCAGCCCAAGAAATTTCTGACAAAATAACCGAATTACTAAGTTCACATTTAGAAAAAAGAGATGTTAAAATCATTTTTCAGTCTATAGAAAATTTACACATAGCATGTCCAAATTCAACGGGTGATTGGTACTTCACAGGAAACTACCCAACACCTGGTGGAAACAGAGTTGTAAATACGGCATTTGTAAACTTTTACGAAGGAAATAAAAAAAGAGCCTATTAAAAGGACTGCTCAAATTTTTCTGAAATTACTCCCCAATTTATTACATCAAAAAAAGCATTGATATAGTCTGGTCTTCTGTTCTGATAATTTAAATAGTATGCATGCTCCCAAACATCAAGCCCTAATATTGGTGTTCCTCCACATCCATTTGGCATCAAAGGATTGTCCTGATTTGGGGTGGAACATACTTCAAGTTGTCCGTTTTTGACACAAAGCCATGCCCATCCTGAACCAAATCTTGTTGCAGCAGCTTTAGAAAAAGCATCTTTAAACGCTTCAAAAGAGCCAAATGCTTTATCAATTGCAGTTTTTAAACCTTCAGACATAACATTTTCTTTATTTGGATTCATTACTTCCCAAAATATTTTGTGATTGTAATAACCACCAGCATTATTTCTTAACGCCATATTATTCATGTCAAGGCTAGATAAAATATCATGGATATCCTTTGATTCATTTTCTGATCCTTTGATAGCTGAATTAAGTTTATTGGTATAACCTTGATGATGTTTTGAATGGTGAATTTCCATTGTCCTAGCATCAATATGAGGCTCTAAGGCATCATAAGAATATTCTAATTTAGGTAAACTAAAGCTCATATATTATTGTATTTATATCCCAAATTTACAATAAAAAATTTATCAAAAATCAACAACTATCATTAACTTGTATTTTTGATGATTAACACAAACTATTTTAATATTTACAATGCTTCGGCTGGTACAGGAAAGACATTTAGTTTGGTTAGAGACTATCTCATTCTTCTGTTCAATTCAAATAATTTTGAGCTATATAAAAGTATTCTTGCAATAACATTTACAAATAAGGCTGTTAATGAAATGAAAGGAAGAATTATTAGGTATCTAATCAATTATTCAAATTCGATTGACCCCGATGAAGTAATGATAAAAGAAATTGCAAAAGTGTCAGGTTTAACAAAAAAAGAAATATTTACTAAGTCATCAATCATATTGAAAAATCTATTAAAAAACTATGGTTCTTTTGAAATATTAACAATAGATAAATTAACTCAAAAAATAGTCAGAAACTTTACGTATGAACTTGGAATTGATGCTAAATATGAAATTGAATTAGACCAAAATGAAGTTATTAATCAAGCTGTTGATAATCTAATTTCTAAAATTGAATTAAATGATGAGCGTTCAAAAAATATTATAAACTTTTCGTCAGAAAAAACCCAAAATGATAAAAGCTGGGATATTACAAAAGATTTAAAAGATATCGCTGAATTAATCTTTGATGAGAATAACTTTTCTGAACTTGACTATTTAAAGGATTCTGAAGTTAATGACTTTGAAAGATGGAAAAAAAATTTGAGACGAAAAATCAAAAAGACTAACTCAGAAACCAAAATTATTGCAAGAAACGCAATTAAAATCATTGATGAAAGAGAAATAAGTCATGATAGTTTTTTATTTAAATCTGTGCCAAAGCATTTTATCAAAATTTCTCATGGAGAGTTAGACAACTTATACAATAATCAAATCGAAAAGAACTTAACAGAAGGAAATCTTTATCCAAAGAGAATCACTGAAAAAGATAAAATAAACATTGAAAAAATAAGAATAAATTTATTAGACATTTATAAAAGTTGTAAAACAAATATTTTTAAAATAAAATTATATGAGAATATATTAAACAACCTCTCTCCTCTTTCGATTTTAAGTGAAATAAAAAAAGAAATTGAACTTTTAAAAAAAGAAGGAAATTTCATATTAATTTCAGAATTTAATAAACTGATAAATGAAGAAATTAAGAATCAACCTGCTCCATTTATTTACGAAAAGATTGGAACAAAATTTAGTCATTTTTTTATAGATGAATTTCAAGATACATCAAAAATGCAATGGGAAAATTTAAAGCCTTTAATAGAAAACTCTTTATCCTCTGATAATTCATCTTTGACCTTGGCTGGAGATCCAAAACAATCAATATATAGATGGAGAGGCGGAGATGTCGATGAGTTCATGAATCTTTTGATTAACGAATCTCCTTTTTACTGTGAAAAAACTACAATTGACCTTAACACAAATTTTAGAAGTGCTAAAGAGATTATTAGTTTTAATAACTCTCTATTTAAACATATTTCCACCCTATTTGCTGATAATTTTAAATTAGCTGAAATTTTAAACTTCCCAGATCAAAATTCGTTTAAAAAAGAGAGAGGTTATATTAATTTAAAATTTCATGATAAAAATGACGAAATTAAATCAGATAAATTTTACAATACTCAAATATTATCAAACGTAAGGGATTTAGTTTCAAGAGGGTATTTATATAAAGACATATGTATTATTGTTAGAAAGAAAAAAGAAGGAATTTTAGTAGGAGACTATTTAACCGAAAATAATATTCCTATTATTTCATCTGAAGTTCTGCGGCTATCATCAAGCCCTCAGGTTTCTTTAATTATCAATTTGATCAGATATCATGTTGATAGTTCAGACTTCAATAAAATCAAATTTTGTGAGTCATTGTGTGAATTAAACTTTATAGATCAAATTAAAGAGGATTTCTTAATAGAAACTTTTGATAAAGACTTCTCTGACATAAAAAAACAAGTTATAATTGACAAATTTAATTTTGATTTTAACAGATTAAACAGAACATCTATTTATGAGGCTATTGAATATATAATTGATGAATTTGGAATTATGAATGATGGAAACTCATACGTTCAATTTTTTCTTGATTTTGCTCTTGATTATTCAAATAAGTATCAAACCGGTTTAAACGAATTTATTGAGCAATTCGAAGAGAAAAAAGAAAAACTAAATATTATTAATCCACAAGGAATAAACGCGGTTGAAATAATTACAATTCATAAATCTAAAGGTTTAGAATTCCCGGTTGTTATTTATCCGTATGCAAATATTAATATTCATGGTGACTTGAATCCAAAAACATGGATTGATATTAAAAATGATGACAATTTTGGTTTACAAAAATCTATAATTAACATTAATAAAGATCTAGAAAAAATAGATGGAGATTTATATAGTAGCTATCGAAATAAACTGGAGGTTGATAATATCAATCTTTTATATGTTGTTCTTACTAGAGCAATAAAAGAGCTTCACATTATTTCAGAGAAAAATTTAGACAGTAAAGGAAATGAAAATATAAACTATTTCTCTGGAATATTTATTAGTTATTTAAAAAATATTGGTGTTTGGGAAGATTCAAAAATGTCATATGAGTTTGGAGATAAAGTTAATGTTAAGTCTGACAGTATTATTTCAAGAAATATCATCCATAAACAATTTGAAGTAAATTCTCGGATTAAACAAAACATTTTAATTAACTCTAAAAACACAGATTCGTGGATTAATGAATTAAGTGAGGCTCAGGAGGAAGGAAATATTTTTCATCAAATCATGGAGGAAGTTAATTCAAAAAAAGAGATCAGTATTGTATTAAACAGATTTTATCAATCAGGATCAATCGGGTTAAGTGATATGAAAAACTACGAACAAAAGATTTTACAGATAGTAAACCACCCTGGTCTTAAAAAATACTATAACGGGGATTTAGTTAGCTACAATGAAAGAGAAATAATTTCTAAAAAAGGATTTGTTTTAGTTCCGGACAGATTGGTTTTTTTAAATAATACGGATGTAGTAATTATTGATTATAAAACTGGTAAAGAAAATGAATCTCATAAAATTCAATTAAAAAAATATAAATCTATGCTCGAGGAAATGAATTTTAAAGTTGCTGAAAAAATACTCGTATATGTAAATGAAAAAATAAAAATAAATAAGTGTTAACAGGGAATCAAGAATTTAGTAATAAACTTATAAATTGAAGTTAAATCTTTATTTTCAGATAAATATGAGTTAATTTAAGTTGAATTTGCTATTTTTGCCAAATAATTACATATAATATAAAAATTATGAGAAAAAATTACATTTTATTATTGATTACAATTTTAGTCTTTTGTGCAAACAATACAAATGCACAAGATAAAAATAATCAATGGCAATTTAGTTTCGGTACAAATGCGGTTGACATTAATGCAGACAAAAACACAAAATTTGCTGAATTCTTTGATGTTCAACAAAACTGGAATGTTTCTAAATCTCCAGTTTCTGCATTTTCAGTATCAAAATTCCTGGGTGATAACTTATCTTTTGGTGTTGGAGCTAGTTTTAACAGCATTAGTAAGTATGCTACAGGTTTAGAGCTTGCTGATGTAACTAATGATTATTATTCTGTTGATGCATTCTTAAAATATGATTTATCAGACTTATTTAAAGTTAATCTTTTAAATATTGAATTAGAGCCATTTGTTGGTGTTGGACCGGGATGGACGTGGTTTGATAATCAAGACGGGCTAACCGGTAGTGTTTCTTTTGGAGTTAATCATTGGTTTAACGAGGTTTTTGGTTTAACACTAATGACTGAGTACAAGAACAATTATGATTTTACAGGAAAATCACCGAGATTAGACGAGGGTACAACAATGAGGTGGTCTGCCATGCTTTCTGTTAAATTTGGTGGTACCGATACCGATGGTGATGGTGTCTATGATCAACATGATGAATGTCCAGAAGTTCCTGGCCTAGAAGAATTTAACGGATGCCCTGATTCTGATAGTGACGGAATACAAGACAGTGAAGATGATTGTCCAATGGAAGCTGGATTAGCTGAATTCAACGGTTGTCCTGATAGTGATGGTGATGGTATTTCAGATAATAAAGATAGATGTCCAAACGTTGCTGGTTTAGTAAATATGGGTGGATGTCCTGATAGTGATGGTGATGGTGTGGAAAATAGCAAAGACGGTTGTCCAACTGTTTCTGGTCCGAAAGAGAACAAAGGTTGTCCTTGGCCAGATAGTGATGGGGACAGTGTTCTAGATAAAGACGATAAATGTCCCAAAATCGCTGGAAGTGTATCTAATAATGGATGCCCAGAAGGTCCAACAAAAGAAGAAACTGCAAAAATAACTAAACTTTCTAAAGATATTCAATTTGCTTTTGGTTCCACTGCTTTTACAGATGGCACCCCACCAGTTATGGATGAAATAGTTGGTATTATTTCTAAGTATTCAGGTGTAAAATTTAGTGTTGAAGGTCATACTGATAGTGTTGGTACTAAATCTTTCAACCAAAACTTATCTGAAAGAAGAGCTAATGCAGTTAAAAATTACTTGATATCTCAAGGGATAGATTCTAACAGACTAAGTTCTATTGGTTTTGGAGAGGATAAACCAATTGATACTAATGTAAATGCAAACGGTAGGTCTAACAACAGGAGAGTCGAGATTTTATTTATGAAATAAAGATTTAAAGATCTATAATACTATATTAGAAAACGCTTCGCTAAATGCGAGGCGTTTTTTATTTTTATAAGATGCATGGATTTATAAAGGAGGTCATAAATAAGATAATTGTCAGTAATGGCTCTGATATTTCGAAAGTCATAATAATATTACCAAATAAAAGATCTCGAATTTTTCTAAAACAGGAGATCAACAAAATTGTAAAAAAAACGATCTTCTCTCCCATTATTTATGACATAGAAAATTTCATGTCAATAGTTTCAGGAATAAATAAAATTTCTGACACCGATCTATTGTTTGAATTTTATAATATTTACCTAAATCAAACAAAAAAAGAAGATCAACAAACCTTTGAAGAATTTATCTCGTGGTCTAAAACTCTATTGAAAGATTTCAGTGAAGTTGACAGAGAACTATGTAATACTGATTCATTATTTGATTATTTAAAAGCTTTTAAAGATTTAACTCATTGGTCAAACTATGAAGAAGAAACTGACTTAATCAAAAATTACAAAGAATTTTGGGGTAAAATTAAATTATATCATAATGAACTTAAAACTAGACTATTTAATATTGGAATGGGTTATCAAGGGTTAATTTACAGAGAAGCATGCGAACAAATTCTAAGTTATACAGAAAATAAAAAAAGTATAAAGCATATTTTTATAGGCTTTAACGCTTTAAGTAAATCGGAATCGGAAGTAATCCAAGAAATAGTTAGTAACAACGGAGAAATTTATTGGGATATTGACAAGTCATTTCTGAATTCCGATTATAATAATGCTTCATTATTTATAGAATCTTATCTAAAAAATTGGCCTTACTACAAAAATAATAATATCGAAATAGTTTCAGATGAATATAAAAAAGAAAAAAATGTTCAAGTAATTGGTACTCCCAAAAATATAGGGCAAATAAAATACGTTGGTGAATTATTGCTATCGATAAGTCCAGATGAAATAAACGATACAGCTGTTGTGTTAGGTGATGAAAAATTATTAATTCCCTTATTAAATTCTATCCCAAGTAATGTGAAAAATATAAATGTTACAATGGGTTACCCACTGAAAAGTTCAAATATCTATTCTTTTTTTTATTTGTTATTAAATATTCATGCTAAAAATCAAAATAGCTTTTATTATAAGAGTATAATATCATTAGTTTCTCACGAACTTATTAGTCCAGTTTTAAATAAGGGGGTTGATTTAAGAAAAAAAATAAGAGATGAGAACCTTATTTATATGTCAATAAAAGATATAATAGAAATTGATAACGAAAATCATACAATTTATAAGCTTATATTTTCTAAGTGGAAAAATGCTAATGATGGTGTAAGTTCATGTTTAGAGTTAATTGAGTTTATTAAAAAAAAATACTCCAAAAATCCAGAAAATGATTTTATAAATCTTGAACTTTTATATCATATCAATAAAATATTTTTACAAATAAAGGTTTCCTGTGAAAAGCTAGATTATTTAAAAAATATTAGTTCTTTAAAAATATTATTTAAAGAATTGTGTGAAATGAGTACATCTCCTTTTAGCGGAGAACCCGTTAAAGGTCTTCAAATAATGGGAATGTTGGAAACCAGGTTATTAAACTATAAAAATATAATAATAACATCAGTTAACGAGGGTATTCTTCCCGTTGGTAATAATAATAGTAGTTATATACCATATGAAATAAAAAAAGCTAATCAGCTACAGACATTTAAAGAAAAAGATTCTGTTTTTGCTTATCATTTCTACAGATTAATTAAAAGAGCTCAAAATATTTGGTTAATCTATAATACAGAGCCCCATGCTATGAATAATGGCGAAGAAAGTAGATTTATCAAGCAAATTGAAGTGGAGGGAATTCAATCAGTGAATAAAAATCTACTAATTTCTAAAACACCTGTGAAGAAAAATGTAGATCCTTTTTATAAAAAAACAAAATTGGTTCAAGAAAAATTAAAGGCGATTATAGACAACGGTGTGAGTGCCTCAATGTTATGCTTATATACTATGGATAAGAAAAAGTTTTTTGAAACTTATCTATTAGGCTTGAAGGAAGAAAATATTGAAGAAACAATAGCATCTAGCACAATCGGAAATATTGTGCATGATTCTTTAGAGCTAATCTATAAAGACTATATTGGGAAAAAACTTAAAATTGATGATTTAAAAAGAATGAAAGGACAAATAAACTCTACCGTTCAAAATGTAATTAGAAATCATGTCCGTGAAGAAAATATATACAAAGGAAAAAACATAATTATTGTCGAAACAGTGAAGGAATACGTAAAAAGAGTAATAGATCTTGATCAGAAAACAATTGAAAAAGAAAATGAGTTGAAAATAATAGCTGTAGAGAGGGGGTTTGAGGCTGAAATTAAAAACAAAAGTAAAAAATATAATATAAGAGGCAAGATTGATAGAATAGATGAATTAAATGGAGAATTAAGGGTAATTGACTATAAGAGTGGTAAAAGACTTACCAAAAGAAACATAACGATTAAGGATAGTGAAGAGTTGAGAAGGGAAAAAGGGATATACAATTTACAGTTATTAATATATATGTTAGGAATAGAAACTGAATTCAAGGGAAGAAGAATCAAAAGTGGTATAATAAATTTAAAAAATACAACCGATGGTGTTCTTGAGGGGGTATTCGAAGGAAAAACTAGTTTAAGTATTGGTGAAATGGAAAATTATAAAACAGAAATAATTTTGATAATAACAAATATTCTTGACAAAAATATATTATTTAAAAATTAATTTTTTTTATAATTGAAATGCTTGAATAATATTCAAAAATATGTATATATAATAATATTTTGTATATTTAATTACTGAGTAAATATATATATTAATAGTAATATTAATGATAAACTTTATGTAAAGTTATGAACATAAAAATAACAATATCTTCATACAAAACGAAAGAAAATAAACGAGCTATAATTTATGACTGCAGTGCAAAAAATTATAGAAAAAAAATCAATACTGGTGTCTTTGTTGAGGAAGAACAGTTTAAAAACTCTGAAATATCTAATTCAATTTCTTTAAACATTACTTTAGAAAAGTTAAAAAACAAAAAAAAAATCGCTCTTATTAAATATCATGCAGACAATTGGTCAACCAGTGAATTAGAGAACTATCTTAAAAAGGGGATTGATATTTACTCTCTTGAAGAATATGTTAAAACTGATTTTGTTAAAAATAAAAGCCCAATAACTGCCAATGATTATTTAAATGTAGTGAGGGTGTTTAAAAAACATCTTAAAAAAGCAAATATTTACTTTAATGATATACTAGATGAAAATACAATCTTTGAATTTAAATATACTGCGGAAAAGAAGGGGTTAAAAATATCATCAATTAATTCTTATATAAAAAAAATGGCGGTAATTATGAATAGGGCACATAAAGATAGTCTGATTAATAAAAGATTTGTGATTCCTAGGCTAATAATAGAAAAAAGACAAAAATCAACCACATTAAAATCATTTAACAAAGAAAAATTCATTGAAGCTGTAAATAAGTCTGAAGATTTGTATCAAGTACAATCCTTATCGTTATTCTTAATGCTTGTAGTCTGCGGGGGCATGACTCCTTCAAACCTAGTAAATTATAAAGTTATAGAAAATAAAAAGCAAAAAGATTTAGTTGGTTCAATCTTATATGATGAAAACAGTATTATTTTAAAGTATAGAAAATCTAATAAAGGAGAGTTAAAAAAATACATTAAATTGTGTCATATTAAAATGAAAATTATTGAATTAGTTAAAACATTATTTTACATAACTCACCAAAAAAAATACCCTTTTATTATTTCACCCTACTCTAATTATTATTCCATATTTGATTTTGATATTCATAAGGATCATAATCTGTACAGAAACTTTTGGAACTTTTATCAGAGAAAGATCAAGGAAAACTATGACTTTAAGTTTAGTGACGCCAAGAATGTATATATTCAAAAATTGAACGATATTGAAATGAACAGAAAGGTCAGTGATATTCTATTTTCTAGATTAAATGAGGCTGAGATAATTAGTTTTCAGAAAACAAAAAATTTACAGGAAAGTGTCGAGAAATATGAAAAGGAAATTCTAAACAGGTTTGCAGCTAGCGAATTAATACAAGTGATCAAGAATAAATTAATTTTTTTAGGTATTGATTTAACTAAAACTTCATTGAACAATATCAAAACTCCATTAGCTTTTTCTGATTTTATCCAAAAAATTAGTAAGTATCGTATAGGCTTAAAAAATTCAAGCTTTCTTTAAAAGAGTTTATAGAATGAATTTTGTTTCTTTTAATTCTGATTACTTTTTGTTCATTTGGCCTAAGATCAAAATAGTTGTCAGAAAAATTATATTCTAACTCAGAGTCTATAAATAAATTTTTAACCAAATTTTCAGAAGAAATTTTAATCTCATAAAAATTATTTACGGACTTAACTTCATATGTAAATTTTGGGGCATCAATATCTAAATTTTTTACAGCTGAAAGATATTTCATTTTTTCAGTAATTACTTGATTATTAAGCGAAGCATTAGCGTAAAGATATTTATCATTAAAATAGTTAGGCTCAACATTTAACGATGACAAGTTTATTTTGTGAATTATTTTTGAATTGTTTGCTTTTGAAAAAAATTCTCCTTCCCATGAGTTATGAATTTTCCCAGAAAAATCAATTAATTGAATATTAAATTTTAATTTTTGCCTTTCTAGTTTATCTGTGATAAAATATACAACCACTTCATCACTTTTATTATGAAATGATAATATAGACTCCTCGAATGATTTTTTTGTCTTGTAGTGAAGCGCTTTCCATTTTCCAAAATAATCAATACTTGACCATGACGCAACCGGCCAGCAATCATTCAACTGCCAATATAAGCTTCCCATACATGTGTCTCTATTTCTTCTTTGGGCTTCCATTCCCATTGAAATCCCTTCAGCTTGAAGTAATTGACTTACGTAAAGAAAATGATCAAAAGATTTTGGCACATTATAGTCGCGTTGCATATATTCCTCTATAGTGCTATTTCCAATACTAGATCTCTGATGAGATTTCATAACATCAGAATATATATCATAATCTGAAGGGTTTGTATATTTTTTTACTGAAGAAAACTCTGGAAATGACTGAAATCCAAATTCAGACATAAACCTTGGGATTTTTTCTTCATAAGTGCTAAATGGTTCTTTACCCCACCATACCCCCCAATAATGAGCATCTCCACTTGTTAAGGATTCTGTAACTCCGGTAGAGCTGCTTGGAGATGACGACCAATAATCAGTGCTATTATCATATTCATTAATAACCTTGGGTAATATTTTATGAAAAATCTCGTCGTATGACTTAAATATAGTATCTGCTATCTCTTTTGATTGATTTTTGATTATATCATATTTCCAGCCCCAATTCTCCCATGCTGATAAGACTTCATTATTACCACACCATAATGCAAGTGATGGGTGTGTTCTTATCCTTTTTACATTATAAATTGCTTCCTCCTCAACAGATTTTAAAAAGCTGTCATTTCCTGGGTACATGGCACATGCAAACATAAAATCTTGCCAAACAAGCAACCCATGTTTATCACACAGTTCATAAAATAGATCTTTCTCATAAACACCACCACCCCAAACTCTAATCATATTCATATTTGCATCAACTGCTGCCGAGATGATATTTTCATAATCTACATCTTTAACTCTTGGTAAAAAAACGTCTTGTGGAATATAATTAACGCCTTTCATGAATGTAGGAATCCCATTTACCTTGAAGAAAAAATCATTTCCGATGGAATCTTTTTGAGTTACCAGTTCAATTGTTCTCAATCCAATTGATTTTGAAGCTTTAGAAATATAATTTTCGTGGGAAATTTCAAGCCTTGCATCGTAAAGTTTCTGGCTGCCCATACCATTGGGCCACCATCTCTCAATTTCATTAATTGTAAAGGGAATTGAGAATTTATTATTTCCTTTTTTTAAATGAACAATATCTTTTAAAATAATTTTATTATCAACATATATTTTTGCATTCACATTCTGATTATCATATACGGAAAGTACTTCAACCTCAGCTTTTATAAAAGCATTATCTTGAACTATTTTTTGTGTAAAATGAAGGTCTTTTATTTGAAAATTATTCCAAAAGTTAATTTTTATTGGTCTCCAGATACCTGAAGTTACTAGTCTGGGTCCCCAGTCCCAACCAAAAGAGTAGGGGGCTTTTCTTTCAAAAACTCCTACTTTTTTATTTTCAGGTACTTTACCAATTTCTGAAAGATCATTAGCATTATCGGGAAGCCTATATCCCAACTTATCATACATCTCAATTCCAACATCAATTGGAGATTTAAATTTTATAAGTAAATTATTTTCCCCTTTTTTTATGTTTTTTTTTACATTAACTGTTTTTCCAACAAACATATTATTAGATGAATATATCATAGAATCATTTAAAAAAACATCAGCATATGTATCTAAACCAAAAAAATCTAGTTCTATAATATCATAATCAAAATGAAAATCATTAACATCAAAATTTGTTCTATATTCCCAATCAAGTTTATCAATCCATTGTTGTTGATGCTCGTTTAGTCTAAAAAAAGGATCATCAATCTTTTCGTTTTTCAGCAGATCTAGATGGACAGTGCCGGGAACAGATGCGGGTAAGTACTCTTTATCATTTTCAGATTTAAATTCCCAATTTGAATTAAGCTCAACTATACATTCTTGCTTTGTATTAGAACATGATAGTACAAAAAGAATAAAAATTTGAAATATGATAAATTTTATAATATTCATATAGTTAACAAATTATGAATTCTAAATTTTAAAGAAAAATGAATAATTTATAATTTTAAACTTTATGTTAATTTTATCTCGTGAAAAAGATTTCAATTATAATCTTACTAGCTCTTAATTTAAACACCTTTTCTCAAGAAAAGATGACTGATTCAACAAAGGCTGATGGTTGGCAAAAATCTGGAAAAACTAGTTTTTTAGTAAATCAGACGGCTTTCAGTAACTGGGTTTCTGGGGGTGAAAACAGCATTGCAGGTACACTTTCTGTTGATTATAATCTTAATTACTATAGAAATGGATGGTCGTGGGATACAAAAATGATTGGTTCATTTGGGGTAAATAAGAATAGTGATAGTAAATTTTTTAAAAAAATAGATGATAGGATAGAAATAAATTCTGTTATGGGTAAAAAGTTTATTGAAAAATTTAGCTTTTCAAGCTTTTTAAACTTTAAAACACAATTTGCAAAGGGGTTTAAATACTCAACAAACGAGCAGGGAAATGAAATCAGAACAGAGAAAACAAGAATATTCTCTCCAGCATATATTCAGCTAGGAGTCGGAGTTTATTGGAAGGAAAGTAATTCACTTTGGGTAAATTTTGCACCGTTGACAGGAAGATTAATTTTAGCAAGTAAAAAGTTTACTAATGATTTAAACGAAGGGGAAGAATATTTTGGTGTTCCCAGAGGCCAAAATTCCAGGTTTGAGTTGGGTGCTTCGATTAGTGCCTTCTACAAATTTGAGCTGCTCGAAAATATAATGTTGGAACAAAGAGTAAATCTCTATTCAGATTATTTATATAAGGCAGATAATATAGATATTGACTATACCCTCTCCGCCTTCATGAAAATTAATGATTACTTATCTACTACTCTAATTATACAATGTATTTATGATGATAATGCTATAAGAAAGATTCAGATAAGAGAAGTATTTGGACTTGCATTTGTAGTTGATATAATGGAGATACCAAATATTATTTAACTATCTATTTTTCATTTTTGCCAGTAATCTTAATAGCTCTAAGTATAGCCATATCAATGTTACTAGAAGCCCAAAGGCAGCATACCACTCCATATATTTTGGAGCACCTTTTTCAGATCCTTCTTCAATGAAATCAAAATCAATTACTAGATTAAGTGCTGCTATTATTACAATACCAAAAGATAAGCCAATACTTAACATAGAGGAATTATTAGGGTTTAAAAGAGATATTCCCGAGCCAAAGAAGCTCATAACAAAGCTTATCAAATATAGAAGGAATATCCCACCGGTTGCTGCAAATAATCCTAACTTAAAATTCTCAGTCGGTTTTATAATTTTTGATCTGTAAGCAAATAGTAAAGAAAATAAAACCAGAACTGTTATTGAAACAGCTTGTAAAACAATACCATCGTATTGAGTGTTGTATATGTATGATAATGATCCAAGGGCTAATCCTTCAAATATAGCATAAAAGGGGACAGTAAACGGAGCCCATTCTTTTTTAAAAATTGTGAGTATAGCTAAGATTAATCCTCCGATAGACCCAATCATAATCATACTTTCCATCCCTGCTGAAAATGTATAATATGCAGCAATGATTAATAATACTAATGAGATTGCAGTTTTGTCAACAGTACCCTGAATTGTCATTGTTTTATCAAGAAATAACGAGCTATTTTTTACTGGATTCTTGAAAGTATTAGAGTTCAATGCAGGATTGGAAGTTCTGTAAGAGAGATGGGTTTTGTTCATTTTTAGCTAATTATTACTCAAATTTAGTGAATTTCTTGATTTCTTCTTAAGTCTTTGTAAATCATAAACTAACAGAAATGAATTTGTCAAAAAAAGGAATGTAAAATTACTGATATCTCAAAAAAAAAGTTGTTTTTTAAATAATTTAGTATATTTGCCTCATATTAACTAAAAATTTATTTAAAATGAAAAAATTATTACTTTTTATTACGGTATTATTTTTCGGTATTTCTACTATTAACGCTCAGGATGATGCTAGCTACGGTTACGAAGCTGGAGACTGGTTACTTGGTGGTGGAATTACATTTGGTTCTATGGACATGGATGGTGTTGAAACTAAGATGAACACTATCGCTCCTCAAGCAGGTTACTTCTTAAATGAAAAATCAGCTATTGGTGTGTCTTTAGGACTTATGAGTACAGACGTTGATGGAACTAAAGTTTCTAACACTGATTTTGGTTTGGCTTACTATAACTATTTTATGGATTTAGGAGACAAAACTAAATTATGGTGGGCTGTAGGATTTGGCACTACCAGTGGTGATAGCTTTGATGATGCTCAAACTAGATTAGGTTCTGGTATAGGTATGAATTACTTTGTTAATGAGAACATCATCATCAACTTCCAATTGGCAAACATACTTCAGTATGTTAAGCAAGGAGACGATTCTTCTATGATGTTCGGTTGGGAAGGTGAAATTAACAATGTTAATGCTACACCATCTCTGTCAATTTTCTTTAAACTTTAATAAAAAGAAAAATTGAAATAATTTAAAAAACCGCCCACTGGGCGGTTTTTTTATTTCTGGTCTATAAATTCAGAAATTAAATTAACCATATTATTGTCAATGAGAAGCTCCGGATTACCATAAGTTTGTAAATTCAATAAGCGATTATTGCTTGCCTGCCTGAAAACATGATTCATACCATCAATTATCTCCAATCTAGAATTCTTTGCAGCTTTATGTAATATTAGCGCATCATTAACTTCAATTTGGATATCTGTACTGCCTTGAATTATTAAAATAGGCATATTTAACTTTGAAATTTCCTCTACAGGATCATAACTTGATGCAGCTATAAGATATGACTGAACATCTACTCTGAATAAACTACTGAGTAAGGGCGGAACCGAATCAACTAATTTTTTATTTTTTAATTTTTCTATAATTGGCTCAGACATTGATTTAACAAAGGGTGGCTGGATTGACAACTGTCTTTCAATTAATGTTAAATAATCTTCACCTGCGCCAGCTACGGAAATAAATTTGTCGGCAATTGATTGACTTGCAATCATACCGATTAATGCCCCCTCACTATGTCCAATTACAATAACTTCTTTAAAACTTTTTGATTCCTTAAAATGATTAATTATGCTAACCACGTCATTTATATAGTCTGAAAATTTAATTTCATTACTGCTTTTCAAATCTCCTACACTTTTACCAACTCCCCTTTTATCATACCTGTATGTGCTAATCCCATTTTCTTGAAGTCCTTCAGCTAACATCTTTAAATAATCGCTTTTCATAGATGTGTTATTCCCGTCTCGGTCTGTGGGGCCAGATCCAGAAATGATTATGGCTAAATTAGAATTTGGGTTTTTTGAATTTATTAATGTGCCGTGAATTTTATGATTGTCGATACTATTAATAACGTAATCAACGGCAGATAATGAGTAAATATTGAAAACAAAAAATATTGTAAATACATAATAATATTTCATGCTTTCAATTTATTTAAAATGAATTAATAAATGGAGGTGTTGTTACCGCATAGTGAAATACATTATCAATGCTATCATAAATAAAATTGACAAAGCGGGATAAGATTTCTTTATAGGATCCTTAACCTTGACATGCATAAATACTGCCGCAATCATTAATGCAGCTAAGGCAACCAGATTATATATAAGTAATTCCTCTATCCAAAAGCTAATAATTAGCATAAGTGCGATAGAAACCTTCATTGCTCCAATAAAATACATAAGCCACACTGGAAGGCCGTATGTGATAAACTCCTCTTTCATATTTGTAGCGTCCCCGCCTCTATAATCTGTGGCTTTATTAAATCTGAAAAGCCAAACATTTATTAGTCCAATTGCAATTATAAGCTGTAGAACCATTATAAGTGTCATAATATAAAAATTTAGTTAGCTGCTTAAATATATAAAATTATTTTAACTGCTTAGGGAATTTTATTTCAACAAGATTACTTTTTTTTGACGAAATATCATTCCATCTGAGGCAATTAAAATCTATTTCTGCTAGACCAGTTGTTGGTAAATTATCTATATAAATATTTGTTATATCATTGATCAAATTTGTCAAACCTGGGTTATGTGCAATAATCATTACAGATGAAAAATTATCTGAATAATTTCTAATCATATTTAATATTGATGGTGCAGAACTGTGATATAAAGAATCATCATATTCTACTTTTCCAAATTGTATTTGGTTAATAAAATAATTGGATGTTTCAAAAGTCCTTACAGATCTACTCGAATGCAAATAATCAATTTTATTGATTTTGCTCTTTAAATAATCCGCCATTAAAAGCCCGTCTGATTTACCTCTCCCGTTTAGCGGTCTATTAAAATCTGTTAAGTTTATTTCTTTCCATGATGATTTAGAGTGTCTAACAATAATTAATTTTTTCATTGAATTTGTTTAGATGTAAATTTATTTTAAAAATATTACTCTTACATAATAAATAATGAGCTTATTTTGAGCGAATCTAAATAATAGCTATATTGATGTCTTAACTAAATTTAATTAACTATGAAAAATATAATTACAAGTACGTTTTGCTTACTGGTAACTTTAGGAGCATTTGCTCAATTGCCAGAATATGTAATTTCAAACGAATGGGAAACTGCTAACCAGGCAAAGACTGAAAAATTAATGAATGATTGGAAAAATCTAATTTTAGAAATGGATGAAAATGCACCCAGAACATTCTTGCTTACAGAAATGGATGGAAATTCCGTTTATTTCTCTCAAGCGTTTGAAAGTCTTGCTGATTTCGAGGCATGGGAAAAAAACTTTAATGAAAATTTAAGACCAGAAGTTTTAGCAAAATTCAGAGAAATGAATGGTGAAAATGCTTTTGAAGGAACTGACACCGAGTTTGTTATGAGTCACGTATTTAAAATGAGGCCAGACCTTAGCTATGTGCCTGAAGGAATGAATCTAATGGAAGAATTACCAAAACATACATATAGAAGACATGTCACAGTTGATATTGGTTGGGGTGAAAGAAGTGCATTTGAAGAAATACAAAAAAAACAAATTCAGAATGATATAAAGCTTAATAACAAATATATCACCTTAATGCTTGAACCAGTTTTTGGTGGAACAGAAAGTGGTGATTATGTTATGGTGATATTAGGTGAGTCAAGAGCAGCTTACTTTAACGGCCTAGATCAAAGAATGAAAAAGAGAAATGCAGACAGCGAATGGAAAGCCATGAGAGATGCACCCATTGGCACATGGATTGAGGAAGAAAGTTTAATGATTACCTATTAATTTAAGGTATAATTATTGGAGAGGCTTTTAAGAATTTTTAAAAGCCTCTTTTTTTTATGGACTCATTAACTCAAATTGTTTTAGGTGCTTCTGTAGCTGAAGCTACACTTGGGAAAAAAATTGGCAACAAAGCTATAGTACTTGGAGCAATAGCTGGAACTATTCCAGATTTTGATATAGTTACCAGATTTTTTGTTGATGATCTTACCGCTTCTGTAATGCATAGAGGTTTTTCTCATTCTCTTATATTCCCGTTTGTAGCAGCTCCAATTTTAGCGTTTATTTTAAAAAATATATATTCTAGCTATTCCCATGTTAGTTTTAATGATTGGTTTAAAATGTTTTTTTTAGCAATCATTACTCACCCGATACTTGATGCTCAAACCACTTGGGGTACTCAGCTCTTTTGGCCTTTCGAATGGCGTGTAGCTATAGAAAACATATTTATTATAGACCCAATCTATAGTCTTCCTTTTTTAACTTTCCTAATACTAACTGCATTTCAAGACAGGCTTTCTAAAAAAAGAAAACTCTACAATTCATTAGGCTTAATTATAAGCTCAGCATATTTACTTATTACTTTATTGTTTAAAGGGATGGCCCATTATAATATTGCAAAAGCACTAGAGGAAAATAATATTGAATACAAAGATATTAATACTAGGGCGACCTATTTTAATAGTGTCTTATGGTCAAGTCAAATTGAATTAGAGGACTCTTATATATTTACATATTACTCATTATTTGACAAAACAAGACCTGTTTTTACCAAAAAGTTTCCTAAAAACCATGACATGTTAAAACAATTTATTAATGAGAAAAAAATTCAGCAACTAATAATTCTGTCAAACGGAAATTACTTAATGACATATGAAGATGATGAGTTAATTTTTTGGAATTTAAAACTTGGGCTAAAAGGGTTTGATGAAAATGCTTCGCCGTACATATGGTCATATGTTATAAATAAGAATAGCAAAGGAGAAATATTCTTAAGTGAGACAAACGAAAAAATGGATGCGCTGAAAATTCAAGAGAGAAAATCATTTAGAAAAAACAGAAATTTTTCTGATGAATTTAGCGCGTTTTATGAAAGATTAAAAGGAATTTAATTTAATTTTAATTTATGCCAACACCCTTAATTATTATAGTCACGTTATTTGTTTTAAATTGGATTGTAAGAATTCTAATCAGAAAAAATCCACAAAATAAATCATTAATGAAACTAAGCTTTTTTATCAGCTTTAGTATGATTGCATATACCATATATTATTTCTTTTTTGTGAAATAATTTACATAATCAAACGAAGCAACATCCTGATTCTTTTTTCGTATCCAGTTAAATAAAATCCAAGATGGAACTCCTTCATGTAAATTATTCTACAGTGAAAACAACCTCTTTTATTTCTTTCCCTAGCTCAACACTTCTTTCACCGGGTGAACTTCCTCCTACAAATATCTTAAAATTTCCTGGCTCAATCACTTTAACACCTTTTTGATTATAAGAACCCATCATATCTTTATCAATAATCACACTTATTGTCTTTTTTTCACCAGAATCTAGATAAATTCTGTCAAAGTATATCAGCGATGAATTTGGTGTTCGAAAAGAAGCAACAATATCCTTAATATATATTTGTATTACCTCCTCACCTGGAACGATACTACTATTATAGATTTCAAAATTTAGCTCAATTGAATCGCCTATAGATATTTTATTTTTTTTAAGAGACAAATCTGAGTATGAAAAGTTTGAATAACTAAGCCCAAAACCAAAAGGGTACATGGGTTTGTAGTTTGTAAATTTATAAGTTCTATTTTCCATATTATAGTCATTATATTCCGGAACGTGTGATAGAGATTCTGGAATTGTTATTGGAAGTTTTCCTGAAGGATTGACATCTCCAAAAATAATTTCAGCGATAGCATTTCCGCCTTGCTCTCCTAAATACCAAGCGTAAACAATTGCATCAACATAATTTGAAATCTCCGAAAGATCAATAGCAGAACCAGATTTCACAACTAGAACAATTGGCTTATCACCAGCACTGTTTCTTAATTTTTTTAAATAATCTATCTGATTATTTGGAAGAGAAATTGAATTTCTATCTCCGTTTGCGTCAGACGAAATTGCTGCACCTTCTTCACCTTCGATCAATGCTGAAATACCCATTACTGCAATTGTAACATCGCTTGAAGCAGCTAAACTTGCTGACCAGTCCATTCTGTTATTATTGCTGATTAAATCCACACCTTTGTTGAACCTTATTATTGTTCCGTTAGAAACCTTTGCAGTTATACCTTCTAGCGGTGTTACGATATTTGGACTTAATCCATTATAGTTACCAAGTAATGTGTTTACATTTGCAGCATTTGGCCCTGTGACAAAAACCCTATTTATATTTTTAGACAGCGGAAGAATATTATTTTTGTTTTTTAATAGTACTATTGACTTAGAAGCTACATCCCTTGCCAACTTTATATGATTTTTAGTGTTTATATGATTCTCATTTAATTCACTGTAGGGATTATCATTGACCTTTTTTAATATTCCAAGTTTTAATCTTGTCATAAATAGTCTTTTTAATGACTTATCCAAATCTAGTTCGCTAAGCATGCCTTTTTCAATAGCTCTTGGAATTATTTTATATAATGAGCCACAATTTAGATCAACACCTCCTTTAATTGCATAGGAAACACTTTCCTCATTTGAAACAGTAAAATTATGATTTGGCTTAATATCATATATTGCTCCACAATCAGAAACAACATGTCCCTTAAAGCCCCAATTTTCTCTAAGCAAATCATTTAATAATGTCTTACTTCCACAGCAAGGCTCATCGTTTAACCTGTTATATGCACACATTACTATTTCTACATTTGCGTCAATTAATTTTTTGAAAGCAGGAAGGTATGTTTCATTTAAATCCTGAGAGTTAACCTTTGCATTAAAGCTATGTCTACTAGCTTCTGGACCAGAATGTACAGCAAAATGTTTTGCACCTGCAGCAACTTTTAGGTACTTATGATGATTTCCTTGCAATCCAATGACAAATGCTTTACCAATTTCTCCAGTTAAAAAGGGATCTTCTCCATAGGTCTCATGACCTCTTCCCCACCTTGGATCTCTAAAAATATTAATATTTGGTGACCAAAAGGTTAGCCCAGTGTATTCCGTTCTAATTTCTTTATTGCTAAAGATATTGTACATTGCTCTTGCTTCAGTTGAAATCGCAGCTGCTGTTTTTTTAATCAAATCTGGATCAAATGTTGCACCCATCGCAATTGCTTGTGGAAATACCGTTGCTTTTCCAGACCTAGCCACACCATGTAATGCTTCATTCCACCAATTATACATTTCTATTTCACGCTCAGGGACAGATGGAGAAGTAGTTAACATTTGTGAAGCTTTTTGCTCAATTGTTAAAAGAGAAAGAATACTATCAGCTGTCTTATTGAATGAATAAAGTATCTCAGCAGATGGTTCATAATCAGTTTCTTGTGAATTAGAATTGATCAAAAATAAAAGTGAGAATAAAAAAAATAACGAATATTTTAATTTATTTTGCCTCATATTCTAATTTACAATAAAAATTGATATGGATGTATTAATAACAGGCAGTACTGGGATGGTTGGAAAATCTGTATTACAAGAATGCATTAACGATAAAAGGGTTAAAAATATTTATTTAGTTAATCGAATGCCTGTAAATCTAAAAAGTTCAAAAATCTCTGAATTTATTATTACAGATTTTTTAAAAGTTAGTGAAATAAAAAAGAATATAAAAAATTGTGATGCATGCTTCCACTGCATGGGAATAACTTCATTTGGTCATAGCTATGAATATTATTATAAAGTAACATTTGAAATGACTAAAGCAATTACTGATTTAGTATATAGCATTAATTCAAATTCAATGATGACATATGTTTCTGGTGAAGGAACTATTAATAGTGAAAACAGCAAAATAAGCTGGGCGAATGTTAAAGGAAAAACAGAAAACTATATTTTAAGCAAAGGCTTCAAAGATGCTTACATGATTAGACTTGGACTTCTTATCCCTGAAAACGGAATAAAACCTAAAACTAAATTGTATTGCGTATTTTACTCATTAATGAAACCCTTTTATCCTTTAATGATATTAATTCCCTCAATTACAACAAGCAGTAAATTAGGATTAGCTATGATTAATTCTTTATACTATCCTAGCACTAATAAATTCCTTGATAATAAAAGGATAAATAAGCTTTCTAAAATGCATTTAGCATAGTACAAAGTGTCTGCAAAATATATCTTAATTTTTAATAATTTTTCGATTAGTTGTTTGGTTTTCTACCTCTAGTTTGATGTAATACATACCATTTGCTAGCTGAGAAATATTAATTTCATCTGATGTGACTCCTTCAATCACTTTCTGTCCTATAGAATTATATATACCATAATTGATCTCTATATTCTTAGAAAGATAAATAACACCCTTGGTTGGATTTGGATATAACAATAAATCATTCATAATATTCTCGGTCACTGAAAGACCCGCTTCAACCACCACTTCTACTTCGCAAGATGAAACATTGTCATTTACATCTGTTACTGTCATAGTAATCGTATTAGAACCTAAATCTTCCTCTGTAAATTCTACCTTTGACAACTCCACGAATGCAATACCACAGTTATCTGAAGTGTCACTTCCAGGATCAATGTCATCCTCTGTTATAACTGCTAAACCATTCTCTAGAGTTAGAGTAACAATGTTTATGGTACACACCGCAGCAGGATCCATATCATCTATAACAGTCACTGAAGGAATACACTGAGAAGAATTTCCATAATTATCTGTTGCAGTAATCACTACATTATTCGAACCAATCATAGAACAATCAAAGGTTAACTCAGAAGCAGTAGATACTTCTGCAACACCAGAAATATCAGTCACACTAGCAACCAAGTCATCTATCGTAATTATAGCTTCTCCATTTTCACCCAAATAAATATCTATACCATCACAAATAATCTCTGGAGCAACTGTATCTACAACATTAATGATTTTAGAAACAGAAGATGAATTACCACTTTCATCTGTGCAATAATAGGTTATAGTGTAGGTCCCAACCGAATTCCAGGAAACTTCACTTGGGTCTCCGACCTGAATCCATCCTTGAAAAGTTATTTCATGGGTGCCACAACCAGAGCATGAGACATCTGAGCCACTGTATGGAGTACCAACTTCAATGGTTGACTCCGGATCTCCTATTAATACTAATTCAGGAGGTGTAGTATCAAGAACATTTACAATTCTTATAGCAGTAGCTGTATTGCCTGAGCTATCGGAGGCTGAATAGGTCAATGTATAAGTGCCAATAGTGTAAACATCTACTGTACCTTCAACAGTGACCGCAATATCTTCCCCAGAATTGTCGGTAGCTGTAGCTCCTGGATCCGTAAATATAGAAATACAATATTCAATCGTTGTTACGATATCTCCTAGGACTAGCAGTGCTGGATCGGTTGTATCAACAACGCCCACAACTCTTGTAATACTTGATGAATTGCCAGAGCTATCGGTAGCTGTGTAGGTCAACGTATAAGTACCAACTGTATTGACATCAACTGTTCCTGTAACAGTAACATCAACTTGATCGCCTGAACTGTCAGTAGCTGTAGCTCCTGGATCCGTAAAGACAGAACCTACCTCTATCGTTATAATATCATTATCAATAAGGGTGATAATTGGTGCAGTTGTGTTAACTACAATGTCAACAGTATAGTCCTCCGTTTCACCATAAGCAGTTACTTGACATGAATCGACTACGCCCTGATAATTAGTCTTAACCCGTAAAATATGTTGCCCTATTGTTGCATCTTGTGGGATTGAAATATTAACTGATTCAGTGAAGGAGCCAGGTGAATTAAGCCCAGGCTCTATTATAAAATTGCTTAAGACAACTTCATCGTTGGTAAACTCAAGATCATTATTATAGTCTATCCAGACACTTACATACTGGTCTCCATAACCCGTTGTAAGTGTTAATACATATTCAGAACCTTGTTCTAACTCTGTAGACAGATTTGTAAAATCACCATAACCCTCACATCCAGAGTTATTTACGATGTCTTCAAGTTGAAATAATTGTAAACCATCACCATACGAACAATCCATTGACGGGGTGCATAATACCCTTTCCTTGACCTCATACATGAAATCATATGTTTCTGAAGTTAGTCCATCTGAAGATTCAGCAAATACTTGAAAATAAATCTTTGTTCCTTGTTCAAAATTTGGAATTGGTGAATCAGAAATCCATATATTGTTTTCTGAGTTAGACATTTGAATTGTTCCTGAGTTTGATTCTGTTAACCATTCTAAATAAACACTGTTTAAATTACCTTCATATTCTATTGTCGAGGTTACAAATTGATCAACAAACTCTTTAGGCTGAGTATCTGTAGGTTGATTAGAGATTCTAGTTGTTAATATAGAGGGATAATTCTCTCTATGTGCTAAAGAATGCTCCCATACACCTCTTCCCCAAGTAGTTGCCCTAAGTGAATTAGATCCGTATACAACCTCTAATTCCATAACAGTGGTATTAGGTAAATTTTGATTGAATAATTCCCATGAATTTTCATTCATGCCTTTTTTAAAAACACCTATTTCCGCACCTAAATAAATAGTTGAGTTTTCAGTGTGATCAATGACAACGCTCCTAATTGGCATACTGCCAAGGTTGTGAGTTATATTTTGCCAAGTCTGACCTAAATTTTGAGAAACATAAACCTTATTATTGCTCCCCCAATACGTGTCGTATGTAACAATAATAGTATCATCGTTATTTGGATCAAAAGCAATATCTGTGATCCATTGTCCTGGAAGACCTTGTGAAATATCAGAAAAACTAAATCCTCCATCAATCGAAAGGTTTATTTCACCGTAAGAAGCAATGGCTATTATTTCTGAATTGTTTTCTGCAATAGCAGCAGCAGTAATATTATTGGAAAATCCACTCCAGCCCAAGCTAAGCCAAGTAGAACCAAAATCATCACTTCTGTAAATATTGTTTGACATTGTGTAAATACTCATTTGATTATTAGGGTCATACATTAAAGGTGTAACCCAATCACCACTAAAGTCTGTTGGATTAACACCATCTTGTGTATATCCACCATCTTTAGTTCTTCTTTTAGAGCCGTACTGAATGCTTCCGATCATCCAATCATCATTGAGAGGATGAATTATTCCTTCCATACCGTCAGCTCCATAAAACTCTATCCATCCGTTTTCTGTTTTTATACTTGTGCCATTATCCTGAGAGCCTGTAACTGTTCTATATGTATTTGATTGACTTACTCCAAGACAATAATTTTCTCTAATCGATTGACCTTCAAAAAACTCCCAAGTAATTCCATTATCACTACTTTTTGCAAGTAATCCATCAGTATTTACCCAAAAAGTGCCATTATAACTTTTTGCCCCACGGATGTCAGCGTGAACATATTGACCTGTAGTGTCATAAGTTGAGTTTCCGATTGACCAGTATGTTGTTTTGTTCCATGTTTGTCCCCCATCAGTACTCATATGAGTATCAATGTCACCAAAAAGCATATAATTTGGATTGGTGTCGCTGACGGCAAAAGCACCATAATTTGGTAATCCAGGGTTTCCTACCAATGAAAATGTTTGACCCATGTTATCAGATTTCCAAATACCATCACTTGTTCCTACATAAATGCAGTTTTCACAAGCTTGAGAAACAGACAATTTTATAGCGCTATTGTTCCCAGAAATATTTCCTGAATAAGAAAAATTCTGACCAGCATTCATTGAAATATATATTCGAGAATCATTATTCATTGTAGATGCATATATGATATTTTGATTTGTAGGATGAAACTCAATAAAATCAAAATTATAAGTCAGTTCAGAAAAATTACCAACAGAAATTCGAGTAAATGATTCAAAATTATCTTCAGACCTATAAATTCCCTCACTGGTACCAGCAAAAACCAAATTAGGTATACTTGGATGATACATTATCTTATATATTTTATCATAAGTGCCAAGTCCTCCCCAATTAAGATTCTCAGGAATAAAATTGGTTTGGGTCCATGATTCACCTCCGTTTAAAGATTGATAAATTCCTTGAGTAACGCCGTTTTTAGAATTTCTTACGTTAATTAAAATTCTATCAGGATCTGAAGGAGAGACAGCAATAGTGTTTACACCAGATGCAATTAGAAAATCTGTTGTATTATCCCATGTTTGCCCACCATCATTTGTTTTCCAAAAACCCCCACTTCTTGAACCTAAAAAAATCCTGTTTTCATCATCTAAATCAATATAAAAAGTTTCTATTCTTCCCAGGCCTACAGAGTAATGACCTGTGACTTCCTCAATATAGGAAGGGCCCAGTTCATTCCAACCATTATTAAAAGATGACTTATCTAGGTTCTTATTACTTTTTGTTAATCTGATAAATTCATTTTCGACCAATAATGGATCTATGAATTTTCTATTTCCAGTCGGAAAATATTTAGGTTCATTTTCATATAACCACCTTTGGTAAGATTTCCAGCCTGATCCCTTAGCGGATTTGTCAATTTGTTCAAAATACAGCTCTGCCTCTTTAACTACATCATATAGGTTGACATTTGGATCATCAGCCATTTCTTTCCATAGTTGTGAAAAAGAAAAATTGACAGACAAGAAAAATAATAATATTAAATATCTCAAAATAAAAAACCTTTTTATTAAAAATAAAAACTAAAAATTGGATAAGCAAAATATAAAGAATATTATAATTTGTGTATTTTAAACTTAAATATTAAAAAATGAAAAAAATATTTTTAAGCCTTTTGATTCTTTTAAGTTTAAATTCTTTTTCACAAGACAGGATCACCGGAGAGTTATTCTCGTCTCGATCTGAAGTAATCGCTGAAAATGGTATGATAGCAACAAGCCATCCCTTAGCAACTCAAGTTGGTATAGATGTTTTGAAAAATGGTGGTAATGCAATTGATGCTGCGATAGCTTCAAATGCAGCAATTGGGCTGATGGAACCAACAGGAAACGGGATTGGAGGTGACTTATTTGCAATTATATGGATTGAAAAAGATAAAAAGCTGTATGGATTAAATGCAAGTGGCAGATCTCCTAAAAATTTGACCCTCGACTATTTTAAAGAAAATAATATAGCTGAAATTCCTGCTTATGGACCATTGCCAGTTAGTGTTCCGGGGTGTGTTGATGGATGGTTTGAAATGCATGAGAAATTTGGGAAAATAAGTATGGAAGAAATATTAAATCCAGCAATTAAATATGCTGAAAATGGTTTTCCTGTAACAGAACTTGTTGCATATTACATGAAAACAGCTGATAAAAACTTCAATGAATATCCCAACTTTAAAGAAACTTATTATCTAACCAAATCAACTCCTAAAAAAGGTGAAATTTTTAAAAACCCAGATTTAGCTCAAACGTTAAAATTAATTGCAAAAAAAGGTAGAAAAGGATTCTATGAAGGAAAAATTGCTAAAACAATTTCAGACTTTATCATTGAGCAAGGAGGTTTTTTATCATATAACGATTTAAAAAATCATAAGTCTGATTGGGTAAAGCCTGTATCAACAAATTATAGAGGTTATGATGTATGGGAACTACCACCAAATGGTCAAGGAATTGCAGCTCTGCAAATTTTAAATCTTTTAGAAAAGTATGATATTAAATCTATGGGGTTTGGATCAGCTGAGTATATACATCATTTTACAGAAGCAAAAAAAATTGCTTTTGCAGACAGAGCAAAATATTATGCTGATATGGATTTCAATCAAATCCCCGTTGATTATTTAATTTCAAAAGAATACGCAGACAAAAGAAGATCAGAAATAAATTCAAATCAAGCTGCTAAAAATGTAAGTGCCGGAGAAATTGAAAATGGAGATACAATATACTTGACAACTGCTGATAGCGATGGAAATATGGTTTCTTTGATTCAAAGTAATTATAGAGGAATGGGTTCGGGGATGGTGCCTCCAGGATTAGGATTTATGTTACAGGATAGAGGTGAAATGTTTTCTCTAGAAGAAGGACATTTTAATGTCTATGAGCCTGAAAAAAGGCCTTTTCATACAATAATTCCAGCATTCATAACTAAAGATAATAAGCCATATATCAGCTTTGGATTAATGGGTGGAGCTATGCAACCACAAGGACATGCTCAAATTATTATTAATCTAATTGATTTTGAAATGAATTTACAAGAAGCTGGAGATGCTCCACGAATTAGACATGTTTCAAATCAACAGCCTACAGGTGGCAATATGCTCGATGGAGGCGAACTATCACTTGAATCTGGTTTTGAATATAAAGAAATCAGAAGACTTCAAAAATATGGACATAAAGTCATATTTAGTCTTGGGTCTTTTGGCGGATATCAAGCAATAATGTTTGATGAAAAGTCAGGTGTATATTATGGTGCATCTGAGTCAAGAAAAGATGGAAGTGCAATAGGATACTAAATATTTTAGGTACGACATTAGTAAGCTAATATATTACCCTATTCATATTTGCAAAAAGTGAACCCTGATTGATCTGTATTTTAAATTTACATCAATATACAGGCCATATACAATTAAGGCTATACAATAATAATTAAAGTAATAGTAAAGGACTTTAAAAATTCTAACCACCTCTTCCTACTTTTCTAACACCTCCTGATCTTGCTCTATTATTCTGATTTTGTGCTTTATTGCTTGAAGATTTACGTGAGGTTTTTTTTCCCTTACTGTTAGACTGTTTGTCAAACCTATTTCCAAAAAATTTACTAGACATAATTTTCTTTTATTAACCACCAAGTTATAAATTTTTTACGTTATTTTAGGCTTTTAATATTTTTCAAATGAAAAACATAAAATTACTTTTTCTTTTATTTATACTGATGTATAATTGTAATTCTCAAAGGTCATCTGAAGAATTAATATTTATTGTTCAAATGAATGTGATTAATGATAAATCAAGAGAAGAAATTAAAGAATTTTCTAAATATTACACTGGTGCAATAAAACAAAATGAGCCAAATTCACTAGGTTGGGGGTTCTACAATGCTTACGGGGGAATTTATAATACCGCAGACAGAGTAATTCTTATCGAAAGATATTTGAATGAAGAGGCCATGATGGAACATGGAAAAAATATTTCCGAAGGCGGAGTATTAGAGAATCACTTCAAAATGTTTTCCGAGCACTTTGATATTAAAAAAATTGATGTTTATGGTAATGTCTCTGAAAGACTTAAAGAATTTGTAGAGCCTTTTGGATTGCCTTTTTATTTTCATCCTTCTCTAGCTAAATTCAGCAGAAATTAATGTCTAATTTATTTAAAGTTTTTTTTCTTTTTACTGCATTGTTTTTTTCCTGCACTGGTAATGAAAAGTATAAAAATATTTCATTTAGTACACCTGAAGGAATGGTTTGGGTTGAAGGTAAATCATATACAAAAGGGGCAAAAGAAAGTGATAATCATGCAATGATGAGAGAAAAGCCTTCTCATGAAGTTTATATTGACGGTTTTTATATTGATATTACAGAGGTTACTAATAATCAATTTCAAAAATTTGTTAATGAAACTGGTTATGTGACAATAGCCGAAAGAAAAATCAACTGGAAAGAGATGAAAAAAAGTCTGCCGACTGGAACACCAAAGCCTCATGATTCAATTTTACAACCTGGTAGTCTAGTATTTAACGATAAATTAAAGAAAATCGATAATATTAATAATTATTTTCAATGGTGGAGATGGCAAACTGGAGCAAATTGGAAATCTCCAAAAGGGCCAGGCTCTAATATTGAAATTAAAGGCAATTATCCTGTTGTTCATATTGCTTATGAAGATGCCAAAGCTTATTGTGAATGGGCTAACAGAAGGCTTCCTACAGAGGCAGAATGGGAGTCAGCAGCTCAAGGGAATTATAGAAAAGCTGTATATACTTGGGGAGATGATTTAAATTTATTGAACTCTAATGCGAATACTTGGCAAGGTAATTTTCCTCTAAAAAATGAATCAATCGATGGATTTGATATGATTGCCCCTGTAAAATCTTTTCCTTCTAATAGCATTGGTATATTTGATATGGTTGGAAATGTTTGGGAAATTACAGATGATTTATTCAATATCAATTATTATTCAGAAATCAGCAAAGAAGCCGAACTAAAAAATCTCAAAGGCGCTAGCAGTTGTTACAATCCAAGCAACCCCTATGAGATACAATATGTAATGAAAGGTGGTTCGTTTTTATGTCATGATTCGTATTGTGCAAGCTATAGAATTTCTGCAAGGATGGGTGTAAGTTTAGGTTCAGGATCTGACCACACTGGGTTTAGAACTGTAGTAACACCTGAAATGCTTCAAAATAAATAAGGCTTTTAAGCTTATATCAAATTTAGAGCTTATATTTGCATCGCATGCATAGTATTAAAAACTAATTTAAAAGACTTGTTAAAGAAAATAAAGATACAGTGATAAAAAATAAATTTATACACATAGTTTTATTGGTTTTCATTTTTATGTCAAAATCAATTTTTGGACAGATTGGGCTTCCTATAAATTTTGAAAATGAACAAATAACAAACAATGATATTATTCACTTCAATGGTGGTTCAGGTTATGTTGTTTATAATCCTCAAATTGACGATGATAATCCAAGTGAATATGTTGGGGTTATAATCAGGGATGTTGGAGACATTTGGGCTGGAACCTATATCGAACTTGATAGTTATTTAGATTTTTCTAGTAACACCACATTAAGCATGAATGTTCTTTCCCCTTATCCAGGACTTATGGTTAAGTTTAAAATTGAAGGGGACCTGGGTGAATTTCCCTCTGAACCTGCAACCGAAAGAGATGCTTACACGACAAAGACTAATGAATGGGAAATACTGTCGTGGGATTTTTCTGGTGAACCCTCAAACGCATACAGAAAGCTTGTTTTAATGTTTGATTTTGGAAATGTTGGTGATGGTACTGCTGACTCTACATTTTATTATGATGATATATATCAGACTGATCCTAGTGGGGGGCTTAGCCAAATGGATTTACCAGTTACCTTTGAAGATCCTAATGTATTTTATATATTGACAGATTTTGGAGGAAACGGTCCTTCAACAATTTTAGAAACGGTTGACGGAAATTACGCAAGAGTAGAAAAGAATAGTGGTGCTGAAACATGGGCTGGGGTTACAATCGGGTCTGGGGCTGGATTTTCAAGTAATATTCCTATTACGAATTCTGACACAAAAATGTTTGTACATGTTTATGTCTCTGGTTCAACTCAAACTGGGATACCTGTAAGATTAAAAATCGAAAATTCACTTGACCCAACTCAATCAGTTGAGACAGACACTTACACGACAGTTGCTGGGGAATGGGAAACTATGGAGTTTGATTTTTCAAACGAGTCTGAGGGAACAGCAGCCCTCAACACAAATTTTGTCTTCGATATGGCTTCCATATTTTTTAATTTTGGTTCATCAGGAAATCAAAATATAGTTTACTACTTTGATAATGTTTCATTTGGATCTCCATTAAATGTTGATAATAATTTTTTCACTTCTTATAAAATTTATCCAAATCCATTTATTGATGTAATAAATCTTCTCAGTATTGAAGGAGATGAAACTATTATTATTAACGATATTCTTGGTAAAGAAATCTACAAAGCAATTGGTGTAGAAGAAATTAACGTTTCAAGTTTTGAAAAAGGAGCCTACTTTTTGACTCTTTCAAAAGGTAGTCAAAGCAGTACATTTAAGGTCATAAAAAAATAATCGAATGAAGGGTTTCTGGAATCAAAACAATTACAGAAAACTATTTAATCTTTCTGTTTTTTTAACCATTCTTGGAGGGGTATTATCTATTATGGAGTTGCTCACAGAAAATAGCAGTTCAATATTCCTCTCGGGAATTGTTTTGCTAATTATTTTGAAAATTTTTAAATCTAAGTTTTTTTAACTAGTTACTTTCTTAAGGATATTGGATTGGCAAAATCTGTGGTAACATAAGCATCAGGGTTTACGGATTTAATTGTTATAAGTACCTTACTGAGTTTTCTTCTAGGCACAATGCACCATGAAATTGTTACAGCTGCAAAACTAAAAGCATATGCCGCTATCAAAAAAGGGTCGTTTATGTCTTTGATTACTTGAGATACCGCTAGAATCCAAATTGCAGATTCAAACAACCCAATGAATGCTCCAAGGACCGGCTTTTTAGTAACCACCAAAGCCCTAACCGTTGTTAGTGATTGATCAATAAGCCTCAAAACAAAAATTAGAAGCGCAGAAAAATATACTCATAATATGTAATAATAAATATTAGTATTATCTAATAATTAGATGATTTTATAAAGCTTTTAATTTTAAATTTGTTTTTTTATTCACTTAGTTATGATAAGGACAGGGGAAATTTCTGACATAGATGCTATTTTAAATATTACAAAATCATGCACTTTGCATATGATTCAAAATTATATCTATCAATGGAATGAACATTATCCAGACAGAGGTTCTTTTATTAATGACGTAGAAAATCAGGAGTTATATGTTTATATCATAAACGGCAAAGTGGTTGCATGTATTTCTCTTTGTAGGCATATGGATGAAGTTTATTTGCCAGTAAAATGGAAAACCACAAATGGTAATAATTTATATATTCACAGATTGGCAGTTCATACTGATTTCCAAAAAAACGGTATTGGAAAAATCTTGATGGATTTCGCTGAAAAATATGCCAGAGAAAAAAAATTTGTTTCTGTCAGGTTAGATACATTTTCTGTGAATAAAAGAAACTTAAAATTTTATGAATCAAGAGGTTATGAGCGATTGGAAGGAATACACTTTCCAAAGCAGAGTGAGTTTCCTTTTTATTGTTATGAATTAATACTTTGACAAAATCAGTTACAATTTCTGACATTCAAAAGCTAGCAATACCTGCTTTAATTTCTGGTATTGCAGAACCGATTTTGTCAATAACTGATACAATAATTGTAGGCAACATTCCAGAAAATGCAACCATATCATTAGGTGCAGTTGGAATTGTGGGTAGTTTTATTTCAATGTTGATTTGGGTTTTTGGACAAACTAGAAGCGTAATTGCTTCAATTATTGCACAGGCTATTGGTCAAAAAAATTTAAAAGATGTTAAAACGCTTCCTGCGCAAGGAATTTTAATTATCATCTGCAGTAGCTTTCTAATTATACTGCTAACATTCTTCAACTCTGAGAGTCTATTTAAATTTTATAATGCGAGAGGTGATCTTCTTCAATTCAGTGTTGACTATTTTAATATTAGGGTGTGGGGGCTTCCCTTCACTTTACTAACTATTGGAATATTTGGAATATTCAGGGGATTACAAAACACTTTTTACCCAATGGTAATTGCTATCATTGGAACATCATTAAATATTGTATTGGACATAATTTTTGTGTATGGAATAGACGGATTTATTAGTCCAATGTATATTAAAGGGGCTGCATATGCTAGTTTAATTGCGCAAATAACAATGGCTGTTATTGCTGTAATATTATTATACAAAAAAACCAACATTACACTAAGGATAAAATTCCCCTTTAACCCCAAAATAAAATCGTTTTTGCAGATGTTTGGCAATTTGGTTATAAGGACTGCGTCGTTAAACGTAACACTATATTTCTGTAATGCATTTGCAACAAAATATGGTGATGAGTTTATTGCTGCATATACCATAGCCATTAACCTCTGGTTTCTTGTTGCTTTTATTATAGATGGATACTCAAGTGCTGGGACTATTTTATCTGGAAAATTATTTGGGGAAAAGTCATACGATGTGCTGAAAAAGTTTGGAAGTGATCTGACTAAAATAGGTGTTAAAATAGGTGTTGCTATGTGTATTATTGGATTTATTTTTTATTATCCTCTCGGAAGAATATTTAACAATGACCCTGTTGTTTTACAAGAGTTTTATAACATTTTTTGGATAGTACTAGCAATGCTTCCTCTGTGCTCAATTGCATTTATTTTTGATGGTATCTATAAGGGGTTAGGTTGGATGAAAGATCTTCGAAATGTTTTACTGTTTTCAACGTTTATCGTTTTTGTTCCTTTTGTTATTTTATTTGACAAGTATGATTTAGGTCTACACGGAATATTTTATGCCTTCACATTATGGATTTTAGCAAGGTCCATTCCGCTGATTATTAAATTCAAAAAAACATTTAATTAGCTTTCATAAAAAATGTACATTTGGGGCTCAATAAATAGCTAAATGTCAAAAATTAGAATTACAAAAAAATTTAGATTTGAAGCGGCTCATGCTTTGTATGGCTATGACGGAAAATGTAAAAATATACATGGCCATAATTATAAGTTGTTTGTGACTATTATTGGAGAACCAATAAGTAACAAATCTGATGTAAAATTTGGAATGGTAATGGATTTTGATGATATGAAAAAAATTTTAAAATCTGAGATAATAAATGAATTTGATCATTCTGTAATATTTAATAAAAACTCACCACACAAAGAGGTAGCTGATGAATTAATAAAGAACGGTCATAAAGTAATTTTAGCTAACTATCAGCCTACCATTGAAGAAATGATTATTGATTTTGCAAAACGAATATCTTCAAAACTACCTGCTGAAATTAAACTTCACTCGCTTAAACTGGAAGAAACAGAATCCTCATATTCAGAGTGGTTTGCTGCTGACAATTAATCTTTTATATATCTTTGGCTTAATAAGTCATGAAAGTAACCGAAGGAAAGAAAATATATTTTGCATCTGACAACCATTTAGGAATACCTGATTCTAGGTCAAGCCTGGCGCGTGAAAAAAAGTTTGTAAAATGGCTAGACACAATTAAAGCTGATGCACATTCAATTTATCTTCTTGGTGATCTCTTTGACTTTTGGTTTGAATACAAAACGGTTGTACCGAAAGGCTTCACAAGAGTTTTAGGAAAAATAGCGGAGATTACAGATTCTGGAATTCCGATATATTTCTTTACGGGAAATCACGACATGTGGGTGAGGGACTATTTTCAATTGGAGCTTGGAGTAAAAGTGATTACTCAGCCTCAACAATTTGAGATTAACGAAAAGAGTTTTTTCATTGGTCATGGAGATGGTTTAGGGCCTGGTGATACCTCTTACAAGTTGATGAAAAAATTCATTACAGGAAATAGATTTTTTAAGTGGTGCTTTAGATGGGTTCATCCTGACATTGGGGTTAAACTTGGTCAATTTCTTTCTAAAGAAAAAAAGTTAATGTCAACGAAAAAGGATATTGGTGATGTCGAAAATCAGTGGTTAACTCAGTACTGTAGAAAAAAACTTGAAACAAAGCAATATAACTATTTCGTCTTTGGTCATTCACACATACCTCTAGATGTTGAATTAACTCCAGAATCTAAATATATCAATCTTGGAGATTGGATTACAAATTTTACCTATGCTGAATTTAACGGCGAAAAGTTGTCCCTACAAAGATTTAATTAAAAATTAGTTGACAAACTAAACACGTAAGATCTTAAACTTGCGGGCTCATAAAATCTATTACCAAAAGCATTTAGCCTTATATTATCAAAATACTTTTCGTCAAATAAGTTCCGAATTTGTAACCCAGCAGTAATTTCTAAATCTTTTATTCTGTAGTTGTTTTTCAAAGCAAGATTTGATAAGAAAAATGAAGGAACTTTGACCTGATTCATATCATCAGCAAATAATGAATGTGCATACTTTAGGTCAAACTTTGCATAAAAAGTGTCTTTATTGTAAATCCATTCGACTGAAAAATTTGATTTTGGCACTCCTGGTAACTGACCATTAATAAGTTGGTTTGTGAACTCATAATTTGCTTGAGTATAAGAAGCATTAAAAGTATTTAGCTTGCTTGGCCTATAGGACCCTTCTAGTTCAATTCCATATCTTTTTGAAGTTCCAAGATTTCTGTAATAATTCATTCCCCAAATTTCATAACTCACAATTTCATCTTGGGTCTCAATATAAAATGCTGTTAAATTATAAGAAATATCTTTAAGAGATTTTCTAAAACCTAAATCTGCCCCTTTTGAAATCATTGGTGATAGTTCTTCATTAAAACCTGATCCGAACGGGTTTGATGAAAGCTCGCTCAGCGAAGGTGTTTCATAGGCATGACCATAGTTGATATAAACCTCTCCGTTTTTAGTTACTTTAAAAATTAACCCTAGGGTTGGCGATAATGCGTTTAATGATTTTGAGTAGTCAATATATTGTTGGTCAATCCCAATATTGTCATCTAATGAAATTTCATGCCCATCATATCTCAGTCCAGCTTGTATACTATATTTTGGTTTATTATATGAGCCCAAAATAAATGCTCCGTAAGATCTGAAAGATTCCATTTGATCCATGACTTTAACCCCTTTTTCACCTTCATTGTTTGCAAATCTTTTTCTATCATCTTTCTGATCTTGAATTGACGTGCCAATCATCCATTCAAAATTCTGAGATTTGTCTTTAATGCTTATTTCTGCTCCAGAAAAATCTCTGTTTAATTCAACATAGCCTCCATTTGTAAATGGTAGTAGTCCAACAAAATCTCTATTACTGTAATATACGTTTGAGTTAACCTCGCCTAACTTGGTGTCCCAGTCTAAAAGTACTCCTGTTTGAATTTGTTTGATTGATTCTTGCGAATTGTAAAGTACATTTCTATCTCTTGCTTGTGATCTGTTTTCTTCAACTGATTCAATATTTAACCCTCCTGGGTCAAAAGCGTACGGGCTATCAAAATAAAGCAAAATGAATTTCAGATTCATGTTTTGTAGCTTCCTTGCGTACTTAAAAAATAAAGACTTATTTAAGTAGCTGCTATGGTCTCTATATGCATCACTCTCAGCCTGAGAAATGTTTAAAATAGTCGATGACTTTTCGCTATTTGTTGAGTATGTTCCTTTGATGTTTTTATAACCATAACTTCCATAACCAGCCTCCATAATATACTTGTTAGTAAGATTAGAAAAGGTGTTTATACTAACTACTCCTCCCGATGCATTTCCATATCTTGTGGATGATAGACTTTTCATAATCTCAACATTCTCAATTAGCTGAAAAGGGATGTTGTCTACTTGTGATTGGCCGTCTGGTGTTGTGAGCGGTATTCCATCTAAAATAATTTTTAACCCCCTGATTCCAAAAGCAGAGCGGGCACCAAAACCCCTTATTGCCATACGATTATCTTGCGCTTGATTTTCGCTATTTGTAATCCAAAGTCCGGCGGAAAAATCAATTGCATCTTGGAAATTCACAGGTCTAATTTGATATTCAGCATAAGAAATTTCTGACACCGTAAGGGCTGGATTAGCCTGATTAATTAAAGCGCTCTTTAGCATAACCTCATCTAAATTTAAGGTGTCTGATTGTAAAGCAAATAGATTGGCTTGCAATAATAATAAAGCACTTACGACTAATAGTCTATTCGTTTTCATTCATGTCTTTTGTTAAATCTAATTTTCTAAATGTTGGGAATTTAATCGCTGTAACCCCAACTGTTAATATTGTCATTACTCCTCCAAATACAACAGCAGGAACGGTCCCCATTAATTTTGCAGTTGCTCCGCTTTCAAAGGCACCAAGTTCATTCGATGAACCAACAAAAATTGAGTTTACAGAAGCAACTCTTCCTCTAAATTCATCCGGTGTTTTTAATTGTAAAATAGTTTGTCTTATAATCATTGAAACTCCATCGGTCAGTCCATACATAAACAGAGCAAATACCGATAGCCAAAATATATCAGATACCCCAAATACTATTATTGATATTCCAAAACAGAATATAGCAAAGAGCAACTTTTTACCAGCATTTCTGGTAAGGGGAATATGAGCTGAGGCTACCATCATTAAAACCGAGCCAACAGCCGGGGCTGCTCTAAGAATTCCGAAACCTTCAGAACCTACATTTAAAATATCTTGTGCGTAGATTGGTAGTAGCGCAATAGCGCCCCCAAACAAAACGGCAACCATGTCAAGGGTCAATGCAACTAGTATAGATTTGGTTTTATATACAAAATTTAATCCAGCCCTAAGACTTTGAAAAATTGGCTCTCCAATTTTAGGATTAAGAATTGGCTTTTTCTTTATAAAACCGATCAAAAATAATCCAATAATTATTGCTCCTAACACTATTCCCATTGAGTTGTGAACTCCAATCCAGGCAATAGAAAATCCTGCAAAGGCAGGCCCTAACACTACTGCTAATTGCCAAGTTGAGCTACTCCATGTAGCTGCATTTGGATAAACACGTTTTGGAACAATAAGAGCAACTAAGGAAAAAATTGTTGGTCCAATAAACGCTCTTACAAATCCACCAATAAATACCAATATATAGATGCCAATTAAGATTTCAGAGTTTTCATAATTTTCATAAGCATAAGGGCTGGTTATAAAATAATATCCCACAGCAACCAGTAAAAAGGCAGTGATGCATTGAACAAACAGCATTTTCTTTTCTCGTTGATCAACAATATGCCCTGCAAACAGAGCTGTGGAAATTGCAGGGATAACCTCAGCCAAACCTATGAGACCTAATGACAAAGGATCTTTTGTAAGGCTATAAACCTCCCACTCAACAATAATAAATTGCATGGACCAGCCAAAGACCAGAATAAACCTAATCACAAGAAAAAAGTTAAATTCCTTAAATCTTAATGCTGCGTATGGGTCTAGTTTTTCTTCCAAGTTACTTGCTTAATTCTTTAGCTTGTTCAATCAAAAATGCTGCCTCTTTTTTCATTTCTGGCAATTTTAAATGTACATAGTTGGTATAGTTTGGGTGTAGGACAAGTAAATTCATTGAACTTATTTTCTTATCATAATATTTTTCAAGAATGAACTTATATACATTTTGCTGAAGTGCGTATCTGTTAAAACTATTGTCAGCAATGTGAGACAAACCATCACGACCATAGCTGAAGTTTTTAAGAATCGGCTGGTTGTTTTGATCAATTAATTTTGATGTTCTTTTCCAATCAAAAATAAATAATTCACCATTTTCTTTTTGATAAACCATATCCACGGTTCCTGCTAATGAAAGGCTGTCATCAAAAATTCTCCACTCCGTTCTATAGGGTTGAAGTTTTTTATATTTATTATGAAAGTTTTTGAAAAAGTCAAATTCCTGAGGGTAATACTCGTGATGTTTTTCATTATAAAAATCTTCAATCTTCTCGTGTAATATAGTTCCCTTTGATGCTGCCTCAATTCTCTTTTTCTCCCATCCTTCCAGTATTTGTTTGATTGTTACTTCTAGCACCTCGGAATCATATTCAACATGGTCTTGATTTAGTTTTTCGATTGCTTTGCGCTTTGCCCAATACGCAGAATCAAATTCAGGAAAGAACTTATCTATAATTTCAGTAACGGAAAATTTTGCTTTCTGTCCGTCAATAAAATAATTGTGCTCTACTTCGTCAAAACTAATTCTACTATCATTAATATGTTTATGAATTTCAGCTAACAATTCTAGTTATATTTTATTTCCGTTTTTACTTTTGAAAAGCCTCTAAACATTTCCATCACACCGCAGTATCTTGTCACAGATAAATCAACGGCTTTTTCTATTTTCTCTTTATCTAAGTCTTGACCAAAAAAATGATATTCTACAGTGACCTCATTATAAAACCTCGGGTGTTCATCCGTTAATGAAGCTGTAGTATTAATCTTAAAATCGTCGAGCTCAACTCTCATTTTTTTAAGTATTGCCACAACATCAAGACCTGAGCAAACAGCAAGCGAACCAAGCATGATTGCCTTTGGTGATGCTATCTTTTCTTCTCCTTCAGCACTAGTGCCAAGAATAGTAGAAACCCCATTTGGATTAATGCATTCAAATTCTGTAGTTCCCTTTGTCCAATTTGTAATAACCGTATTTGTATCCATATTTTTATTTTGGTGAAAGGACAATTACAAATTCTCCCTTCGATTTATTTTTTTCAAAATGTTCAACTGACTCTTTAATTGTACCTCTAAATGTTTCCTCATATAGTTTTGTCAGCTCACGAGAAACGCTAATTTGACTTTCAACATCAAAGAAATTTGATAAATCATTTAGAGTTTTTAAAATTCTATGAGGAGACTCATAAAAAACCATTGTCTTTGTTTCGGTAGATAGCTCTTTTAATCGTTTTGTCCTTCCTTTTTTAACCGGCAAAAACCCTTCAAAAGAGAATCTATCACAAGGTAATCCCGAAGATACTAAGGCTGGTACAAAGGCTGTTGGGCCGGGTAAACACTCGACCTCGACTTCATTCTTTATACATTCGCGAACAAGTAAAAAACCAGGGTCAGATATTCCAGGTGTACCTGCATCAGAGATTAAAGCAATTTCAGAATCACTTCTCAGTTTATTAATTATAGATTCTAGTTTTTTATGCTCATTATGCATGTGAAAAGATTCTACATGTGTATCAACATCATAATGCTTTAATAATTTGGATGAAGTTCTTGTGTCTTCAGCTAAAATAAGATGTGCTGATTTTAAAACTTCGATAGATCTTAAAGTAATATCTCCTAAATTTCCTATTGGGGTTGGTACAATGAATAGCTTGCTCATAAAAAAATCTTTAAATTAAATTTAAGTTGGGTTAATATCAGCTTGTTTTTTACTAAATTTATTTGATTCAATTTTAAGAATCAATTAAGCTATCAACTTTTTAAATTTACAAAATGTTTCTTGAAAACACCTTAAACTTTGACAAACAAACCGGATGGATTGAGGTTGTGTGTGGCTCAATGTTTTCGGGTAAAACTGAAGAATTAATAAGAAGAATTCGCAGAGCAAAATATGCAAATTTAGATGTAATTATTTTTAAGCCTACAGTTGACAAAAGAGATAAAAAGAATTCCGTAGTTTCTCACGATGATACAACTATTGATTGTAGAACAATAAAGCGTGCATCAGAAATCTACAAAATTGTGAAAGACTCTAAAGTTGTTGGAATTGATGAAGCGCAGTTCTTCGACGATGAAATTGTAGAAGTATGTAATAGTCTAGCAAATCATGGGATAAGGGTTATTGTTGCCGGACTTGATATGGATTACAAGGGTATTCCATTTAAAAACATGGCCAACCTAATGGCAACAGCAGAATACGTAACCAAGGTACATGCAATATGTCCTAAGACGGGTGGGCTTGCTCAATATAGTTATAGAAAAACAAAAAGTAAAAAAAGAATCCTGCTTGGAAAGGGCGATGAGTATATGCCTTTAAGTAGAGCTGCTTATTTTAAAAAAAAGAATAATAAAAAGTAAGGGTTGAAAAAAACTATTTTAGAGATTGATCTTAATGCGCTTGAGCACAACTTCAATGTAATTTCTTCCAAATTAAAACCATCAACAAAGTTTATGGCTGTTGTAAAGGCTGGAGGTTACGGATCGGATAGCATTGAAATAGCAAAAAAATTAGAATCAATTGGGGTTGACTATTTTGCTGTTGCTTTTACAAACGAAGGAGTAGATCTTAGAAAAGCGGGAATTAAAATCCCAATATTAGTACTTCTACCACAGGTTGGGTCCGTTAAAAATATTATTGATTATAATCTCGAAGCAAGTCTATACTCTTTTTACTTTCTTGAAAATTTCATTGATTACGTTAATAAAAAAGAGATAAAGAAATGCTTCTGTCATTTTAAAATAAACACAGGTCTAAACAGAGTTGGCTTTAGTGAGAGTGAAATAAACCGTGCAGTTGAAAAGATAAAAGAATGCAAACGAATCAAACTAGCGGGTATTTATTCTCATCTTGCCGCTACAGATGATTTGACTGAAACAAAATTTACCAATTCTCAAATTAATTTATTTGAAAAAATTTCATCTGAAATCAAGCACCAAATTTCTTACGAGCCTATTTTACATATGTCAAATACATCAGGTATTTTTAATTATCCTAAATGTGAATTTGATATGGTTCGAAGTGGTATAGGATTATACGGATATAATAATTATTTAAACAAAGAGCTTATCGCTGTGCATTCTTTAAAATCAGTTATTGCTCAAATTATAAATTGTAAAAAAGGAGAGTCTGTTGGATATAATCGATCTTTTTTCTGTAAAGAAAAGACGAAGATTGGTGTTATTCCAATTGGCCATGCCGATGGGATCAGTAGGTTCTTTTCTGAAAATGCACATATTATAATAAGCGGCAAGAAAGCTAAAGTTGTAGGAAATATTTGCATGGATGTTTTAATGGTGAATCTTAACGGTGTAGGGTGCGAGGAAGGAGATGAAGTCATAGTATTTAATTCTAAAAATAACGCAGAAGTTTTTGCAAAATCTGTTGGAACTATTTCATATGAGGTTTTGACTAACTTATCTAGCAGAATAGAAAGAAAGATAATCAGATAAGCTACTCTAAAGTTAATGTTAATTGATTTTCGTAGATTTGAATCGATTTGATATTATGCGTGCATAATATTTGAGGTGGTTATATATGAAAGGTAGAATAAAGATTTTTTTAAGGAATTTGCTTCTTTGCTTTGTTGTTGTTTCTTACAGTTGTAGCGATGAAACTTATGTAGCTGTTGAATATTCTCCTGTCAACTATAATATTAATGAAATGCCTTATGAAAACCTTTCTCAATATAATTTCTTTCAAGGTGAACTTAAAAACCTTGACCCTGTATACGGAGTAATACCCTACGAACTAATTAGCTCGTTATTTACGGACTATTCAATTAAAAACCGTTTTTTATGGATGCCTGATGGAGTATCTGCTAAATATATTTCTAGCTCTAGTGTATTTGATTTTCCAGTTGGCACCATACTTATAAAGAACTTTTCTTATGATGATGTTGTTCCTGAAATGATTAGTAAAAATATTGAAACTCGCCTAATGATAAAAAAAGAAAGTGGCTGGATTTTTGCTGATTATATATGGAATGAAGATCAGTCGGAAGCATCATTTAGTCTAGACGGAAGTGTGGTTGATATTTCTTGGCTTCAAAACGGAGAAGAAAGAAATATAAGTTACAGGATACCAAGTACAAGCGAGTGCTTGGCATGTCATAAAATTTCTGATGTAGCAATTCCTAATGGAGTAAAGCCAAGAAATATTAATAAAACATTAGAATACAGAACAAGTTCAATGAATCAATTAGACAAGTGGATGGAAATGGGATACTTAAATAGTTATCCTGCTGGCCTTGAAGCTGTAGCTAATTGGGAAGATCTTTCTGAGCCGCTAGAAAGGAGGGTAAGATCTTATATTGATATAAATTGTGCTCACTGTCACTCAGACAATACACATTGTGAATATAGGCCAATTAGACTAAGCTATGAGGCAACAGAAGACTTAGCAAATATGGGAGTCTGCTTAACTCCTGACACTAATCTTGGTAATGGAACAGATTTTATCATTAATCCAGGAAATATTAATCGATCTGTATTGCACTTTAGAATGAGTAGTAATGAAGAACAATATAGAATGCCACTAATCGGAAGAAGTATCGTACACAACGAAGCTATTGAAATGATTGAAGAGTGGATTAATTCTCTAAATAATAATTGTGACTAAAATAATCTTTTATGAAAAAAATATTACTATCATCAACTTTTTTTGTTTTAACCCTTTTTAATTTCTATGCACAATCAACACAATCAGGCAACTCATGTTATGAAGCAATTGAAATAAGCGAGGGAACTCAGGTTGTTGAAGAAATTAACGGTACCAACATTGATTTAAACTGCACTGAATACAACGCTCCAAATGGAGATTTTAAATGGTACTCGTATACATCAATTGTAGAAGCTCTAGTAACCATATCATCCGATTATGAAATAAATAATCCACAAAACAATGATACCAGATTTCATGTATATACTGGTGGCTGTGAAAATCTTCAATGTGTTGGTGGCGCTGATGATGGGGGTACGCTGGGACCAGGCTATATGTCTATCGGATCATTTATTGCTTATCCAGGTGTTGAATACTATATAGCATGGGATGATAGATGGGATCCACAGCCTTTTCAATTTACCCTTGAATTAAGTGACCCACCTCCGCCTGCAGAATTTAGTTTTACGCAAATATCTGTGGGTTCTGTAGGATCTGAAAGAGGTTTAGTTGATATGAACGGAGATGGTCTTGATGATTTGGTTTCTATTCAGCAAAGTAATGTGAATTTGTTTATTCAAACCGAGACTGGATTTAACGAAGTAAATATTCCAACAACCCTTGCAAACAATACGCCTAGTTGGAGTATGGCTGCAGCAGACTTTGATAGAAACGGGTACACGGATCTTCTATACGGAGGGGGTAGTGGTGTTACCTTCATGCGAGCCGACGATGATGGAGCAGGTTTTACAGAAATTTCAGGTAACGAGTATGTTTTCTCTCAACGATCAAATTTTGTTGATATAAATAATGATGGACATTTAGACGCATTTGTTTGTCACGATATTGAGCCCACCGTTTATTATATAAATGACGGTGATGGAAATTTACAGTTTTTTCAGGGTCCGAACGAAGATGGTGTTCCTTCTGGAATCGGGGGAGTTGAATTTGCTTTAGCTCCTATAGGTTCTGCTCAAGAAGGGGGAAATTATGGGTCTGTGTGGGTTGATTATGATAATGACAGAGATATAGATTTATTTATCGCAAAATGTAGAGGAGGAAATATACAGTGGAAATATAATGAGTTGTGGAGAAATAACGGCGATGGGACATTTTCTAATGTTGCAGATATTACAGGATGGTATAATTCATACTACCCTAACGGAGGTCATGATAATAGCTCAAATCTTGGGGATCCGGTACAGACCTGGTCGTCTGCATGGGGAGATTTTAACAATGATGGTTTTATTGATGTTTATGTCGGTGCTAGTGCTTCTTCAGATGGCGGGCATAAGTTAATGCAAAATAACGGAGATGGAACATTCACAGACAGAACATCTGGTTCAGGTTTAGAAAATGCGCCATATGGATTTGAAAATGACTCTGGAGATTTTAACAATGATGGATTTATTGATATTTTATCAAATGGTAGTATGCTGCTAAATAATGGGGACTTTAATTTTACTATTTATGATGGTGGAGTACCAGGACCAGGTGCAATAGGAGATGCTAATAATGATGGTGCTTTAGATGTTTTTAACGAAACTAATCTTTATAGAAATACTCCTAACGGAAACAACTGGCTTAAAATTATTACGAAAGGTACAGCATCTAATATTAACGGGATTGGAGCTCGAGTTGAAATCACCTCAGCCTCAATTGGGACTCAAATTAGAGATGTCCAAAGCGGTACAGGTTTTAGATATATGGGCAGCTTAAACACATATTTTGGTCTAGGACAGGATACAACTATTTCAACTTTGACTGTATACTGGCCATCAGGAACAGTTGATGTCTTGAATAATATTAATGTAAATCAGTCTTTAGAAGTTATCGAAGGTCAAACTCTGAGTACAGAAACAACTGATTTAAATGAGATTATTGTATTTCCCAATCCAGCAAATGATTATATTGAAATTAGGTCCGATTATAACTTAGGGGGTGTAATTATTAGTGTGTTTGATTTAAATGGTAGAAGAGTAATAAATTATAAAAATACTAGTGAATCTAATTTAGTCGATTTGTCTAGCCTTAGTACAGGAGAATATATTTTAAGAGTGATTTCGTCTGAAGGAAATATTTATTCGACAAAGGTTTTAAAGAAATAATCATACAATTACTTAGAAAATTCTAATCTTATGAGAAGTCATACTTCTGTTACTCTATTATTTTTTATTCTGTCTTTTAATCTTTCCTGTAATGATGATGAAAATTCCATTGACAATTTAGGCGATAGTGCAACTCAAATATCAGAGTCAATTTATGAAAGAATTTATGGAGCTACATCTGAAATATCTTTTGATGACAATTGGGTCTATATCAATGTAAACAGTTTGCCTGATCATGGAAGTCCATACTATGAAGGTACGCAGTGGGAAGAAGACCTGTATATTCCTTATGACGGCTCAAACCCATTTGTTTCTAGTTTTGTTTTGAATCCCAACAGAATTTCTGAGCAAAATATTCTTTTTAAAATTCCCCAAAATCCATCACAATCTTCTATGTCTAATCCAACAAGTGGTGGTCCTATTGGCTTTGCGTTAAACGGAGTGCCTTTTTATAATCAATATGGGGCTGGCGGGGCTCCACTAGATCAAGAAATTAATTCTTTTGATCAATATAATGGACATCCTGCGCCTGGGGCTACAGGCGGGAGATATCACTATCATATGGAGCCGTTTTGGCTAACATCAAATTATGGAAGAGAAGCTTTTCTTGGTTTTCTGTTAGATGGTTTTCCTGTTTATGGGCCAGAAGAGAATGGGCTAATGTTAACATCTTCAGATTTGGATGAATTCCATGGACATTTTCATGAAAATCAAGATTTTCCTAATGGAATATACCATTATCATTTCACAGCAGACGCGCCATATCTTAATGGCTCAGGCTATTATGGTAATCCAGGTACTATTAATTAAAAATACTAGAGACTCCTTTTATGAACTTTATAAAAAACATCTCTTTCAGCTAAATAGTCGTTAACAAAATTAAAATGATCTCCCAAAAATTCAGGGGGTGAGATTCCTTCTTTGACAAACTTATTATCTAAAACCAAGTTTGCGACAGCCGTACAGGTATATCCAGTTGTTCTAGCCATTGATATTGTATCGTCCTTAAACCTGTCAAAGAGTGTATAAGTATATTCTACGTCCTCCCCTTTCTCTTTTCCTGAAATTTTAATTCTCATTATTGTGAAATCTTCATCACCTTCTTTCATTTGCCACTTTGGAAAAAGCAATTTGGATGTTAAATCTATTGGTCTAATCTTATTTCCGTTAATTTCAACATGATCATAAGAAAAATAGCCACATTCCCTCAATACTTTGAGGTATTCTACACATCCAGGATATCTTAAGGTTTTTTCAATCATGTTTGGAACATGACTCATTGTTTGGATTAATGTTCTTAACCCGTCTGAGTTCCAACTTTCAAGCGTGCCTATTTCATCGAATTCTACTAATTCAGTATCTGAAAGAGCCTCTTTGATTATTAATGATTTGTTTTGAACATATCTTGCCGGTCGTATGTACTCTTCAATTACATCAATTGGAGAAAAAACTGCCTGATATTCAAAAGGCCATTCTCTCTTTTTTGGGAGTCCACCAACAAGACATTCATAGTCTGATATTTGCATCATCTTATTGTGATGTGCAAAAATTATATTCCCCATTCCAGGGGCTACACCACAATCCATAACAGCAATAACATTATTGTCTTTCGCTAATTTGTCTAGTCCAAAAGGATCTTCTGGGTAAAAAGAAATATCAACTATATTTTTCTTAGCCATTATAACTCTTTTCATGGTTTCATATCCCATAAAACCTGGAAGAGCGCCAACAACTAAGTCACAATCTTTTATGATCTCATTTAAGACTGCCTGATCCAAAACGTCCTTACAAATTTTGGATATCGATCCTGATTTTAAGTTGTCTAAATTTTTTTGAGATATATCAACTGAAGTAACTGTATGTGTTTGGGAAAGATCTTCCGCCATAACTCGCCCAACAAGCCCACAACCCAAAACAATTATTTTCTTCATATTAATCTTCCATTGAAAAATCTTCCATAAACTTAGTGGTATAATTACCTTCGATATAAGACTGACTGTCCATTAGTTTTCTATGAAATGGAATTGTTGTTTTAATGCCTTCAATTACAAATTCATCAAGTGCTCTTTTCATTTTATCAATTGCTTCTTCTCTTGTCTGAGCGGTTGTTATTAATTTTGCAATCATTGAATCATAATTTGGCGGTATAGTATACCCTGAATACACATGAGTATCAATTCTGATTCCGTGACCTCCAGGAAGATGTAAATTGGTAATTTTTCCGGGTGAGGGTCTAAAATCATTGAATGGATCTTCTGCATTAATCCTGCACTCAATAGAGTGAAGTTGAGGCATATAATTTTTGCCAGATATTTTTACACCTGTCGCTACCATAATCTGTTCTCTGATTAAATCATAATCAATTACTTGTTCAGTAATTGGATGCTCAACTTGAATTCTAGTATTCATTTCCATAAAATAAAATTTTCTATTTTTATCAACTAAAAATTCAACCGTTCCAACCCCTTCATATTTTATATATTCAGCAGCCTTTACAGCGGCTTTACCCATCTCATCTCTCAGCTTATCGGTCATGAAAGGTGAAGGTACTTCCTCAGTTAGTTTTTGATGGCGTCTTTGAATAGAACAATCTCTTTCAGACAAGTGGCATGCACGACCCTTTGAGTCTCCGACAATTTGAATCTCGATATGTCTTGGCTCCTCAATTAGTTTTTCCATGTACATGTCGTCATTTGCAAAGGCGGCTTTTGATTCAACTCTAGCAGAATTCCAGGCATCTTCTAAGTCTGCTTCTTTCCAAACAGCACGCATTCCTTTTCCGCCACCACCGGCACTAGCTTTTAACATGACTGGATAACCGACCTCTTTTGCTAACTTTTTACAGTGACTAAATGATTCGATTATACCTTCGCTTCCCGGAACACATGGAACCCCTGCTTCAATCATTGTGGCTTTAGCTGTTGCTTTATCTCCCATTTTATTGATCATTTCGGGCGATGCTCCGATAAACTTTATGCCGTGTTCATCACAAATCTTTGAAAACTTTGCATTTTCTGAGAGAAAACCATAACCTGGGTGAATGGCGTCAGCATTTGTGATTTCTGCAGCAGCAATGATGTTTGAAATTCTTAAGTAAGAATCAAAGCTTGGTGCAGGACCAATACAAACAGCTTCATCAGCAAATTTAACATGGATACTTTCGGCATCTGCAGTAGAATAAACAGCAACAGTTTGAATACCCATTTCTTTACATGTTCTGATCACACGCAGGGCTATTTCACCACGATTGGCTATTAAAATCTTTTTGAACATAATTATGTGAGTTTTTAAGATGGGTCAACTAAAAATAGAGGCTGGTCAAATTCAACCGGACTTGAATCATCAACTAAAATTTTGACAATTTTTCCGGAAACTTCAGATTCAATATCATTAAATAGCTTCATGGCCTCAATTACGCAAAGCACAGAGCCTTCTGAAATAGAATCGCCAAGCTCAACAAAATTTGGTTTGTCAGGTGAAGGTTTACGATAAAATGTGCCAATAATAGGTGATTTAACAGTAATGTAATTAGAATCTTCGTCGACAGCTTGCGGAGAAGATGGTGGGACAGAGGGTTGTGGCGAAACTGGTAAAGCTTGAATAGTAGTTTGTGGAATAACTGAAGTATCTTGTATAACAACGGACTTTGTACCATCATTAGTTTTAACAGTGATTTTTACATCTTTCATTTCAAGCTTGACTTCGCTTGCGCCAGATTTAGCGACAAACTTAATAAGGTTTTGAATTTCTTTTAATTTCATAATTATCGATTAATTGTGTAAAATTGAGCACTTTTTGTACAAAAAACAACAAAAAAGATATAAAATTAAGCATAAATAGGTTAAAAGTCATAGAAATATATCTATTTATATAGCAAATTAAATTCATAATATTATAATAATCAAATTTTATCCATATTTACAAAATATGGGCTTTATTAGAGTTAATTTGATCAAAAAGATCAATAAATCGTTATATTTTCTAATTTTTATACGATAAATAGGTGTAAATAAATTATACATAAATTACGAATAATATAAATTTATAAATTGGGTTATAAATAAGATTTTTATACTTAAAATATAAATTTTAGGCATAAATTACCTAAAAAATGTACTATAGTTGACATATAATTAAATTTTTATAACATTTTAAATATTATAATTTATTGCGATATATATAAAATTTTAACACTTTTAGAACTAATATGCCTATGATGTGCTAATAAAAGTGGCTGCAAATTATTTATTTACCAATGTTTTAAAATTTGAAATATTGATTTTAAGTTTTAAATTAGGCTAAAAATAATTCAAGATGAAAAAACTATTTACACTTTTAGCATTAACTATCTCATTTAGTATGAATGCACAAATAAGTACAAGCGGCACAAGTAATTCAGGACAAAATTCCAATGCAATTGGAAATAATTCAGTTTCAAGCGGAAATTACTCTACTGCAATCGGAAATAACTGCACAGCAACTCAACACGGGTCTTTTGCTTTTGGCGGTAATGCATCTGCAACAAGCGAAAACGCTATGGCTATTGGATTTGGTTCAAATTCAAGTGCTGAATATGCTATTGCTTTGGGGCACGACACATCAGCCTATGGATATAATACCACAGCAATGGGATATCTGACAACAGCAATAGGGTCTTTTTCAACATCATCGGGATGGCAAACAACAGCAAGTGATTTTGGTTCTTTCGTGATAGGATATAACAATCTTGCAGGCTCGACAACAAATAACGCAAATACACCTGTTTCATCAAACACAGCTTTTGTTGTAGGAAATGGGGCAGATGAAAATAACAGGTCCGATGCATTTGTGGTAATGTTTAATGGTGATACTACCATTAGCAATGACCTTACAGTAAGTGGAGATGTAGTAATTTTATCCGACGCAAGATTAAAGTCAAACATTGTATCTCTTGGTTCTACACTTCCTAAACTATTACAAATAGATGGCAAGTCCTATGAAATGAAAGGCAAACAAAAGATAGGTGTACTTGCACAAGAAATAAAGGAAGTATTTCCTGAGCTTGTAACTAAGGGTGACAATGAAATGTTAGCAGTAAACTATCAAGGATTAGTACCTGTGCTTATCAATGCATTGAAAGAGCAACAAAGCGAAATTGTAAGGCTTAAAGAGCAAGAAAAAAGGATTGAAAGGCTAGAGAAGTTAATTGCTAATATTAATTAAGCTTCAGTTTCTGCGCTATTATCAAGCAGGACTTTACCTCTATAATATAACTTACCCTCATGCCAATAGGCCCTGTGGTATAAATGGCTCTCACCTGTTTTTGAACAAACCGCAACCTGAGGCATTTCAGCCTTGTAATGAGTTCTTCTTTTGTCTCTTCTAGTTTTAGACGTTTTTCTTTTTGGATGTGCCATTTTAAACTATTTTATTTTTTTAAACTTTTTTAGCTGCTCCCATCTAGGGTCGGCTAGATTACTATTTTCTTTTGGTTTAAGATCTTTCAATATATCTAATATTTCTGACTTTAGGCTTCCGTCTTCAACACCAGGATGAATTCTCTTAGGCGGCAAAGATAATACAATCAATTCAAATATATACTGATCAACGAAAAGCTTGTGCTCTCCGTGAGGTAAAACAAGTATTTCATCATCCTCATCATTGTATTCTTGCCCAAACTTCACCACGAGAGATGCTTCATGTTTTATTTCGAAATCAAAAGGCTCATTGGTTAAGTCACAATTTACATTTACAACCCCTTTTAAAACAAATTCCAGCTCAAGTAATGTTGATTTTTTTATTAAGTCGATGTCAATATTTACATGGACATCATTAAAATCAGAAAAATTAAATCTATCAAAGAACTGTTTGTCTGCATTAAAATTAAACTGATGGGTTCCGATCTTTAAACCTGCAAACTCTATTTTATATTTGCTATCAGACTTCATCTCTAAAATTTTTAAGGCGAGCAAATATATAAATTTTCTTAAAAAGTCTAATAGAAAAGAGATTGATTTAAGCTATTTTGATATTTCCAGTTTGTTTTTAGAAAACTCGTCATAAATCTTTCTACGTCTATAAATATCAATTGCAAGATAAATTGAACAAAGAAATGAATCTCTAGATGCGACACCTTTTCCAGCTATTGAATATGCTGTTCCATGGTCAGGAGATGTCCTGATCTTGTCCAAACCCGAAGTATAATTTACTCCCATACCAAAAGACAGTGTTTTAAAGGGAATAAGACCTTGATCGTGGTATGATGCAATAATAAGGTCATATTTTTTATGTTCATCTGATCCAAAAAAACTATCAGCTGAGAAAGGACCATATGCTAAAATACCCAAATCGTATAGCTTTTTAATGGCGGGAACTATTAGTTTTTTGTCATTTGCTGCTATTACCCCTCCGTCACCAGCATGAGGGTCTATAGAAAGAATTGCTATTTTTGGTCGCTCAATTTGAAAGTCTCTCATCAATGTTTCATTGAGGGCATAAACTTTATTTTCTACATAATCAGGTGTAATTGAATCTGTAACATTTGAAATAGGGATGTGTTCAGTCAATAAAGCCACCCTTAGATCATTTGAGACCATCATCATGGTTGAACTGCCATTGATCTCACTATTTATATAGTCTGTGTGACCCATAAACCGAAACTCTTTAGAGTGAATAGCTTCTTTATTGATAGGTGGCGTCACCAAAACATCAATTTTACCGTCTTTCAAGTCTTTAACGCCGCTTCTTATCGATTCAAAAGCGGCAGCACCAATCTCTTTGCTTAGGCTTCCAAATGATATTTGTGGAAGATTTTTGAAGTTATCAACTACGTTTATTTTGCCATTCTGTAATTTTTCAGCAGAGCTAATTCTGTTAAATGTAAGATCAAAACCCAAATGGCTCAGTGTATAATTTAAATTTTTTATAGGCCCATATATTACTGGTGTACAAAGAGATAGCAGCTCAGTATTTTTTAAAGAATTTAAAAGAATCTCAGGCCCAATTCCATTCATGTCGCCTGTTGTAAACCCTACCTTAATCTTATTTTTTTGATCTTTCAATTTGATTTTAGCTATATCCTTAATATTTCTGTAAATTTATCAAATTAAACAGACATAATGTTTACAGGTATAATAGAAAGTTTAGGAAAAATTACTGATATTAAAGTTGATAAGGGAAATATTGATTTTACAATCAAAAGCGATTTAGGTAAAGAGCTTAAAGTTGATCAAAGTGTTTCTCATAATGGGGTTTGTTTAACGGTAACTGAGATAAATAGTGGCGCTCATACAGTTACCGCAGTTAAAGAGACATTGAATAAATCATCTCTAAAAAACTTTGCGGTTAACGACCTTATAAATCTTGAACGTGCAATGAAGCTTGGGGAAAGGCTAGACGGTCATCTTGTTCAAGGTCATGTAGACGGGGTTGCAAAATGCCTTGGTGTTTTAGTTAATGAAGGAAGTTGGATATATAAATTTGAATTTGATATTTCCAATGAGATGCTTTTAATCGAAAAGGGGTCTATTTGTATTAATGGTGTTAGTCTCACAGTTTTTGACATTGCAGAAAACACTTTCAAGGTTACAATTATTCCTTATACTTATGAGAACACTGCGTTTAAAGCGCTAAAAGAAGGCGATATTGTAAACATTGAGTTTGATATGATTGGCAAGTATCTTGCAAGATTTAATAAATAACAATTAAAATAATATATAATGAAAAATGTTTTAAAAATAATTGGAGTATTGGTTTTGGCTTTTATTGGTTATGTTGCATACATGATACTAAATCCTGTAAGCCCAAAAGAAACTATAATTTACAGTTCTGAAATTTCTGATCTTGAGGTGGTTTACAGTCGTCCTTATAAAAAAGATAGATTAATTTTTGGATCCGAGGAAGACGGTGCATTAGTTCCATTTGGAAAATATTGGAGAACTGGCGCTAACGCTGCTACTACGTTTGAAACCTCAAACGGAATCTCTTTTAACGATCAAAAACTTGAGCCTGGAAAATACAGGCTTTACACTGTTCCAGGTAAAGAAGAGTGGAAGGTTGTGCTCAATTCTGAGGGTGATAAGTTTTTTGCTATTTCTGAGCCTGACTATTCAAAAGACATACTAGAAACCTTCACAAGCTCAAAGAGTATTGAAGAAACAGAGCAGTTTTCAATTAATTTTAGTACGGACTCAACTGGTGTTAGCATGAATATGTTTTGGGACAAAACCGTAGTTAGCATTTCTATAAAATAAGATTATGTTTAGTTTCAAAAATCTTTTAAAAACTCTCTCTTTTATTGTTGTTGTTGCCGTTTTTATTTACTTGGCTATCGACACTATTCAGAAAAAACAAAACATAATGAGTTTTGAAGACTATGACCCTCCTTCGTCACTTGTTGTAGAGGGTAAAGAAATTAAAAAAGCTAAATACCCGTTTGTTGATGTTCACAGTCACCAGTGGAGAATGCCAACAATGGACCTTAACGAACTTGTTTCAGAAATGGACGAAATAAATATGAAATTCATGGTAAATTTAAGTGGGTCTGGTTTTGGGCCTCAGACAGCTAAAGATTTGTTTTTCAACGAATCTATAAAAAATATTGAAGAAAATCAGCCTGGGAGAATTGGCTTGTTTGTAAATGTTGATTTTGATAATGTAGATAACGCCACTCATATTGAAACTCAAGTAAATGTGATTAGAGATGCTGTGGCTAAGGGCGCTATAGGGCTGAAAGTATATAAAGGGCTGGGGCTTACCAACAAAGACTCGAAAGGAAATAGAGTCCGGGTTGATGATGAAAGGCTTGAGCCAATCTGGGATGTCTGTGGCGAGCTAAATATTCCTGTATTAATTCATTCTGCAGATCCATTTCAGTTTTGGCTTCCAAAAGATAATCAAAATGAAAGGTGGTATGAGTTAAAGGAAAAACCAAATAGGTACTATGGTGATTCCGACTTTATCCCTCCGTTTGAAGATATAATAAGGGAACAGCATACAATATTTGAAAAACACAAGAATACAACATTTATTAACGCTCACTTGGGGTGGATGGGCAATGACCTAAAGAGGCTTGGAAATCATCTTGATGAGTTTCCTAATGTAGTGACGGAGTTCGGTGCTGTAATTGCTGAGCTAGGAAGACAACCAAAAACTGCAAGACAGTTTTTTATAGATTATCAAGACAGAATTATGTTTGGTAAGGATTCATACAACAAAGAAGAATTTTACACCTACTTCAGGGTTTTAGAGTCTAATGATGAATATTTTGATTACTTTAGAAAGAGGCATGCGTTTTGGAAAATGTATGGTTTAAACCTTCCTGATGAAGTTTTGAGGAAAATATATTATGAAAATGCTCTTCGACTTTTCCCTTCAATTCCTAAAGAATTATTCAAATAAATTAAGGCCTAGAGGGGTTTTGTAAAGTTTTACAAATTTTTCGTATTTTAGCAGGCCGTCCTGTACTTTAACAGGATAAAGTGGACACTATTTAAAAATAAATTTTATGAAAAACTTGAAACTATTATTAGTTTCTTTAGCAATCCTTTTCTCTCATAACTTAACTATGGGGCAAGGTTCTAAAGATTCAAACAAAGAAAAAAGTGCTGTGAAATCTGCACTAAATGCATTTAAATTTAGAAGTATAGGGCCAGCTTTTATGTCTGGAAGAATTGCAGATATTGCTATTGACCCAATGAACGAAAATGTTTGGTATGTTGCTGTTGGTTCGGGGGGTGTATGGAAAACTGAAAATGCAGGAACAACATGGAGTCCTATTGCTGACAATATGCCTTTTTACTCTACTGGGTGTATCACAATTGACCCTCACAATAACGCTTCAATTTGGTTAGGAACCGGAGAAAATGTTGGTGGTAGACACGTTGGTATTGGGCATGGAGTTTATCACAGTAAAGATGGTGGTAAGTCTTGGAAAGATATGGGGTTAAAGAAGTCTGAGCACATTTCAAAAATAATAGTTCACCCAGAAGACCCTAATACTGTTTGGGTTGCTTCACAAGGACCATTGTGGAGTCCAGGTGGTGAAAGAGGTTTATATAAAACAACTGACGGAGGTAAGACCTGGAAGAATACCTTAGATATTAATGAGTGGACCGGTGTTACAGATCTAGTAATTGATCCTACAAACCCTGATGTACTATACGCTGCAAGCTGGCAAAAACACAGAAATGTTGCTGCTCTTATTGGTGGTGGTCCAGGAACTTCACTTTATAAAAGTGTTGACGGAGGAAACAATTGGTCAAAAATTGATAAAGGACTACCTAAGTCAAATAAAGGAAAAATAGGATTAGCTATTTCTCCAATGCAACCAAATGTATTATATGCTGCTGTTGAGCTAGATAAAAGAGCAGGTGCGGTATATAGATCTGATAATAGTGGTGGAAGCTGGAAAAAAATGTCTGATACCGTTTCTGGTGGTACAGGCCCACACTACTATCAAGAACTTGTGGCTTCGCCTCACGTATTTGACAAGATTTATTTAATGAATGTTAGGGTTTTAGTTTCTGAAGATGGTGGTAAAAATTTCTTCACAATGACTGAAAGAAAAAAGCATTCTGACAATCACTCTTTAACTTTCAAAGCAAACGACCCTAATTATATGTTGATAGGTACTGATGGTGGTGTCTACGAATCTTTTGATAACTCTGCAAGCTGGAAGTTTGTTGGAAACCTTCCTCTTACTCAATTTTACAAGTTAGCGGTTGATGATGCTGAGCCTTTTTACAATGTTTATGGGGGTACCCAAGATAATAATACGCAAGGGGGGCCTTCAAGGACTTTTGAATACAGTGGAATTTCAAATGCTCACTGGTATGTAGTTTTAGGTGGTGATGGTCACCAACCAGCAACAGAACCTGGAAATCCAAATATTATATATGCTCAATCTCAGCAAGGATATATCAACAGAATTGATATGACAAACAGAGAGGCTGTTAGTATTAGGCCTCAAGAAGGAATTGATGAGCCTTATGAAAGATTTAACTGGGATTCACCAATTTTAGTTAGTTATCACGACCCTAAAAGATTATACTTTGGAACTCAAAGAGTTTGGAGATCTGAAAACAGAGGTGATAGCTGGGCGGTCATTTCTGGGGATTTGACCAAAGATGAAGAAAGACTATCATTACCAATTATGGGTAGAGTTCAAAGTTTTGACAACGCTTGGGATGTATATGCTATGTCAACGTATAATACAATCACATCGCTTTCTGAATCTAGAATTGATGAAAACATTATTTACGCAGGAACTGACGATGGAATTATACAATACACAAAAGACGGCGGTCAAAACTGGACTAAAATGACTGTTGATAAATTGCCAGAAACTCCTTCAAGTGCATTTGTCAACGATATTAAGGCTGATCTTCATAACACTGAAACAGCTTATGTGCTTTTAGACAATCATAAGTTTGGAGATTACAAGCCATATGTTTTTAAGACAACTAACGGAGGCAAAAAATGGGTTTCAATTACAAACGGGTTGCCTGATGGAACTCTTGTTTGGAGAATTGTTCAAGACCATGTTAATCCAAACTTACTGTTTTTAGGAACTGAATATGGGGTTTATATAAGTTTAAATCAAGGAGATAATTGGCATAAATTTTCTAACGGACTGCCTACAATTCCTGTAAGAGATTTAGCAATTCAGAAAAGAGAGAATGATTTAGTGCTTGCTACTTTTGGTAGAAGTTTTTATGTTCTTGACGACTATAGTCCGCTGAGAGATATGACTGAGGAAAACCTTTCAAACGAAGGTGTGATTTTTGAGCCTAGAAAAGCTTTACAATACAACCAGGTATTTGGAGGTACAAGTAGCGACGGAGGACAAACATATTACGCAAGTAATCCTCAGTACGGAGCAAATATTACTTACTATGTAAAAGACGCTCCTGAGTCTATGAAATCTAAAAGAAAAAAATCAGAAAGAGCTAAAAAAAATACTGATATTCCATTCCCTGGTTGGGACACATTAGACAAGGAAAATGCAGAACAGAAAAATCAAGTTATACTTGTTGTAAAAAATAAGGCTGGTGAAATTGTTTCTAAAATTTCTGGACCATTAAGAAAAGGTGTTTCAAGAGTTAACTGGAATCTTACAAGCTCTATTCCAACGACTGTTAAAGCTTCATCGAGAAGCTCTAGAGGCTGGAGGGGCTCTGGAGGAGGAATAACAACTCAAGTAGATCCTGGAAAGTATGATTTATTTCTAAAGAAAAGAGTTAATGGTGTAGTAAGTGATCTTGCTGGTCCTGTTGAGTTAGAGGTTGAAAAGACTAGGTCTGGAAGCTTGTCTAACCCAATGTCAGACAAGCATGATAAATATTATGCTGATTTAGCTGAATTTTCAACGGTTGTCACATCATATCAGCATAAGTTTGAAAAAGCTAATGCTAGAGTAAAAACATATCAAAAAATGCTAATGCAAATCACAATTAATATTCCTGAAGCTAGCAGGTCTCTTTATGAATTAACTGAGACCATGAATAAGCTTGAGAGAAAAGTTGGAGGAAGTAAAGCAAAGGCAGAGATTGGTGAAAAAGACTTCTTAACCATTAGTGATAGGTTGTCAACTGCAAGAGGTGGTTGGTATCCCAACTCATATGGTCCAACTCAACTGCATATGCAAAGCTTTGATAGTGCAAAAGAAATGTTCAAGAGGGTAAAACCTGAAATGGACGCCTACTTTGAAAATGTTGAAAAAGTAGGAAAGATCTTGGAGGAGGCCGGTGCTCCAATTGTACTGGACTAAATCAAGTTTTTAGTTAATATAAGCCCTCGCCCTAATCAAGCGGGGGCTTTGTTTAACAACTCAAATCAAAAAGAAAAATTAAGGCATAAGAATTGATTAAGCCTAAACAAAAATTTCCCAATGATGAAAAGATTATTTAAATGTTTAATTGTTTTTTGCCTCATTAGTGTTTTTGGATATTCACAAACCAATAACGATTCAAGCTATGATTACGTAAAAGCTTTTGAAACAGCTTTTTACTCTAGCCCTTCTACTGAAATAAGATCTGCTAGTGGAAAACCAGGATATAAGTATTGGCAAAATAGAGCAGATTATATTATTGATGTAGAGCTTGATACTCTTTCTGATATAATTATGGGCAAAGAAATTATAAAGTATACTAATAATAGCCCTGACGAACTGGACTTCTTGTGGCTTCACTTAGATCAAAACGCATTTAAAAATGATTCGAAAGGAAATGCTATTATTCCTCTCAGGGGCAGTAGAAGTGGAACAAAAGGCCAAAAGCTGGATGGTGGTTTTAAAATTTCAGCTGTTCAGGTAATTAGCGGCAAGGGAAGAGACAGAACGATTGTTGATGCTGAATATGAGGTTTACGGAACAAGAATGAAAGTAAACCTTCCTCAAAAACTAAAACCTAATGGTGATGAAGTGTCCTTAAAAATTGACTTTTCATTTCTGTCGCCAAATTATGGTTCTGACAGAATGGGTATTGTTGAGACCCAAAACGGAAAAATTTATTCTATTGCACAATTTCATCCAAGAATGTGTGTTTATGATGATTTAAATGGGTGGAATACCCTTCCTTATATTGGTCAAGGAGAGTTTTATTTAGAATACGGGGATTTTAACATAAGCATTACTGTACCTTCTAATCAAATTGTTCTTTGCTCAGGTGAACTTATTAACCCTCTTGAAACCTACACATTAGACCAGCTTGACAGATGGGCTCAAGCAGAGGGAAGTGATGAAGCTGTAATGATCAGAACTCCTGAGGAGATAAATGACCCCAATTCAAGACCTGTTGGAAGAGACATGATCACATGGAGGTTTAAAATGGAAAACACTAGGGATATTGCTTGGGCTTCGTCCTCTTCTTTTATTTTAGATGCTGCAAGGATTAATTTACCAAGCGGTAAAAAGTCAATTGCAATTTCTGCTTATCCGATTGAAAGTTATGGAGATAATGCATGGGAGAGGTCTACAGAATATACAAAAGCATCTGTTGAGCACTACTCAGAAAGATGGTTTGAATATCCTTACCCTACAGCCATCAACATTGCAAGCAATGTTGCTGGAATTGAATATCCTGCAGTTTCTTTTTGTAGCTACAAATCAAAAGGCGGTAGATTATGGGGCGTTACAGATCATGAATTTGGCCACAACTGGTTTCCAATGATTGTCGGATCAAACGAAAGGCTATATGGGTGGATGGATGAAGGCTTTAATACTTTTATAAACAATATTAGCACAAAAGAATTTAACAATGGTGAATATTACGGAGGCAAGGTAAATATGCATATGGCTGCACTACAATTTGGTTCTCGGAATTTAGAGCCACTGATTACAGCTCCAGATAATTTAAGACCAAGAAATACAGGGCTTCAATACTATAAAACCGCAATGTTTTTATGGCTATTGAGGGATAATGTTCTTGGGGCAAAAAGATTTGATGATGCCTTTAAAGAATATATTCACAGGTGGGCGTTTAAGCACCCTGAACCAAATGATTTTTTTAGAACGATGGAAGATGTGTCTGGAGAAGATCTTGGCTGGTTTTGGAGGTCTTGGGTTTTGAACAATTGGGTTCTTGATCAAGCAATAACAGATGTTGAATATGTGGACGGTGATCCTACTAAAGGAGCATATATTTCTATTAAAAACATGAGAGAAATTCCTATGCCTGTAAAATTAGAAATCACTACATCTAGCGAAAAGAAAATTAGAAAAGAGCTTCCTGTTGATATATGGCGAAACAATATCTCGTGGAAGTTTTTGGTTGAAACAACAGAGTCTTTTAAGAAGATTGTATTAGACCCCGATTTTGAATATCCTGATGTTAATGCTAAAAACAACTATTGGTATGGGCCTGAATAGTTATATTGATAAAAAATAAATTATCGTTGGCGGAAAGACCAGCGAAGAAAGATAGGCCACCCATTTAGGGTGGTTTTTTTTTGAGTGCCAAAAAGCTAACAAAATTAAGGGTATTTGGAACGGCATTCTAATTAAAGCATCCGTTTTTGAAATTCCTAATAAGCTTTGAGGGGTCTCTGAAACATATAGATATATGTTTGCAGGAAATACAGATAATAGAAGAAAAATCAATAAGTAGGCGCCCACATTTCTGGTTTTTGGTGTAAGAATTGCTGCTCCACCAACAACTTCAATCATACCTGTGAAATATACCAGAAATAATTTAGAAGGTAGTTGGGGCGGCACAATATCTAAAAAATATTGTGGATTTGTGAAGTGTTTAATTCCAATAAAAACATACATAAAGCTCATGACATAAATGGTTAGGAGCTTGTATTTTTCTATAAAATTCATTGATTAAATTTAGTCATTCTAAACAAAAAACCCCTCATTTCGAGGGGCTTTAGATGGTGGTCCCACCTGGGCTCGAACCAGGGACCAAATGATTATGAGTCATCTACTCTAACCAACTGAGCTATAGGACCAAATAGTGTGCAATATTAACGAATGTTTTGTTAATGACAAAACATCTTAAACTTCTTCACAGAGCTCAATAAGAACCCCATTAGTTGTTCTTGGGTGCAGGAAGACAATCATCTTATTATCTGCTCCTTTTTTTGGAATAGGTGAAATAAATTCAAAGCCTAAGCCCTGAAGCCTTTCTACTTCTTTTTCTACGTTGTCTACATGAAATGCTAAATGATGTATGCCTTCATTGCGTTTTTCGATGAACTTTGAAATAGATGAATCTTCAGAAGCAGCGTGAAGCAATTCTACTTTTTGATCTGCTACTTTAAAAAAAGAAGTGACAACACCTTCAGACTTAACCTCCTCCGTTTTGTATGGTTTTTCACCTAAAAGTTTTTTAAACAGTTCTTCAGATTTTTTTAGGTCCTTAACTGCAATTCCAATATGCTCAATTTTCTTAATCACAATACAAATTTAGTTTAATTTTATATTTGTTTAGTTAAACGAGCTAAATGTTCTAATTTTATCAAATGGAAACAACTAGACAAAAAAAGGTTTCGAAACTGCTTCAAAAGGATGTTGCTGAAATTTTACAAACTAAGATTAAGAAAGAAGGAAATTACGGAATTCTTTTGTCTGTGACTAAGGTTTCAGTTACTGTAGATTTTTCGCTGGCAAAAGTTTTTTTAAGCATCTTTCCATCCGAGATGTCCAAACAAATCTTGGATGAAGTGTTGAAAATGTCGCCTAGAATAAGGCATGAGATTGCTCAAAAAGCAAAAAAACAACTTAGAAAAGTACCTGAGCTATTATTTTTTCTTGATGATTCACTTGACTATATTGAAAAGATTGAAGACTCTTTAAAAGGTCTTGATAACCCCTTAAGAAAATAGTTTTTGAGTATTTCCAAGCACATATCAATTAGATACTTTTTTACAAAAAGCAAGAATACTGCTATTAACTATATGTCAATTCTCGCAATTCTTGGTGTAATTGTCAGTTCTGCTGCAATGTTTGTGGTGTTGTCTGGTTTTAGTGGCCTGAGAGATTATAGTCTTGAGTTTATTTCCTTTGTTTCACCAGAGTTAAAAATCACCTCGGTTAAGGGAAAGTCTTTTGAGTTTACAGATGAAATAAGATCTTTTTTGGAAAATAAAGGTCTTTCATATGGTTTGACATATGAAGACAAGGCTCTCTTTTCAATGAATGAAAATACTAGGGTTGTAACTATTCTTGGTGTTGATCAAGAATTTCCTAAAACAAGTGTTGACTCAATGGTTTATCAGGGTCGTTGGTTTAATTTAGAAAGAAATGAAATTGTTGTTGGTTTGGGCGCCGCTTATGATCTTGGTATTAGCACTTTTGATGCGGTAAACCCAATTAAGCTTTATGCTCCAAGGGCTGGCAAGGGTCAGATATTTTCGAAAAGGGATGTTTTAAAGTCTATAAATGTTATGGCTTCTGGAATTTTTACTCTTAACGAGGAATTAAATAACAGTCTTGTTTTTGCAGATATTGGTCTTGTTAAAAATCTTTTTGATGTGGGTCCAAAAAATGTGGGTTCAATTGAGATATATCAAAATAGTTTTTCTGCTGAAGAGTTTTCTTCTTTTTTTGGGCCTCAGTTTTTGATTGAAACCAGGGTGCAACAGAACAAAACAATATATAAGATGCTTAACACTGAACAGTTGGCAATCTATTTGGTTTTTTCATTAATAGTTGTTGTTGCTTTATTTAATATGTTTGGTGCTTTGATGATGATGGTTATAGAAAAAAAAGGTAATCTCCACACACTTTTAGTTTTGGGCTTAACAAAAAAGCAAGTGAGTAAAATTTTCTTTTATCAAGGCGGATTAATTTCGGTTGTTGGCAGTATTATTGGACTTGTAATCGGTGTTTTACTGATTTTCTTACAGCAAACTTTTGCTTTGTTTATGATTACCCCTTCTTTAGCGTATCCTGTTGTGTTCGAGCTTCAAAACTTTTTAACAGTCCTGTTTACGGTGTGTGTTTTAGGTTGTGTTGCCTCGACCTTCGTTTCTTTTTATGTTAAAAAGAATATTGAGCAAATTTCTCAGAAATAGAATCAAGAATCTCATACAGTTCACCTGAAGTCTCGGTTGTTACAAGTTTTTGTCTGTAAGGCTTAAAGTTTTCTATTCCCTTAAAATAATTTGAATAATGCCTTCTTGTTTCATAAACACCCAGCCTTTCACCCTTCCATGAAACAGACATTTCTAAGTGACGTTTTGCAACAGCAGCTCTTTCTTTTATAGAAGCAGGTTCTTTATGCAGGCCTGTTTCAAGGTAGTGTTTAACCTCATTAAAAAACCACGGATTTCCTATTGAAGCTCGCCCTATCATTGCTCCATCTAAACCAAGCTCATCTCTGACATACATTGCTCTTTCAGGTGTGTTTATATCACCATTTGCAAAGACTGGAATATGCATTCTAGGGTTGTTTTTCACTTTTTCTATGTAGCTCCAGTCCGCATCTCCTTTATACATTTGAGCTCTTGTTCTTCCGTGAATTGCAATAGCTTTACAACCAACGTCCTGTAGTCTCTCTGCGACCTCCACAATTTTTATCGAGTCGTGGTCCCACCCCAGTCTTGTCTTAACCGTTACAGGGAGACTTGTTCTCTCAACAATTGCCTTTGTAAGGCTTTCCATTAAACATAGGTCTTTCAAAATTCCTGCACCAGCGCCTTTAGAAACTACTTTTTTTACGGGACAGCCATAGTTTATGTCGATAACATCAGGGTTGGATTTTTCGACTATGTCAACCGCCTGAAGCATTGTGTCTAAATTTGCGCCAAAAATTTGTATTCCTACAGGTCTTTCTTTTTCGTATATATCAAGCTTTATGACACTTTTTACTGCATCCCTAATCAACCCTTCAGACGAAATAAACTCTGTGTAAACTACATCAGCCCCATTCTCTTTACAGAGTGCCCTGAATGGTGGATCGCTTACATCTTCCATTGGTGCAAGCAACAAAGGAAAGTCTCCTAATTCAATATCTCCTATTTTAGCCAAGTTGAACTCTTTCTTTGTGCAAAGATAACCAAGTCTTTTATATAGTCCTTTAACGATAATTTTTACTTATTTTTGTTCTCTCGTATTAGCTGATGAAAAACATTAGAAATTTTTGTATTATCGCCCATATTGATCACGGTAAAAGCACCCTTGCTGATAGACTTTTGGAATTTACGGGTGCAATTACAGATCGTGAAAAACAGGATCAGCTTTTAGATGACATGGATCTCGAGAGAGAAAGGGGCATTACAATAAAGTCCCATGCAATCCAAATGAATTACAACCACAATGGAGAGGGTTTTGTGTTAAATCTTATTGACACACCTGGACATGTTGATTTTTCATATGAAGTTTCGAGGTCAATTGCAGCTTGCGAGGGTGCGCTGCTTGTTGTAGATGCTGCGCAGAGCATACAAGCTCAAACAATTTCTAACCTATATCTTGCTCTAGAAAATGACCTTGAAATTATTCCTGTATTAAACAAAGTAGATTTACCAAGTGCTAACCCACAAGAGGTAACAGACGATATCGTTGACCTACTTGGCTGCAATGCTGAAGAAGTTATTCCAGCAAGCGCAAAAACAGGCCTTGGAATTGAAAATATTCTTGAAGCCATTCTTGATCGTGTACCTTGTCCAAGTGGAGATGCCTCAAAGCCATTACAGGCTTTAATTTTTGATTCTGTTTACAATCCTTTTAGAGGAATTGAAACTTACTTTAGGGTAATTGATGGTTCAATTAAAAAGAATCAAAAAATAAAATTTTTAGCCACCAACAAAGCTTATAATGCTGATGAAGTAGGAACGCTTAATTTAAAGCAAAGCCCAAAACAAGAAATATTTGCCGGAGATGTTGGGTATTTAATCACTGGAATTAAGGAGGCTAAGGAAGTTAAAGTAGGTGACACAATAACAGATTTCGAAAAGCCAACTGAGGGGGCAATTTCTGGTTTTGAGGATGTCAAGCCAATGGTTTTTGCGGGCATTTACCCTGTTGATACAGAAGACTATGAGGAGCTACGAGGGGCAATGGAAAAACTACAACTAAATGATGCCTCGCTTGTGTTTGTTCCAGAAAGCTCTGCTGCCCTTGGATTTGGTTTTAGGTGTGGGTTTCTTGGGATGCTTCATATGGAAATTGTACAAGAAAGGCTTGAAAGAGAGTTTGGAATGACTGTAATTACCACTGTTCCAAATGTTTCTTATCATGCTTACTCCAAAAAACAACCAGACAATATTATCCTTGTAAACAACCCTTCAGATTTGCCAGACCCTTCATTTTTAGACAGAGTTGAAGAGCCTTTTATTAAAGCCTCGATTATTACAAAGTCAGATTTTATCGGCAACGTCATGTCTTTGTGTATAGAAAAAAGAGGGGTGATTAAAAGCCAAACTTATTTAACTACAACTAGGGTTGAACTAATTTTTGACATGCCCTTGGCAGAAATAGTTTTTGATTTTTATGATCGGCTAAAAACTGTTTCTAAAGGATATGCTTCTTTTGATTATTCTCCTTTAGGGCTCCAACAATCTAAACTTGTTAGGGTTGATATCCTTCTTAATGGAAAACCCATTGACGCTTTGTCAGCTCTTATTCACACCGACAACGCCTATAGAATGGGTAAAAAAATCTGTGAGAAACTTAAAGAATTGATTCCTAGGCAGCAATTTGATGTTCCTATTCAAGCTGCTATTGGAACCAAAATTATCGCTAGAGAAACAATCAAGGCTGTAAGGAAAGATGTAACCGCAAAGTGTTATGGTGGAGATATCACAAGAAAAAGAAAGCTTTTAGAAAATCAGAAAAAGGGTAAAAAGAGAATGCGCCAGGTCGGAAGTGTTGAAATTCCTCAAGAAGCATTTATGGCTGTTTTAAAGCTAAATGATTAGTTTGTTAGTCTTTGAGGGTGATTCTTAAAACAGAACAGGCTGCTTTCTCGGTAAATTTGTCTTTTCCTCCTCCAAATAAGACTTTAATCCAGTTGTCTTTTTCTGGTGTTCCAAGAATTAACAAATCATAGCTAGCAGAAATTTCTGAAATCGTATCAACAGGCTTGTCGCTTTTAACGATTTCGACACTAGCTGAAACTTTTGATTGCTTAAGCTTTTCTTCTGACCTGTGTTTAACAGTTTCTGTTGTTGTGGTGCTTTCCGGGACAACATGAAGCAAAGTAAGTGTTGCCCCGTAATGCTTACAAATATTGTTTGCTATTCCAATAAAGTTTTTGTCCTTTCTGCCGGGTCTAAGAGCTAAAACTACTTTTGCAATATACCTAACCCCATTGTCTTTAAACAAGGCTAGATTTGAGTTGATGTTGGCAAGCAGCCATCCGATTGGGTTGCTTATAAATATTCCTGAGTTGGGTCTTGCCCCCCAACCCATGACCAGCCATTCACAGCTGTCTTGAGAGCTAAGCCTATTAATTGTTTGGGAAAGCTCGTAGGTCACCACCGCCTCGAAACCTAGTAAAAGGTCTTTTGAGCCGGCAAGCCGTTTTATTCTTCTTTTTAAAGATGTAGACTCTGGAGAGTCTTCCATAAATACTGATGAGTCTGTTTGGTTTGGAACCTCTGTTATATCAAAAGCCTGAACCTCATTCGTGCTTTTTAATGCTGCTGCCATTTCAACCAAGGTTTCCGGAGACGTCTCGTCTCCCAGCAAGGGCACAACAACCTCTGCGCTTGTGGAGATCGCATCTACACCTGCGTCTGTTTCGTCTGCATATTCTCTAATTTTTGAAGCATCTTTAAAAAAGAAAGAAAGTATTCCATAGCTTGAGGCGACTCCACTTCTGTCTGATTTGCTGCCGTATACTAAAAAGATCAAAAAGCCTAGTATAACAACCCCAATAACCGAAACAACAGGCATGACCCCTAAGAATGCGAGAAGTACTATCCCGCTTAAAATTCCAAAAATCTGAACATACGGATACATTGGTGACTTAAAAGTTGGTTTATACCATTGCGCATTAGTTTCCCTTAAAACTATAACCGTAAGCTCGTTGAAAATGAACATCAAAACCTTAAATGCACTTGCGAGTTTAGCAATCTTGACAACATCCAAAAAGATGATAGCTAAAGCAATAAGTATTGATGTCGTAAGAATTGCTGAAACAGGCGTCATAAACCTTGAGTTAATACCTGCCAAATAGCTTGGTAACAAGCCGTCTTTAGACATGGCAAATGGAAATCTGGAGGATGCCAGCACTCCTGAGTTTGCCATAGACATAAGTGTTAGAGCCCCCACAACTCCGGCTATTAAACCAAATGTGTCTCCACCTAAGGTTTGGAATAAGGTGTGAATTGGTTTTATGTCTGTTGCCAGCACCGAGGCTTCTACATTACCAACAAGAGCTAAAGCAACCAGGCAGTATATCGTTGTAATTAAGAACAACGATATAATCATTGTTAAAGGAAGGTTTTTTGCTGGGTTTTTAATCTCTCCTGCGATTGCGGCAATTTTTGTTACCCCTGCATAGGATATATATAAAAAAGCAACTCCTGCGATAAACCCGTTTGTTCCTTCTGAAAAGACCGGCTCGGTAAGTTTTGAATCAAAGGAGTTGAAGCCTAGGACTATAATTACAACTAGAGATATAATGCTTGCTGTGACTATTGCAAGTTGTGTTTTTTCTACCTTTTTTAAACCAAAAACATTAAGTAAAAATATTAATAGCAAAGCAAGCAACGCAATGATTTTTGTATATGCTTCATCTATGTTTACAACAACGTATAGATAGGCGCTTAGGCCTACTAAAGAAAAGGCGCTTTTTAACAGAAGTGAAAGCCACAGGCCTATTCCTGCAATGGTTCCAAACAGCGGCCCGAAGGCTCTTTCAATATAAACGTACGTTCCTCCTGATTTTGGCATTGCTGTACCAAGCTCAGATTTAGACAAGACCGCGGGTAATATACACAGTGCTGCTGCTAAAAAAGCCAACCAGACCGATGATCCCGTTATTCCAACAGCCAGCCCAGGAAGCACAAATATCCCGCTTAACATTCCTCCTATACTAACTGCAATCGCGCCTGGCAATGATAATGTTCTCTCTAATTTCTTCAAAATATTGTTTTATATTTAATAAAAATAGTAAATAATAATTTCACTTGAATTTACACCCAATAATCGCTGGAAACTTTATGCTTGATGGAGGGGCTATGTTTGGGGTTGTTCCTAAATCTCTTTGGCAAAAAACTAACCCTGCTGACAACAACAACATGGTTAAGGTTGCTGCGCGCTGCCTTCTTATTGAAGATGGCGACAGCTTAACTCTTATCGACACAGGAATGGGAAACAAACAAAGTGATAAGTTCTTTAGTTATTATTGTCGCTGGGGAGAAGAAACCCTTGAGTCGTCAATTAAAAAATGTGGGTTTCATCCAGACGATATAACAGATGTTTTCCTTACACATTTACATTTTGATCACTGTGGTGGTGCTATAATCAGGGTTGGTGAAAACTCATATGACACAACATTTAAAAACGCAAACTATTGGAGTAATAAGCCTCATTGGGAGTGGGCAACAAAACCAAACAAAAGGGAGGTTGCTTCTTTTTTAAAAGAAAACATTATGCCAATAAAAGAGTCTGGTCAATTATGTTTTTTAGAAAAAGACTCTGGTGGTTATCTTACTAAAACAAGGCTTGGTTTTCAGGTTTTGTTTGTAGACGGACATACGGAAAAACAAATGATACCAATAATAAATTACAAAGGTCAAAAATTTGCTTTTGCAGCAGACCTTGTGCCTACGGCTGGGCATGTCCCGCTTCCTTACATTCCAGGCTATGATATTAGGCCTTTAACTTCGTTGAAGGAAAAGGAATCTTTCTTGAATTTCTGTAACGAGAATAATGTACTTTTGTTTTTTGAGCACGATGCTTTTGAAGAGCTTGGTTTGGTTTATCAAACGGAGCGTGGGATTAGACTAAAAAACACTTTAAGCCTTTTGGATTTATGAAAAACATAGTCTTTTTTTTGTTTCTTTTTTTCTTTGGATTTGGGGTTTCTCAAGAAAATGAATGGCGCTGGCAACAAGAAGTAGGCTACAACATGGTAATTGATGTTGATGTTGAAAGCCACACCTATAAAGGAACTCAAAGGCTTGTCTATACTAATAATTCTCCTGATGATTTGGATAGAGTTTTTTACCATTTATACTTCAATGCTTTTAAGCCTGGTACAGACCTAGAACAAAACTCAAGACATTCCACGGATGAATCAAGAACCATGTCAAAAAACATACTAATGCTACACGAAAAAGACTGGGGCGATGTTCAAATAAAATGGATGCTTCAAGACGGGGTGGCTGTTGAGTTCAAGGTTGAAGAAACAATTTTAGAAGTTGCGCTAGCTAACCCAATTAAGGCTGGGGAGAGTACGGTTCTAGAAATGGAGTTTTTTGTTCAGACACCTGCAATGATAAGAAGGTCTGGAAAAAACAGCGAAGATAATGTTGCTTTTTCAATGTCTCAGTGGTACCCTAAACTTTGTCAATACGATGATGAAGGCTGGCACGCAAACCCATATATAGGTAGAGAGTTTTACGGAATCTGGGGTGATTTTGATGTTACTATTAATATTGATAAAGACTATGTGGTGGCGGCTTCTGGATATTTACAAAACCCCGAATTAATTGGGCATGGTTATGCTCCACTAAAAGAAGCTGTTGTTCATGATGATAAAATTGCTTGGCATTTTATAGCTCCAAATGTACATGATTTTAGTTGGGCTGCTGATCCTGATTTTGTTCATGATTATCGTGATATAAAGGACGGTCCTCGAATGCACTTCTTTTATAAAAACGACTCAGAACATGTTGATTTATGGAAAGATTTTCAGGCAAACGCAGCTAAGTTTCTAAGTTTTTTTAGTGAAAAAATTGGGAAGTATCCTTATGCTCAGTACTCTGTAATCATGGCAGGGGATGGAGGAATGGAATACGCTATGTGTACATTTATTGACGGTGTTGGACACCCTACTATGAGAAGTTTGTATTCTGTAACTTCTCACGAAATTGCCCATACTTGGTTTCAGTTTTTAATGGCTACTAATGAGTCGAAACATTCATGGATGGACGAAGGTTTTACGAGCTATATTGATGATGTTGCTATGAATGTTATATTAAACGAAGGAAAAGCCCTTCCTAATGCAAATGCATATAAGGATTATTTTAGGTGGGTTGCAACAGGGCTTGAAGAGCCAATGACAACACATGCTGATAGGTTTAAATTCAACACAGGTTATGGCATGAGTGCTTACGACAAGGGTTCTATCTTTTTGTCTCAATTACAATATATAATTGGTAAAGAAAACTTTGATAATACTTTAAAAAAATATTTTAATGATTGGTCTTTTAGACATCCTAAGCCCAATGATTTTATACGTTCTGCCGAAAGGATTTCAGGCCTGGAGTTAGACTGGTATTTGCTTGATTGGACCCAATCCACAATGACTATAGATTACTCTATTAACTCTGTTTATGGAGTTGATAATAAAACCAAAGTTGTTTTAAAAAGAATCGGTCAAATGGGAATGCCTATCGACATAAGAATAGTTTTAGAGTCTGGCGATTCTTTGGACTATACTATTCCTATGACTAAAATGCGGGGGTCTAAACCATTAAATAGTTCTACCCTTTTAGAGTCTTGGAGCTGGGCAAAACCTTATTATGAATTTTGGGTAGATATAGATTCAGATAATATTTCTAATATATTAATAGATCCAAAAAATGAGATGGCCGATATTAACAGGATTAATAATTCTTTAGATTTATAGTGTGTCGACTTATTCTGTAAATAAAAACACTTCGTTAAAAAACACTTCTGAAATTGATGCTGTTTTTAAAGATGGTTCTAAGCTGTCTTCAAAATTAATTTCTCTTTACTATGTTAAATCTGAAAAAGAAAATCATTTGCGTTTTACATTTTCCGTTGGTAAAAAAACTCACGCTCTTGCTACAACCAGAAATAAACTGAAAAGATTAATGAAAGAAGCTTTAAGGCTAAATGGTCATGAATATTTAAACCATAATTTACCCTATAATCTAGTTTTTGTTTACATTTCTTCTAAGGAAGAATCTTTTAACTCTGTTGAAGAATCTATGAATTCGCTACTTTTGTCATTTAAATCTAAAAACCTGTCTTGAATAAAATATTTATTTTTTTTGCTTTCTCTTTTTCTTTTATTGTACAAGCTCAATTTAATATTGAACATTCTGTATACTTTGATACTGACTTGTATAATTTAACCAAAACTGAAAAAACAAGACTCCAAAAATTCATTAGTTCTATTACAAAAGACGATGTACAAAAAATAGAAATTTATGGTTTTTGTGACGATAGAGGCAGCAATAATTACAACCTTGAATTGTCTCAAAACCGCGCTTATGCAATAAAAACAATTTTTGGGGAAGCTTCATTTTTTCCAGAAAAGATTGTTACTGTTGATGGGCGCGGAGAGCTTCTTTTAAATATTGTAGACGAAACCGATGCTTCTGTAATTAGAGCGTTAAACAGAAGGGTTGATATTGTAATTAGTTATCCTGAGGTTGAAAGAGATATTGAGTTTGTTGAAAAAAAAGAAAATAAAATTTTACTAGAAAATGTGCTATTTATTACGGGGTATAGTTATTTGACTATGAGATCAAAAAGAGTGTTAAATAAAGTTGCCGAAACATTAAAAAAAGAATCTTTTTCTTTTGTGATTCAAGGTCATGTTTGTTGTACTGAGGGAGAAGATGATGCTGTTGATAGAAAAACTAATAAAAAAAATTTATCTATCGCAAGAGCAAAATTTGTTTATGATTTTCTTTTAGAAAAAGGTGTTTCCATCAAAAGAATGTCATATGAAGGATTAGCACATAAGTTTCCTTTAGGTGGCAGTGAAGATAAGGATAGGCGTGTTGAAATCTTAATTTTATCTGATTAAGTCAATAAGCATTCTTTGGTGAGGAATGCCGTCTTCTAAATAGTCTTCTCCTATTTTATAAAAACCTAAATCTTTATAGAATTTATCTAAATATTTTTGAGCAGATAGTTCTATTTTATCCCCTTTTAGATTATTTTTTATATACTTAATTGAATAATTCATAATTTTTTTTCCAAGCTCTTTTCCTCTGTATTGTTTTAAAACCACAACTCTTCCTATGGATGGATTTTTATAATAGTCTCCTGGTTTAAAAATTCTTGTATAGGCAACTATGTCTTCTTTTTCTTTTTGAAAAATGTGAATAGAAATCTGATCTTTATTGTCTAAGTCTTGATAAACACAATCTTGCTCAACTACAAAAACCTCAGATCTTAATCTCAAAATTTGATAAAGTTCTTGGTTTTTAAGTTCATAAAATGTTTTAGCAACTATCATTTAAATTTTATAAACCCTTCTTTCGTGTCTACCAGCTTCAAATTTAGTACCAATAAATATCCTAACTATTTGTAAAGCCTGTTCTTTTGTTATAAATCTTGCGGGTATACATACAATATTTGCATTATTGTGTTGTTTTGCAAGCTGCGCTATTTCTTCATTCCAACATAATGCGGCTCTTACTTTTTTATGTTTGTTTGCAGTCATTGCAACTCCATTTCCGCTTCCACAAATCAATACTCCTAAAGCACTTTTTTTATTGTGAACATCTAATGAAACAGGATGTGCAAAATCTGGATAATCAACGCTGTTTTCATCATCAGTACCGTGATTGACTATATTATATTTTTCTTCTAAGTTTTTAGTTATATAATTCTTATGATCAACTCCTGCATGATCATTGCCTATTGAAATATTCATAATTTGTTAGTTGTTTGTTTATAATATTTGATAAAACAGTCTTTATATTATTTATTCACTGTTTCAACATAAGTTTTCATTTTTAATTTAATACTTATTAAAATATATTAGGTCTTTTTCAATAATTATTAATTTTTTTTTTTTCAATAATTATTAATTTTTTTGATTTTTTAATATTGTTAATATAATATTCAAGTTATTGATAAATAAATATTTACGTATAAATATTGTGTTTATTTTATATTGATATACTATTAATAATTATAAAAACAAATTATAATAATAAAGTTATTGTATAAACTAACAAGCTATTATATATATAAAATATATTTTTAAAAATTATTTATAATATTATTAGATGTTTATAAGTATAAAACTAATTGATATTAAATAATACTAATAGCCTTACTTTTGTAGCTATGAGAAAAAAATATAAAAAAATAAGTAATAGTAAATATTATAATGGTTATATAGACTTCTCAAATAAAAAAGATCCTATTATTGTATGTGATAAAATAAATCACACTATAAAATTAAAATCACCAATAGTTAATTATTTACACGAAGATTTTGTTCAATTTGAAATATTAAGTAGAAAAAGAAAAGGATTTTATTTAGCTAATATTATAGGTTTAATTAAGAGAGATAAAAAGGAATATGTAGGAATTATTCAAATAAATAAAAATTTTGCTTTTGTGTTAATAGATAATAGAAAAGTACATGCTGATATTTTTATTCCGAGTGTTAACATAAACAATGCAGAAAATGGAGATAAAGTACTTGTAAAAATATTAGATTGGAAAAAACAAGATCTTTCTCCTATAGGAAATATTGAAAAAGTTTTGGGTAAACCAGGAGAGCATGAAACGGAAATTGATTCTATATTAACACAAAATAATGTTAATATATCATTTCCTAAAGAAGTTTTAGATTTTACAAAGAATATAAGAGAGTCAATTTCAGTTGAGGAAATAAAGAAAAGAAGAGACTTTAGAGATACTTTGACTTTTACGATAGATCCTGTGGATGCTAAAGATTTTGATGATGCCTTATCATTCAAAAGAATAGACAAAGAAACTTATGAAATAGGTATTCATATAGCAGATGTTTCTCATTATGTAAATCCTGGAACTTTACTTGACAAGGAAGCTTATAATAGAGCAACCTCAATTTATTTAGTAGACAGAGTAATATCAATGTTGCCAGAAAAATTATCTAATAAGGTTTGTTCACTAAGACCAAACGAAGAAAAATTAACTTTTTCTGTTTCCGTCAAAATTGATAAAAAAGGAAACATAATAGAACATTGGTTCGGAAGAACAATAATTAATAGTAATTATAGATTTTCATATCAAGAAGCTCAAGAAATTATAGACACAAAACAAAATATAATAAGCAAAAAGAACTCTTTAACTGGCAAACAGTATAAAGTTGAAGATCATGTAGTAGAAGCAGTTTTAACAATGAACAGTATAGCAAAAGAGGTAAGAAAAAAAAGACAATTAAAAGGGTCTATAAATTTTAACAAAAAAGAGGTTTATTTTCAGTTAGACGAAAATAAAAAGCCAATCGGCATTTTATTAAAAGAATCAAAAGAAGCCAATAAACTAATTGAAGAGTTTATGTTAATAGCAAATAAAAAAGTTGCTGAACTCTTCACAGAAATAAAAAAACAAAAGTATATATATAGAATTCATGATTTGCCTGACAATGAAAAGCTAAAATCATTAAAATATATTGTTAAAAGCTTTGGACATACCCTAGACTTAACAAGTTCAAAAGGAATATCAAAGTCTTTGAATCTGCTACTTAAAAATATCCGTGGAAAAGAAGAACAAAATCTGATTGAGTCTTTAGCCTTAAGAAGCATGAGTAAGGCAGAGTATTCAACAAATAATATAGGACATTATGGATTAGCTTTTGCTAACTACACTCACTTTACTTCACCAATTAGAAGATATCCAGACATACTTGTACACAGGCTACTACAAGACGTTCTTGAAAAAACATATGGAAGATTGGACAAAAACTTACAAAAAAAAGCTATCCATTGCTCTGAACAGGAAAATATTGCCGTTAAAGCAGAAAGAGAGTCAATAAAGTTTATGCAGATAAAATATATGCAAAATAAAATCGGAGAAACATTTAATGGAGTAATTTCAGGAGTTTCTGATTGGGGAATATATGTTGAGTTAGATGAAAATAAATGTGAAGGAATGGTTTATGTCAAAGATATAAAAGATGATAAATATTATTATAGCAGCGAAGAAGCATCACTGATAGGAAAGAAAAATAAAAACAAATACCAGCTTGGGGACAGCATTGCTGTTGAAGTAAAAAAAGCAGATTTAGTTAAAAAACATTTAGATTTTACAATTATTTAATAATTTTAAGACATGAAACATATAGTTATATTTTTTTTACTTGCAACATTTACGCTTTTCTCACAATCCAAGATTGATAGAGATTTAGGAGATTTTTCAAAAGTTGCAGTTTATGATGGAATAAATTTAGAACTTATAAAGTCTGAAGAAAATAAAGTTGAAATTACAGGCAAAAACACAAACTTCGTTGTTGTAAAAAACAAAAACGGAGACCTGAAAATTAGATTAAACCTGGAAAGAAGATTTTCTGGAGACAAAACAAAAGTAACATTGTATTATAAAACGCTATACAATATAATATCTCATGAAGGCTCTAATGTTTTTTCAAAAGACATATTTAAGCAGGCAGATTTAAATTTAAAAGCAAATACAGGTTCAACTATGAATATTATGGTTTCTCTTAACACTTTGAATACAGCTTCTGCTACAGGCTCTACGGTAAATCTATCAGGCAACGCTGAATATCACGACTGCTCCACATCTACGGGAGCTGAAATTAAAGCAGAAAAACTTAAAACAAATGAAACGTACGCGACCTCAACAACAGGAGGATTGATTGAGCTGTCAGCCACAAAAGAACTCGAAGCAAACACTAAGCTAGGCGGTGTGATAAACGTACACGAAAAAACCGACAAAATAGTAGAGAGCATTTCTTTAGGAGGGGTTGTCAATTATATTTATAACGAATAGTGGAATTTAATCTATTAACTCCAATCACGGTAGGATTTTTTACGGCATTTATAATGGGTCCTGTTTTTTGGGTTTTATTAGAAACAAGCATTACAAAAGGTTTTAAAGCAGCGGTAGCATTTGACCTTGGAGTTATGTTTGCAGACGTGTGTTTTATAGGCATTTGTTATTTAGGAAGCTTTCAGTTATTAGAGGATGATCAGAACAAGCAAGGACTTTTTGTGTTAGGAGGAACAATACTTCTTTTGTATGGCCTTTTTTCGTGGATTAACAGAAATAAGAAAACCAAAGACCAACCAAAAATTCAAGAATCTAAAGAAAACTATTTTGGACTCGCAGTAAAAGGGTTTGCTATCAATATTTTAAATGTAGGAGTGTTCATCTTTTGGGGAGGAGTAACTATTGTCTCATCACCAGCAAGCGGAAAATCATTTACAAGCTTTGTTTTGTTTTTTTCAATAGTACTTCTTTCGTACTTTATTACCGATCTATTAAAAATATCTGTTGCAAACAGGTTTAAATCTCTTTTAACAGGAAAAGGATTGGTAATAGTGAACTCTATAGTTTCTTTAATACTTATAGTTTCTGGAGTAGTCTTAATTTTAAAAGGAGTTTAATGCTATTATATTATATACTGTAATATAATTTATTATATTTAAGCTACTAATCAACAATCTTTTATAAAATGAAAAAAATAACGCTAATTATATTAGCCTCATTTATGTTTGCGGCATGCGAACAACCAGCAAGTGAGAATGCCGGTATAATTCAAAGAACGGATGATCTATCGGTTAAAGTTTTAGACTTAGCCGCGGAGTATCAAAACAACTCATACGAGCTTTCTAGAGACCTATACTCAGATACTGTTCAAACAAGATTTAACAGCACGACAATTGATGGCCTCTCAGATTTAATTGATGGGTGGAAACAACAACATGTCGTGTTTTCTGACATAAAAATGTCTGACCCATACGTTCACACAAACTATTTTTCTAATGGAGGCATTTGGTCTAATTTCTGGTTTACCTGGAGCGCAACATCAAACGCAACTGGAAACCAGCTCGAGATTAGAGCTCATTTTGACTACAAATGGGAAGATGGTAAAATAGTTGTTTCGCAAGGGTTTTTTGCAGATGAAGAGTTTAATAAAGAAATGGCAGTACCTGTGCCAACGAAATAATTTTATAAATATAATCATGAAAAAACACGAATAACTATGAAAAAAATAATTTTATCAATTTTTGCTGCAGTAACCATTTTTAGCTGCAACCAAGGTGTGCAGGTAACTTTTGACGACGATAATTCAAACCTAATTAAAGTACATTTCCAAAACTACCTAAACAACGACATGGACGGACTTAGAGCTCTTTGGTCCCCTGATCTTAAGGTGTATTTAAACTCTAAGACACCGGTTGGGCCTGATGAGCTAGTTTCAATGTTAGAAGCACAACATGCTGGATTTGAACCTATAACAATGAGTTTTGGTGAAGAAGGCGGAGAAGACCTTGGTGTTTGGGTTCAGACAATAACTTATCCAGCCTTAGGAGAATACCCTTCTGTCACTCTAACGCAATCATGGTTTGATTGGAATGCAACAGGAAAAGTAAGTGGAAAAACAATTGTTTTACCAGCCCACATTGGTTTCAAATGGGGAGATGATGGAAAAATTATAGAAGAATATCATAATTATGATACTCAGGAAATGATGGCCGAACTTGCTCTTTCACAAGAGACGGAGTAAACAATGAACAAAACATTAAAACCCCTGCTAATTAACAGGGGTTTTTTGATGAGGCGCCTGGCGGATTCGAACCGCCGTACAAGGTTTTGCAGACCTCTGCCTAGCCACTCGGCCAAGGCGCCCTTTCATATGGTGAGCGCAAATGTAGGATAAATTTTTTATTTATCTCCGCTTATCTTTCTTCTTCCATTGTTACTGAAACAGCTTCAACATCTGCATTAATAGGGGGGCTTAGTTTAAAAACTGTCACAGAAATTCTTTTTAAAATACTAATTTCTTTAAACGAGCTGTCTATAATTCTTTTCACTACAGCCTCAAGCAAATTAGACCTTGTCAACATCTCCCTTTTTGCTATTCTTGCTAAATCAACATAGTCTACGGTGCCTGATATCACGTCGTTAAAAGCATCATTGCCCACAAAACAATCTGCCTCAACATTTACAATATAATCGCCTCCTATTACCTTTTCTTCTTTCATGCAACCATGAAAAGCATATATTTTGAGATTTTCAACTTTAACCGTAGCTTTCATTAACTATTCTTTTGATAACTTTGTAAACTTATTAAAAACAAACTATTGTGGAAAATAAACCAGAAAATTTTATAGAGCAAATTATTCAAGCAGATTTGGCTTCTGGCTTTGACTCAAAAGATTTGAGGTTTAGATTTCCTCCTGAGCCAAACGGTTATTTACACATAGGACACGCTAAAGCAATTGGTTTAAACTTTGGATTAGGACAAAAATATAATGCCCCTGTTAATCTTAGATTCGATGATACAAACCCAGAAAAAGAAGAAGTTGAATATGTAAAAGCAATTAAACAAGATGTTTTATGGTTGGGGTTTAATTGGGGCAAAGTCACTTACTCGTCAGACAACTTTCAACAACTTTACGAATGGGCAATCGTACTCATAAAAAAAGGAAAAGCGTATGTGGATTCTCAAACCTCTGAGGAAATGGCGGAACAAAAAGGCACACCCACTACTGTTGGCAAAAACAGTCCTTTCAGAGAGAGAGATATTGAAGAAAACCTAAATATTTTTACCGAAATGAAAAATGGTGTGCATAAAGAAGGGGTTCATGTTTTAAGAGCAAAGATTGACATGTCTCACCCAAACATGCTTATGAGAGACCCGATTATTTACAGGGTTCTAAATAAGCCACACCACAGAACGTCAACAGATTGGAAAATATATCCAATGTATGATTGGGCTCACGGACAATGTGATTACATTGAACAAGTTTCACATTCTTTGTGCTCTTTAGAATTTAAGCCACACAGAGATTTATACGAGTGGTTTATAGATTCAATAAAGCCTGAGACACAAAACATGTCTGTTTTACCAAAACAAAGAGAATTTGCAAGACTGAATCTAAGCTATACAATAATGAGTAAAAGAAAGCTTGCGGTTTTAGTTGAAAAAGAGTTGGTTGACGGTTGGGACGATCCACGAATGCCAACAATCTCAGGCCTTCGAAGAAGAGGATACACATCGAAATCCATCAGAGAATTTATAAACAAGGTTGGTGTTGCAAAAAGAGAAAATGTAATTGATGTTTCTTTGCTTGAGTTTTGTATTAGAGAAGATTTAAATAAAGAAGCAGATAGAAAAATGGTTGTTATAGACCCTGTTAAACTAACTATAACAAACTATCCAGAAGGTAAAACTGAAGAGCTTGAGTCTGAGGACAACCCTGAGAAAGACACTATTAAAAAAAGAATAATACCCTTTAATAAACACCTATATATTGAAAGAGAGGACTTCAAAGAAGAAGCCAATAGAAAGTTCTTTAGGCTAACCACAGGTAAAGAGGTCAGGCTCAAAAGCGCATATATAATCAAAGGAACAGGCGTGATTAAAGATGCTGCAGGGGATATAGTTGAAATACTGTGTGAGTACGACCCAAAAAGTAAAAGCGGTTCTGCAACAGAGGAAAGCCTGAGAAAAGTAAAAGGAACCCTTCACTGGGTAACTCAAAAAGAAAGTATAAACATAATTGTTAACAGTTACGACAGGCTATTTAAAGAAGAGGCGCCAGGATCAAATGAAAAAGGCAACTTTCTTGACGACATAAACCCTGACTCATTAAAACTTATTCATGCAAAAGCAGAGCCATCTTTAAAAGATGTTGTTCCAGGAGACACTTTTCAGTTCCAAAGGAAAGGATATTTCACAGTAGATAAAAAGAGTAAAGCCGACAACATTGTTTTTAACAAAACTGTCGGCCTTAGAGACTCTTGGAAAAAGTAAGAGTTATTTAGACTCTTTTCCTTTTTGCTGCATTCTTGCTTTTTTCATTTCTTCTCCAATTTGATTACTGGCCGTAAAGGATGCAACCATGTTGTTTAGCATCTCAGATCCTGCCTGAGGAGAGTTAGGCATCAAAATTAGATTACTGTTTGCTTCAGCCCCTACCGATTGAAGCGTGTCATAATGCTGAGTAACAACAATCAGCGCAGAAGCCTCTTGGGAGTTAATGTCAACTCCGTTAAGCACTTTCACAGAATCCTCTAACCCTCTTGCAATTTCCCTTCTTTGATCTGCAATACCCTGACCTTGAAGCCTTTTGCTTTCAGCTTCAGCCTTAGCTTTCTCAACGATTAAAATCTTTTGGGCTTCTCCCTCAAATTGGGCAGCTACTTTTTCTCTTTCTGAGGCGTTAATTCTGTTCATTGATTCTTTAACTTGAGAATCTGGATCAATATCAGTCACTAACGTTTTAATTATTTGGAACCCATACTCTGTCATAGCATCTTGAAGCTCAGATTTAACGGCAATTGCAATATCATCTTTCTTAAGAAACACGTCATCAAGAATTAGCTTTGGTACCTCAGCACGCACTACATCAAAAATGAAGCTTGTGATTTGATCACTAGGATTGTCTAGTTTGTAAAAAGCATCGTAAACTTTTTCCTTAATTACCTTAAATTGTACGGATACTTTTAGTTTTACAAAAACGTCATCTTTTGTTTTAGTTTCAACAACAACATCAAGCTGTTGAATTCTCAAGCTTAGCCTTCCCGCTACACTATCAATGATAGGAATTTTTATTTGAAGCCCAGATTGTCTAACGCTTACAAATTTTCCAAATCTTTCTATGACAGCAGAAGTTTGTTGTTTAACAATGAAAAAAGTGAAGAAAAGAAGTAATAGCCCTATAGGCAGAATAATAGTATAAAATATCATTTTAAATAAATTTGGTTCGTAACATACAATATACAGAAAAGACAAGCTTCTGTAAAGTTTTTTATTTTAAAATAATGTTAAATTCTGTCTTCAAATTTTTCCGCACGTCGACCAACGCTTTCAAGCCCAATGAACGACACTATTTCTTGAACACCAACACCTGTCATACCACCGGTTAAGATTACTCTTGTAGTCATCATTATTTGACCAGCCCCTATTCCAATTTCTTCGCCCCAAGATTTAAGATCTTCAACGAAACCCATAGCACCCTCTCTTTTCTTACACTGACTAATTATTTCAAAAACTATTCTGTCGAGACCGTCTTTAGATATCTTCTTTAAACTTTTTTCATCGTAGCTTGTTGGGTCAAAAAACAAATACCTTACCAATTCCCAAAGATCACAAACAGTATTAGCTCTTTCTTTTACAAGAGGTACAGCGTCTACCAACTTTTCTTTTACAATTTCACCGGCGTTCTTATTTAGACCCATAAGTAGCTCAGCCAGCTTAGGGCTATCTGTTGTTTGGATATGCTTGTGGTTATACCATTTTAGTTTTTCAAAATCAAAGTTTGCTGCAGATGAAACAACATTTTCCAATAAAAATAATTCTGTCAGCTTATGCAGCGTCAATACCTCTAGGCCTTCTTCAGGCGACCAGCCAAGCGTTGCTAAATAGTTAACTAATCCTTCTGGAAGGATGCCGGCCTCTCTAAAACCTTTTAGCTTTGTATCCCCACTCCAGTCGATTGGAAACACTGGAAACCCTCCTTTTTCACCACTTCTCTTGCTGAGCTTTCCTTTTCCGTTTGGGTTGAGAATTAAAGGAAGGTGAGCAAAAATCGGCTTTTCCCAACCAAACGCTTCATACAAGAGAACGTGTAGCGCCAGAGAAGGCAACCACTCCTCTCCTCTAATTACATGGGTAATTTTCATTAAGTGATCATCAACAACATTGGCAAAATGATATGTTGGAGCTCCGTTTGCTTTCATTAGGATCTTATCATCTAATAAGCTAGAATCAATAACAGATTCGCCTCTTATTACATCAACAGTTTTAACCTTCTGGTTTTCAGGTGATAAAAATCTTATTACATGCTTTTCTCCTTTTTCAAGCAGCTTATCCACAGATTCTTTATCAAGCGAAAGAGAGTTTTTGAGAGACTTTCGGTTTTTCCAATTATACATAAAGGTCTCTCCCTTTTTCTCAGAATCTTCTCTACACAAACTAAGCTCTTCTTCTGAATCAAATGCATAATAGGCGAGCCCAGAATCAACCAAGATCTTAATTTTTTCTTCATACAAATGATTCCTCTCGCTCTGCCTGTAAGGACCAAGCTTGCCGCCTGTTTTTGGGCCTTCGTCTGGAGTGATTCCACACCAAGCCAGTGAATCAACAATATATTGCTCAGCTCCTGGCACCTCTCTTTTTTTGTCAGTATCTTCAATTCTAAGAATAAAATCACCTCCTGAATTTTTGGCAAACAGGTAGTTAAACAGGGCTGTTCGCAGACCACCCACATGAAGCGGTCCTGTTGGGCTTGGTGCAAATCTTACTCGTCTCACAATAGTGTAATGATTACTTTTGTCAAATATAAAACATTAATTCTTCAATTGAATGTGTAGCTTTGCTTCCATGATTGAGTTTATATATAACACAGCATTTGTTCTTGATAATGACGACAGTATCAAAGATTGGCTTCATTCTTTAGCAAAGGACGAAGGTTTCACTGTCAAAAATGTTCATTATAACTTTGTCTCAGCTGAGAAAATACATTTTATAAATAACCAGTTTCTCAATCACGATTACCCTACAGATGTTATCGCTTTTGATTATTCTGAAGATAAAGAGCTTTCAGGGGAGGTGTTTGTATGTCAAAAAATAGTTGAGCAAAACGCTGTTTATTATTCACAAACTATTGAAAATGAAACACTTAGGGTTTTATGTCATGCACTCCTTCATCTTTGTGGCTATAAAGACAAGAACAGTAAAGACTTGGTTGTTATGAGGTCCGCTGAAGACAAAGCTATTGCTGCTTTTCATTCCACTTATAAATAAATTATATTTGCAGAAATGTTCCACGTGAAACTAGCATATGTTTAATCAAGAATATGACGTAATAGTAGTTGGCGGTGGGCATGCTGGCAGTGAAGCTGCAGCGGCCGCAGCTAATCTTGGTGCAAAAACACTATTGGTCACAATGAACCTCCAAACCATTGGTCAGATGTCTTGCAACCCAGCGATGGGTGGAATTGCGAAAGGTCAAATTGTTAGAGAGATTGATGCTATTGGTGGTTACAGCGGAATCGTAACCGACAAATCTTCAATTCAATTTAAAATGCTTAACCTATCAAAAGGTCCAGCTATGTGGAGCCCAAGAGCCCAAAATGACAGGGCTCTATTTGCTCAATATTGGAGAGAAATGCTTGAGTCCACACCAAATCTTGATTTTTATCAAGAAATGGTTAAAAACCTTTGGATTGAAAAAAACAAGCTGTGTGGGGTTGTTACAGGTTTAGGCCAAAAGATTAAAGGCAAAACAGTAGTTCTCACAAACGGAACATTTCTTAACGGCCTAATTCATGTGGGAGACAAAAATTTTGGTGGTGGTAGGGCTGGAGAAAAAGCAGTAACAGGTATTACGGAGCAACTTGTGTCTCTTGGTTTTGAATCAGGAAGAATGAAAACAGGAACACCGCCAAGAGTTGACGGAAGATCGCTTGACTATTCTAAAATGATTGAGCAACCAGGCGATGAAAACCCTCAAAAATTTTCTTATTTAAACTCATCAACCCCGTTAAAAAAGCAATTATCATGTCATATGACTTATACGAGCACCGAGGTTCATGATTTGCTCAGAGAAGGATTTGACAGGTCTCCAATGTTTAACGGCAGAATAAAAAGTGTCGGCCCCCGTTATTGCCCTTCAATTGAAGACAAAATTCACAGATTTTCAGAAAGAGAAAGACACCAATTGTTTGTTGAGCCCGAAGGCTGGAACACTGTAGAGGTTTATGTTAACGGTTTTTCAACTTCCTTACCAGAAGAAGTTCAGTTTTCTGCCTTACGTGCAGTTCCAGGGTTTGAAAATGTAAAGTTTTTTAGGCCAGGCTATGCTATCGAATACGACTATTTTTATCCAACACAACTCAAGTATTCTTTAGAAACTAAGATTATCAGCAATCTTTTTTTCGCAGGCCAAATTAATGGAACTACTGGTTACGAAGAAGCTGGATCCCAAGGTCTGATGGCAGGGATTAATGCGGTTCTAAAAATTAAAGAAAAAAACCCTTTCGTACTTAAAAGAGATGAAGCATACATCGGTGTTTTAATTGATGATTTAATTACAAAAGGAACTGAAGAGCCTTATAGAATGTTCACATCAAGAGCAGAATATAGAATGCTTTTAAGGCAAGACAATGCTGATCAAAGGTTGACAGAGGCTAGTCACTCATTAGGCCTTGCTAGTGATGAAAGACTGGCTGTCTGTGATCAAAAATTTAAACAGTCAGCGGACTTAATTAGTTTTTTAAAATCTCAAAGCATTCTACCAGCTGAAATCAACCCCGTTCTTTCATCAAAAGAATCAGCGTTGATTAAACAGTCTGGTAAAGCTGATAAAATTTTATCGAGGCCAAATATATATATGTCAGACCTTAAAGAATGCGATAGTGTTGACTCATACATTTCTACAAACAAACTTTCTGAAGATGTACAAGATCAAGCAGAAATCCAAATCAAATACAGTGGCTACATCCAAAAAGAAAAAAATAACGCCGACAAATTAAACCGACTCGAGTCTGTAAAGATTCCTAAAGATTTTGATTATAAAAAACTTAAATCGATAAGTACTGAAGCATTAGAAAAGTTAAATAAAATTAAACCCGAAACCATATCGCAAGCATCAAGAATTAGCGGCGTATCACCCAATGATATTTCTGTTCTCCTTGTTTATATGGGTCGTTAAATGTTTCACGTGGAACAAAAAAAAATACACATTGAAGTCGTTGATCATTTTCTCACAAAAGAAAAATTTAAAATTCAAAAAACCTCTGTTCCAGGCCTACTTCAAACAACCCCTACACCCACCAAAGAAGACATAATTAAATATTATAAATCAGAAAGGTATATCTCTCATAATTCTAGAAAAAGCGGTGTGTTTTTTTTCTTCTACAGGTTTTTAAGGTCTATAAATTTTTATACTAAATACCGTTTTTTCTCTAGGAATAATAACAATCTAAATGTGCTGGACTTCGGTTCAGGGGAAGGCTATTTTCTAAACAAGCTTAAAAAAAGGGGGATCAAGGCATGCGGAGTTGACTCGACTGCAACACCTTCTTTAACCGTCGTTTATAAATCAATTTTTGCTGAACAATTGAACAGTCAAAAGTTCAGCCATATAACAGCGTGGCATTCAATTGAGCATGTTCATGAGTTGGAAAAAACAATCTCTCGTATGTATGATTTGCTTGATGAAAAAGGAACCATAATTGTTGGTGTACCCAATTATTTGTCTTTTGATGCCAGATACTATAAAAGTTTTTGGGCTGCCTATGACGCACCAAGACATTTATGGCATTTCGATAAAAAATCACTAAAAGAGGTTTTTGAAAACAAAGGCTTTAAACTCGTTAAGTCTAGCCCTATGATCTTAGACGCATATTATGTTTCCTTGCTTTCCGAATCATACAAAAAATCAACGATAAAAATCCTTAAGTCTATTTTTGTAGGCACAATTTCAAATACATTGGCCCTTTTCACTAAAGAATATTCATCAAACATTTTTGTTTTTAAAAAATTAAGATAAGTATCTAAGTCCGTTTTTGATCACAGAATAATCTATTTTACCAGCGCCAAAAATTTCACCATCCCCCTGACACACTAAATCGCCGTTTTTAGCGCTTATTTTCACTTCGCTGTCTGTAAGTGTGAAAACTTTACGTTCTTTAAAAATAGACCCACTAAAAAGATTAAAAAAATTTCGGATTATATCAAATTTGCTAAATTCTTGAGCAATTGTAATATTTAAAAGACCGTTGTTGCCTGCAGGATTTTTTATTAACTGCATTCCTCCGCCCGTAAATTTACATATTCCTATTCCAAGCAAAAACACACTTGTTTTAATTTCAGTTTTAGAAGTCATAATTTTTACAGCAATGTTTTGAAACTTTAAAAAGTTCATAATTGCACAAACTAAATATGAATGTTTGCCAAGCCACTTATATCTATCAATTTTACTTAACATAAACGAATCAAACCCTACCCCAGAGTATGTGACAAAATACCTTGTCCTTTTTTTATTACCTTTTTTTATTGTAGCCACACCAATATCTTGAGCCCTTATTTCCCCACTTTTTAAAACCCTAATACATTCTTCGAGTTTAGAAGAAATATTTTTTGAATTTGCCCAGTCATTTCCTGTCCCTGATGGAATCAGTGCAAAGATCATTTTTTCAAGACTGATGCTCCGCTGCATAACAATTCCTGCAACAACCTTTTGTACTGTGCCATCTCCTCCGATAGCTAAGATTTTAGTGTACCCATTTTTTGCAGCCCTTTTTACTAAATCAATTTCATCACCACTGTTAATTGTTAAATTGAGATTGTATTTTATTTTTTCATCTTTAAGTTTCTTTACTGCTTTGTCAATAACACTTATTGTTTTTCCAGAATTAGAAAGCCCGTTTGCTATTATAAACCATTCATTAGACATTCTCGGTTGGTTTTATATGAAGTAGTCTGGCAAGCTTTATAGAAATATCTAGAAATATAATTTTAGGGTTCCCGTTTCTTTCAATATCAGAAAACCCTTGTTGTATTTCTTTATAAAAATCTAAAATATTTTCTTCATGTACGAACGGCGCAAACTTTTCAATGTCGAGTCCTGAATTATAGCTTTCTTTTTTGTTTTCAGCTCTATAGCCATAAAGCATAGAGTCTCTAAACACATCAGAACAATATGTCAAAAATGATTTTTGTTCTTCCCTTGTTTTTTTGCTTACTTTTTCTGCAAATTGAATTAGTTCATTAATTGCCGACTTATTTCCCTTAACCTTAAAAGCAGCCCTGACCCACTCTAAAAAAAGAATCTCAAAATCAATTATAACATCTTGATTTTCAGATGGTTGTGGTCTTATATAAATTTTTTGACACCTAGACTTTATTGTGTCTAAAATTTTATTTTCATGCTCACAAATCAAAATGAAAATAGTTTTTGGAGGCGGTTCTTCCAGCAGCTTAAGAAGTTTGTTCGAAGCGCTAATATTCATCTTTTCCACCATCCAAATCAAAAATATTTTTACTCCACCTTCGAAAGATTTCAAAGAAGCAAGCTTTGTTATCCTTTCTGCCTCATCTTTATTAATTAGAGCCTGTTTGTTCCCCAAACCTATTTTTTCATACCAGTCTGTTAGCTTGATTTTTGTTCCTAACAAGATAATTTCTCGCCATTTTTCTATAAAATCTTCTGAGCTTGCTTTTGTCTTTACTTCGCTAGTTGTATTTACGGGATAGAAATAGTGTATGTCTGGATTTGTTAAGCTTTTTAGTTTTTCTAGAGAATTTTTTTGTTTGTATATTTCTAAATTTGAGTATGGGCTTTTAATTATATATTTAATAAGCTCAAATGATGAACCAAGAACATCCGAATCGGCCCGTCCAACCATCAAGTATGTGTTGGCTACTCTACCACCATCAATTGATTTTTTTGCTTTATTTAACTCAATTTGACTCATCTGATTAGATTAAAAACAAAGATAAAGAATTATATTTGCCACGTTATATATATATATGAAATCAATAAATGAAATTGACTTTTCAGAAAAAAAAGTTTTTATAAGAGTAGATTTTAATGTGCCATTTGATGACTCAGGACATATTTCGGATAACTCTAGAATTGTAGCAGTAATTCCAACCATTAATTATATTTTATCTAGAGGAGGCTCTTGTATATTGGCTTCACACATGGGTAGGCCAAAAGGTAAAACAAAAGAATTATCACTTTTAAGACTTATTCCAGAGTTGGAAAAATTACTAAGATTAAAAGTTTTATTTTCTGAAGATTGTATTGGAGAAAAAACAAAAAGACTATGCTCCAATTTAAAAACTGGAGAAGTCATACTATTAGAAAACTTAAGATTTTATCAACAAGAAACCAATGCTAATGAGAGCTTTGCTAAAGAACTTTCTAGTCTTGCAGAAATATATGTAAATGATGCCTATGGCACCACTCATAGGGAGCACGCTTCAACAGTAATTATGGCGAAATTCTTTGATCTAAAGTGCCCAGGAATACTGCTGGAAAAAGAAATTTTAAACCTCAAAAAATTAATGGATAATCCTATCAGACCAGTCACGGCTATAATTGGCGGAGCTAAAGTATCTTCTAAAATTTCTGTTATAGCAAATATGCTTGATGTTGTTGACAACCTTATTATTGGCGGGGGTATGGCTTACACTTTTATAAAAAACAATGGAGGGAGTATTGGAGACTCGATTTTTGAAAAAGACAAACTTAATAACTGTAGTGAAATTATCTCTTTAGCAGAGGAAAAAAATGTTAATGTTTTTTTGCCAGAAGATGTCATTGCATCAAACGAGCTTTCTAATAAAGGGTTAAAAAAAGCTATTAACATATATGATATTCCAAAAGGATGGCAAGGCCTTGATATTGGCCCCATAACAATATCTAAATTCGAAAATATTGTAGCAAAAAGTAAAACTGTATTATGGAACGGTCCAATGGGAGTTTTTGAAATACCTGCCTTTGAAAAAGGAACCTATGCAATTGCAAAATCGGTTGCTAAAGCAACTAGCAATGGAGCCTTTTCACTTGTAGGGGGAGGGGACTCGGTTGCAGCAATCAAAAAGTTTAATCTACAAGACAAGGTTAGTTTTATAAGTACCGGAGGAGGAGCAATGCTGGAAAGCTTAGAAGGCAAAATACTCCCCGGAATAAAAGCACTTACTCAAAAATAAAAAATGAAAATTAAACAATTCGTTCTTATAATATTTTCATTTTTTTTATATTCTGTCTATTCTCAAACAGACAAAAAACATGAGCGTGATCAATCAAATTTTAATTCAGACACTATTAAAAATAGACTTGAACGACTTAACGCTAAAACCCCAATAGACCTATACTTTACACCAAGTGTTGAAAAAACTATTAAGAGATATTTAAATACTAGAGTAGAATTTTATAAAAAAAATATCGAAAAAATAAACTATTATCTTCCTCTTTTTGAGGAGGAGCTACAAAACCAAAAAATCCCGATAGAAATCAAATATTTACCTATAATTGAATCGAGACTAGACCCCTCTGCAGTCTCGAAGGTTGGCGCTACGGGTTTATGGCAGTTTATGTTTTATACTGCTATTGAAAATGGTTTAACCATGAATAGTTATGTTGATGAAAGAATGGACCCCTTTAAGTCTACAACTGCAGCAGCATTATATTTGAATAAACTTTACAAAATACACAATGATTGGAACCTTGTTTTGGCATCTTATAATGCAGGTCCAAGAACAATATCAAGAGCTAAAAAGAAATCGGGGGGCTTCACAAATTACTGGAACATAAGACCTTTTCTTCCGTCTGAAACAGCAAACTATATTCCTTCATTTATCGCTACCATGTATATATTAGAGTACGCAAATGAACACGGCATAAATATTTTAGAGAACAAAAAAAAAATATTAAATACAAAAAAAATAACTATCAAAGATAAAATAGCCTTTGAACATATTTCAAGTTTTTTTGATTACTCTAAGGACTCAATCAATAGTCTTAACCCTTCATATATTCATAGTATTGTTCCAGGTAATAACCAAAACGAATTAAGACTACCAATTGAGCTGGTTGAAAGTTTCATCATGCAAGAAGAAGAGTTTTACGCTTTTGCAAAATCTGAATTTGAAAAAAGAGAAAAACCTTTACCAGATCTATACTCTATTGATTCAAAATTGGTTTATAAGGTAAGATATGGAGAGTTTTTAGGAAAGATTGCCAGAAAATTTGGGGTTAAAGTTTCAGACATCAAACGATGGAACAACCTTAAAAGTGATAACATCAGAGAAAATCAAAAGCTTATAATTTTTGCAAAAAAAATCCCAAAAAGCTAAAATAAATACAGCAAAAACTATTGGGTTAAATTATTGTAAATTGTAAATATGAAAAGAACTGCGATTATTCTCTTTTTTTTAATACTTACTTTATCATGTTCCGAGAATCATAAAAAACTATTGCCCGCATCAAGTGGTAACATAAATAATATTTCTGTAGTTACAACTGATGACTTATGGGACGGAGTAGTTGGCGAAGCTTTAAAAGAAAATTTTAGTAGACCAATTTATGGGTTACCTCAAATAGAGCCTGTTTTTTCCCTTAGTCATATCCCAAGCAAAGTGTTTTCAGGGTTTGCAACAAAATCAAGAACAATTTTAAAGCTTGACATTTCTGAAAAAGAAGGGGTTTTTAATTTCAAAAATACATATGCCTCCCCACAAAGAATTATTCAAATCACAGCCAAAACCCCACAAAGAATTATTGAAATCATAAACGAAAATCTAAACTCGATATATTCTACAATGTACTTTAACGAAATAAAAGAAAAACAGCGTAGAATTTCTAAAAATCTAAACTTGACACAAGAGATTAAAAATAAAACGGGTGTATCTTTAAAATTCCCGTCTGCTTACAGGGTAGCAAAAGTTGACACTAATTTTGTTTGGATAAGAAGGGATATAGAAACGGGGTCAGTTAACCTTTTCGTTTATAGATACTCAAAGTTAAATGATCAGTCAATTATAGAAAGAAGAGACTCAATTTCTAAAATTTATATTCCCGGGCCTGTAGAAAACACCTTTATGTCTACAGACCTTATATACACACCAAATACTCAAGAGATTAACGTGGGAGAAAAACAAGTATATGAAACTAGAGGTTTGTGGGAAATTGAGGGTCAGTTTATGGCAGGCCCTTTTTTAAATTACCAGATAAAATTAGGTGATAATAAGAATGAATATATAATGCTAGACGGTTTTGTTTATTCGCCAGGCTCTACAAAAAGAGAGTATATCTTTGAGCTTGAAGCTATAATGAGAAGCCTAAAAAACTAACCTTCTTTTTTTTCTTCGTCTTCTTTACCTTCTTCTAGAGCTTTTTTAAACTCTTTAACTCCTTGCCCTGTTCCTTTAACAAGATTTCCAAGTTTTTTCCCAAGACCAACAGGTCCAAATACGATTAAGGCAACAACCACAATAACTACAATCTGAAAAGGCCCAATTGTAAAAAGAGGTGTGATAAATAAATCCATTGCAAAAATTTTAAGCTAAGTTAATAATAATACATGTAATTGTTGCTATATAGGACAATTCGATTCAAGAGTAAGCTAATTTTAAGTATTTTTGAATACTGTGAAAAATAAAAAACAAAATAAAGGATTCTTTAAAAAGCTTTTCAACGACTATAAAGTAGTTGTTTCGAGTGAAGACACTTTTGAGGAGAAGCTTTCTTTTAAAGCCAGTAAAATCAATATTTTTGTGTTAATGCTTGTGTATTCTGTAATTCTAATTTCATTCACAATAAGTATTGTTTTTTTTACACAATTAAGAGAATTAGTTCCAGGATATTCATCTTCGGATCTTTTAAACAGAGCAATTTATCTAACACAAAAAACCGACTCATTAGAGCGTCAAATTGAGCTGAACAATAAATTTTATAAATCTATTGAAGATGTTCTTTCGGGAAAAACGGACGAATTTGTTCAACGTGAAAACATTTTTATTGATAGCGGTTTAAACCAGATAAACCTTTTCCCAATTTCTACAAATTTTGAGGACTCCATTCTTCGTAATTATGTCGAAGCTCAAGATAAATTTAATTTAACTAAAAACGAACTTGTTATAGAAAATAAAATGTTCTTTTCTCCGATTAAAGGTGACATAACACACACTTTTAATTTTGAAGAAGATCATTTTGCAATAGATATTGCGGCTGACATAGGAACTCCAGTTAAGTCAGTTCTTGACGGTAAAATTCTTTTTTCTGAGTGGTCAGTTGACACAGGTTATGTAATTATAATTGATCACGGAGATAATATAATTTCCGTTTATAAGCATAACTCAAAATCATTAAAAGAACAAAATGATTTTGTGCAGGCCGGTGAAGTTATTGCCTACTCAGGCAATCAAGGCAATTTAAGCTCTGGCCCTCATTTGCATTTTGAGCTTTGGAAAAATGGAACTCCCATAGACCCAGAACCCCTACTAAATTTTCAGTAAAGATGTTAAAACAGGCCGTAATAAAAATCATGGCAAGGTTAAAAAGAAACCAAGTTGTTTCTTGGGCAAAAAATCCAATTCAAACCCAACAGAGTCAATTTAATTATTTAGTAAAAAAGGCTAGCAAAACAAATTTTGGTAAAGATCACAATTTTTCTGAATCAATGAGCTATGACGAGTTTAAAGCTAAGGTTCCGGTAAGCGATTATGAAGATCTAAGAAAATATTTTGAGCAAATCAAACTAGGAAAGAAGAATGTTTTATGGCCGGGCAAACCTATTTATCTTGCAGTTACTTCAGGAACAACCTCAGGATCAAAATACATCCCCATAACCAAAGAAAGCTTACCCAACCATCTTAATGGAGCCAAAACAGCGCTTTTGATGTATATTGCTCAGACCGGAAAAATAGATTTCATTAACGGCAAATTTATATTTATCCAAGGAAGTCCGGTATTAAGTAGAATTTCAGGTATTCTAACCGGTAGACTTTCAGGCATCTCTGCACACCATATTCCTTTTTATATGAAAAGAAATATGCTGCCATCATGGAGCACTAATATAATTGAAGAATGGGAAAACAAAGTTGAAAGCATTGTTAAAGAAACTGTTGGCGAAAACATGACAATCATCAGCGGCATTCCCTCATGGCTACAAATGTACTTCGAAAAAATAACCGAAAAAACAAACAGAAAAGTTTCAGAGGTCTTTTCAAATTTTAACCTGTTAATTTATGGAGGAGTCAATTTTGACCCTTATAGAAAAAAATTTGAAGAACTCATAGGTAAAGAAGTAGACAGCATAGAGTTGTTTCCAGCAAGCGAAGGCTTTTTTGCCTTTCAAGACAGTCAAGAAAAAAAAGACCTTTTATTAATCCTTAACGCAGGCATTTTTTATGAATTTATTGACGTTGAAGACTACAGAAATAATAATTTAAAAAGAGTACCTCTTTGGGGCGTCAAAAAAAATAAAAATTATGTAATGATTATTTCAAGTTCTGCCGGATTATGGGGATACAATACTGGTGACACGGTTAGCTTTACAAGCTTAAAACCATACAGAATTAATGTCACAGGCAGAATTAAACAAAGTCTTTCTGCTTTTGGTGAACATGTAATTGTAAAGGAGGTTGAGCAAGCAATTGAGCAAGCAATTATTAACACAGGGCTAATGGTCAAAGAATTTACAGTAGCCCCTATCTTTAAATCTAAATCATCAAACGCATGCCATGAATGGTTTATTGAGTTTGACGAAAAGAAAGTTCAAACTAGTGAATTTGCAAAAATACTTGACCAAGAGCTTCAAAAACAAAATAAATACTATAAAGATTTAATCACTGGAAAAATTATTGATAAGCCAGTGATTAGAAAAATCTCTGAAAATGGATTTAAAAAATACATGAAGAGTATTGGCAAGCTTGGCGGTCAAAATAAGATTCCAAAAATTGCAAATAATAGAAATATTGCAGATCAATTAAAAAAACTTAATCTTATTCAATAACCTCAAAATAATTTATAAAATAAATCGTTTTAAAAAAACTAAAACTAACAAATGAAAAATAATTTTAAAGAAAACGAAGAATTAGACATAATAGTTCTGATAGAAAAAATTAAGCTAATGCTTCTAAGTGTCTTTCTTCAAATATTTAGAAGATCAAAAAATTTTTTATCAGCGTGGAAGCAGCTATTAGGGGTAATATTAGTAGGAGTTTTACTTGGCTATTTTCAAACAGACCACGACAAACCATTATCAAAGGAGGCCACTTTATTGGTAAAGATTAATTTTGATGCAGGAAATTTTGTTTATGATGCTGTAGATTTAATCAACTCTAAGGCTTTAATCAATGATAATAAATTTTTCTATGAGGAGCTAAGTTTCGATACCGACGAATCAATTGATGAAATTACTATTATTCCAATTATAGACATCAAGGACATTGTGGAAAAAAATATTAAAGCAAATGAAATCAATGTTTTATTTGACAATCTAGAATACGAAGATGGTTTTTCGGTAACAGAAGGTTTTAAATCTGACTATGACTACCATTTTATTAGTCTCTCGGTGTCAAATAATTCATCAATCAAAACAATTAATAAAGTCATATATTATTTGAATAATAATCCCCTTTTCAAAGAATTAGAAGTAAGAAACAAACAAAGAATAATCAGTTTAATTTATGAAAACGAAGAGACAATAGAACAGATCAATAAAATTTTAGATCAAAACTCAAATAAAACGAAGGGTGTTTCACATGAACTTTATATCGACAATAAAGAAGTCGATTTTAACGAAATAATTAGAACGAAGATTTTTTTACAAAATAAGAATGAAGCCTTAAGAGATGAAAATCTGGTCACAAAAAAAACTGTAATGACTATCAATAAATCTGATGTGTTAATTGAGAATAATTCTTTTTTTGAAAATAAAATGATTTTATATCCAATTTTATTTTTACTTTTTTACGCTGCAATTACTATAGTGGTTGCAATATATTTTTATCTGGATAAACTAGACAGAGCAAGTTAGGATGCTTTTATTAGATCTTACAAAAAAAAGCATAAACGTTTTAATTATTAGATCCTGTGGTGTCTTATTATTGTTTGGTTTTACACTTTTTATAACTAACTTTTTTTCACCAGAAGATGTCGGAAGATATGATTTTGTAAGATCTGCCTTAAATATTTTAGGTGGACTCGCATTAATGGGTACAAACCAGGCAATTATTTATTATTCAGGATTTCTTAAAGCCAGGGCTAACGAAATGTCTATTAAGTATATTTATTTTAATATGATAAAAATTGTTTTTAGTGTCTCGGTAATTTTATTGCTACTACATTTCTTCTTAATAAATGAGAATACATTTAATAAGCTTTTTAATAATCAAGAGGCATATAGCCTGATTTCAAAAACAGTTTTTTCACTAATTTTTTTTACAACAACAATGCTCAATATTGATACTATTAGGGCTCTTAATCACACAGTTTTTTCTGAAGTTTACAGAAACATCTTAAGATATGTCCCTATTTTTCTTTTTTCGATATTACTTTTCCTATTTGAAATGGAAGAACTAATTGTTGAAGCATATTTAGTTGGGTTTTTTATACTGTCGACAATATCAACTACTTATGTGTTGATTAAGCTAAATAAAACCAAAGTCGCAAAGAAAACAATTTTAAGATTTTCATCAAAAGACATTTTATTAACATCTGCCCCGATGGCATTAAGCGCTATAGCATATTTTATTATGCAGAGTATCGATGTGATTATCCTATCGATATATAAAGGGTTTGAAGAAATAGCTTTTTACTCGGTTTCGGTTAAACTAGCAACCTTAACTGCTTTGGCATTGATGTCAGTAAATATTGTTGTAGCACCTAAAATAGCAGAAATATTTGAGAATAAAGATATGGCAACACTACAACAACTTGTGAAAAATTCAACAAGAATAATTTTTTTAATAAGCATTTGTGTCTTAAGCATTCTTTTTTTCTTTTCTGAAGAAATCTTAAATTTATTTGGAGAAGGTTATGTTGTTGCAAAAAATGCTTTAATTTTTTTATTAGCAGCTCAGTTTTTTAATGCTGTGTCGGGACCAGGAGCCATTTATCTAAATATGACAGGCCGTCAAAAAATTTTAAATAAAATATTAATTGTTGGACTAGTGGTCAATATAACATTAAACTTTTATTTGATCCCATACCATGGTATTAATGGTGCAGCAATAGCCACCTTAGTGAGTATTATCATATGGAATTCAATTACAACTTTACTTATATTCTACAAGGATAAAATCAAGATATTTCTGAATTAATATGAAAAAACCAAATTTCATAATTGCTGGATTTCCTAAGTGTGGAACTACCTCTCTTCATCATTATTTGAATGAGCACCCCCAGATCTTTATGCCCAGTCAAAAAGAGTTGCATTTTTTCACCCATGAAATACTTTCAAAACTCAAAAATGGACCCAAAGACAGTGCTGTTAAAAAAACACAAATTCAGGATTCCAAAAGATATTTAGAATTCTACAGGAACGTTAAAAATGAGATTGCTATTGGAGATGCCTCACCCTCCTATATAAACTACCCAGGCCAATTTCTAAAAATTAAAGAATATTTGGAAGACCCCAAATTCATTATTGTTTTGAGAGACCCTATCAATCGTGCATATTCAAACTATTTACACCTCAAAAGAGAACACAGGGAAACTCTTACTTTTAAAGAAGCGGTCAATAGAGAAAACAAAAGAATAAAAAACAAATATTCTGACTTCTGGTATTATAAATTTAACTCGACCTATTATGAAAAGATAGTTAAGGCTAAAGAAACATTTAAGGATGTATTGATTATAACTAGCGAAGAATTAAATGAAAATCATGAGGCTACTATGAAAAAAGTGTACAAATTTCTTGATGTAAATTGTGATTTTATTACAAAGCGAAAATCAAATAGGTTCAATAAAGGAGGCTACTATAAAAAAAATCTTTTCACCAAATTTCTTTTCCAACCTTCAAAATTTAAAAACTTAATTAAAAAGGTTATAAAACCATCTCCATCTTTAAAAATTTTGTTAGCTCAAATAGCTTCCATTTTTAGAACAAAGACTGAAGAAATTGATGAGGAAACCGTATTATACTTGATAAAATATTTTAAAGAAGATGTTGAAAAACTTAAAAACTTAAACATCAATACTTCAAATTGGAGAGACTATTAGCATGAAGAAATTGACAATTAAAAATATAATCCTACCCACATTACTTTTTGGAATATTTTTTATTCCTTTTAATTCGTGGTCTGGTATTAGTTTTTTAGGCGAATATTACAGAGACTCCTGTTTTTTATTTTTCTCCTTTGCCTCTATTTTAATATTATTTAAAAGAAGAATCCAAATGCCTTTACAAAACCTAGTTTTTCAGTTTTTGATTCTTTTTTTACTTTGGTCTTTTTTAACAACAGTTTTAAATTCTCATAACATATTTGATTATTATTTCAAACAAACTTCAGGCTTATCAAGATTTGTAAATCAGTTTGGATCTTTGATAATTGCAGCTTTTATAGTCCCTCTAACTTTTTACAATGGTTTCAAAAAAATAAACGTAAACAAGACCTTCAGACTAATAAGAAGAATAGTTTTTGCATCTTTAATAGTAGTTTTGATTTATTCAATCATCGAGATCTTAATTGTGAAACTTAATATGGTTTATTTAAAAAAACCATTATTAAATCTATTTGACTATTTTCCATTTACTGAAGCAAAGATAGATATGAGAAATCAAAGAATTTCTTCTGTCTCTTTCGAATCGCCTGCCCTAGCCACTTATTTGATTTCAGTTTTTGGGTGGATGTTAAGCTACATTTTAACCGAAAAGAAAAAACTAAAATATTTACCTGCAATGATAGTTTTATTTTTAGGTTTTATGTCTGGCTCAAGAGCGGCATTTTTTGCAATTATAATCCAGTTTATTATTGCAATATTTTTTCTTTTAAAGAACAAAAATGTAGCTAACAATTTATATAGAATATTAATCGGGCTTTCAACAATTTTTGTCTTAATTGCCGGATATTTTAATAAACCAATTTTTGATTACATAAAAAAAGAAATTAATTCATTTAAGTTAGATGACTCAACCCATGCTCTTTCAAATAAATCCAGGTTTGGAATACAACAAGCAATGTTTAATGTATTTCTTGAAAACCCAATATTAGGGACAGGATATGGGCTTCAAGCATTTGAATCTCGAAAAAAATATCCCTCATGGGCTAAGAAAAACAACTGGGAGTTTAGATTAAAATACCTAAACCAAAATGATAAAAGATTTCCACCAGGATATAATATGTACTTAAGAATTTTAACTGAAACAGGATTAATTGGGTTTTTAGTTTTCAGCTTAATTATTTTACAGATTTTTTTGTGGTCTTATAATAACCTTAAGTCGGAAAATTCATCCATTGCATTTATAGTACTAATTTCAATGATAGGTTTTTCCCTTAATTGGCTTAAGATGGATTCCTTTCGAATTTATTTTTTCTGGCTTTGCGTAGCATTAATTTGGATTATTGAACATAAGAAAAAATCTCAAAATGGATAAGAAATTAATTATAACAATTCCTCACTATAATAATCCTGAAGGCTTAATTCAATCTATAAAATCGATTAATGAGTCATTCAAAATAGACATAATTATTACTGATGATGGAAGCAAGATTAAGCTTGATGAGAAACTCATAAGATCAGTATTTAAAAATGAGGGAAATATTTATTTTGAATATTTAAACAATAATTATGGAGTTGGTATTGCCGCAAACAAGTGTTTAGAGTTTGTTAAAAATCATAATTATAATTATGCAGCAAGATTGGACGCAGGAGATATTTGTTACAAAAACAAATATCTAAAGCAAATAAATTTCCTGAAAAAAAATAATAAAATTAAGCTAGTTGGAACATGGGCTAGAGCTTTAGATGACAATAAAATTTTGAAGTTTTATATAAAACATCCAACCGAGCATAATATTATCAAAAGAAAGATGTATCTGAACTGCATGTTTGTGAATCCAACAGTTGTATTTGACACATCGATTCTGAAGACGATTCCAGAATATCCAATAAAATATAAAGACGCCGCACAGGATTATGCATTTTTTTTCAATGTGATTAAAAATTATGAGTGTGCAAATTTGCCCGAAGTTCTTTTAGACTATGTAATTAATGATAGTTCAATATCATCACAAAAAAGAAAATTACAAGTTAAAAATAGAATTAAAATTATATTAGATAATTTTAAACCGGGATTTTACCCCCTTTACGGTTTAATTAGAAATTTTATTCTTTATTTTTTTTCTAGAAAGGCCACAACAATGTTAAAAAGAATTAGCAGTCGTGAAGAATAGCGCTTTAAATAGAGTTTATTTAATCTTAGGATGTATAATTTCCTTTTACATACCTTTCATGTCTTTTGCAGCTGCATTCCCAAATATCACAGCGATATTAATGGGTGTAATTTATGTTTTAAAGATAAAAAATAAAGAAAGCGTTCCAATAATTGAACCCTACTTCAAACCTTTAGTCATTTTTTTAATTTATGTAATATTGCTATCAATCTTTAACAAGACCATATACACTGATTTTGACGAAATATTAAAAATTCTTCATTTAATTCTTTTAGTTCCTGTTTTTTATGAGGTTAAAGAAAAGTCTTTTTTGATTTTTGCGTTTATATTAGGTGTATTAATATCTTCTTCCGCAACATTATTTAATATTATTACCACAACTAATTTTAACTTTAACGATTTTATTTTAGACGGAGCTATTGTAAAGGAAGTTTTTATTACCCAAAGACTATACTTAGGGTTTTTCCTTTCAATTTCAACAATATTTTGTGTTATTATCTTCTTTGAATCTAACAACAAAATAATTAGAAAAACATGTTTGACTTTGGGGATTATTACTACTGGACTAATTTTTATTTTTTCTTCAAGGAGTTCGATTATAATTTGGTTTATTTTGCTTTTTAGTGTATTGATTTTCAAGAGAAAAGAAATTATTCAGCAAAAGAAAATCTTATTGATTTTTTTAATCCTTATAGTATCATTAATAGTAACCAATTATAAGACACTAAACAAAAGATTTTTTTATTCTGGGGACATGTATACAGAAAAATTAGTGGACAAAGTGATTAAAAATGAGCCAAGATTTTTGATTTGGAAATTTTCTTTTGAAATATTCTCTGAAAATAAAAAGTATTTTTTTGGACTTGGGAATAAAGAAACTAATAATCTTTTATTGGAAAAGTACAGAACTATAAAAAACAAAAAAAGAGGAAACTGGTTTATTGAAAGGGGTTTTAACACTCATAATCAGTTTCTAGACTTTTTGTTAAATTATGGAATCATCGGCTTAATAATATATTTATATTTTTTTTTAAGTTATTTATTTTCTTTAAGAAAAAATATATTTCTGTTTAATTTAATATTAAGTCTCTTTATTTTTTCATGTCTTGAAAACACTTTAAATCGGCAATTAGGCGTATATATATTTGCTTTTTTACTGGTTACTTCAAAAGCATTATCAAACAAACAGTTAAATGAATAAAACAAAAGTTTTACATGTTGCAAATATGGTTGGTGGAGTTGAAATTTGTGTAAGACAAATCATAAATAACATAGACAATAGTAAAATAGAAAGCTTAATAGCATCGCAATGCCTAAAAGAAAAAGAAGAGCTATTAAGCAATGACAAAATGCAAATCAAATCTTTTAAAATATCTATTACAAGAAATGTAAACTTATTCAGAGATCTAATTTGCCTTTTACAATTATTAAGAATAATACATTTAGAAAAGCCTAGCCTGATTCATGCGCACAGTGCAAAAGCAGGATTTTTATGCAGAATTCTTTCAAATTTTACAAAAACCAAAGTTTTTTACACCCCACATGCCTTTTCTTTTTTAAGTGCAAATAATAAGTTTCTTAAAAATTTATATTTGATAATTGAACGTTTATCCATTTCAAAAAACACTATTTTAATCGCAACTTCTAAGTCTGAACAAAATCTAGCAATTGAAAAAGTTGGATACAAAAGAAATAAAACCATTCTGTTAAATAATTCTATTAAGATCAAAACAACTCCTAAATCAAAATCAAGATTCACAAACAATTTAGATAATTATATTTGTACAGTTGCAAGACCATCATTTCAGAAAAACTTAAAAATGATGGTTAATGCTTTTAAGATTGTTTCAGAAAAAGATAACAATATACAATTATTTATAATTGGTGCAGGTGAGTACAGTCCTCAAAAGCAACAATTGCAAAGTCAAATAAGCAAAATGAACTTAGAAGACAGGATAACTGTTTTACCTTGGATTCCCAGAGAAGAAGTGCAAAAAATATTAATCACATCAAAGCTTTATGTGTCAACTTCTTTATACGAAGGCCTCCCATATTCTGTATTAGAAAGTATGAGATATAAAATCCCTTCAGTATTGACCAACACTTTTGGAAATAGAGATCTGTTAGTAAACAATAAAACTGGTTTTTTAGTTGAGTTAAATGATGTACAAGATATGGCAGAAAAAATTCTAATTTTAATCAATGATAAACCTAAAAGGAAAATATTTGGAGAAAATGCTAAAAAACTATTATATGACAAATATAATTTTAATGACTATATATTTAAACTTACAAACCTATATACAACAAGCTTCAAATATTAAATTATTGATGCAATTTTAGATTCATTTACTCGTTTTAAACAAACTGAATTTAATTTCAAGAAAATAAGTGAACATGCTGAACAGTTTTCAGAAGAAAACTTTATCATGAATTTTAACAACTTTATTGATTCAAACCAAAACAATAAAAATTCCATATGGTAAAAAAGTACGCAGGGAGATATTCAATATACTTACGGCCAATTTCTATAATTTTTGACCTGCTAGTGCTAAATTCTTTTATTTACCTATTTTTAGGCAAGAGCTTACTTCAACCTACAACTATTTCTGTTTTTTCTATTCTTTGGATCATCTCATCAATAATTACAAAGTTTTATGAGGTATTTAGATTTACAAAACTGATAAAGATCATTTCCTATGTTGTTTACCAATTATTGTTGTTTTCAATTGTTGTCTTTGCTTTTTTTGGAATTTTTGAAAGTCAAAATCCAGGCTTATCAAAAACTCTAACTTTTTTATTGTATACCTTCTCTCTAATAACACTCTTTAAGTTTACATTGTTTTATGCTCTTCAAAGCTATAGACTTGGATTCGGCGGAAATTTCAGAAAAACCATAATTATTGGGAACAATGAATCTGTTACAGAGCTAAAAGAGTTTTTTATCAACCAAAAGGAGCTGGGGTATGAAAATAGAAAGACATTTAATTTTAAAAGCCCAAGTGATTTAAATTTACAAGAATGTTTTGATTTTATTTTAACAAGAAATATTGATGAGATTTATTGTTCAGCTAATGAACTTGAGGAAAGTCAGATAAATTCACTGATTCAATTTTGTGAGAATAATTTTAAAATTTTAAAATTTATTTCCAAAAGAGGAGACTTGTTGTCCAAGAAATTAAAAACTGACACATATGGTCTTTCTACGATTCAGTCATTAAGAGAAATGCCTCTTTCTAATGATTATAACACTTTTTTAAAACGAGTATTTGACATTATATTTTCATTGTTAGTCATAATATTTTTTCTTTCATGGGCTACTCCAATAATAGCATTATTAATAAAAATTGAAAGTCGTGGACCTGTTTTTTTTAAGCAAATTAGAAACGGGATTAAGTATAAAGAGTTTAAGTGCTATAAATTCAGGTCAATGATCCAAAACAATGACGCAGATATTCAACAGGCAACAAAAAATGACAAAAGAGTTACCAAGATTGGTAAAATTTTAAGAAAAACAAGCCTTGATGAACTTCCACAATTCTACAATGTGCTAATTGGAAATATGTCAGTTGTTGGCCCTAGACCGCATATGATAAAGGAAAATGAAAGATATTCTAAGTCTGTAAATAAGTTTATGGTACGACACTTTGTTAAACCAGGAATAACTGGATTAGCTCAGGTAAAAGGTTTTAGAGGCGAAATTGAAACAGATGAGGATATAATTAATAGGGTTAAACACGATATTTATTATTTAGAAAACTGGTCTTTATTCTTGGATTTAAATATTGTATTTTTGACTGCGATAAATTTTTTAACCGGCCAAAAAAAGGCATACTAAAGTTTAACCTTAATGAATATATTGATATTAGGATCGGGCGGAAGAGAGCATGCTTTTGCTTATAAAATAAAACAAAGTAGGCTGTGCAAAAACTTATACGTAGCACCTGGAAACTCAGGAACAAGAGAGATCGCAACTAATTTGCAAATACCACTGGACCAATTCAATCTTGTTGCAGAAGCAATTAAAAACTATAAAATTTCAATGGTAATTGTCGGACCTGAAATTCCTTTAGTTAATGGCCTAAAGGACTTTATAGCAAGTCGCAAAGAATTAAAAGACACCATTGTAATAGGTCCGAACAAGCATGCTGCTCAACTTGAAGGAAGTAAAGATTTTGCTAAAGATTTTTTGAATCGTCATAATATTCCTACTGCCTCACATAGAACTTTTACTGCAAAAACAATTAAAGCTGCATTTTCATATATTGATTCGATGACTCCTCCTTATGTTTTAAAAGCAGATGGTCTTGCTGCCGGTAAAGGAGTCTTAATTATTGACAATCCCGATGAAGCAAAGACAGAACTCAATGAAATGTTAGTAAAATCAAAATTTGGGGAAGCTAGTAAAAGTGTAGTTATAGAAGAATTTTTAGATGGCATTGAATTGAGTTGCTTCGCTATAACTGACGGAAAAGGTTATAAATTATTACCTAGCGCAAAAGATTACAAGAGAATTGGAGAAGGGGACACTGGATTAAATACCGGAGGAATGGGCGCAGTTTCTCCTCCAACATTTTTAACTGAAGACTTTTTTAGAAAAGTTGAAAAAAAAGTAATCCAACCAACAATAGACGGCTTAATAAAAGACAATATTAATTACCAGGGTTTTATATTTTTTGGTTTGATCAAAGTAAATGGTGAGCCCTACGTGATTGAGTATAATGTAAGAATGGGTGACCCTGAATCAGAGGTTGTTTTACCAAGAATTAAGTCTGATTTATTGGAGCTTTTATTCTCCGTAAGCAATGGCGAATTATCTAATCATCAAATCGTTATTGACGATAAAAAAGCCGCTACTGTTTTCCTAGTTTCGGGAGGTTATCCTGAACAATATGAAAAGGGCAAGGAAATATATGGTTTGGATACAATTTCAGATTCAATATTATTTCATGCTGGAGCCAAATATGAAAACGGAAAAGTTAAGACGAATGGAGGAAGAGTAATTGCTGTAACTTCGATGGGAGATTCTATTAAAAAAGCTATTAGTAAATCCTACGAATCAATAAATAAAATAAAATTTGATAAAATGAACTACAGAAGAGACATAGGTTTTGACCTATAAATAATCATGAGCTGTGATTGTCTTGTCTTCTTCGTTATTGTCATCAAATTTTTTGAGTTGAATCATCCAATAACAAAATGCCGCTGTTCCAATTGAAGTAAAAATCCAAGCCATAATATTTGACAGCCACCAGTTGTAATCCCCAACTTCTCTTAACAAATCAAAAGGGATAAAAAAATAATTAACAAAAAGATTTTCAATACTGTAAAATATCTCTTTCATTATGAATCATAATTATTTACTTTGCAAATATACAAATCTTTAAATGATAATCAGATTTTTTAAATTCACAAAATTACCTCAGGTAATAGCTGCACTAATTACTTCAATTCTAATCATGTTTGCTTTTAAAAACATGAATGATTTAATCAATGAAATTTATTCTCTAACCCTTTTGGTTATAATTTATTTTCTCACACTTTTCATCATCTCCAAAAACTCAATTTTAAAGAACAATCATTATGTTTTATTAGGCCTTATAGTTTTTTGTGGATTTTATTTTAAAATGCCATCAGAAATAAATATTACAGCATCATATCTTTTTCTTTTATTATCGGTTAGAAAAATTTACAGTTTGAAATCAAAAAAAAATCAAAACAAGAAATTATTTGATATTGGTTTTTGGTTTTTAATTTCAATTATATTAAGTCCTGCTAATTTATTATTTGTGATTACCATTTTAACCGGTATATCTATTTTTTATAAAATCAGCCCTGTGGTAGTATTAAAAATAGTTGCAGGAATGCTAGCCCCCTCGCTTATGGCCCTTTTCTATTTAGACTTAACAGTAAATATCCCAATCACTCAAGATTACTTTATTGATATTATTTATCAAATTTGGATTACATACAGTGCTAATGATACATTTTTAAATCAGAATCTTGACCATTGGTCATTTGCATCAATTAGTCTTTTAATATTCTTATATTACTCTTTCAGATTTTTTGGAAATAATCTTGGGGAACGCATAAAAAACTTATTTCTTCTTACTTTTTTTATTAATTCCATTCTCCTCTCTTTTATAATTAATGAATATTCTATTTTCTTATTTTTTCCATTTCTGGTAACTTTGATAAAAATAATTTCTGAACTAAAGGATAATTGGTTTTTTGAAACAGTTGTTTTAATAGCAATAATATTAAACTCTTATCCCTATAATTTTTAAACAAACTAAAGAATGAAAGTAGAAGTCTCAAATGGTGAATTGCTAGATAAGCTATCAATTTTAGAATTGAAGCTGAAAAATATCAAAGACAATAAAAAATTAATAAATATTAAAAATGAGCATAGGGGTCTAAACCCACTTTGTAATAATTTATTTGACAATTATGGCAATGAGTTGAGAAATCTTTATGTTAAGCTTTCTGAAATAAACGAAGAATTGTGGAAAATCGAAGATGATATTAGAGAATGTGAAAAAAACAAAGAATTTAGCGATGAATTTATACGTTTGGCAAGAGCTGTATATTTTACAAACGACAAAAGAAGTGATGTAAAAAAATCTATTAATTTATTAACTGAATCGGGTTTTGTTGAAGAAAAGTCATACGAGGATTATAACTAATTAAATTTAACTTTGACCAAACACTTACTAATAATTAGATTATCAGCATTTGGAGATGTAGCAATGACAGTTCCTGTTGTTAGTGTCTTGAAAAGCACTCACTCTGAAATAAAAATAACGTTATTAACAACAAAGTTTTTTTCAACTTTGTATAATCAAATACCAGGAATTGACTTCCTTTATTTTGAACCCAAACATAAAACTTTAAGAGGGTTATTTAATCTTTCTAGAAAAATAAATAAAATTAATCCAGATTTTATAATTGACTTACATGATGTATTGAGAACTAAGATTCTTAGACTTTTTTTAATCAACAAATTCAGTAATACAGTAGTTGTAAATAAAGGAAGAAAAGAAAAAAAATTATTAATCCGAGGAATTAAATCAGAGCCTATAAAATCAATGCATCGTAGATATGCAGAGACATTCGAAGCGTTAAACATTAAAATTAATATAGATGATTTTTCATATTACAAGAAAATCAAAATTACTAATCATAATTATGCCTTCTCTTCGGACGATAAATTAATAGGGATTGCCCCTTTTGCCAGACATCAGTGCAAGGAATATTCAATGAATAATATTATTAATTTTATCAACTCTTTGGATAAAAGCTGGCAAATATTAATCTTTGGTGCGACTGGAAATGAAGAGCAAAAAATAATAAAGCTTTGCGACAATAATAGTAACAGACACGTTATTTCTTCTAATTATAATTTGGAACAACAGATGGCTATTATGTCAAATCTTGATGTTATGATTTCAATGGATTCGGCCAATGGGCATATCGCATCTTTATTTGGAATAGATGTAATCACCATTTGGGGAGCAACTCACCCTAATTCTGGATATGGACCTTTAAATCAGCCAAAAGAAAATTCGATAGTTCCAGATTTAAATAAATTTCCTGATTTACCAGTTACAATTTATGGATCTAATTGCCCCTCCAACTATGTTGAAGCTATTAACACTATAAAGTGCGAAAGAATTTTAGAGAGGCTTAATAAAATTATTTAAATATCATCAGCGTCAACATAGATGTTTTTCGATGTGGGAAATGCTTGGCAAGTAATTATTAATCCCTCTTCGATTTCGCTATCGGTTAATATATAATTTTGCTCAAGTTCAACAGTCCCAGATTTCAATTTTCCAATACAAGTGGCACAAGCCCCACCCCTGCATGAATATGGAGCATCAATATCATTTTCAATAGCCGAATCCAGTATTGTTTTATTCATCTCACCATCGATAGTTGTTTCAACTCCATCAACCTTAAAAGTTATTTTTACAGACCCCATAAACATCTTTGTCTACGAATTTAACTAATTTAAATTCGATAATAAAAAGATCATTATTTTTGTTATGCACACAATATCATTACATTAGTTTTGTTTTATTAACTGAATAATTGACACTATAATTGAAAAAGACACATTTAAATTTTTTTATATTTTTTTTGACAATAATTTTAATTTCTAGCTGCTCAAGAAAAAAAGACAAATTTTTGAATAAAAAATTTCACTCGACAGCAACAAAATATAATTTTCTTTTTAACGGAAATAATTTATATAATGAAGGGTTGCTACAAATAAGACGTGATATTGATGAAAATTTCTGGGATATGATCCCTTTGGAAAAATTCAAATTTTATGATTTTGACGAGAAAGATAGAGACAACTACTTTACAAAAGCTGAAGAAAAAGCTACTCTTGCTATTCAAAAACATTCAATGAGTATTCAGGGTAAAGAGAAAAACCCATTAATGGATGAAGCTTACTTTTTACTTGGCAAATCAAGATATTATGACAACAGATTTATACCAGCAATTGAGGCCTTTAACTATATTCTATTTAAATACCCCACAAGCAATCTCATAAACAAGGTAAAGATTTGGAAGGAGAAGATAAATATAAGGTTAAACCAGAATGAACTTGCCATTGATAATCTAAAAATACTATTATATGATAACACATTATCTAGAGAAGAAAGATCAAATATAAACTCCTTTATTGCTCAGGCATATATCAATATAAATGAATTAGATAAAGCAGTAATATTTCTCAAATCATCGGTAGATTCAGGTTTTTTTGAAAAAGATAATCCAAGAAAAATCTTTTTGTTAGCACAACTATATCAAGAATTGTCAATCAATGACAGTTCTTATATGCGTTATTCAGAAATAGTTAATTTTAAAAGGAAAACTTCAAGAGAATTTTATATTCATTCTAATCTTAAAAGAGCTGCTATTTCTGATTCAATTGAAATTTCAAGTAAGCGGTTAATCTCTTTGTTAAACAATATTGAAAACAAGAACTATAGAGGTGTTATTAATTATAATTTAGCAATGCTAAATTTAAAACAAAATGACTCTGTAGCTACTAAATATTTTAACAATGCTATAGCTTCTAAACCTCAAGACCAAATATTAATTTCAAAAACTTATAATCAATTAGCCGAGTTAAATTTTAAAAATAAAAACTATTTAGACGCAGGATTATATTATGACAGCACACTGACAAGCTTGAACAAAAGGTCTAAGGACTTTAGAGCAATAAAGAAAAAAAGAGACAACCTAAACGATTTAATTTTTTATGAAACTATTGAATTAGAGATTGATAGCGTAATTAACCTGGTTAAAATGTCTGATGAAAAAAGAATCGAGTTATTTAACGAATATAGTAATACTCTTGAGAAAGATCAGAATAAAACATTAATTAAAGAAAATAGTTTTAAAAATATAAATTCAACTATTAGTAATAAAGAAAACAATAGTACATTGTTTTATTTTTATAACCCCACGGCTGTTGCTTTTGGGAAAAATAATTTTAAGAATAAATGGGGTAATAGAGCTTTAACGGATGATTGGAGATGGTCAATTTCTCAAACCATTACAGAATTAAATTCAAATGTCATTGAACAAGAAAATCTTAGTCCTAAAAAGGTCTTTGTTTCTTTAGAAGCTTATATCAACTCTATTCCTAAAGATAAAAAAAGCATAGACAGCCTTATTTCTAAACTAAATGATGCTTACTTTCGACTTGGCTCGATTTACAAGGATAAATTTGATGAGTACAAAATTTCAATTCAAAAGTTTGAAAAACTACTAAACAATAATCCAGATAAAAACTTAATCATTCCTGCTAAATATTTTTTATTTGAAAATTACAAGAATTTAGGCAACCTAGAATTTTCAAATAAGATGAAAGAAGACATATTAAAAAACTATCCCGGTTCAAAATATGCAAAAAAACTATTGAACAAGACTATTTCTGAAAACAATCAGCTTGATTCAGAAAAAATATATGAATTGATTTACTCAAATTTTGAACAAAATAATTTTTTATACGTGATCAGTGAATCTGAAAAAAATATAATGAATTTTGAAGGTGAAATTATTGCTTCGAAATTAGAATTGCTAAAAGCTGCTGCTATTGCCAGAGTTTATGGGTTCTCAGATTACAAAGAAGCACTAAATGAACTTATTCTTAGTTATTCTGGCACATTAGAGGCAAAACAAGCAGAATTTACTTTAAAAAATATTTTACCAAAAATCACAAGTCCAGAATTTGAAAATAATAGAATTTCTAAAAACTATAAAATTATTTTCCCTGTCGATTATGGTTCAGAAAATTTAATTCATTCTCAAATTGAAATTTTGGAACAATATTTACAAGACTCAAAATATTTTGATTTTGAAGTTACAAGAGACTTTTATAATGATAATTTTACTTTTGTTGTTATACACGGTCTGAAAAGTTATGAGGGGAGCTTGGGGTTAATCGAAAAGCTTAAAAAAATTAACCAAACAACACATGAAACTATAATTAGTTCTGATGAAAATTATAAAAAAATACAAATTCACAAAAATTTAGGTAACTTTACAGAATAAATTTTAAATTTTATGAGTAATAGTAACCAACAAAATATGATATCTCAGGGCACTACAATTATAGGTAATATAAATAGTTCGTCTGATTTTAGGGTTGAAGGTAATGTAAAAGGTGAACTTAGAACATCAGGAAAAGTTGTGGTTGGAAAATCAGGAGTTTTAAACGGGAAACTTGAGGCAGAAAATGCAGATTTTGAAGGAAGTTTTTCAGGAAAACTAAAACTTAACGGAACTCTAACTTTAAGATCCTCTGCTTATATTGAAGGCGAGGTAGAAATTGCTAAATTATCAGTAGAGCCTGGAGCAACTTTTAATGCTATATGCTCAATGAAGGGAGGGGTAAAAGAATTAAAAAATAGTGAAGAAAAAGGGTCCTCTGAGAAAAAGGAAAAGTCAGCATAGTTTTATTATTTACTCTCAACTAGCTTTCCAAATGCTTGTTGTAATTGCAGGAGGTATATTGATTGGATATAAGTTAGATCAAATTTATCCTAATTCGTATTCCTTATTTACACTCTTATTTTCGATTATTTCTATTACACTTTCTATTTATTTTATAATAAGTCAGGTTACAAAAGATGATTAATTATTCTAAGCAAGTTAAGAGTTTCATTACCCTGACTGTACTGGTAGTTATGGTCTTTTTTATTCATGAATTTATATGTGGGCTCTACTCTGTATATTCTCCACTTAAATCAATATATGTTTTTAACTACTTAGCAGTAATTTTTTTTCTGATAATTTCGAAGTTAAATTTGAGGTACAGGCTTGTTAATGTTTTGACTTTTTTCATCCTACTTACATTTATAAAAATGCTGTCAACTATTATCTTCTTTATTTATTTTAAGAGCTATGGCCCCTATGATATGGTAATCGTAGTCTACAATTTTTTCCCTTTGTATTTTTTATTATTATTATTTGAAATTCTCGACCTAAAAAAATCCTTAAATAATATTTAAAACTTCTTGTTTTAATTTGTTTGAAATTTCCTTTTATGTGCTTACATTTGCAACCATATTAATAAGAAGAAATTTTAGCAAAAATGCTTTTAAGATTTTCAGGAATTTTTACCCTAATTTTTTTCACACTTTTTTCTGCAAATATTTTTGCTAACCCAGCTGGAAATTCTGACGACAATAAAGAGTTT
>PABM01000010.1 GCA_002702745.1 Flavobacteriaceae bacterium | reverse complement strand
CATATCACCAGAGTTGTTATAATCACAAAGTTCATAATCCGCAACCTCAATTACAGCAGGTACATTAACTATAATTTCTTGAATTGTTGTAGAATAGCAACCGGTAATGTCGTTTTCTAATCTTACAAAAAGCTCCTGGTCAAACGGTGATAATGTATTTTGATAATTTATAGGAAGTGCATTTATATCATCGTCAGCATCTTGTTGAGATAGGTGATAGGTAATAGTATAGTTTAAGCCAACATTAGGGTTTAGGCAATTTGTACAGTTATCTAAAACAACCTGATTTAGATTATCCAAATCAATATTTATTATACCATCATAATCATCATCGCATAGGTCTAAGGTCGGAATTGAAGTAATAGTGGGTATTGGATTTACAACCAAATCTAATTCAGTCAACGCAAAACACCCTGTAATATCATCTTCAAGACGAACTATTAAAGTTTGATTGTCAGGGTTATTAATATCCCCGGAGTTGATTGTATATAAACCAGTGATACCATTGATATTATTCTCTGCCTCAGTAGTTGTTTCATGATAGGTTACAGTAACACCGGTTTGCCCATTCAAAATTTCATCAGTTTTGGTTTCTAAGTCAAAATATGATACTATTCCGTCATAATCATCATCACACTCCTCCAAAGGAGTTGGTGTTATAACTAAGGGTGGATCTAGGGTTTCAATGGTAAAACTGCTAAAAGAATAACAATCAGGGAAAGAGTTAGGGGTAATTCTTACAAAAATAGTTTGTGTAAAAGCATCCAAATTGTCATAAGATGAAGGATTTGATATTTGATTTGTGTTGTTTAATGCATCGAGTTCATATTCATAGTATGAAATTGTAAATTCATCTGATGAAAGCTGATTTATAATATTTTCATTTTGTTGATTTAAATCAAATATAGCGTCACCGTCAACGACACCATTATCACATGAATTTAAAATGGGGAGATTTTCTACTTCTTCAACAGTGAAAAATTCAACAATTATTGAATCCTCTGAGGCACAATTTTCAGAGAAATATATTTCAACACTGTACTCTCCGTCCTCGAACACACTTAATGTTGAAGACTCTTCTCCTGGCAGAAGAATGCCATTCATATACCATGATATATCACCTCCTAATGTTACTACATCAATGTTTGTATTTAATATTATTTCGTTTCCTATGCATTGTTCATTACCAGACCCAATTATAATATCTTCACCTAATTCAACACCTAAATCAAAACTACCTGCTTCCAAAAAAACAGCAGAGTCATAATCAGTATCAGATGCGTCTGCTACTGCTAGTTTGATATGATATGTTTCACCAATATTTACATTAGCTTGAGCAATTAATGGAATAGTTCTACCGTCATAACCAATGTCAGGTTGGCCCAAAGGAGTGTATCCATGAAAATATTCAGGATTTTCAGGCGTACACTCGCTATTTCCTGGACGAATATTAGTGATTGCTATTGGGGTGTTCGTGTTTGGAATGACGGCAAGGTTGCTAGTATTTCCACTTTCATCTGTTAATAGAAAAGCAAATACATCTGAATAATTACACTCAAATGTCCCGGCATCATATTCTTCTGAAGCCATAATGAACCTAAAGCTTATATTGTTAGTAAGAGGAACAAAATCAAATTCTATTACAGATGCATTATTAGTTGTTACAGGAGGAAAATCACCAGCGAGTAGCGCGTCTAAATCAGAATCACCTGACCAGCCAAAACTTCCTGAACTTGCTTCTCCAATTCCGCTATTAGGACCAGCTGCCAACAAAGCATTACCAGAAGATAAAATTATACCTTCACTAAAAGGAAAACTTCCAGTTGATTCTGTAAAATGCCCTATACCGTTTACATCAAAAATTCCTGGAGAATTTCCAGAACTCCAACTTATATTTGAAATATTTGCACAGGGATTATCTATTAAAACCTCGGTAACAAGTTCTTCAACTGAAAAACAATCTTGACTAACTGAAACATTTGGAGGATTTGTAACAACTGAGGGAAAATCAATATTAGCCTGAACTTCAATTTTGATATAGCTATCACATTCAGTCTCGTCAAAAGGGGATACCCAATAACTGTAAATTCCTGCTGATAGTTCTCCTGGTTGATAATCAGTACCATAAAAAATTAAATTACCTCCGGTTGCCGAATCATACCAATATAAAGAGCCATCACCTATTGTTGAACTAGCATTTAGTGTGATTACTTGACATTCATTTCCAAAAAAATCATTTGTAGATATCTGTGGAGTAGCAGATAAACTTGTGTTTGATGAAAGATTTAGCTCAGGATCACCTGGCATTCCTCCGTATTCTACCACATATCCTTTTGGTTGATATGATCCGCTAGATGCACCCGTATTAGAAAGGTCATTCCAGGAACCAATCAATCCAATACTATTATCAGTTATGTGTGCATAATCCTCATCACCAGTTTGATTTGGTTCAGGTGGATCATTATTCCAATTACTAAACATGCCAGGAACAACAGTTCCGTTATAATTACCATTCCAAAAATTTACTCCTGCTTCAGGACCTGTAACCCAATTCCAAACCCCTTCATTATCTTCATCACTTGCCCCTATCCATCCAGCACCAGCTATTTGTTCTGCAGCAATCTGGTTTTCTTCTTCAGAAGTAATAGTGACTAAATAACCTTGCAACCCATAGTAATTAGAATTTTCAGCTGCTTGTTTAGCTTGAATCCAGGTTATTCCAATTTGTTCTACATATACATAGTAATGCTCAGTCGAGGGCAGATAATTTGCATCGCCAATTGTAAAAGAAAAAGCTTTGTCTGTTGGATTTGGGTTTGGTGAAAAAAATACTACATTATAAACCGCGTCAATTAATTCGTTAATTAAAACTGGAATACCACCCAAACCTGTAATTTCCAACTTTCCTTCAATTACACTCCAATTAATGTCTAAATTAGAATTAGATCCATTATAGATTAATTGATCCTCACCCGGGACGTATCCTTCTGAAATTTGGATATAGAGCGCATCCATCGTATTACTATCAGGATCTAGAATGTTAAACGATGAAACTATGTTTTGTTGAGTTTGAGGACAATACATTTCATTACCAGATGATGATATTATCGGCGGATCGTCAAACGAAGCTATACATGTTGGATCTAAACCAGCATCTATAATATTCCAGTTGAAATTATTGATTAAATATTGTCTCGAATTTTCATTACAAAAGTGAATTCCTGATGCGCTGAGATTAACATTGTTTAGAACATTTTGTTGTGCCCAACCTGTTAAAGTGTAATCGTAATTACTGGTTGACATTTGTGAATTGCTAAATATATTGAACATATCACTTGCACTACTTATATCCCATGAACCAATATTTTGATTAAATGCAGATCCTTCAAAAAGCCACCTCATATTCCATACATTACCTACATCCCAATTACTTATATCATGATTAAATGGAGATAATCGAAACATTTGATTCATGTCCGTTATATTACTTACATCCCAATTAGAGATATCATAATTAAACGAAGACATTCTAAACATCTCCTGTGTATTAGTTACATTACTTACATTCCAAGAACTTATATCCTGGTTAAAAGGAGTGCTGTTGAATAACATATTCATTGTGTTGACATTGCCAACATCCCATGATGAAATGTCTTGATTAAACGGAGTCCAAGAAAACATACCAGACATATCAGTTACATTGCTTACATCCCAACCACCAATAGGTTGATTAAAAGGCGTATGCCAGAACAAATAATTCATTGAAGTTACATTACTTACATCCCAATTACCAATATCCTGATTGAATTGACTGTAAAAAAACATACGGGTCATATCCGTCACGTTAGATGTATCCCAATTGGCCAAAGGTTGATTAAACTTATGTTCAATAGCAAAATATCCAGTAAACATAAAACTCATATTTTCCACATTTCCTGTATCCCAAGACGCAACAGGACTATTAAATTCAAAAGCACGATAAAACATTCTACTCATATTTGTTACATTTGAAGTATCCCATGTATTAATATTTTGATTAAATGAGGTTGCATACTCAAACATGCTACTCATAGATAAAACATTTGATGTATTCCAATTTCCAATAGGCTGATTAAATGTATGAGGACTATTCATATTGGAATAAAACATCCTGTCCATATTAGTCACATTTGAAGTGTTCCAACTTTGAATATTATTGTTAAATTCTGGGTAATCTTTAAACAAATCTGACATATTTGTTATACATGAAGTATCCCATTCAGAAATATGTCCATAATCAATTTCAGCTTGATTTTGGTCTGTCATCCATAAATTTACTGCATAATGAATATTTGAATCATTTATTAAACAGTTTTCTGTAGAGAAGGACTGTTTAAATGCAAAAAGCGTAAAAATTAATAATGCAATTTTATTTAAAGCTTTTTTCATAAATCTGTTTAAAACACTATTATTAAATGAAATGTTTGAAAAAATAAATATAATTAAATAAAAAACTAATCTGATTTAAATATTTAATTAATCAGTAGGGGTATTTACAATTTTAAATCGGTAAGGCCATCTAAAATATTTCTTGAAATTTCTGCTAGAAAAGGAAATCCAATTGAATCATAATCATATTTATCATCATTATATATCTTGTTAGTATTTACATCTATAGTTGCTGTCAAAATAATCGAAACATTTTTCTTTTTTATATATGCAACATCGGACAACTGGCCGTATGCGAAACCAACTTTATTATAAATTTTAATATTCTCATCCAATTCTAATTCTTTATCTCCGTAAATAAAAAATTTATTAAAGTAATAAGGAAACTCCTCTAAATTGTAACCAAAATCCTTTGGATACCCTGACATATAATTAAAAAGAATTACTCTTTGCTCATTTGTTAAATTAAATCTTTCCTCTTTTTTAAATTTTTTAGGGAAAAATAAAACTTTCATAATTCTATGTAAATCTCTAATAGAAATGTAATTTTTTTTTGAAAAATCCATTTCTTGTTTAATCTTTTCACCAGTTGAGTTAATATATCCTTTGCCTTTTTTTATATTTTTTAATTTTAGTTTTTTTGGTTGCTTGTTGTTATTTCTAAATGAAATTATTGAATCATTTGCAAAAAAATCAACCCTTTTACCTTCAAGTTTTGAGGAATTTGAAGTTGAAAGTCTGTGAAATATTGTTGAATTAAAAAATCCTTTGGCTTTAAATTTTTTATTTATATAATCTTGTCCAATAAATTCAAAAAACCTGTTATTTGCCTGATTGTCACTCAAAATAAAAACTTTTTCAAGTTCATTTTTAAAAGTTGTTTTTAATGTATCATCCTCCAGCATAAAAGGAGTGTCGATGGATAAAATTTTATTTTCATTTAATTTCTCTAGTGCAAATAATGCAATTGGCAACTTAACTGTACTGGCTGGGTAAAAGTATCTGTCTGTGTCAATATTATATTCATATTCAATAAAATTTTCTGTACTATCGATAACAGTTAATTTGACTTGAATATCATTATTCTTAATTGTGTTTAATAATTTTGAATTACCAGCTATAAATCTATTTATGAATTGTTGGTCACTTGAGTTAGTACAACTCAAATTTATGATTAGAAGTATGAATATTAACTTTTTCATAATCTATAAATTTATTAATAAAAAATTTGATAAATAATTTAAATTAACGTCTATCAACTAGCTATCTTTATTAAATTTGTTTGCAAATAAATTAATATGAACTTACATGAGTATCAGGCAAAAGAAATCTTAAGTGGATTTGGAGTAAGGATTCAAAGAGGATACGTTGCTTCAACCCCAGAAAATGCTGTTGCAGTTGCAAATAAACTAAATGAAGAAACAGGCTCAGATTTTTTTGTTATAAAAGCCCAAGTACATGCCGGAGGAAGAGGAAAGGGCGGTGGTGTAAAGCTTGCAAAATCTATCGATGAAGTATATTCCATTTCTGAAAAAATTCTTGGCATGAATCTTATCACTCCCCAGACCTCAAAAGAAGGAAAAAAAGTTCATCAAATATTAATAGCTGAGGACGTTTACTATCCAGGAAATTCTGAAGTTGAAGAGTATTATATTTCAGTATTACTAAATAGGGCTACCGCAAAAAATATGATAATGTATTCTTCAGAGGGTGGAATGGATATTGAAGCAGTTGCAGAGAGTACTCCAGAGTTAATACACACATTGGATGTTTGTCCTTCTACTGGTTTAACAGTTAAAGATGCTAACGAAATAGCCTCTAATTTAAACTTAAAAGGAAATGCCAAAGAAGAGATGATTTCTTTTATTAAAGCTTTGTATGATGCTTATGACAAGTCAGATTCTTCTCTTTTTGAAATAAATCCTGTAATCAAAACAAGTGATGATAAAATTTTGGCAGTAGATGCAAAAGTAACAATTGATGATAATGCTTTATTTAGACACCCAGACTATCTAGAGCTAAGAGACATAAGAGAAGAAAATCCTGTTGAGGTTGAAGCAAAAGAAGTTGGCCTAAATTATGTTGATTTAGATGGAAACGTCGGATGTATGGTGAATGGAGCAGGACTGGCAATGGCAACTATGGATTTGATAAAACAAGCTGGAGGTGAGCCAGCTAACTTCTTAGATGTAGGTGGAACTGCAGATAGTGATAGAGTTGAAACAGCATTCAGAATTATTATTAAGGATCCAAATGTTAAGGCAATTCTTGTAAATATTTTTGGAGGAATAGTAAGATGCGACAGAGTTGCAAATGGGATTGTTGATGCCTGTAAAAACATGAAAGATGAAATTTCTGTTCCGATAATTGTGAGATTAGAGGGAACAAACTCTAAAATTGCCAAAGAAATTATCGATTCCTCAGGCTTGAATTTTCACAGTGCTGTTGAGTTTAAAGAAGCCGCTGATAAAGTCCAGAAAGTTTTAGAAACTACTTGATTTAATTTCTTTTAATTTTTTTATTTGATCTCTGTAAAGTGCAGCTGACTTGAAATCTAGCTCTTTAGCACTTTTTTCCATTTCCCTTCTTAATTCTCTTATTTTTTTATCAAAATCTTTAGACTTATTTGGAATTTTAAAATCAATTACTGTCTCACTTATTTCTTCGTTATCTTTCCTTAATAATCTTTTGGTTAAAGGATTATCAATGCTCTTAACTATAGGCTTGGGTACGATTCCGTTTTTTTTATTGTATTCAATTTGTTTTGTTCTTCTGTAATTTGTTTCATCGATTGTTTTCTTTATGCTATTCGTAATTTTATCAGCGTATAAAATTGCTATCCCGTTAACATGCCTAGCAGCTCTTCCGATTGTTTGTGTTAAAGACCTATGAGATCTAAGAAAACCTTCCTTGTCGGCATCTAAAATAGCGACTAATGAAACTTCAGGTAAGTCAAGACCTTCTCTCAGTAAATTAACCCCAATCAATACATCAAATTTATCTTCCCTTAAGCCTTGCATTATTTGAACTCTTTCAATTGTGTCAATATCTGAATGAATATATTTAGATCTTACTTCAATTTTGGTTAAAAAAGATGAAAGTTCCTCGGCCATTTTTTTTGTTAAAGTTGTAACTAAAATCTTTTCCTTTTTATCAACTCTTTTTTGAATTTCATCTATTAAATTATCAATTTGATATTTAGTCGGTTTAATTTCAATTAGTGGATCTAATAGACCAGTTGGTCTTATAATTTGCTCTGTTATTATTCCTTCGCTCATTTCTAATTCATAATCCGCGGGCGTAGCACTGACATAAATAACTTCATTTTGTAAAAGTTCAAATTCTTCAAATTTTAGAGGTCTGTTGTCCATAGCAGCAGGTAATCTAAAACCATATTCAACCAGGTTTTCTTTTCTGCTTCTATCACCACCATACATCGCTCTAACCTGAGGTATTGTGACATGACTTTCATCAATAATTGTTAGGTAATCATTTGGAAAATAATCTAATAAACAAAAAGGTCTTGTACCGGGTTTTCTTCCGTCAAAGTATCTTGAGTAATTCTCTATTCCAGAGCAATATCCCAATTCTTTAATCATTTCCATATCAAATTCAGTTCTCTCTTTAATCCTAGTTGCTTCTAGTGTACTACCAATTTCATTGAAATATTCATATTGCTTTAGTAAATCATCTTGTATTAATTTTATTACATCATGAATTTTATTCGGAGAGGTAACAAAAATATTTGCTGGATAAATTAAAATAGATTTTTCCTTGCTAATAATTTCGTTAGTAAATGGATCAAATTTTTCAATTTCTTCAATTTCGTCTCCAAAAAAATGTATTTTAAAAGCAAAATCGGTGTGAGCAGGAAATATATCAATTGTATCTCCGATGATTCTAAATTTACCTTGCTTAAATTCATCGGAGATTGATCTTGAATATAAACTTTGAACTAATCTGTTTAGTAATTCTGTTCTTGACAAATTAGAATTCTCACTAATTTCGATTGTATTTTCTTTGAATTCTTGAGGGTTACCCATTCCATATATACAAGAAACGGATGCAACAATTAGGATATCATTTCTTCCTGAAAGAAGAGCAGAGGTTGCACTAAGTCTTAGTTTTTCGATTTCGTCATTAATGGAAAGATCTTTTTCAATATAAACACCTGTTGTTGGAATGTACGCCTCTGGTTGATAATAGTCATAATATGAAACAAAATATTCTACCAAGTTTTCTGGAAAAAAACCTTTAAATTCCGAGTAAAGTTGGGCAGCTAAAGTTTTATTGTGAGCGAGTACTAGTGTTGGCTTATTTAATTCAAGGATTACATTAGCTACAGTAAAGGTTTTTCCAGATCCCGTAACTCCAAGCAGTGTTTGATGTTTTTCATTACTTTTTATTCCTTTAATTAGGGATTGAATTGCATTGGGTTGGTCTCCAGTGGGGGTAAAATCAGTTTTAAGTTTAAAATTCATATCATAAAACCATTAGAAAAGCAAATCATCATCATAATCAATTTCACTTTCAAAATCTTTTTTATCAAATATTTTTTTTGGAGCTACATTTGGCATCATTCCATTTGAAAAAATAATTCTTGGATATTTCAGATTATTTATTAATTCACCTTCTTCAATTAATTCTACGAAAAAAGTCCACATCTTAATAAAATCATATACATATAAAAGTTTTGTATTATCATGATTAATTAAACTAGAAAGATTGATTGAGTCCATCTGTTTTGTTGAATTATCAAAGTTCATTAGCGTAATTTCATCAATTTGATTCCATTCCTCATCAACTGTAAAAAAAGATGACATTTCTTCCCCACTAAATTTAAAAGCTAATAGTATTAATTCGTGCAGGTCCTTTAAACTCGAGTTCTTAACAATTTCTAAATCTCTAAAAACATCTTCTTTAGTATCGTTATCTAGTATTACTCTAAATCTGTATATCATTAACTGTTTTTTTAATTAAAAAATTATTAAGTAATATATAAAATTGAACACCAAAGATTAGACTAGCAAATACTAAATGAATCGTTTGTGTCCCAAAAGGAAAATCAAAATAAAACATCAGAACACCAGAGATTACTTCAATTAATAATAAGATCATCAGATGATTAACATACTTATTTCCAAGTGAGAGCTTATTATTTAGATAAAACAAGAAGAAATTAATTGATACAATAGCGATAGAAAATGTTCTGTGATATTCGTAAATGACAGGAATTTCGTTAAACCATTTTGATTTATCATAATAGAATAATTGAGCCTGTTCATCAACAAATTGTCTTACCTGTGTGCCTAAGATAATTTGAATTAATGATAAAAAAATTGCAATTATCAGTAAAAATCTAAATTGAACATTTTTTTTAATATTAGATTTTTTAATTCCGTAGAAGACTAAATATATCAAAAGGCATACAATGAATAATGCCATTAGCATATGAATAGTAATTTTAAAACCCTCTAAATTTGAGTCTACAACTGTTTTCCCAAGCCATGCTTGAAAACCCATTGTAATCAAGGTTATAATCGATATTATAGTTAAATGACGAAATCTTTTGAAATATAATATTGAAATAATGGTAAAAATTAAAATCGGAATACCAGAAATTGCTCCAATTAGTCTATTTATATATTCAATCCACGTATGGACTGGGTTAAATATAATATAGTCATGTTTTTCATAAACTTCCCAGTTGTCAAGATTTATGATTTCTTCACTTATAAACTTAGATTTAGCTACTAATAGTTCTTCTTCATTATACAAAATCATTTGACCTTTAGAATAATCGTTATTTGCCTTAAATAAAATTTGCGATTTTTCTGTTGGAGGTATGTAAAATCCAAAACATTTTGGCCAATCAGGACATCCCATTCCAGAGCCTGTCATTCGAACAAATGCACCTGCAATTATTACTAAATAAACTAGTATCAATGCTGATTTTGTAAAAAAATGAAATTTATTTTCCATTAGATAGACCTAACTTTTCTCCCTCTTCGATCATTAATTTATATGCTTCCTCGTAATTATTTCCAATAACTCCTTCAAGAATAGCCTCTTTTATATTTTCTTTTATTATTCCAATTGTTTTACATGGACTTAAATTAAAAACTTTCATTATTTCCGCCCCAGAAATAGGAGGTTGAAAATTTCTAATATTATCCTTTTCTTCAACCGTGATAATTTTTTCTCTAACAACCTTAAAGTTGTCATGATATTTTTTAAATCTATTTTTATTTTTAGTTGTTATATCAGCCTCGCACAACGTCATTAAATCATCAACAGCCTCACCAGCATCGAATATCAACCTTCTAACAGCTGAATCAGTTACATTTTCTTGTGCGAGAACAATAGGTCTGGAGCTCATTAAAACTAACTTTTGAACGTATTTCATTTTATCATTTAATGGCATTTTAAGTCTCTTAAACAATTTATATACCATTTTACTTCCCTCGAATTCGTGTCCATGAAATGTCCAGCCAATTTTTTTATTAAATTTTTTTGTAGGTGCTTTACCAATATCATGTAATAATGCTGCCCATCTCAACCAGAGGTTATTTGTATTAATACAGATATTATCAAGAACCTCTAGAGTATGATAAAAATTGTCCTTGTGTTTTTGTCCTTCAATTTCATCAATTCCTTTAAGGTTTGTAAGTTCTGGAATTATCAATTTTAGTAGCGCTGTTTTTTCTAAAATCTTAAAACCTTTAGATGGGGTTTTAGTTAAGATAATTTTATGGATTTCATCTGTTATTCTTTCGCTGGTAATGATGCTAATTCTTTCTTTGAGTTTTGTCATAGTATTTATCAAATCAGGGTGAATTTCAAAATCTAATTGACATGAAAATCTAATAGCTCTTAGCATTCTTAGCGGATCATCAGAAAAGGTAATATTAGAATCCAACGGTGTATTGATAATCTTCTGATGGATATCGCTTAATCCATCGTGTAAATCAACTAATTCTCCGAAATTACATGTGTTTAACGAAATAGCAATTGAATTAATTTTAAAATCTCTTCTGTTTATATCGTCTTCTAGGGTTCCTGCTTGAACGATTGGGTTTCTGCTACTTGAGACATATGATTCTTTTCTTGAGCCAACAAATTCAATTTCATATTCTTTGTACTTAAAGTATGCTGTTCCAAAGTTTTTAAATACTGTAACAGAAATATTAGGATCAATAGTATTGGCTATTTTCTTAGCAGCGCTGATGCCATCCCCAATAATTAAAATATCTACATCTTTGCACTCTCTATTTAGAATAAAATCCCTAACAAACCCTCCGACAACATAACATTCAATATTATTATTTGAAGAATAATTTGAAATTTTGCTAAAAATAGGGCTGTTTATCGCTTTTTTAAATGCCATTTATCTGATTTTACAAAAATTACCAAACTTGTCAATTTTAATTACTGACGATGGTTTGGTTGACCAATAATATCTCGGCAAATTTACGACATAGTCAACTTGTTTTAAAATATGGTTATTTATTTCTGAAAAAGATTTTGGAAATACTTCTTTGTGAATATTTGCAGAAGTTGAAATGAGAGGTTTATTCATTAGAGAAATTAATTCTAAACAAAACTTATTATTTGGAATCCTAAAACCAATAGACTTATCCTCAGATAATATATGTTTACATAAATTTTTCCCTTTTGGATAAATTACTGTGGTTGGCTCAATTATTCCTTCTAATGCATCATTAATAATATTAGGTGGAGTATCTGAAAAACTTTGTATCATACCATGGTTTTTTACCAGAGATAGCATTGGAGTTTTCATATTTCTTTTTTTTATACTGTAAATCTTTTCAACAGCTACACAATTAGTGGCATCACAACCTAGTCCCCAAATTGTATCTGTTGGATATAATATTACTCCACCTTTTTGGATGTATTTATATGCTTTGACTGCTTCTTTATTAATAATATTGCCCATTAATAAATTATATTTACATCAAAAATATAAATACCATTTGAATAAATCCTTTTTCATAACAGATAACTACAAGGACTTTAAGTCTAAGTTTCTTAATACAATCAATAATTTTGTATTCGATGGTAAATTAATTAAGGAATCAAGAAATACAATTAAGAGTTTTAATATTGATAATCTAAAACTGAATATTAAAAGATTTAAGAAACCTAATTTTTTTAATAAGATTATTTATACTTTTTTTAGATCAACAAAAGCCCAACGGTCTTTTGATTATGCGAAAAAACTGATTGAATTAGGGATAGCTACTCCTATACCTGTATTCTATTATAATAAATTTAAATCAGGTCTAATTTACCAGAGTTTTTACTGTTCAGAAAATGTTGATTATGATTATGATATGGAATTTGTTTTTGAAAACAAACAACTCATAAATCGAGATCAGTTACTTAAGGAATTTACTATTTTTACTCACAATTTACATGAAAATGGGATTATGTTTCTAGATCATTCAAGAAGTAATACTTTGATAAAAAAAAATAATAATGGTTATACATTTTATCTAATAGATTTGAATAGAATGAAATTTAAGTCTCTTACATTAAAAGAAAGACTTAAAAATTTCAAAAGATTAAAAATGGATGATGAAGTTCTTAAAAAAGTAAGTGAATACTATGAAGATTTAATCAAAATTGATAAGCAATTAATTTTCAAAAGCATTAAGAAATATTCAGAAAATTTTGAAAATAACAGGAGTTTTCGAAAAAGATTAAAATTATTTTTTAGAATTTAGTAAAATGACGAAGTTTTTAGCTATTGATTATGGTTTATTAAGGACTGGTCTTTCTATATCTGACTCTGATAAAATCTTCGCATTTCCTCTGCAGACAATGGAGACAAATAAATTAATTAACCACTTAACTACCTTAATAGAAAATGAGAATATTTCCAGAATCATAATAGGCCAACCCAAAAGGTTTTCTGGTCAGGATTCAGAAATAGAATCTTCTATATTAAAATTTATAGATTCAATTTCAAATATTTTTAATAAAAAACAAATCTTTCGATATGATGAAAGATTTACTTCTAAAATAGCCAAGAAGGCAATCATTTTATCTGGAATTAAAAAGAAGTCAAGATCTGATAAATCACTTGTAGATAAAATTAGTGCCACTATTATTCTACAAGATTATTTGCAAGCTTATAATTCTAATTCATAAGTTTTAATGTTGTAATTTTGAAAAAATTTTTTTAATGATACTACCAATTGTTGGCTATGGTGATCCTATTTTAAAGAAAAGAGCTCAGATAATAGACAAAAACTATCCTGACTTAAAAGCATTAATTAGCGATATGTTTGAAACAATGTATCATGCCAGTGGGGTAGGTTTAGCTGCTCCACAAATTGGAAAAAGTATACGACTGTTTACAATTGACACATCTGTATTTGATAACAAGGATTTTGAGGAAAACTCAGGGTTTAAGACTGCCACTTTGAAAAAAGTATTTATAAATCCCGAAATTATTCATGAATCCGGAGAGACGAAACCATTTGAGGAGGGCTGTTTAAGTATTCCAAGTATAAGGGAAATCATTAATAGAAAATCTGAAATAAAGTTAAGTTATTTTGATGAGGACTTTATTCGTCATCAAGAAAGTTTTAACGGGATTATTGCAAGAGTAATTCAACACGAATACGACCACATTGAGGGAGTTTTATTCACTGATAAAGTTTCCCCATTTAAAAAGAAATTAATTAAGGGAAAACTAAACAATATACTGGTTGGAAAAGTTTCTGTTGATTATTCTATGAATTTTTACAAAAAGTAGTCTTGATTTTAAATAATTATACCAAGGAAATTTCTTACAATTTAAAACTTTCATACCCAATTATTTTGGGTTTACTAGGACATACTCTAGTTGGAATGATTGATAATATAATGGTTGGAAAATTAGATCCAACAAATCTTGCCGCAGTTTCACTGGGAAATAGTTTTATTTTTATTGCAATGTCAATTGGAATTGGTTTTTCAGCAGCAATAACACCAGTTGTAGCTGAAGCTCATAGTAAAAATCATACTATTGATTTAAAAAAATCATTTGTAAATGGCTTTTTAATGTGCTTAATTCTCGGGGTTTTTTTATTTCTAGCAATTATATTATTTAAACCTTTACTTTTTATGCTTGATCAGCCAAAAAATGTTGTAAATCTTGCTATTCCATATCTTGACATAGTTGCTGCTTCATTGATTCCACTGCTAATGTTTCAGGCTTTAAAACAGTATAGTGATGGATTGTCTTTAACTTCAAATCCTATGTACGCAACTGTCTTAGCAAACATTATTAATGTTGTGGTAAACTATATATTGATTTTTGGCAAGTTTGGTTTTCCAGCCATGGGCATAATTGGTGCCGCTATTGGCACATTAGTCTCTAGAATCATAATGTTTTCTTTTTTATTCTTTTTACTATATAAGAAAGACATAATTAAGAATTATATTAATGATATTTTTAGATTTATAATTGATAAATCAATGATAGAAAAAATTCTTTCACTTGGTTTTCCAACTTCATTACAAATGTTATTCGAGGTTGGAATCTTTACCTCTGCTATTTGGTTAAGCGGATTGCTAGGTGAGATAACTCAGTCTGCAAATCAAATTGTATTAAACATATCTTCTATGACTTTTATGATTGCAAGTGGATTAGGTGTTAGTGCTGCAATTAGATCAGGAAATCAGAAAGGTTTAGAAAACTTCAAAGAACTCAAAAGGATATCATTATCTATTTTATTACTTGGAATCTTTTTTGCATTAACTTTCACATTATTGATAATTATTTTTAGAGAATATCTTCCTTATATATATATTGATATTTCGGATGTATATAATTATGAAAAAAATATTATAATAGTTCAAAAATCTGCAAAACTATTTATTATTGTTGCCTTATTCCAGTTGTTTGATAGTGCTCAGGTAATTATTTTAGGAGCATTAAGAGGTATGCAAGATGTAAAAATACCAACAGTTATTGTTTTTATCGCTTACTGGGTAATAGGTTTCCCTATTAGTTTTTATTTTGGTGATATTAACATGCTTCAAGAGATTGGAATTTGGATTGGGTTACTGTGCGGTCTTTTATTTTCTGCTGTTTTTCTATATTTAAGATTTAATTATTTAGCTAACAGTAAGATTCAAAATGCTTGATAGAATAAAACAAATAGATACTGAACTGCTTATATTTCTCAATAATCTTGGAAACAAATCTTGGGATCCTATATGGATTTCGATAACCGATAAGTTTACTTTCCTTCCTTTATTTATTTTAATTATATTTTTTCTTTTTAAGAAAAACGGAACAAAAGGATTGTTCGTAATTTTATTATTTATTTCCGTTTTAATATTATTTACAGATCAATTTACTAATGTAGTTAAAGACTTTGCCCAAAGGCTAAGACCGTGTAGATTAGATGACTTGCAAGGTTTGTTAAGAGGCATTGATGTAAGATGTGGAAAGTATGGTTTTTTCTCTGCACACGCTGCAAATTCCATTTCAGTGACAATATTTATAATTAATTGTGTTGATGAATCAGTAAAAAATTTTTTGAAACCAGTACTTGTTTTCTGGGTAATGATTTTTTCTTATTCAAGAATTTATTTAGGAGTACACTATCCTCTTGATACTATATTTGGTCTCTTATTTGGAATATTCTCTGGATTTTTATTTAAGTATCTATATAATTATTTTATATCTGTGAAAGTATTTTCTGACTAGCTTCAAATACTGTGATTTTTTGGTCTTCTATTTCCTTGAATAATTTATCTAAATTAATGTCAACAGATTTCTTATTGAAAAATGATATTCTCAAAGATTCATTAATAATTTTGAGCAAGTTAGTTTTATTCTGATTAATCCTATTTTCAAAAAAATAATTATTCTTTTTTGTTAGTGACACGTATTCATTAATACAATCCCAAATATTTTCTAATCCTTCTTTTTTTATACTACTACATGTTACAACCTTTGGGTTCCAATTCGAACTTTTAATTGGAAACAGTTGTAATGCAAGTTTGAATTCATTTTTTGCTTTTATCGACTCTTCAATATTATTTCCATCACATTTGTTAATGACTATAAGGTCAGACATTTCAATAATTCCCCTTTTAATTCCTTGAAGTTCATCTCCAGACCCTGTTATTTTTAACAAAAGAAAAAAATCTACCATATCAGAAACACTAATTTCATTTTGACCAACACCAACTGTTTCAACCAATATTACCTCGTATCCGGCAGACTCACATAAAAAAATTGACTCAGGCGTATTTTTTCCAACTCCACCCTTAAAGTTTGAAGCTGGACTGGGTCTAATAAACACATTACTTTTTGTTGAAAGTGTTTCCATTCGGGTTTTATCTCCTAAAATACTTCCCTTAGTGGCTCTACTTGATGGGTCAATTGTCAGAACCGCTATTTTGACCCCTAGATTACTTAAAAAGTTTCCAAATGCCTCTATGAATGTACTTTTTCCTGCTCCAGGAACTCCTGTTATACCTATTCTAATGGTTTTTTTATTTCTAGGTTTAAGATTAGCAAGAATTTGATTTGATAATTCTCTGTCAGAATCATTATTGCTTTCACAAAGGGTTATGGCTTTGGATAAAGCACTAATGTTTCCTACTATAATTTTATTGCAAATTTCTTGTGGATTAATATTTTTTTTTAATTCTAAGATCGGATTAAATATTATCTGTAATCAGCCAATCACCGCTTTCAATCAATTTTTCAGCGTGTTTATACTTTAATGTCTTGCTATGTCCGTTTTTGATATTCTTAACTGTAACCTTGTCATTTCTGCCAACTTTAGGTTTAGTTCTTACTATAGTTTCAACAGGGCTGTTTTGTTGTCTATTTGTAATTGCTCTATTTCTTTCTCTTAATTCTTCTGTGTTAGGGATTTCGTCTTTTGAGGTATTTACTTTTAAAGGTTTCCTCGAGCCTGCCTCCTGAACATTTTTATTACTGTCGGTTGCTATTTCGGCTTTAAACAAAAAAGATAATATTTCCTTATTTACTGAGTCTATAAGTGATTTAAATAATTCAAAAGCTTCAAATTTATATATTAGAAGTGGGTCTTTTTGTTCATGGACTGCAAGTTGTACTGACTGCTTTAATTCGTCCATCTTTCTTAAATGAGTTTTCCATGAATTATCAAGAATTGCCAATGATATATTTTTTTCAAAATCAGTTACGAGTTGATTTCCGTTTGAATTGTATGCCTTTTCCAAATCAGTTATTACCTGTAGATTTTTTATTCCATCTGTAAATGGAACAACAATTCTCTTAAATTTTTCTCTTTGTTTTTCATAAACATGTTTGATAACAGGGTAGGCTAGTTTGGCATTATTTTCAATTTTATTTAAATAATGACTCAGCACAACCTTATAAATCCTGTCTATGATTTCTTTCTCTGGTTTTGATTCAAAAGAATTGCTATCTATTTCAGTAGTTACAGAAAAGTATTTGATAAGTTCAAATTCAAAGTTTTTAAAATCATTTGCAGCCCTATTATTGAGCACAATATTTTCACAAGTATCATATATCATATTTGAAATATCAATTCTAAGTCTTTCACCAAATAAAGAATTATTTCTTCTTCTGTAAATTACTTCTCTTTGAGCATTCATAACATCATCATACTCTAGTAATCTTTTTCTGATTCCAAAGTTATTTTCTTCAACTTTCTTTTGGGCTCTTTCTATAGAGTTTGTTATCATTGAATGTTGTATAACCTCACCTTCTTCTAACCCCATTCTATCCATCATTTTTGCAATTCTTTCTGTTCCAAACAGCCTCATTAAGTTGTCTTCTAAGGAGACATAAAATTGAGAGCTTCCTGGGTCGCCTTGTCTTCCAGATCTACCTCTAAGCTGTCTATCAACTCTTCTTGAGTCATGTCTTTCGGTCCCAATTATTGCTAATCCACCACTATCTTTTACAAGATCAGACAGTTTAATATCAGTACCACGACCAGCCATATTAGTAGCTATAGTAACTTGCCCAGGTTTTCCTGCTTCAGCAATTATATCAGATTCTTTTTTATGTAGTTTGGCATTTAATATATTATGGGGAATTTTTCTAATCTTTAGCATTCTTCCAAGAAGCTCACTAATTTCAACAGATGTTGTTCCAATAAGTACTGGTCTTCCAGATCTAGATAATTCTGTAACCTCGTCTATGACAGCATTGTATTTTTCTCTTTTAGTTTTATATACTAAATCTTCTTTGTCACTTCTCTGAATTGGTCGATTTGTTGGAATTTCCATTACATCCAACTTATAAATTTCCCAAAATTCACCAGCTTCTGTTATTGCTGTTCCAGTCATTCCTGAAAGCTTGTTATACATCCTAAAGTAATTCTGAAGTGTTATAGTTGCAAAAGTTTGTGTAGCTGCTTCAATTTTAACATTTTCCTTAGCCTCAATTGCTTGATGAAGTCCATCACTATACCTTCTACCGTCCATAATTCTACCAGTCTGCTCATCAACAATCATTACTTTATTATCCATAACCACATATTGAATATCTTTTTCAAATAACGCATATGCTTTAAGTAGTTGGTTTATTGTATGAATCCTTTCAGATTTTATGCTAAAGTCTCTGTATAATTCATCTTTTTCTTTAGCTTCGTCTTCTTTTGACAAACCTTTATTTTCGATTTTTGAAATTTCAATACCAATTTCTGGCATTATGAAAAAATCAGGATCATCTTTTCCAGAAAGAAACTCGATCCCTTTATCTGTCAATTCGATTTGATTATTTTTTTCATCAATTACATAATAGAGATCTTTATCAACTTTTGGCATCTCTCTATTGTTATCTTGCATATAGAAGTTTTCGGATTTTTGTAAAAGCTGTTTTACTCCCTCCTCACTCAGATATTTAATTAATGCTTTATTTTTCGGAATTCCTCTAAAAACTCTTAATAAATTAAATGAACCTTCTTCCTCATTTCCTGAATTAATTAGGTTTTTTGCGTCAGATAATGTATTAACAAGAAGCTTTCTTTGGGTTGAAACTATTCGCTCAATTTTAGGTTTTAACTCGTTAAACTCATGTTTATCCCCTTTAGGGACGGCACCTGAAATAATTAAAGGAGTTCTGGCGTCATCAATTAATACTGAATCAACCTCATCAACGATTGCAAAATTATGCTTTCTTTGAACCAGATCATCAGGTGAGTTAGCCATATTATCCCTCAAATAATCAAAACCAAATTCGTTATTTGTTCCATATGTAATATCAGAGTTATATGCTTTTTTTCTTTCTGGTGAATTTGGCTTGTGATAATCAATACAATCTACACTCAGTCCATGAAATTCAAAGATTGGTGACATCCATGCACTATCTCTTTTTGCAAGGTAGTCGTTAACGGTAACCAAATGAACACCTCTTCCTGTTAAAGCATTTAGATAAACAGGTAAGGTTGCAACAAGTGTCTTACCCTCACCAGTTTGCATTTCAGCTATTTTACCTTGATGCATAGCTACTCCACCTATTAACTGAACATCATAATGCACCATATCCCAAACTATGTTTTTACCCGCGGCATCCCATATATTTTTCCAGTAAGATTTATTGTTTTTTATTTGGACATAATCCTTTCTTGATGAAAGTTCTATGTCATTGTTATTAGCTTCAACTATTACCTCTTTATTTTCAACAAATCTTTTTGCTGTTTCCTTCACTACTGCAAAAGCCTTGGGGAGGATTTCATTAAGAGTGTCTTCACTTACATTATACGCTTCTTCATTTAGTTTATCTATTTGACTAAAAAGCCCTTCTTTTTTATCAAAATCAGTTACATAATCAATTTCCTTTTTAAGTTTATCAATCTGGGAATTTATTTCAGCGATTGAATTGTTTATTTGATTTTTAAACTTATCGGTTTGAGCTCTTAATTCATCATTTGACAAACTATTCATCTCTTGCTCAAATGAATGAATTTTTTCGATTAAAGGAGTGATGAGTTTTAAATCTTTTTTTGATTTATCCCCTACAAATAATTTTAGAATTTTTTCTAACATTTTCGTTTTGTCGTGACTTTTAAAACAGGTTAAATATACGATATGTTTATCTAATATACTTAAGAAAATTATATAAGAAATCGTTAAAAGAGATGTAGGATGAATTAATATTCATCTTCATTCCAAAGGTAATCTTCGTCAGTTGGATAATCAGACCAAATTTCCTGTATGGATTCATATAAATCTCCCTCGTCTTCTATAGCTTGTAAATTTTCTACTACTTCAAGGGGAGCACCAGTTCTAATAGAATAATCAATCAATTCATCTTTGGTTGCTGGCCAAGGAGCATCACTTAAGTAAGAAGCTAATTCTAATGTCCAATACATGATTAATCACTTTTTTTTGCAAAAATAATTTTTTGTGGGAATTACGCAAGATTTTGATGAAATTTTAATCTACAATTAATATTACCAGTGAGATTCACTAATATTATCAGAATGTTTTAGAAATCTGCTTAAAACGAAAAAAAAATCCGAAAGTCTGTTTAGAAATGCTAAGATATTTGGATTTACGCTGCTTTTATTATTAAGTTCAGAAATTATTCTTTCAGCCCTCCTACATACTGATCTGCAAACATGACTATAAGAAGAGGTTCTGTGTCCACCGGGTATAATAAAATTTTTTAATTCTGGTAAATACTCGTCTAATCTGTCAATTTCAAGTTCTATATACTCAACATCCTTTTTTTGTATTTTTACCTTTTTTGAGATGTTTTGATTTTTACCTGAAGCTAATATCGATCCGATAGAAAAAAGTTTACTCTGAATATTATTCAAAACACCTTTTATTTTATCATCTTTTATGTAATCCTTTAATAAACCTATAAAAGAGTTCAGTTCATCAATAGTTCCATACGCATCAACAGACAAGTTGTACTTGTTAACTATCTCTCCATCAATTAGTGAAGTATATCCTGAGTCTCCCTTTCTAGTATATATTTTCATTTATTAGTTTTTCTTAATTTGATGCACTAGAAATGAGTATCTGATTAAAAGAGCAACAAATATTGGTAATAAAGTTAAATTATATTTTTGAACCTCCGTAATCCAATGTAAAAATAAGAAGACAATTAGTATAATTAACAATTTGATATATCCGATGGACCACTTGGGTACTTTATTTTTGTGAATTGCGAAAATTAAAGCAAAATTTAAGGGAAAAGCCCAAAGAAAATTAAAGTTTTGAGCACTAGCAAAATGATTGCTAAAAAACCATAGATAAATAATAAGTATTCCGATTGAGCCTGTTGTCAAAAAAATTAAAGTATCTAAACTTTTACTCCATTTATTAATTCTAAAATTAAATATTGTAATGGCTATTATGATTAATGATAATATGAAATTTATAAGTAGGGGGGATGGTAAATTTTCATAATAACTTGTTTCCGATTCAGGACTGTAAATAATATTTCTCTTAATTATACCACCATTATACAAGTCTAAATAGTTCATTAAATTTTCAGGAAGAAAAAATGTTTTTCTTGTATTGATTTTTTTGTCAATTATTGCTCCTAAGCATAGATCAATTCCAAGTGCTGCCCATGAATTTTCATTTATTTTCCCGTGAATTAAATCTCTGTAACTAAGAATAGTTTCAGAATTTAATTTGTCATCTTTAAATTTATCGTTGGTATTATCAATAATAATATCAGCTACCCTAGTTGCACAATTGTCTCTTAAGTAATCGTATGTATAGTATGGATTATTTAAGTTTTCAATTAATAATTCCACAATTTTCAAAGTAGAATTATTATCAAAATTAACTTGATGTTCAATTATATATCTATTTTCTTTAAAATATCCCTGAACAAAATTTTTATAGTTCTGAATTCCCAATTTGTATTCAGGTCTTCCTTTTACAAAGTTTGAGTAAAAGTTAGGAGCATTAAAATCATATATTCCGTAATTAAAAACAATATCGTTTTTTAAAACTGAGTCTCTTACTCTTATACCAGTATGTCCAAAGGCATCTGCTAAACTTGATCCTTCTCCAATTGAAAGAATACTAATTTCATACCTTTCAATATTTTCAGTTGGGTTCGCATTGATATTAATTGAGTATAATATTAAACAAAAGGTTATTATGTACTTATTTAAATATTTAATTATCATCTCAGCATATTTAGATTAAGTTTTAGCGAGAAAATATTTGAGTATAGGGCAACTGATTGATTTCCGATATCTGTAAAAGCATAATTTATTTCAATATTGTTCATATTAAATCCTATTCCAAAATTTGGTTGAAAGCTTAGCTTTTCGGTTGAGTCATATTGAATCTCATTTTGAAAATTACCTGCCCCAATCCTTAAATATACTAAATCAATATATCCAAGCTCGATACCAACGGCAGGAGTTATACTAGCAATATCAGATGAAATTATATCATTAGTTTCTTCAAACAAAATAAACATATCAAAAGCTGTTAATAAGCTGTAATCTTTTGTAAGTTCAAAGTCTTTTGAAAAACCAACTTGTAATTTAGGAATTGTTATCTCGGATTTTTCAGGAATTTCTTGATTTTGACTTTCAATTGCGTTCTGAATATCATTTAATCTTTCTTCGTCAAAACTCCAATTATTAAATGTTGTCGTTATGTCTCTCGCCATGATTCCAAATTTCCAACCGTTTTTATTTTGATGTTGAATTCCTATATCAAATCCAAAACCCCAGGAACCTGCAAAATCTCCAATAATTCTTCTGATTATTTTCACATTAAAACCATAATCTATGTTTAATAATTTATTTCTTTTGGCGTATGTAAAAAGAAACGCATAATCTGCAGCTGAAAATAATTCAATTCTATTAAAATCTATATTTCCTTGATTGTCAATTAGTTGTGTTGTGTCCATGATGTCATCAACAGCAAATCTTATTAAAGAAAACCCGATTGCTGATTCATTGTCAATACTTTTTGCATATGAAATAAAGTTATAGTTTGCAATGTTGGCAAAATAATTAGAGTGCATTAACGAAATTTCATCTCTGTCAATATTTAATAATCCGGCAGGATTCCAATATGTAGAGTTAACATCATTAACAGATGAAACCACTGCATTGGCCATCCCTATTGATCTGGCATCGACGCCAATATTCAAAAACTCGTTAGAGTATTTGGAGGAGTTCTGACTAAAAGCTGTAATGAAGTAAAAAAATAATATAACAAACAGTTTATTTCTCATTTTATTATAACATCATTAGATATTACTTATTGTTGTTTGCAATAAGAATTTGGTGGTAAATTTATGATTTATTTAGAGGTAAATTCTTAGATTTACGATAAATAATTTTTGTGAATTTCAAGTTTTTACCAAATTTTATTACTCTTTTCAACCTATTTCTAGGTTGTATTGTAGTTTTACTACTTATCGAAAATAATCTTGAGGTCAAATATGTTTTTATTATTTCATCTATTTGTTTGGTTCTTGATTACTTAGATGGGTTTATTGCAAGAAAATTAAATGCAAAATCTGAAATTGGGCTTCAATTAGATTCTTTAGCAGATTTAGTTAGTTTTGGTTTAGTCCCGGGAATATTATTATATAATATGTTTAATGAAGCACCTTCATCATCTCTTGGGTCAATATCATCATCATTTATACCATTTACTGGATTTTTAGTTACCTTATGTTCTGCTTATCGGTTAGCTCGTTTCAATACCAGAGAATCTTCCTTAAAATATTTTAAAGGTTTGGCAACCCCTGCAAATACAGTATTCATTTATTCATTATCAATTATTTCAGCCGATGGTAGTGTATTTTCAGACATCATAAATGATTATAAAATCTTAGCTCTAATTACTATAATTTCTGCTTTCCTACTGGTATCTAATTTGAAATTATTGAATTTTAAATTTAAGTCATTTAAAATAAAAGGCAATAGAAGAAGATTCTTAATGATTTTTATTTCTATTTCATCAATGATTTTATTAGGCGTGTATTCTATACCATTGATAGTTTTGATTTATATTTTAATTTCAATATTATCTTTTAGTAAAATTAAAACTAAATAGTTTTTTTTCTTAATTCAAAATTTTTACCTAGGTATACCTTCCTAACTAAATCATCATTTGCTAATTCTTCAGGTTTTCCGTCTTTTAGTATGCTTCCTTCAAACATTAAATATGTTCTGTCAGTAATAGCTAGGGTTTCTTGAACGTTGTGGTCGGTAATTAGTATTCCAATATTTTTTTTTGTAAGATCTCTAACAATCTTCTGAATATCCTCAACGGCTAGAGGATCAACTCCAGCAAACGGTTCATCAAGTAATATAAAGCTTGGATTTGTTGCAAGAGCTCTGGCAATTTCAGTTCTTCTTCTTTCTCCACCAGAGAGTAAATCTCCACGACTTTTTCTTATTCCTTGTAGACCAAACTCATCTAATAGCGATTCAACTTTATCAATTTGTTTTTTTTTGGAGAGATTAGTCATCTCTAATACACTGTGTATATTATCTTCAACACTCATTTTTCTGAAGACAGATGATTCTTGAGCCAGATATCCAATCCCGTTTTGAGCACGCTTGTACATTGGAAATGAGGTAATTTCTTTATCATCCAAATATATTGATCCAGAATTAGGTTTAATTAATCCAACTATCATGTAGAATGAAGTTGTTTTTCCAGCACCATTTGGTCCTAGTAATCCAACTATTTCACCCTGTTTTAGATTTAATGAAACATCATTAACAACGCTTTTCCCGCTGTATGATTTAATTAAGTTATTTGCCTTTAATATCATTTGCTTGATTTTTGATCACTATTTTAGAAATAAAAATGCTTACCTGATATAAAATTACAATAGGTATAGCGACAATAATTTGGCTAGCAACATCAGGTGGGGTAATAATTGCAGCAAGAATTAAAACTAAAACCAGTGCATATTTTCTGTATTTAACCAGTGACTCAGGCGTGACTACGCCAGCTTTGGTTAAAAAGTAAATAATAATAGGCAACTCAAATATAATTCCTGAAGCAATGGCAGAGGATCTGACCAAGCTAATAAATGATCCAAGATCAATTTCATTTAGCACCTCACTAGAAACTTGGTATGTACCCAAAAAATTAATAGATAAAGGACAAATTATGTAATATCCAAATAGAACCCCAATAAAAAATAATAATGATGAAATAAAAATAAAACCTATAGATTTAGATTTTTCTCTAACTAGTAATCCTGGGCTAATAAATTTCCAAAACTCATAAAGAACATATGGAAACGAGACAATAAAACCAGCAATTACAGAAGTCATAACATGAGCTGAGAATTGACCAGCCATTGTTCTATTTTGGACAACAAAAGGGAACTCATCTCCGCAAAAAGTTGTTTCTACACCTATAAACGTTGCTGCTTGACATAAAAATTTATAAGTTGGGAAATCCATTTTTTTTGGACCAAAAATTATGGTATCAAAAATGAAATCTTTCATCAAAAAACATACAAAGCCTGCTGAAATAATTGCAATTAGAGAACGAATAACATGCCACCTTAATTCTTCAAGATGCTCTAAAAAAGACATATTATCGTGAGTAGTTGTAGTCATTATGAAATACCTTCTTTAATTATATTTTGAATATGTAAAACTCCGTAATATTCATTGTCTTTAGTAACAATAAGTTGAGATATTTTATTGTTTTTCATAATCTTGAGTGCATCTGCAGCTTTAATTTCAAAATCAATAATTTGAGGGTTGTTTGACATTATATCACTTGCGACTAAACTGGAAATTTCTTGATTATTAAGTAATGTTCTTCTTAGGTCTCCATCAGTAATTACTCCAATAATTGAATTTTTAGATAAAACAGGTGTTATTCCTAACATTTTGTTAGAAATTTCAATTATTACATCCTTAATATTATCATTTTCAGCGACCATTGGCTTTAAATCAGTATCAACAATATCTTTGACCTTCAAAAATAATTTTTTACCAAGGCTTCCGCCAGGGTGAAACTTTGCAAAATCGTTCGACGTAAAGCCTTTAATTTTTACAAGGGTCACTGCTAACGCATCTCCAATTACCAACTGAGCTGTTGTACTATTTGTTGGTGCTAAATTATTTGGACAAACCTCTATATCAACATGACTACTTAAAACAACAGTTGAATTTTTAGCTAAAAAGGAATTGATATCACCTGTTATTGAAATTAGCGGATTATTATTCATATTCAAGAATGGAACTAAATCTTTTATCTCTGGTGTATTACCGCTTTTTGAAATACAAATTATAACATCATCTTTTTTTATGATTCCTAAATCTCCATGAATAGCATCTGCAGCATGCATAAAAATTGCAGGAGTTCCTGTTGAATTCAAAGTAGCTACAATTTTATTGGCTATGATTGCACTTTTACCAATACCTGTTACAACAACTCTTCCTTTGGAATTAAGTATAATTTTTATTGCAGCCTCAAAGTTTTCGTCTATTAAATCAACTAAATTTTTGATGCTTTCTGATTGAAGTTTAATAACTTCTTTACCAAATTCAACTATATCTTTTGTATCCAAATTAGAATTATTATATATAATGCAAAAAAACAAAAATTTTATTAAAGAATTTCTTAAATCAGAAAAGATTGTTTTAACTTAAAGTAACTTTATTTATAGTCTCATATTTAATGAATAATGATAAACTAATTCTGTCTTGTCTACAAAACACCTTTGGATTTAGAGAATTTAAAGGAGATCAAAAGGAGATAATAAATAACATAATAAACAAGAAAGATACCTTTGTGATCATGCCAACGGGTGGGGGCAAATCTCTATGTTATCAATTGCCTGCATTAATATCCGATGGTACAGCTATTGTGATTTCTCCATTAATTGCATTAATGAAGAATCAGGTTGATGCAGTAAGAGGTGTTTCAGAGGAAAATAGTATCGCTCACGTACTTAATTCTTCGCTAAGTAGTGAAGAAGTAAATATGGTAAAGAGTGATGTTAAAAGTAAAAAAACAAAGCTTCTATATTTGGCCCCAGAGTCTTTAGCTAAAGCCTCTAATATTGATTTTTTAAAATCTATCAATATTTCATTTTTAGCAATTGATGAAGCACATTGTATTAGTGAATGGGGTCATGATTTTCGACCTGATTACAGAAATATTAGAAATATTTTAAATAAAATTAACGAAAATCTTCCCATAATTGCTCTCACTGCGACAGCAACTCCTAAAGTTCAATCTGATATTTTAAAGAATCTTCAAATAGTAGATGCAGAGGTGTTTAAATCATCTTTCAATCGAGCAAATTTGTATTATGAAGTCAGATTCAAAAATGAAGATATAAATAATGATTTAATAAAATTTATTAAGAAAAATACCGGAAAATCTGGAATAATTTACTGTTTGAGTAGAAAAAAGGTTGAAGAAATTTCTGAATTATTGGTTATTAATAATATTAGATCAGTCCCGTACCATGCTGGTTTGGAATCTAAGTTAAGAAATCAAAATCAAGACTCCTTTTTGATGGAGGATGTTGATGTAGTTGTTGCAACTATTGCGTTTGGTATGGGTATCGATAAGCCTGATATCAGATTTGTTATTCATTACGACATTCCAAAAAGCTTAGAAGGATATTATCAAGAGACGGGAAGAGCAGGAAGAGATGGTGGCGAAGGACATTGCCTTGCCTACTATTCTTACAAGGACGTTGAAAAACTTGAAAAGTTTTTGGAATCTAAAAATAAAACTGAAAAAGATATTGCATCGATGCATTTAGAGGAGGTTGTTGCCTATTGTAATACTTCAATAAGCAGAAGAAAATATCTTTTGAATTACTTTGGTGAATATTTTGATTCAGAATCTGGAGAAGGTAGACTGATGGACGATAATATGCAGAATCCAAAACCAAAACTCGATGTAAAGGAAAATTTAATTAACCTTTTAGCCGTTATTTCAGAGACAAAGGGAATCTATAAACAGAAAGATTTAGTTAGTATTTTATTAGGAAAAAATAATGCTCTGTTAACTTCTCATAAAATAGGCGATAATAACTGTTTTGGAAGCGGTCAATCAAAAAATGAACAATTCTGGAATGGTTTATTGTGGTATTTGAGAGCTGAAGGTATGGTGCACAAAAAAGTTGAAAATTTTGGATCTTTAGCGATTACCGAAAAAGGATTAAAATATTTAAATAATCCTAAAGAGTTATTAATTCCAATTAACGAAAATAATTCTGTTACGGAAAAAGTGCATAAAACAAACATTTCTCAATCTGGAGATAAAGTCCTTATGAATAAACTAAAGGAATTAAGAAAAAAAATTGCTGACGATAAATCAATTCCACCATATGTAATATTTCAGGATCCGTCATTAAATGAAATGACATTCAGATATCCAATCTCCACAGATGAATTGTCATCAATTTTTGGAGTAGGTGAGGGTAAAGCAAAAAAATATGGGAAGGATTTTATTGAGTTAATTGCAAAACATGTTGAGCAAAATAATATTGATAGACCTGATGAAATGGTAGTAAAATCAGCTGGTAAAAATTCATCATTAAAGTTGTTTATCATTCAAGGCATTGACAGAAAATTATCCGTCGAAGATATTGCTCAATCAAAATCCATGCAGGTTGAAGAACTTATTTCTGAGATGGAAACAATTGTTTATTCTGGAACAAAATTAGATTTATCATATTGCATTGACGATTACCTTGATGAAGATCAACAAGATGAGTTATATGATTATTTTATTGAATCCGAATCTGATGATATTGAGCAAGCACTTACAGAATTTGATGGAGAATATGATCAATTTGAGTTAAAACTTTTTAGAATTAAGTTTTTAAGTGATTTAGCTAATTAATAATCCTTTTTTATTGATATATTCGCAAAAAAAATAACATGAAAGAAGGTTTATTTGCAATAATTTTAACCAGTAGAGGCGAGATAACTATCCAACTAGAATTTGAGAAAATACCAGGGACTGTTGGAAACTTTGCCGGTTTAGCAACAGGTAAAATTAAAAATGATATAAGACCAATTGGTGAGCCTTATTATAATGGATTAAAATTCCATAGAGTTATTAACGATTTCATGGTTCAGGCAGGTTGTCCACTAGGAACTGGTACTGGTGATCCAGGATATAAGTTTGATGACGAATTTGATATTGATCTCAAACATGATCAACCTGGAATTCTTTCTATGGCCAACGCAGGACCATCAACTAATGGTAGTCAATTTTTTATTACGCACGTTGAAACACCTTGGTTAGATAATAAGCATACCGTTTTTGGACATGTTATTAAGGGAATGGATATTGTCAATTCTATTTCACAAAATGATGAAATTATTTCAGTTAAAATCAATGCGGTAGGTGAAAAGGCCCAAGCGTTTGATCCAGCCCAAGCTTTTGAAGATTTTAATAAATCAAAAGCTGACAGAATTAAAAAGGAAAAAGAAAAAGGGCTTAAAATATTAAATGACCTTTCAGAAGGTTTTTCAAAAACTTCTTCAGGATTACTATACAAATTTGAAAAAGAAAATAATTCAGAAAAACCTGTTTCAGGAAACAAAGTAAAGGTTCATTATAAAGGAATGTTGCTTGACGGGACAGTTTTTGATTCTTCATACAAAAGAAATCAGCCAATCGAATTTACTTTAGGTATTGGTCAAGTAATCAAAGGATGGGATGAAGGAATTTCTTTACTTGGTTTAGGAGATAAAGCAACTTTTATAATTCCTAGTGAATTGGCTTATGGACAATCTGGTGCAGGTGGTGTCATACCTCCAAATGCAACATTAATTTTTGATGTAGAGCTTGTTGAATTTTAACAGTTATTTCCACTTGATATTGCAGCCAATACTTGGTTTTTGGATGTTGTCATTCCGAATATTTTTAATCAGACATTTTATCGCATAACTAAGATCTTTACCATCGCATTTGATACCGTTTCCAGGTCGAGAATCATCAAGTTGACCTCTATAAACGAGTTTTAGTTCATTATCATATAAATAAATGTCTGGAGTACATGCAGCGTCATATTTTTTTGCAATTTCTTGAGATTCATCATAAAGATATGGGAATGTAAATTTATTTTGCTTAGCATTTAACTTCATCAATTCAGGACTATCTTCAGGATAATTAATAACGTCATTACTAGAAATTGCTATAAAATTAACTTTATCATCTTTGAATTTATTAGCTAATTCTACAATCGTTTTATTTATATGTTTAACATATGGACAATGGTTGCAAATAAACATTATCACTGAACCATTCTTCCCTTTAAGGTCATTTAAGTTTTTGGATTCTTCACTTACTACATCGAATAATGAAAAATGTGGCGCTTTAGTTCCTAAGCTAACCATATTTGAAGGTGTTCTTGCCATTTTTTTTAAAAAATATTTAGTTGTAATTTTACAAAAAATAATTTTATGAAACCACACAAAATAAGCTTTGTTAACGCAGTAACACTAATTTCTTTTGGATTATGGGGTTATATTGATGTAGATTATTCTCCAACCGCTCTGATTCCAGTTGTTTTTGGTGTTATAATTTTAGCATTAAATTCTGGATTGAAAAAAGAAAATAAAACTGTTGCCCATATAGTTGTATTATTAACATTTTTAATATTAGGAGGACTTTTTAAACCCTTAATGAGTACAATAGAAAGTGGAAATGCTGTAAGGATTACAAGGGTAGGCTTAATGATGTTATCTACATTGATGGCGTTAGTAGTATTCATAAAGAGCTTTATTGCTAATAGATCTAAAAATTAATTATTTTGAATAATTTATTTAAATCCTTTAAAGATTTAGATATCAGAGTTGGAACTATTATTCATGTTGAGCATTTTGAAGAAGCCATAAAACCTTCTTATAAATTAAAAATTGATTTTGGTGAACTAGGGATTTTAAAATCTTCGGCACAGATAACAAAAAATTATACACTTGAGCATTTGTTAGGATTTCAAGTTATTGCTATTGTAAATTTTCCAAAAAAACAGATTGCAAATTTTATGAGTGAATGCTTAGTTTTGGGTGTTGTTGACGACGATTCAGTTATATTGCTAAAACCAGATTCAAAGACAGACAATGGTCTTAGGATTGCTTGATTTACATAATATTACTAAAGAAAATAGCATTCATTAAAATTTTATTTGTCCCATACCAAAACGCTCTAAAATTTGTATTGTCTGTAAGATATATGACTTTACCTTTGCCAATTTTGTTAATTTTAATAGGACTTGTTGATTTCAAAAGATCTATATTTTCTTCTGAAATATATCCGCTCAAAAGAGGATTGTCAGTATATAAAATTGGATTGTTATAGCTTTCCTTATCTTTTTCAATAAAAATTGTAGAGTTTCTAAATATTGGCATTGTTGTATTTGTTTGGCCAAAATTTATTGGGTGTGATCTGTCAATTTTAGTATTAAAAATCGCACCTCCAATTCTTTGAGCTCCAAAAAACGCACTTCTTTCTTCAAATGAAATATTTTTAGCCGAAATATCATTTTTTAACTCTTTAACTTCAATAAGTTTTGTTTTTTTAAGCCAATTAATTGAGTTTTTATAGGCAATTAAATTACCACCAGATTTAACCCATTCACTTATTTTATCAGTGATAAGCTTATTTGATATTGAACTATTTGGAACAATTAACGTTGTGTATTTACTTAAATCAATTTTATTAAAATTTCTAATATCAAGTTTTGTTAAACTTAATTCGAATCTGGTATCCAAAAGATGCCATATTTCCCCTGCATCATATGCTGTTATGCCATCTCCAACTATCATTGCAACATTTTTTTTATGTAACCTTCTGAAATTATTACTACCTAGATCAGGACCTTCAGCATATCCAGTTTTAACGGGGTTTATCTCAATATTACAATTACTTGAGATATCATTTAATAGTTCATTTAATTTTACATGATTGTTGTTCTGAACAGGAATTAAAATAGTCCCATAGTCATAATCTTTACCTTCCAATTTAAATTTTTTGGTAGCAACTTTAACTATTACCTCATTATCCAATAGTTCGTTTAGAGCATTTGGTGATAAATACTCGTGCCACTCCATTAAATAAGCATAATTGCTTTTTTCAATACTTATATTTTTATTGAATTTTAATTGTTCAACTTTTTTTGAATAATTATCATTAAAATTTAAATCATAATCTAAGTTAAATGCTAAGGGAAGTGTCCAGGAAGAGACATCATAAAATAAGCTATCCAAGAATTCAGTTCTAGTTTCAAACATAGCATTTATAAGTCTATATTTTTTCTGGTTTTTTGGAACTATATATGCATATCCTTTTTTGTATGTTTTATTTTTGTGTTTAACGTCACTATCTAACCCATAAATCTCAATCTCATGTCTTTCTAAAATTTCAGCAAGTTTATTTGTTCTGTATCTGTCTTTATTGTTACCAAATATTATCGCTTCATTTTTAAATTTACTAGCTTCTTTTGCAGCTTCTTCGTAAAAACCTTTCTGATAATCCAAAATATCTAATCTAAGACTTGCTGCTGCTTTCAAAGTAGATAGGCCGGTAGTGAGTTGATTTTTTATTGTAAAAGGAAATCTTAATAGACCATTATCGGACTCTTGAACATGTCCTCTGGAACTTGCTTGTTCAAACAAAATTCCAATAGACCCATTTATGTCTGGAAAAGTAGAGCCTTTTCCGTAATAGAAATCGTCAAAACTTTCTTCTGAATAATAAAGAGAACCTATTTTATCTAAACTTTCAACATGAAATTTTGCAATTTCTTTGGTTAACTTTTGATTTAACTGAGGTGTAAGTGGGTGAGTTCTTGATGGTATTCCAGGCTGAAAAAAGAAAGTAGCATTAGTTCCCATTTCATGATGATCTGTTAAAATATTAGGAATCCATTTATTAAAAGATTTTATCCTTGCTTGTGATTCTGGTAGTTGTGCTGGTAACCAGTCTCTATTTAAATCAAACCAATAATGATTAGTTCTACCACCAGGCCAAACTTCATTATATTCTCTGTCATTTGGATCTGAAGTTAAATTTATGTTTTTATTAATATTGGCCCAATAAGCAAATCTTTGTAATCCATCAGGATTCATTGAAGGATCTAATAATATTACCGAATTTTTAAGTAGTTCTTTTACAAAATCACTTTCAGATGCAGCTAAATAATAGGCCAATAAGAGACTAGCATTTGAACCACTTGCTTCATTACCATGAATTGAAAAACCTTGGTATATAACTATCGGTTGATTTTCTGTTGAAATATCTTCATTATGTTCAGTAATTTTTTTATGGTTTGTAATAATTTGATTAATATTATTTTGATTATCTTTTGATGTAATGGTAAGAAGTAAAATTGGTCTTCCTTCGAAAGTACTACCTCTATCTTCTATGGTAATTCTATTTGATGCATCAGCCAATGCGTACATGTATTGAACCAATTTGTCATGCGTAACATGCCATTCACCAACTTCATACCCAATTATTTCTTTTGGTGTTGGAATACTTGAATTTGGAGTTTCAAATTCTGAAAAGTAGTAGTCAAGACCGTATTTTGGATTTTGGCCATATACTCCTATACTAACAAATAGTAAAATATAAAAAAATCTCATGCGGAATATCTGATTAAATATCGTCAAAACTAACATCAGTAAATTCATTTGATGATTCATTGCTACCCTCTTCTTTTTCATTTTCATCATTTGTTTCTTTTGTTGATTCTGAGCTATCTTCTTTTTTGAAATCTTTTTGGTGTCTTTCGCTAATCACTTCTTCACCTTTTTCTGATATCACATAATCTGTCATTTCATTAAGGATATTTGAAAACTCTCTAAAATCTTCTTTATATAAATAGATTTTATGTTTTTTGTAGTGGAAGGAACCGTCTTCATTTGTGAATTTTTTACTTTCCGTAAGTGTCAAGTAATAGTCTCCAGCTTTGGTAGATCTAACATCGAAAAAATATGTTCTTCTGCCAGCTCTTAATACTTTTGAAAAAATTTCTTCTCTCTCCATCTTCATAAATTTTATGATTATTCTTATAAAGTAAAAAAATTTTTTTAATAAATCAGCTAAATCTTATCATATTTTTTCGTTAGCTGTTTGGAATATACATACTTATAATATCCATTTTGATTTATCAAAAATTCATGATTACCCTTTTGAATTATTTTACCTTTATCCAAAACAATTATTTCATTTAAGTTTTGAACTGATGATAATCTATGACTTGAAATAATAGTTGTAGTATTCTTGAGTATACTTTTTAATGAAATTATGATTTTCTCCTCTGTTTCATTGTCAAGAGCCGATAAACAGTCATCCAATATCAAAATCTTAGGTTCTTTTATCAATGCTCTAGCAATACAAATTCTTTGTTTTTGTCCTCCACTTAAATTTATTCCTCTTTCTCCTAGAATCGTTTCATATCCGTTACTAAATTTTATAATTTCATTATGAATTCCTGATATTTTACATACTTTTTTAACTTCCTTCAGTGTTGCTTTTTCCTTTCCAAATCTGATATTATTGATTATTGAATCTGAAAATAGAAATGAATCTTGTGAAACAACCCCAATTTGTTTTCTAAGGCATTCTAAATCAAATTCATTAACAGAATTATTATCAAATAAAATTTCTCCAGCTTCAATGTTATAAATTTTAGTTAGTAATTTAATTAGGGTTGTTTTTCCAGAACCCGTTACACCAATAATTCCAAGTGATTTTCTATTATTTAATTTAAAGCTAATTTTATCAATAGCTTTAATATTTGACTCTGTGTAGGTAAATGAAACATCTTTAAATTCAATTGAACCATTTATTTTTTTTAGTCCGTTCTGCTTATAATTGATCTCTGACTTTTCTTTTAAAAATTCGTTTATTCTTTTTTGTGATGCTTCAGCTTGCTGAATAATTGAACTGATCCATCCCAATGATGCTACTGGCCAAGTTAACATGTTGACGTAAATGATAAACTCGGCAATAATCCCAATATTCTCAATTTCACCACTTAAATACTGTTTTCCACCTATATATATAACTAAGATATTACTGATTCCAATTAGTAAAATCATAAGAGGAAAAAATAAAGCCTGCATTTTTACAAGACTAATTTGATTGTCTTTATTTTTTTCTGAAATATTATCAAATTCTATTGATTTATTTTTTTGAATTGCATATGACTTGACAATTTGAATTCCAGTGAAAACCTCTTGGCTAAAAGAAGAAAGTTTAGATAAAGATTCCTGAACAATTCTACTTCTAATATTTATTATTCGACTTAGCTTGTATATAGTATATGATAAAATTGGGAGTGGGCTAATTGTGTAAATTGTTAGCTCAGGAGATTGTCTATACATGTAAAAAAAAGTAATTATTAAAAGGGTAATTGTATTGATTGAATACATCAATGCAGGTCCAAAATACATTCTTACTCTTGATACATCTTCACTTATTCTATTCATCAAATCACCAGTTTGGTTTTTTTTGTAAAAATCTAACGATAGCTTTTGGTATTGTATATAAACCTCATTTTTTAGATCGAATTCAACATATCTAGAAACATTTATAATTGTTTGTCTTGTTAAGAATGTAAATACACCAGCAGCAATTGCAGCTAACAGAATTAGGAAAATGTTTTGAATAAGTTCTGTTTTAACAATTTCAATAGAAATGATATTTCCTTTTCTAAACTCGTCAATTACATTTACAGATTTTCTAATTAATCCGGGTGTAAATAGTAATAAAATTCTGGCAATAATTATAATAAAGAAACCCAATAACAGGTTAGTTTTATATTTGATTAGATATTTATTTAAATATTTTAATTCACTCAATTATGTAAATTTTTTTAGATAATTAATATTATCTTGCGGTAATTTTTAAATTGTTCTTTTAAATGTTAAATCGAAGACATATCAGGCTTAAAATAATGCAATATTTATATGCTGCTGAAATATCTGATTTCGAAGATACAAAAGAACATTATAAAAATCTTAACAACAGTATTCATTCTATACATTATTTGTTCCTCTTACAAATTTCATTCCTAGTTGAAATTTTAAAAAAAGCTATAGATAAGTATAAAATTTCTCAGCAGATTGTAGGTATGGTTAGTGATAAGTATACTAACAAAAAGTTTTCTGAAAATATATTTTTAAACGATGTTGCATCTAACCTAAATATATTTGAATTATTAAAATCTAATCTTTTTATTGATTGGGAGATTGATTATAAATATGTAAACATGATCTATGATAATATAATTAACAGTGATATTTATGATTTATATATAAAAAATAAAACAAATTCTTTCGAAGATGATGTTAAGTTTGTTTACGATTTTTTCAAAGAGATCGTTATAACTGACGAAAAATTTCAAACTTTCATTGAGGAGAAAAATATTTACTGGATGGACGATTTCCCATTAGTTAATACTTTGTTGCTAAAGTATTTGAAAAATTCTACAAAATATAATTATGAAAAATCATTCTACTTCAAGTTGTTTTCAAATAAATCAGATAAAAAATATGCTGATGATTTAGCTGCATATTCGTTAAATAACTTTGAACCTAATAATAAATTAATAAACAAATATTTAACAAATTGGGATTTAGAGCGATTGGCAAATGTTGATTTAGTAATTATAAATTTAGCTATAACTGAGCTAAAATATTTTAAAGATATTCCAGTGAAGGTAACCCTAAATGAATATATCGAAATTTCAAAAGATTATTCTACCAATAAGAGTAGTTTTTTTATAAACGGAATTCTTGATAAAATCGTTAAAGATCTAATTATTAATAATTCTATAATTAAAGAGGGTAGAGGTTTAAGAGAATAACATTTTTTTTTTTATTTTTGATAACAAATTTATTTAAAATGAGAAAATTAATATTTTTATTTACCGTGGTTTCAATCCTTACTAGTTGTGGGGACGACCCTTTTAGCAAAGTAAAAACCGAAAATGTTGAAAAGGCATTAGTAAGAGATAATGCTCCATCAAAATATCCTATAATGACTTTTGATAAGAAAATTCATGACTTTGGTTCTATTGAAGATGGATCTCCCCAGGAAACTATTTTTTCATATACAAATACTGGTGATGCACCACTCGTTATTTCTGAAATTAAGTCAACATGTGGATGCACAGTCCCTCAAGATTGGAGTAAAGCACCATTGCTTCCCGGAGAATCATCTCAATTTACTGTTAATTTTAATGGAAAAGGTGCTAATAAAACTTCTAAAACTGTAACAGTAAAAGCTAATACTCGCTCAGGTACTGAGACCGTAAGAATTACTGCTTTTATCAATAGTGATAAATCTAGTAAAGCCGGTCCTATTATTCAGTAATAATGGAAAATTTTTCTCAGTTTACTCCTTTTTTATTAATGTTTGCAGTCATATATTTTTTTATGATCGCTCCCCAAATGAGAAAGTCCAAAAAGGAGAGAAAATTCTTAACCGATTTGAAAACTGGGGATAGAGTTGTGATGAAAAGTGGTATGCATGGAAGAGTAAACCATATTAATAAAAAAGAAGGAACTTGTATAATAGAAACAACAGCTGGTAAATTAAAATTTAATAAATCAATGATTTCTATGGATGCTTCAAACGAATTAAATAGGTAGTGTTAGTTTTAAATGTATAAGAATCTTATTTCTCCTTTTTTGTTCTTATTTGACCCTGAAAAAATTCACTATTTTACATTCTCACTCATTAAAATATTGTTCAAGATCCCCTTTGTGGGTTTTTTCATTGAGAATATTTATAAAATTGAAAATCCAAAGCTAAAGAGAAGATTATTTGGTTTAACTTTTGATAATCCTGTAGGCATAGCTGCTGGGTTCGATAAAAACGCTACTCACATTGCTGAATTTGAAAAATTTGGTTTTGGATTTATTGAGATTGGTACCGTTACACCAAGGCCTCAAGATGGAAATCCTAAAAAGAGATTATTTAGATTAAAAGAGGATGTTGCTATTATTAACAGAATGGGTTTTAATAACGAAGGAGTGTCAAAGGTTAAAGAGAGATTAAAGAAGAATTATAAAGTTTTGATAGGGGGGAATATTGGTAAGAATAAATTGACTCCAAACTCAGAAGCTATAAACGACTATTTAACCTGCTTTAAAGAGCTTTATAATTATGTTGATTATTTTGTAATTAATGTAAGTTCACCAAATACACCCGGTCTAAGAGAATTACAGTCAAGAGATTTTTTAAATAATCTTTTTATTGAGCTAAATAATTTCAGATTAAAAGAAGATATTAAAAAACCAATTTTATTAAAAATTTCTCCAGATTTAAAAAAAGAAAAAATAATTGAAATACTTAACGTAATTGATGATAATAACATAGACGGTATTGTAGCTACTAACACAACAACAAATTTTCCAAAACTTAAGTCTGATTTATCAGATGAAATAGGCGGATTAAGTGGTGAGCCATTATCTGATAAGAGTAATGAAGTTATCTCATTCATTTCCAAAAAAACACAAGGTCAACTTCCAATAATAGGTGTTGGTGGTATTACAAATCCTGAACAAGCAATCAAAAAAATCGAGGCAGGAGCTCATTTGATTCAATTATATACCGGAATTATATATGAAGGCCCGAGTATAATCAAGAAAATTAACAGAGAATTAATAAAATGTGAATTTTAATACATATTTATTCGATGTTACTTTCTTTTATCATTTCATGTTTTCTTTTAGCTGTAAGTCCTGGTCCGGATAATATTTACTTGACAGCCCTTACTTCAAAATCAGGAAAAATTGCTGGACTTTCATTCCTGACAGGATTAATAACTGGCTGTTTTGTTCATACAACATTGTTAGCATTTGGATTGAATGAATTGTTGATTAGACACGGATTTTTTTTTGAAATAATAAAATATTCAGGAGTCTTTTACCTTTTATTTTTATCATATTATAACTACAAATCAGAAATACTAAATATTTATACAAATAATAATAATAAATTATTTAAATACTTTAAAAGAGGAGCATTAATGAATTTATTAAACCCAAAAGTATTTTTATTTTTCACATTATTCTTCCCAAATTTTATTTACTCTGAAATATATTCGTTTAAACTTCAAATATTATCTTTAGGATTCATTTTTATTGCAATAACATTTATAGTATTTGGATTAATAATACTATTTTCTAACTTTATTCATAAAAATTTTTCTTCAAATAATAGGTTTAAAATTTTTGCTAAATATTTTAATGTTCTTGTCTTATTGTTCATAGCCGTACTAATTCTGTTTACAGAAAATAATCTAACTTTAACTAATTAATCTTGTAGATGCGAAAACTTAAGATCATAGAAAGTCCAAGAGATGCTATGCAGAGTATTAAGAAATTTATTCCAACTGATAAAAAGATTAAATATGTGCAAAGTTTATTAGAAGTTGGTTTCGATACAATTGATGTCGGCAGTTTCGTGTCAAAAAAGGTTATTCCTCAGTTATCAGATACAGGAGAGGTGATTGATGCTTTAGATTTATATGGTAAAAAATCAGAGCTTCTGGTGATAATTGCTAACATGATGGGAGCAGAAATTTCATCAAAGTTTAACCAAATTTCTTATGTAGGTTTTCCTTTTTCAATTTCTGAAAACTTTCAGATGAGAAATACTAATAAAAGTATTAATGAATCATTTTTAAACCTTATTGAAATCAACAAAATAGTTTCACAAAGCCAAAAGAAATTAGTTGTTTATTTATCAATGTGTTTTGGCAACCCCTATGGTGAGGTATGGAGTTTAGATTTAATTGATAAATCTATTTCTAAACTTGTTGATAATGGGTTTAATCTTATTTCATTAAGTGATACTATTGGTTCAGCAACTCCCCTAATAATAGAGGAGGTTTACAGATATTTTTCTCTAAAATATCCTAATGTTGAGTTTGGTTTACATTTACATACTCATCCTAAGTTTTGGAGGGAGAAAATTGATGCATCTTTTGATTCTGGGTGTAATCGAATTGACGGTGCTATTCAGGGTTTTGGAGGTTGCCCAATGGCTTCTGATAAATTGATCGGAAATATGCCTACAGAAAAAATTATTTCATATTGTCAAGAAAAGGGTATAGAAACTAACATTAATCCTTTGAAATTTGAAGCAGCTTACAACTACGCAACTGATATATTTATTAACTATCATTAAATTTGACATATAATTGATAATATTTAGTTTTTTAAACACTTATGTTATATTTTATTTTATCAATAGCAATCAAAAAAAGTAAAATTTAAGTTTCAAGTTGTATATTTGCATGCAATTAGTTATTAATTGCATGGAAAACTCACGTAAAAAAATTATTTCACAAGCACTTACTTATGATGATGTCCTACTTGTCCCTGGATATTCTAATGTCCTACCTCGCGAAGTAAATATAAGTTCAAAATTTTCTAAAAATATTTCATTGAATATTCCAGTAGTTTCTGCTGCCATGGATACGGTAACGGAAAGTAGAATGGCTATAGCTATTGCTCAGGAGGGTGGTATTGGAGTGATTCATAAAAATATGTCAATAAAATTACAAGCTGATAAAATAAGGCGTGTTAAAAGGGCGGAAAGTGGAATGATAATGGATCCTGTAACTCTTCCTTTGAATTCTTTTGTATCAGATGCTAAAAAAAGTATGAAAGAAAATAAAATCGGGGGTATTCCAATTGTTGATGGTTCTGGTTTTTTAAAAGGTATTGTTACAAATAGGGATTTAAGATTTGAGAAAAAAAATGACAGATTAATTACAGAGGTCATGACAAAAGATAACCTTATAACTGTTGGTGAAGGAACATCGCTCAAAGATGCTGAGGTTATATTACAGCAAAATAAAATTGAAAAATTACCTGTCGTTACTAAAAAATATAAGCTTGTTGGGTTAATTACCTTCAGTGATATTACAAAGCTAAAATTAAAACCTATTGCCAACAAAGATAAATATGGTAGGTTAAAAGTGGCAGCAGCTATCGGAGTTACTGATAATTCAATCGAAAGATCAACTGCATTGATAAAATCTGGTGTTGATGCTATTGTTATTGATACAGCTCATGGACACACAGAAAGAGTTGTAAAATTGCTAAAAGAGTTGAAAAAAAATAATGAAGATGTTGATGTTGTAGTTGGTAACATCGCGACTCCGGAGGCTGCAAAGTTTTTGATAGATGCTGGTGCTGATGGTATTAAGGTTGGTATTGGTCCTGGTTCAATTTGTACAACTAGAATTGTAGCCGGGGTAGGTGTACCTCAATTTTCCGCTATTTTAGAAGTTTGCAAATCTGTTGATGATAAAGTACCTGTAATTGCAGATGGTGGAATTAAATATACAGGTGATATTGCAAAAGCCATCGCAGCTGGTGCTTCATGTGTTATGCTAGGCTCCCTTTTAGCTGGAACAAAAGAATCGCCTGGAGAAACAATTATTTATGAAGGCAGGAAGTTTAAATCTTATAGAGGCATGGGTTCTTTAGAAGCTATGAAAAAAGGTAGTAAGGATAGGTATTTTCAAGATGTAGAGAGTGATATAAAAAAATTAGTTCCTGAAGGTATTGTAGGTCGTGTTCCATATAAAGGAGATTTGGTTGAAAGTATTCATCAGTTTGTAGGTGGATTGAGAGCTAGTATGGGATATTGTGGTGCTAAGGATATTAGTACATTACAAAAAACAGCAAAGTTTGTTCAAATTACATCGTCTGGAATAGTTGAGAGTCATCCTCATGGGGTAAATATTACTAAGGAAGCTCCAAATTACTCAAGATAATTAGATATTATTTGCTATATATTTCTATTTTTGCTACTCTAATTATTCTTAAATGAAGAAGATTTTAGTAGTTTTTTTTATTTGTTATAATATTTCATTTAGTCAGCTAAAAAACGATGAGTTATTTAAAGTAAATGACAGTATTGTTCTTATTGATGAATTTAATAGAGTATATAATAAAAACATTGACTTGATAGATGAAAATAACCAAAAGGACTTTGAAACTTATTTAGACTTATTTGTTAATTACAAAGTTAAACTAGCTGAAGCATATGAATTAGGGTTTCACGAACAACCAAAATATAAAAGCGAATTAAATAAATATGCTAAACAATTACAGAATACTTATTTAACGGATAAAAAATCTGAAGAAAAACTTCTAAAAGAAGGTTACGAAAGAACCAAATATGAAGTTAATGTATCCCATGTGCTAATAAGAATTGACGAGAATAATAATGATACAATTCAAATTGTTGAAAAACTAAAATCATTAAGTGGCTCTTTTCTAAATCTATCCATTGATGAGTTTAACAAAAAATTCAATCAGGATAATCAGATGATTGTAGAAAATTTAGGATACTTTTCAGCTTTTAAAATGATTTATAATTTTGAAAATATGGCATATAATACACCAGTAGGTGAGGTGTCTATTCCTTTTAGCACAAGATTTGGTTTCCATATTTTAAAAGTTAACGATAAAAGAAATTCTTTGGGAGAGGTAACCGTTGGTCACATTATGACTTACAAAAACAAAGCTGATGCTTTTGATAGAATAAAAAACATTTTTGATTCTATTAAAAACGGAACCAGTTTTGAGTATCTAGCAAAAAAATATTCTGAGGACAAAAACTCCTCATTCAAAGGAGGTAGATTAAATCCCTTCTCAAGTGGACAAATTAATTCCATTCCTTTTGAAAATGCTGCTTTTAATTTGGCAGAAAAAAATCAAATTTCAGATCCTGTAGAAACTAAATATGGATGGCATCTTATTAAGCTCTATGATAAAAAAAATGTAAAAGAATTTGATGAGATTAAATATCAACTACTTAACAAGCTCAAGAAAAGTTCCAGGTTTAATATGGTTTCAGAATCATTTTATTCTACTCTGTTAAAAAGGTATTCTTTGAGTTACAAAAATAAAAATCTTGACTACTTTATTTCAATGTTAGATTCTAGTTATTTTTCAGGGAAATGGAGTATTCCTGAAAACATTGATGAGGAAAAAATATTAATAACCATTCATAATAAAATTTTAAAATATATTGATTTTGCAACTTTTTTAGAGGATAATCAAAAGAGGGGTGACTCTGTGCCTTTTAATCAGATAGTTGATGATTTATACAAGAGATTTATTGACTATAATTCTTTAGAGGTTTATAAAAATAATCTTGAAAAAGAGAATCCAGATTATCGTTTTGTAATTAAAGAATACAGGGAAGGTTTGTTATTATTCAATTTAATGCAAGAAAAAATATGGACTTTAAAAGAATCTGACTCAACCCAATTAAAAAGTTTTTTTGATAACAATAGAGATAAATACACAGGTTTTGAGGAGGATAAGGGTAAAATAATTGGAGATTTTCAACAGTCTCGTGAGTCTATCTGGCTAAATAATCTAAGATTAAAGCATAAGCTTACTTTAAATAAAAAAGCAATAAAACGATTAAGGAAAAAATATAATTAATGAAAAAAAAATTATTTTTTTTAACATTTTTGATATGTTTTTTTGGCTGTGATATTGTTTCAGATCAAGATTCTTTGAATATTGCAAAATACGGAGATACTTATTTATCAGAAAAGCAATTCGTTAACATGATGGATGGGGTTAAAAAAGAAGATTCAATTCTGAGGGCAAATTCTGTTATTAATAATTGGGCAATAGAAAAAATTCTAACTGAAAGAGCTGAGCTAAATTTAAATGAAGCTAAGCTTCAAAAGATTGGTTCTCTTGTCAAAGAATACAAATCTAGCTTACTTTCTGAAGCATACCTTGAAGCTTTAATAAATTCAACAATCAACCTCGAAATTGATTCTGTTGAAATACAAACTTTTTATGAGAAAAATAAAGCATTGTTTAAATTAAACGATGATATTTTTAAACTAGCATTTATTGAACTACCCTTAGATTTTTCTGACACATATCAAATCCGTTCAAAAATCAGAAGATTTAAAACAGAGGATAAGTTTTTTTTGGATTCTATTTCATATAAATTTAAAAATTCTACCTTAAACAATGATAAGTGGATAACAAAAAAGGAATTACGTGAAGAATTCCCGTTTATTAATAATTATTCTTATAAAAGTTTAAAAAATTATAATTTTTTTCAATTCAAAGATTCATTAAGTTTATATTTGATTAAGATTATTGAATTAGTAGAAAATGGTGAAATTTCACCTATTAATCATGTTTTACCAACTTTGGAGTACATGTCTCTGAATAAAAGAAAAAAAGAGTTAATGTTAAGTATTAAGTCTGAAATTTTAAGAGATGCACTTCAAAACAAAAAATTAGAAATATTTTAGAATGAGAAGTTTTATAATTATATCAGTATTTTTTTCTTTTACTTTCATTTTTTCTCAAGAAAAACAAAAGATTGATGGTGTTGCCGCCGTTATTGGTGATTTTGTTGTTCTTGAATCTGATATAGAAAAACAATTTACGCAGTTAAGAGTTTCTGGTATTTCAATGGAGAATATCTCAAAGTGTCAGGTTTTTGGAAAACTTCTTGAAGATAAGTTGTATCAGCATCATGCCATTCAGGACAGTATTGAGGTGAATAATACAGAAATTCAATCATATGTTGATCAGCAGGTTAATGCATTTGCTGAACAAATTGGTTCAATGGATAAATTATTAGAATATTATAAAAAAGACTCTGAACAAGATCTTCGTTCAGAAATGTTTGAACTTAATAAGAATTCTGAGTTGGCAAAAAAAATGCAACAAGCAATAATTGAAGATATTGAAGTAACACCAGAAGAGGTGCGCCAGTTTTTCAATTCAATTCCAAATTCTGATAGACCTGTATTTGGTACCGAATTAAGAGTTTCACAAATTGTTTTATATCCTAAAACTACACAATCTGAGAAGCAAAAGGTTATAGATCGACTGAAAGAATTCAAGGCTGATGTTATTGATAACGGAGCTAGCTTTATTTCAAAAGCTGTTTTATATAGTGAAGATCCTGGATCTCGAACCAAAGGAGGTAAATATTCAATAAACAGAAAGAATTCACCAATGATTAAAAAATTTAATGAGGTAGCCTTTTCTTTGATCGAAGGAGAGATTTCTGATCCATTTGAGACAGAGTATGGTTTTTTTATTATCTATCTTGAAAAAATTAGGGGTCAGGAATATGATATTCGAACTATATTATTAAGACCAAAAATTAATCAGAAAGAAATCGATGAAACAAGAAAAAGATTGATTGATATAAGAGACAGAATAATTAGTGGAGAAATTTCATTTTCAGATGCTGCAAAAGAAGCTAGTGACGAAAAAGAAACAAGGAATGATGGTGGGTTGTTGATTAATCCTGAGACTCAAGATTATAAGTTTGAATTAACCAAAATGGATCCTGAACTATATTCTCAAATTGCTAATTTAAAAGAAAATGAGGTTAGTTTAGTTTATCAAGATGAAGATAGGTTTAACCCAATTAAATTCAAGATTTTAACCGTTTCTGACAGATACGATGAGCATGTTGCTGACTTTTCCAAAGATTATTTAAAGATTCAAAAACTCGCCCTACAAAATAAGCAGCTTAAAGAAATTGAGAAATGGCAAAATGATAAAATATTTGACACCTACATTAATATCAATAACGATTTTCGTAATTGCGAATTCTTCAGTAATTGGTTAAAAAACTAACTATTTTATAAAAATTTCACAATAAATCATTGATTTTATTAATAATTAGTGATTAATTTTTTTAGTTAATTCTATTGATTATTTTTACCTCAATTAATAATTAAACTAAAAATGGCTTTTGATTTTGACATGATCAGAAAAATTTATTCAGACATTGTAAATAATGTTGATGAAGCTAAAAAGATTATTAACAAGCCATTTACTTTAACCGAAAAGATTCTTTATTCTCACCTCTGGGGTAATATTAGCAAAAACTACAAAAGAGGTAAAGATTACGTAGATTTTAAGCCTGATAGAATTGCATGTCAAGATGCAACTGCTCAAATGGCATTATTACAATTCATGCAAGCAGGAAAAACTAAAGTAGCTGTACCAACTACAGTGCATTGTGACCATTTAATTCAGGCAAAAATCGGCGCAAAAAAAGATCTTATACGTGCTAATAAAGTAAGTAATGAAGTTTTTGATTTTTTGAGAGATGTATCAAATAAATATGGAATTGGTTTTTGGAAACCAGGAGCAGGTATCATTCATCAAGTAGTATTAGAAAATTATGCTTTTCCTGGAGGTATGATGATAGGTACAGATTCACACACAGTAAATGCAGGAGGACTTGGAATGATAGCAATTGGGGTAGGGGGTGCAGATGCGGTAGATGTTATGGCTGGAATGCCTTGGGAACTAAAATTTCCAAAGATTATTGGAGTTAAGTTAACAGGTAAATTAAATGGTTGGACATCTGCTAAAGATGTTATTTTAAAAGTTGCAGGAATCCTTACTGTAAAAGGTGGTACAGGATCCGTAATAGAATATTTTGGTCCTGGAGCAAAAGCTCTTTCTTGTACAGGAAAAGGAACCATATGTAATATGGGTGCTGAGGTTGGTGCTACAACATCGACTTTTGGATATGATGAATCAATGGAAAGATATTTAAAAGCAACAGGCCGTGAGGATATTGCTTTAGAAGCTAATAAAATCAAAGATTATTTGACTGCTGATCCAGAAGTTTATATTTCACCTGAAAACTATTTTGATCAATTAATTGAAATCAACCTTTCAGAGCTTAAACCCCATTTAAACGGTCCTTTTACACCTGATTTGGCAACACCAGTTTCTGAAATAGGAGATAAGGCAAAAGAAAATGATTGGCCTTTGAAAGTAGATTGGGGTCTCATCGGTTCATGTACAAATTCTTCATATGAGGATTTAACAAGGGCAGCGTCAATTGCAAAACAGGCTGTTGATAAAAATCTGGTTACAAAGTCTGATTTTGGAATTAACCCAGGTTCTGAACAGGTCAGATATACCGCTGAAAGAGATGGAATACTTAAAATATTTGAAGATCTTAACGCAACTATTTTTACAAATGCATGTGGACCATGTATCGGTCAATGGCATAGGAGTGATTTAAAAGGGCAAGAAAAAAATACAATTGTTCACTCTTTTAATAGAAATTTTTCAAAAAGAGCTGATGGAAATCCAAATACTCATGCTTTTGTAGGTTCCCCTGAAATAGTAGCTGCTATTGCAATCGCAGGGAAATTAGATTTTGATCCAACAAAAGATAAACTTATCAATGAAGAAGGAAATGAAGTAATGCTTGATCCTCCAGTAGGGGTTGAGTTACCTTATGATGGTTTTGATTGTGAAGATTCAGGATACATTGAGCCTAAAAAAGATGGGACAGATGTGGTAATAAATGTAAATCCAAAATCAGAAAGACTGCAATTGCTAGAGCCATTTACTCCTATCGGAAGAGAAATTAACGATGCTAGATTGCTAATTAAGGCTCATGGTAAATGTACAACAGATCATATTTCAATGGCTGGCCCATGGTTAAGATATCGTGGTCATTTAGACAATATTTCAAATAATTGTTTGATTGGTGCAGTTAATAGTTTTAATATGAAAACCAATTTTGTAAAAAATCAACTTACAGGTGAGTATGAAGGTGTCCCTGATACCCAAAGAGATTATAAAGCTAATAGTATTAAAACTGTAGTAGTAGGTGATCATAATTACGGAGAAGGATCGTCAAGAGAACATGCAGCAATGGAGCCCAGACATCTTGGCGTTTGTGCAGTAATAGTAAAATCTTTTGCCAGAATTCACGAAACTAATCTTAAAAAGCAAGGAATGCTTGCATTAACCTTTGATAATGAGTATGATTACGATTTATTTCGTGAAGATGATTTAATTAGTTTTGTTAACCTAGATGAATTTTCAACAGGAAATCAGATTAAATTAGAGTTAAAACATTCAGATGGATCTAAAGATTTAATAAAATTAAACCATTCTTATAATAAGTCACAAATTGATTGGTATGATGAGGGATCTGCACTAAATTTAATCAAGAAGAAAAATTTATAAAACTTTCTTGTATAAGCTTTTTATAAAAACCTTAATAAAATAAATTGATCTCACAGATATAATAATCTTTAATATATCAAATAATTTACTTTCTTCGTTTAAGAATTCTAGTACTCTTTTTGTAGGATTTCTTTTTATCATCTTATAAAAAACAGTTTCCCCTCTGTGATTATATTTTGACAGGACTCCTAATAAGATTTTATCTAAAAAGTAATATTTTCTTTCAGGCTGTATTCTAAATTTTTTTCCCTCCTTGATTTTCTCTAAAATTTTCAAAGAATATTTTTCACAATTTTTAAAAGAATACCCAGTAGATGGTTTCACCCATCCTCCAGCGGTTCCAATTTTTGTAATATTTTTAGTTGATTCTTTATAAAATGGATAAGATGTCATTGGTATAATTCCATATTCCGATTTTATAATTTTATAATTTGTGGCATTATAATACTTACTTAAATATTTTCTAATATATTCTTCGTATACTTCTCGATTACATTCGTTTTTGGAAAAGTATGTATGCTCTATAAGAGCTTCGTTTTTTTTGAAGGGTAATACATAAGTAAAAGCAGTATAATTTTTGTCTCTAATTCTATAATCCATAAAAACAAATGATTTTTTGTTAAATTTTTTTTCATCTGTTTTGATAACCCAACCAAGAAAGTGCTGCTTTAAAAAAGTGTATTTTTTAATTTCTTTGTACACACCACTTAACATCCGTGAATCAAAAACATGTTTAGCTTGATAGTTTTTTTTATTTCCAACTACAATAAGCTTGTTCTTTTCTTCTCTAATTTTTAAAACGGTGTCATTTATAAACTTAAAATTCTTTTTCTTTTTTATTTTTCTTTTTACATATTCTTCAAACTTTGTTGAACTTAAAGTTTTATAATTGTATTCAGAAAAATCCATTACAACTTTTCCAGCATCTGAGTAAAAATAAGCTTTATTCCATTTTTGTTTTAAAATTTTATCCCATTTCCCATTACCCACTTCCCAAAATGAAAAAAAATTATCTTCTTTTTTATATTTTTTTTTATCAATCATCAAAAATGAATAATTATTGAAATATTTATCATTTAGAAAAGAATGTGATAAGTGAAGACCCGAAAGTCCACCCCCAACAATAATATAATCAAATTTTGAGCTGGCTTTCATACAAATTAAAAGTTAGGAGACATTATTTTTCTCTGAAATATTTCAAAGGAGGAAATAACATTCCAAAGCTTTCACCTCCATCTTTTTTAATATTTGCATGATGCATTTTGTGTGCTTTTCTCACTCCTTTAGCATACCAATTATTAGCTTTTTTTAAGAATTTGAATCGTTGATGAATAAATATATCATGAACAATAAAATATGTTAGTCCATAAGCCATAATTCCAAACCCTATTGCAAAGCCATAACCAAATCCTAGTTCAACTTGAGAATAAAAAAACAACATACTCACAACTGCATAAAATACAAAGAAAAGATCGTTCCTTTCCCACCATGATGTTTTTAAATTTTGATTGTGATGATCTTTGTGTAATGACCAAAGAAAACCATGCATTATATATTTGTGGGAGAACCATGCCATAAATTCCATAAATAAAAATGTTGATATAAAGACTATTGCTGTTTTGAGTATTTCCATTTTAAAGTAAATTAAGCTGATATTTTACGTAGCTTCTAGTTAGAAGTTCTAATTTTTTTAGATTAGGGACTCTAATTCTTCTGTTTATAATTTCTGTAGCTGGTGTTTTTTTTAATTTTTTTAATAATTGATTATAGTATCTATAAGCCATAAAAACTCCAAATTTAGCTTCTATAGGTAACTCTTTGATACCTTCTAATCCTTTTTTGAAATCATTTTCTATATCAATAATAATTTCATTTTTTTCTGATTCCTTTAATTTTTCAAATTTTGTATTTGGAAAATATGTTCTATTTAAATCTTCTTTGTCAGCTTTTAAATCTCTCAAAAAATTTACTTTTTGAAAAGCTGAGCCAAGCTTCATAGCATTATTTTTAAGTTTATTATAGAGTGAATTATCACCTTGAACAAAAACCTTTAAGCACATTAACCCAACAACATCTGCTGATCCGTAAATGTATTCTTTGTATTCTTCAACAGAGTATTTTTTCTTTATCAGATCCATTCTCATACTTTTCATAAACGAATTGACAAGTTCTTTTTCAATTTTGTATTTGTGAAATGTATGTTGAAAAGAATTTAAGATTGGATTTAGGTGAATTTTATTTAATAGAGCCTTTTCAAGATCTACTGAAAAATCATTAAATAATACTTCTTTATTATAATTATGAAATGAATCGACAATTTCATCAGCAAACCTTACAAACCCATATATATTGTAAATATCTTTTCTGATATTTTCAGAAAGTAGTTTTGTTGCTAGCGAAAAAGAGGTGCTATATGTCTTAGTCACCTTTTCGCTGCAGATATATGAAACTTTGTCAAATATTTCCTTCATTGATTATTTTTTTACAATTTAATAATAAAATTTATTTATTTATCAAATTTGCTACAAGTTCGCCTGAAACAATCGCAGGTGGTACACCAGGTCCAGGAACTGTTAATTGTCCACAGAAATACAAATTCTGTACCATTTTACTTTTTATATTAGGTCTTAAAAATGCTGTTTGAAATAACGTATTAGCCAATCCATAGGCATTGCCACCATAGGAATTATATTCTTTTTTAAAGTCGCTTACGCAAAAACTTTTTTTGTATATAATTGATTTTTTTAAATTTTGCCCAGTATAAAGTTCTAATTTATCTAATATTATTTTGAAATATTTTTCTCTTATTTCTTCAGAATCTTCTAAGTCTGTAGCAATTGGAATTAGAAAAAATCCATTTTCACAATCTTCAGGTGCTGTTTTTAGATTTGTTTTAGAAGTGAAGTTTGCATAAAAAAGAGGGTCAGAAGGCCATTTAGGATTATCATATATTTCTTCAGCATGTTTGTCAAAATTGGTGTCAAAAAATAAATTATGATGTTGAACTTTATTGATTTTTGTATTGAATCCAACATAGTATAGT
>PABM01000009.1 GCA_002702745.1 Flavobacteriaceae bacterium | reverse complement strand
TTGGTTGTTACCATTAATAGAAGTATAACCTCTAATAACAACATTTGTTGCAGATCCTGAAGTACCAGATTGACTAGTAATGTTTACACCTGATGCTTTTCCAGAAAGTACTCTGGCAACATCACCTTCAGTTCTTTGTTCCATTTCTTCACCAGCAACCTCACTTACAGCGTAACCAAGAGCTTTTCTTTCTCTTGTTATACCTTGTGCAGTTACTACTACTTCTTCTAATTGTGCTACGTCTTCACTCATTGTAACATTAATTGTGTCGGAGGATCCAACTGATCTTGTTTCAGTTGTGTATCCAACATAACTAAATGTCAAAACTGCTCCCTCGTCAACCATGATGCTGTAATTACCATCAAAGTCAGATTGAGTTCCAGAAGATGTGCCTTGCACAATAATGTTTACTCCGGCAACAGGCATTCCTGACTCATCAGAAACCGTTCCTGAAACCGCTTTGTCTTGTGCAAATGTTACTGCACAACAGAACGCTATTAAAAGCGTAAAAATTCCACTAAACTTTGTTTTCATTTTAATTATATTTGAATTAGTCCAAAGACAAAAATCATAAATTAATGTTAATAAAACAAAATTAAATTGTAAAATTTTAAGGTTTTTTTAAGATTTAACCTGTTAACAATCAGAAAAAAGTGGTAAAAATTACATTAATTTTAGCATTTTTAAGATTAAATGAATTTCCCCAATTATTTCCTTTAGAATAATTTATTGATATAATACCATTTTCTGTAATTGTAGAAAATCCTATACCACCAGAGTATATATCATTATCTAAATCTATAATTTTATTTGTGTAATTAGCTATGTCAAAAATGCCGTATATATATATGGTGTCATTTAAATAAAAATTAAGATTGTTAGTTAAAAGTGTATATCCATCAGCAAATATGCTGTTATCATCAAAACCTCTTATAGATTCTGACCCTCCGAATCTTATCAATTCGTTATTGACTAAATTTTTTGAATTTATTTTTTCTTTTACAATTGATGATTGTAATTTGAACCTAGACGAAAAATTAAATTTTTTTCTTAATTCCAATTTGTATTCACTCAAACGGGTTTCATTATTTGACTGATTTTTTTTCCCTGATCCATATCTGACTAATAATTTAACTTTTTCATATATTAATTTGTCAAATGAATCTGGAATTAAATATTCTGTGGAAATATTGAATAATTTACTATTAAAATTTTCTACAAATTGGTTCTCGCTTTCTGAATTTGATTCATTTATTTGAAAACCTATTCCAACTTTGAATTTATTTAAATTTAATTCAGCATCAATTGAATTCTCATTAGAGGTATAAGAGCTGTCTTTTTGAATTAAATTTAAAGAATATTTTAGGTTAATTGGCGAGCTCAAAAAATATGGAAAAATAATATTTGAATTTAATGATCTGTCTTGATTTTTTTGAGATTTAAAATCAAAGTTTATTTTTTCACCAGTGTTAAATGTGTTTACAAGATTTATTTTAGCATAGCCTTGAATATTTATTTTCCCTGAGTTTTCATCTGAATCAAAACTTACGAAACCGTCAAACGAATTTCTTCTGATTTTTTCTAAATATATATACAGTGAAGTTGAGTCGTTTGTAAATAAAATTTCAGGCTCCCTTATGTTCCTTGCAAAATTTGTATTATCTATCAACTTTGACTGATTTGTAGCTTTATCTAGATCAAGAAATCTGTTTTTATCAATTTTAAAAATATTTTTAATAAAATTCTTTGGAAAATCTTGATAACCCTTTACAATGACCTCATCCAAATATCTTCTAGATCCATAATCTATTATAATATTTGATTTTAAAATGGATGATTGTGTTAAATCATGATTTTTAAAGTTAACTTTCGCAAAAGGAAATCCTTTTTCTGAAAGTTTTTTTGAAATTTCTTTTGTAATAAATTCGATTTCATCGATTTTTATAAATCCTTTTTCAGACTTGTGAGACTTTAGTATACTTTTAACTAGCTTATCTAATTTGTCTTCATTTATTATTTGCAAATGTTTTAATTTTTGGTTTTTTTCTATATCCACATTAAAGTTTAATGAATCAACCATGATAAAGGATTTGACTTTTGCATTATAAAATCCCTGTTTTTTTATGAAAACCAAAGTGTCTTCAATAGCTAAAATTAAATCCTTGTAGCTATTATATTTTTTAATTTTTTTATCTGATTCAGAAGTGTTTTTAAATTCTAAAATATACTCCTGTGAATAGATAAAATTGAATGTCAAAAGCATCTGAATCAAAAATAGACCTGATTTTATGTAAATTTTTCTAAAATTCATCTGATAAAATGAACGTTAATTAATTGATTTTAATATAATTAATAATTTTTTTTTGAAAAAGTTCGAAAATTTAAGATGTAACATTTGAATAATTGATTTAAATTTCTAACTTTGCGCGCCTCTTAAAATGAGAGGTAAAAAAATAATATATTTTACAGTATGCCAACTATATCGCAATTAGTAAGAAAAGGAAGAGCCAAAATTACAAAGAAAAGTAAATCGGCTGCCCTTAGTTCTTGTCCACAAAGGAGAGGTGTATGTACTCGTGTTTATACCACGACTCCAAAGAAGCCAAACTCAGCGATGAGAAAAGTTGCTAGGGTAAGGTTGACTAACGGAAATGAGGTTAATGCTTATATCCCTGGGGAAGGACACAACTTACAAGAGCATTCAATTGTATTAGTAAGAGGCGGTAGAGTAAAAGATTTACCAGGTGTTAGATATCATATTATCAGAGGAGCTCTAGATACTGCTGGTGTCGAAGGAAGAACCCAAAGGAGATCTAAATACGGAGCTAAAAGACCTAAAAAATAGTTGCATAATTAAGATAAATAAAACATGAGAAAAAAGCAGGCAAAAAAACGTCCATTACTCCCAGACCCTAAGTTTAATGACAAACTTGTAACTAGGTTTGTTAATATGATGATGTGGAGTGGTAAAAAATCTACTGCTTTTAGAATATTCTATGATGCAATTGATGTTGTAGAATCAAAAAAGACTGACGAAGAAAAATCTGCACTTGATGTTTGGAAAGATGCACTATCTAATGTTATGCCTCATGTTGAGGTAAGAAGTAGAAGAGTTGGTGGAGCTACTTTCCAAATTCCAAGCCCTATCAGATCTGATAGAAAAATATCAATTGCCATGAAGTGGTTGATAAATTATTCTAGAAAAAGAAATGAAAAATCAATGGCTCAAAAGCTTGCAGCTGAGGTTTTAGCTGCTGCAAAAGAAGAAGGAGCTGCTGTCAAGAAAAAAGTTGATACTCATAAAATGGCAGAAGCAAACAAAGCATTTTCACACTTTAGATTCTAATTCAAGATGGCAAGAGATTTAAAATACACAAGAAATATTGGTATTGCTGCGCACATTGACGCTGGTAAGACCACAACTACTGAAAGAATTCTCTATTATACCGGTGTCTCTCACAAAATTGGTGAAGTTCATGATGGTGCCGCAACAATGGATTGGATGGAGCAAGAACAGGAGAGAGGTATAACAATTACGTCTGCTGCCACAACTTGTACCTGGGATTTTCCCACTGATAACGGAAAAAAGAATGATGAATCAAAAGGATATCACTTTAATATAATTGACACTCCTGGTCACGTTGATTTTACCGTAGAAGTAAATAGATCGCTGCGTGTATTAGACGGACTTGTATTTTTATTTAGTGCAGTAGACGGAGTAGAACCTCAATCTGAGACAAACTGGAGACTTGCTGATAATTACAAAGTGCCAAGAATTGGTTTTGTAAATAAAATGGATAGACAAGGATCAAACTTCTCAATGGTTTGTAAACAGGTCAAAGAAATGTTAGGTTCAAATGCAGTTCAGATTGTTTTACCAATTGGTGAAGAAGCTGATTTTAAAGGTATTGTAGATTTAATTAAAAACAGAGCAATTATTTGGCATGAAGAATCAATGGGTTCAACCTTTGATGTTGTTGAAATTCCAGATAATCTGAAAGACGAAGCAAAAAAATATAGAGGTTTACTTATTGAAGAAGTAGCATCTTATGATGATGATCTTCTTGAAAAGTATATGGAAGATGAAGACTCAATAACTGAAGAAGAAATTCACAAAGCATTGCGTGCTGCTGTAATGGATATGGCAATAATTCCTATGATTTGTGGTTCTGCATTCAAAAACAAAGGAGTCCAATTTTTATTAGACGCAGTTTGTAGATATTTACCGTCTCCAATTGACAAGGATGCAATTATCGGAACTAATCCAGATAATAGTGAAGAGATTTCAAGAAAACCATCTGTAGATGAGCCATTTGCTGCATTAGCATTTAAAATTGCTACTGATCCATTTGTTGGAAGACTTGCTTTTTTTAGAGTATATTCAGGTAAACTTCCTGCAGGTTCATATGTTTTAAATAATAGATCCGGTAAAAAAGAAAGAATTTCTAGAATCTACCAGATGCACTCCAACAAACAAAATGCAATTGATGTAATTGAAGCTGGTGATATTGGTGCAGCTGTAGGTTTTAAAGATATTAAAACAGGTGATAGTTTAACAGCTGAAAAAGCACCAATTGTACTTGAAAGTATGGATTTTCCAGATCCAGTTATTGGTATAGCAGTTGAGGCTAAAACAAAAGCCGATGTTGATAAGCTAGGAATGGCTCTTGCTAAGCTCTCTGAAGAAGATCCAACGTTTACCGTTAGGACTGATGAAGCTTCAGGCCAGACTATAATTTCTGGAATGGGAGAATTACATTTAGATATTATTGTTGATAGACTAAAAAGAGAATTTAAGGTGGAGGTTAATGAGGGAGAGCCAATGGTAGAGTACAAAGAGGCTATTACATTAAAGGCTGATCATCGCGAAGTATATAAAAAACAATCAGGTGGTAGAGGTAAATTTGCTGATATTGCATTCACTGTTGAACCTGCTGAAGAAGGAAAACAAGGATTAGAGTTTGTTTCCAATATAAAAGGCGGGAATGTTCCTAAAGAATTTATTCCTTCTGTTGAAAAAGGATTTAAAATGGCAATGCAAAATGGCCCATTAGCTGGATATGAAGTAGATTCAATGAAAGTAACTCTAAATGATGGCTCTTATCATGATGTCGATTCAGATCAATTATCATTTGAGTTAGCTGCAAAAATTGGATTTAAAAATGCGTCAAAACTTGCAAAATTTGTGATTATGGAGCCTATTATGAAACTAGAGGTTTTAACACCAGAAGAGAATATGGGTGATATAGTAGGAGATTTAAATAGAAGAAGAGGTCAGGTTAATGATATGGGTGATCGCGCTGGATCTAAGGTTGTTAAGGCTGATGTTCCATTATCTGAAATGTTTGGATATGTAACATCATTGAGAACGCTATCATCTGGTAGAGCTACATCTACTATGGAGTTTTCACATTATGCTGCGACCCCGTCTAATGTTTCTGAAGAGGTAATTAAAAAAGCTAATGGATCAACTGATTCTTAACAAATATTAATAATGAGTCAAAAAATTAGAATAAAATTAAAGTCTTACGATCACAGTTTAGTAGATAACTCTGCTGAAAAGATTGTTAAGACCGTAAAAAGTACTGGTGCTGTTGTTACAGGTCCTATACCTTTGCCAACACATAAAAAACTTTTTACAGTTTTGAGATCACCTCATGTAAATAAAAAGTCAAGAGAGCAATTTCAATTAAGTTCATATAAAAGATTACTTGATATATATAGTACATCTTCTAAAACAATTGATGCTCTAATGAAGTTAGAATTGCCTAGTGGTGTTGAAGTTGAAATTAAGGTATAAATCATACCTGCCAGTTTAGACTGGTTTAAAATGTCCGGAGCGTTTCGCAAAGGAAAAATGGAGAAAAATAATTTAGGGTTAAATTATTTTGACCCTTATTTTTTTAAAATAAAATGATAAAATAAAAAATTATGTCTGGGTTAATAGGAAAAAAAATAGGAATGACCAGTATTTTTGACGAAAGCGGAAAAAATATTCCGTGTACTGTCATAGAAGCTGGTCCTTGTGTTGTTACCCAAGTCAGAACTGAAGAAGTTGACGGCTACAAAGCGGTTCAATTAGGTTTCGATGACAAGACAGAGAAAAGTACTACTAAAGCAGCTCATGGCCATGCTAAAAAAGCAGGTACAGTTGCTAAAACCAAGGTAGTAGAATTTCAAGGTTTTGATCAAGATCTGAATTTGGGAGATACAATTGGAGTAGATCATTTTGAAGAAGGTGAATTTGTTGATGTCTCAGGAATTTCCAAAGGAAAAGGATTTCAAGGTGTTGTGAAAAGACATGGCTTTGCTGGTGTTGGACAAGCTACTCACGGTCAGCATAACAGATTAAGAGCACCTGGATCAATAGGTGCTGCTTCCTATCCTGCAAGAGTGTTTAAAGGAATGAAAATGGCAGGAAGAATGGGTGGTGAAAAAGTAAAAGTGTTGAATTTAAGAGTTTTAAAAGTAATGCCTGAAAAAAATCTTTTATTGGTAAAAGGTTGTGTACCAGGACATAAAAATTCTTACTTAATAATACAGAAGTAATGAAAATAGCGGTATTAAATTCTAAAGGTAAAGAAACAGGCAGAGAAGTAACTCTACCTAAAGATATATTTTCTATTGAGCCTAACGAGCATGCTTTGTATTTAGATGTCAAGCAGTATTTGGCAAATCAAAGACAAGGTACTCATAAAGCTAAAGAAAGGGCAGATATTAAAGGAAGTACAAGAAAAATTAAAAAACAAAAAGGTACCGGTACCGCTCGTGCGGGTAGTATAAAATCTGGTGTCTTTAGAGGTGGGGGTAGAATTTTTGGGCCAAGACCGAGAGATTATGAAGTTAAGTTAAATAAGAAACTTAAAAGATTGGCTAGAAAATCGGCATTAACACTAAAAGCTCAAGATAAAGCTATAAAAGTGATAGAAGATTTTGATTTTAAAGCACCTAAAACAAAAATGTTTATTGATGTTTTAAAAGCATTAAACATAGAAGACAAAAAATCTCTCATTGTATTTGGTTCCCCGAATAATAATGTATATTTGTCGTCGCGAAATTTCAAAGGGTCTGAGGTTGTAACTAGTTCTGAGATAAGCACTTATAAGATTTTAAATGCTAAAGAACTTATTATTTCTGAAAGCTCTTTATTAAGTATAAATGAAAATTTAAGTAAATAATTATGAGTCTTTTGATAAAACCAATTATTACAGAAAAGGCTACGAACGATAGTGAATTAAATAATTGCTACACTTTTCAGGTTAATAAATCAGCCAACAAGGTTGAAATTAAAAAAGCTGTTGAAGCTTCTTACGGTGTTAAAGTTGATAAGGTAAGAACTATTAATGTTCGTTCAGATAGAAGAATAAGGTATACCAAAGCTGGTATCCAATACGGTAAAACAAATGCTTTCAAAAAAGCAATTGTTCAACTAGCAGAAGGTGAATCAATTGATTTATACGCTAACGCTTAAAATTTAAGATAATGTCAGTCAGAAAATTAAAACCAATAACCCCAGGACAAAGATTTAGAATTGTCAATGAGTATTCTGAAGTTACCACGTCAAAGCCTGAAAAATCTCTTTTAAAGCCGATGAAAAAAAGCGGTGGAAGAAATAATCAAGGTAGAATGACTATGAGGTACAAGGGTGGTGGTCATAAGAGAAGATATAGAGTTATAGATTTTAAAAGAGATAAGTATGATGTTGTTGGAGAAGTTGCTTCAATAGAGTATGATCCAAATAGATCGGCATTTATCGCTTTGATAAATTACTCTGACGATGAAAAGAGATATATTATTGCTCAAAAGGGAATGAAAGTTGGCCAAAAGATTGTTTCGGGTCAATCTGTTTCACCTGATGTTGGTAATTCTATGCCATTATCTAGTATTCCATTAGGAACGGTAATATCATGTATTGAAATGAGACCTGGAAAAGGTGCTACATTAGCAAGAAGCGCTGGATCTTATGCTCAGTTAATGGCTAGAGAAGGTAAGTTTGCTACCATTAAGTTACCCTCAAGTGAAACTAGACTTGTTTTGGGTAATTGTTTTGCCACAATAGGTGTGGTTTCTAATTCAGATCATCAGTTAACAGTTTCTGGAAAAGCAGGGAGAACAAGATGGTTAGGAAGAAGACCTAGAACTAGACCAGTTGCCATGAACCCTGTTGATCATCCAATGGGTGGTGGAGAAGGAAGAGCTTCCGGTGGTCACCCAAGATCAAGAAAAGGAATTCCAGCAAAAGGATTCAGAACAAGGTCGAAAACAAAGGAAAGTAACAAATATATTATCGAAAGAAGAAATAAATAATTATGTCTAGATCATTAAAAAAAGGACCATATGTCCACTATAAGTTAAATAGAAAAGTGGAAAAAAATATTCAGGATAATAAAAAAACTGTTATTAAGACTTGGTCACGAGCAAGTATGATAACTCCAGATTTTGTGGGTCAAACTATTGCTGTTCATAACGGTAGGCAGTTCATACCTGTTTATATTACAGAAAATATGGTAGGACACAAATTAGGTGAGTTTTCTCCAACACGATCTTTTAGAGGCCACGCTGGAGCTAAGAACAAGGGAAAAAAATAAAACTATGGCTGTTACTCGAGAAAATATGAAAGAAAATAACAATATAGCTATTGCAAAGCTTAACAATTGCCCTACTTCACCAAGAAAGATGAGAATCGTTGCTGACTTAGTAAGAGGTAAGAGCGTTGATCAAGCTTTAGATATTTTTAGATTTAGTCAGAAGGAGGCTTCTAGAAAGCTTGAAAAGTTATTATTATCTGCGATTTCAAACTGGCAGGCAAAAAATAAGGAAGTGAATATAGAAGATGCAAACTTATATATACATGAGATAAAAGTAGATAGTGCATCAATGTTGAAAAGAATTAGACCAGCACCACAAGGAAGAGCACATAGAATTAGAAAAAGATCTAATCATGTGACAATCGTGCTGAATACTAAAGATAATACTCAAAGTAATTAAATAAATGGGACAAAAAACAAATCCAATAGGAAATAGAATTGGCATAATCAGAGGATGGGAGTCTAACTGGTATGGTGGTAATGATTATGGAGATAAATTAGCTGAGGATCAGAAAATCAGAAAATATGTTCATGCTCGTTTGGCCAAAGCAAGTATTTCAAGAGTAATAATTGAAAGAACCTTGAAGATTGTAACTATCACAATTACTACTGCAAGACCTGGAATTATTATTGGTAAAGGAGGTCAAGAAGTTGATAAATTAAAAGAAGAGTTAAAGAAAATTACAGCGAAGGATATTCAATTGAATATTTATGAGATTAAAAGACCTGAATTAGATGCCTTTCTTGTAGCATCAAGTGTTGCAAGACAAATAGAAAATAGGATTTCATACAAGAGAGCAATTAAGATGGCTATCGCAGCTTCTATTAGGATGAATGCTGAGGGTATTAAAATACAAATTAGTGGTAGATTAAATGGAGCTGAAATGGCGAGAAGTGAGCACTATAAAGAGGGAAGAATTCCACTTTCAACATTTAGAGCTGATATTGATTATGCAATGGTTGAAGCACATACTACTTATGGAAGAATAGGAATAAAAGTTTGGATTATGAAGGGTGAGGTTTACGGAAAGAGAGATTTAAATCCACTTGTAGGTCTTTCGAAGAAACAAGGTAAAAATAACAGAAGAAAAAGAAATTAATCAGCGATGTTACAACCGAAAAAAACTAAATATCGTAAGGTTCAAAAAGGTAGAATGAAAGGTAATTCTGGTAGAGGTCATAGGCTTTCTAATGGAATGTTTGGAATTAAGTCTCTTGATTCTAACTTTTTAACCTCAAGACAAATTGAAGCAGCAAGGATTGCGGCAACAAGATACATGAAAAGGGAAGGTCAACTTTGGATCAAAATTTTTCCAGATAAACCGATTACTAAAAAACCCCTAGAAGTTCGTATGGGTAAAGGTAAAGGTGCTGTTGAATATTGGGCTGCTGTTGTTAAACCAGGTAGAATACTTTTTGAAGTAGGTGGAGTCCCTATAGGTATTGCAAAAGAGGCTTTGAGGCTTGCTGCTCAGAAGCTACCTGTCAAAACAAAATTTATAATCGCCAGAGATTACGAATCATAATATTGAAAATATGAAGCAACAGGAAGTAGTAAAATTATCAAATGAAGAGCTTAATGAACAGCTCGTTGAAAATAAAAAGAAATACAATGAGCTTAAGATGGCTCATGCTGTGTCTCCATTGGAAAATCCAATTCAGATTAAAGCTGTAAGAAAATCTATAGCTAGAATCATGACAGAATTAAACAAAAGAGACGACAATTAATTTATTCTATTGAATATGGAAAAAAGAAATTTAAGAAAAGAAAGAATTGGGGTTGTTACGAGTAACAAAATGCAGAAATCTATTGTAGTTTCTGAGGTAAAAAAGGTTAAACACCCTATGTACGGAAAATTCGTTTTAAAAACCAAAAAATATGTTGCTCATGATGAAAAGAATGATTGCAATATTGGAGATAGAGTGAAGATAATGGAAACAAGACCAATTAGTAGGTCAAAATGTTGGAGACTAGTAGAAATAATTGAAAGAGCTAAATAATTATGTTACAACAAGAATCAAGATTAAAAGTTGCTGATAATACCGGAGCTAAGGAAGTTCTTACTATAAGAGTTCTTGGTGGTACAAAAAGAAGATATGCTTCAATTGGAGATAAAATTGTTGTTTCTGTTAAATCAGCTACTCCTAACGGAATGGTGAAGAAAGGAGCTGTATCTTCTGCAGTAGTTATCAGAACGACTAAAGAGGTTAGAAGAAAAGACGGATCATATATAAGGTTTGATGATAACGCATGCGTATTGCTAGATTCATCTGGTGAAATGAAAGGTACTAGAGTTTTCGGACCTGTAGCAAGAGAGCTTAGAGATAAGAAGTTTATGAAAATTGTTTCATTAGCACCTGAGGTACTTTAAAAATATTTGTATGAGTAGAAAATTAAAAATTAAAACTGGAGATATCGTTAAGGTTATTGCTGGAAATCAGAAAGGTAACCAGGGTAAAGTCCTGAGAGTATTTGCTAGTAAGAATAGAGCTATTGTTGAAGGCGTAAATGTTGTAAAAAAACATAACAAGCCTAATTCAAATAATCCAAAAGGTGGAATTACAGAAAAAGAGTTATCTATTGATATTTCTAATATTTCTCTAATAACATCTGATGGCCAAACAACAAGAGTCGGTTTTAAAATTGAAAATGATAAAAAAGTTAGATATTCAAAGAAATCTGACGAAGTATTATAGATATGAGTTATACACCAAGATTAAAAAAGGAATATAAGAGTAGCATTGTCTCTAGATTAACAAAAGAATTTAGTTACGATAATGTTATGCAGGTACCAAAGCTTAAGAAAATTGTAATTTCCAAGGGTGTAGGTGCTGCTGTAAATGATAAAAAGCTTATTGATCACGCGTTAAATGAAGTCACAGATATCTCGGGTCAAAAAGCGATTCCAACAATGTCAAAAAAGGATGTTGCATCATTTAAATTGAGAAAAGGAATGCCAGTTGGTGTAAAAGTGACTCTGAGAGGTGAAAGAATGTATGAATTTCTTGATAGGTTTGTTACAACTGCTCTTCCAAGAGTTAGGGACTTCAACGGGGTAAAAAGCACTGGATTTGATGGGAGAGGTAACTATAATTTGGGTGTAACTGAACAGATTATTTTCCCTGAAATTAATATTGATAAAATCAACAAGATTTCAGGTATGGACATAACATTTGTTACTAGCGCTCATTCTGATATTGAAGCTATGCAGCTTTTAAGTGAGCTTGGATTACCTTTCAAAAAGAAAAATGAGAATGATGAAAAACCAGTAGTAGAAACCAAGCCATCTGTTGAGGAGACACCAGAGGTTGAGGCTTCTGTTGATGAGACACTTGAGGTTGAGGCTTCTGTCGATGAGACACCAGAGGTTGAGGCTACTACTGAGGAGACACCAGAGGTTGAGGCTTCTGTTGATGAGACTCCAGAGGTTGAAGAGGATATTAAAGAAAATAATAAAGAAAATTAAATTTTAATAAATTAGAATACTATGGCTAAAGAATCAATGAAAGCTCGTGAAGTAAAAAGAGCAAAAATTGTAGCTAAATATGCTGAAAAAAGAAAAGCTTTAAAGGAAGTTGGAGACTATGAAGGTTTACAAAAACTTCCAAAAAACGCTTCTCCGATTAGAATGCATAACAGATGTAAATTAACTGGTAGACCTAAGGGATACATGAGAAATTTTGGTATTTCTAGGGTTCTTTTTAGAGAAATGGCGAATAAAGGGTTAATACCTGGAGTTAAAAAAGCTAGTTGGTAAAAATATAAAATTAAAAATATGAATACAGATCCTATAGCTGATTATTTAACAAGAGTTAGAAATGCGATAAGAGCAAATCATAAAGTTGTCTCTATTCCTGCATCTAATCTTAAGAAAGAAATCACTAAAATATTATTCGATCAGGGATATATTTTGAGTTATAAATTTGAAGACGATACTACTCAAGGTAGTATAAAAATTGCCCTAAAGTATACTAAAGAAAATAATGAATCAGTAATAACAAATATTTCTAGAATTAGTAAGCCTGGTTTAAGAAAGTATTCAAGTTCAACTGATTTACCAAGAGTTTTAAATGGGCTAGGAATTGCTATAGTTTCTACATCTAAAGGTGTTATGACTGCTAAGCAAGCTAAAACAGAGAATGTTGGTGGGGAAGTAATTTGTTACGTTAATTAGAAAAAAATAAAAAAATGTCTAGAGTAGGAAATAATCCGATTATAATACCTGAGGGAGTTTCTATTGAAATTTCTGAAAATAAAATTATTGTCAAAGGTAAATTAGGAGAAATTGAACAAGAATTTTCTGACGTAATCGTTAAAATAAGTGATGGTGTTCTTAAAGTTGAGAGAACTTCTGAAGCTAAAGACCATAAATCAAAGCATGGACTTTACAGAGCTTTAATCAACAATATGGTTATTGGTGTTTCACATGGCTGGACAAAAGAATTGGAGTTAGTTGGAGTTGGATATCGTGCGTCTGCACAGGGACAGAAGCTAGAACTTGCGTTAGGTTTTTCACACAGCGTAGTAATGAATTTAGCAAACGAAGTTAAAGTTGAAACAGTCTCTGAAAAAGGATCAAATCCAATTATCAAGCTTAGTTCTTTTGACAAACAATTAGTTGGACAGGTCGCAGCCAAGATTAGATCTTTCAGAAAACCTGAACCATACAAAGGAAAAGGTATAAGATTTGTTGGAGAGCAAATAAGAAGAAAAGCAGGAAAACAAGCTTAATTTTTAAATTATGAAGTTAACTAAGAAAAATAGAAGAATCAGAATTAAAAACAGAATCAGGAAAATAGTTTCAGGAACTGAAACTAATCCAAGATTATCTGTTTTCAGAAGTAATAAAGAAATTTATGCTCAATTGATTGACGATGTTAGTGGTAATACTATCGTTTCATCTTCGTCTGCTGAAAAAGAAATTTCAAAGACCAAAGGAAATAAAACTGAAACTGCTTCATTAGTTGGTAAAAAACTTGCTGAAAAAGCTGTTTCAAAGGGAATAAAACAAGTTTCTTTTGACCGTTCTGGATATTTATATCATGGAAGAGTTAAATCTTTAGCAGACGGTGCAAGAGAAGGTGGATTAAAATTTTAATTTATGTATCATAACTATAAAAGTGTAGAAAGAGTAAAACCGGGAGGCCTTGAGCTTAAAGATAGTTTAGTAGGGGTTCAAAGAGTCACTAAAGTTACTAAAGGGGGTAGAACATTTGGGTTTTCAGCAATTGTTGTTGTTGGAGATGAAAATGGAGTTGTTGGTCATGGCTTAGGAAAGTCTAAGGATGTTTCTAGTGCTATTGCAAAAGCAGTCGAGGATGCTAAAAAGAATTTAGTAAGAATACCTATAGTTAAAGGAACTTTACCTCATCAACAAAAAGGTAAATTTGGAGGAGCAAGAGTGAATATCATTCCTGCTGCACCTGGTACGGGGGTTATTGCTGGAGGTGCGGTGAGAACCGTTCTTGAGGCTGTTGGTGTGCATGATGTGCTATCAAAATCTCAAGGATCGTCTAACCCTCACAATGTTGTAAAAGCTACATTTGATGCATTACTTAGATTAAAAAATGCACATACTATAGCTAAAAACAGAGGTATAACATTAGAAAAATTATATAAAGGTTAAAGGAGATGGCAAAAATTAAAGTAACACAAACAAGAAGTTCTATCAATAGAACAAAAAAACAAAAGCTTACATTAGCTGCTCTTGGGTTAAGAAAGTTAGGTATGACTATTGAACATGAGGATACACCTAATATTTTAGGAATGATTAAAAAAGTTAGTCACTTAATAAGTGTTGAAAAATAAAGAAATGGATTTAAGTAATTTAAAACCTGCTAAGGGTTCAATTAATAAAAATAGTAAAAGAGTCGGTAGAGGACAAGGTTCTGGCAAAGGTGGTACTGCTACAAGAGGTCACAAAGGAGCTAAATCTAGATCTGGTTACTCTAAAAAAATTGGTTTTGAAGGCGGTCAAATGCCGCTTCAAAGAAGAATTCCAAAATTTGGATTTAAAAATATTAACAGGGTAGAATATCAGGGTGTTAACCTTGATACAATTCAATCCCTAATTGACAATAAAAAAGTTAAAAGTACACTTGACTTTGAATCGATGGTTAGCTTAAGATTAGTTCGTAAAAACGAACTTGTAAAGATTTTAGGTAGAGGAGAATTAAAAGGGAAAGTTAAAGTTTCAGCTCACAAGTTTACAGCATCAGCGAAATCAGCAATAGAAGCTGCTGGAGGAGAAGCGATAAACATATAAATTAATTATGAATAAGGTAATTGAAGTATTAAAAAATATCTGGAAAATTACAGAGTTAAAAGATAGGATCTTTTTGACTCTTACTATGTTATTAGTTTACAGATTTGGTGCTCAGGTTGTACTTCCAGGAATTGATGCAACGAAATTAGGGCAAATTGCTGAAAATACCGAGCAGGGTATTCTGGGTTTATTAAATGCTTTTACTGGTGGCGCATTTGCTAATGCTTCTGTATTTGCACTAGGAATTATGCCGTACATTTCTGCTTCAATTGTTGTTCAGTTGATGGGTATTGCTATTCCTTATTTGCAAAAATTACAAAAAGAAGGCGCGAGTGGCCAGAAAAAAATTACTCAGATAACCAGATGGCTGACAATAGCAATATGTTTGGTTCAATCACCTGCATATTTAACTGCTTTACCAGCATTAGGGATTCCACAGGATGCTTTTCTACTTGGTCAAGGTGGAATATTCTACTTTTCCTCAATAATCATATTAGTAACTGGCTGTATTTTTGCAATGTGGCTTGGAGAAAAAATTACGGATAAAGGAATTGGAAATGGCATCTCACTTCTGATTATGGTAGGTATTATCGCAACAATGCCCCAGTCTTTTGTTCAAGAGTGGGTTTCAAGAGTAACTGAATCTAATGGTGGTTTAATCATGATTTCTATTGAGCTTGTAATTTGGATAGCTATTATTTTAGCATCGGTTATGCTTGTATTGGCCGTAAGAAAAATTGCTGTTCAGTACGCAAGACGTACTGCATCCGGCGGATTTGACAGAAATGTTGCTGGAACTAGACAATATATACCACTTAGACTTAATGCTTCAGGTGTAATGCCTATAATATTTGCTCAAGCAATTATGTTCGTTCCATCATTTTTAGGTGGATCAATTAAAAATGTTGATTCTCAATTCATGTCTACTTTTGGTAGTTGGATGGAAATTGAATTTGCTGACATATTTGGCCTTTGGTATAATATCGTATTTGGACTTTTAATTGTAGTATTCACTTACTTTTACACTGCAATAACTGTCCCAACTAATAAAATTGCTGACGATCTTAAAAGAAGTGGAGGCTTTATTCCTGGAATTAGACCCGGTACAGATACTTCAAATCTTCTAGATACGATTATGTCACATATAACTCTTCCTGGTTCTTTATTCTTAGCTCTTATTGCTGTATTTCCTGCAGTAGTTGTTAAGTTTATGGATGTTCAAGCAGGATGGGCATTGTTTTTTGGCGGAACATCTCTACTGATTATGGTTGGTGTTGCAATTGATACTATGCAGCAGGTAAATTCATATTTACTTAACAAACATTACGATGGGCTTATGAAATCAGGTAGGGATAGAAAACCAGCAATATAAAAAATTATTCATATGGCAAAACAGGCACCAATAGAACAAGAAGGAACAATTATTGAATCGCTTTCGAATGCAATGTTTAGGGTTGAATTAGAAAATGGTCATGTTGTAACCGCTCATATTTCTGGAAAAATGCGTTTGCATTATATTAAATTATTGCCTGGTGATAAAGTAAAATTAGAAATGAGTCCTTACGATTTAACTAAGGCAAGAATAACTTATAGATTTTAAAAAATGAAAGTAAGAGCATCAGTAAAAAAAAGAAGTGCAGATTGTAAAATTGTAC
>PABM01000008.1 GCA_002702745.1 Flavobacteriaceae bacterium | reverse complement strand
GCAGGCTTTAATAAAGTGCCAATAAGAGTAATTCCTAATTTCATTTTCAAATTTCTTGCGCTATTTATCCCCTCAATGAGGTCAATAGCAAAAAGGTTGGGTACCTTTGAAAAATTACACACAAAAAATGCTAACCAATTGCTTGAATGGTTTCCAAAAAGTGCTGAAATAGAAATAATTAATTCTGCCAAACAACTATATGATGTTGGTATATTAAAAAATTAATTATCTTTGTAACGTGTTGAACTTGTATTAATTTACAAGTGGTTTTTTAAAACCAATGAAAGCTTTCCTTTTGGGAGGCTTTTTTGTTTTAGTATATCGAAAACGTTTTCGTGTTTTGATGTATTTATATTATTGAATTTTTACGAAAACGTTTTTTTTATTGAATAATTTTTAAAGATTATGTATTTTTTATAATAATTAGACAATCTAAATTTCTTTTTTGTTTTTTTTCAAAAAAATAGTTCTACAAATCATTAAATTAACTTAAAATAAATTAATCTTAACATGAGAAAATCAATACTAAACTTTGCTATTGCTTTTATTGCTGTTTGTACAGGTTTACAAGCGCAAAGCCTATCAGGTTCTGTTACTGATTCTGAAGACGGAGAACCTTTAGTAGGCGTTAATATAGTTGTTCAAGGACAAAGTCAGGGAGCTGTTTCTGATTTTGATGGTAATTTTACAATATCAAATTATGAATCTGGATCAACATTAGTTTTTAGCTATGTTGGCTATAAAACTTTGAACTTAAAAATTTCATCAACAGATTTTATTTCTGATAATTTTTCCGTTTTGATGGATAAGGATCTTAGTGAATTAGATGAGGTAATAATAATCGGCTATGGATCTCAAAAACTGAGTGATATTTCTGGAGCAGTCTCGACAGTTAATTCAGACGCAATTGAAGCTTCTTCACCAATAAGAGTTGAAGACGCGTTACAGGGTCAAGCATCAGGAATAAACATTATATCAAGTGGTTCACCAGGTTCTAAACCTACTGTTTTAATAAGAGGTATTACTTCTTACGCTGGAAATGATCCACTTGTAGTGATCGATGGAATTTCTGCTTCAATCGATGATCTAAACTCCTTAAACCCAAACGATGTTAAATCAGTAAATGTATTAAAAGACGCTGCACTAGCTTCTATCTATGGAGTTAAAGGTGGAAGTGGAGTTATTGTGATTACTACAAAATCTGGAGAAAGAAATTCTGAAACTAAATTCACCTTAAGTACATCTGTTGGTAATCAAGAGGTGGTAAAAACAATAGATGTTTTAAACGCAAGAGAATATGCGGTAATTTTGAATGAGGCTAGTTCAAATGCAGGTGAGGGACTTGTATTTCAGGATATTTCTGGGTTTGGGGCTGGAACAAATTGGCAAGATGAAGTTCTTGTTGATGCACCAATTGTTAATCATTCTATTACAGCATCTGGAGGTAGTGAAAACACCTCTTATTATGTTTCTGCAGCATACACTGGACAGGATGGTGTAGTTGCAGGTGGTGAAAAATCTTTTTTTAACAGAACCAATTTTACGACTAATATTAACACTGATTTAACAGAAAAAACAAAACTATTAGTAAATATTAATTACTCAAATATAAAAGGCAAAAGTTTAGCTGAAAACGGTATAACAAGTGTGTTATCCAATGCGTTAAATTTTGATCCAACTGTAAGTCCATATGAAAATGGTACATTTGGAATAAGTGAAACAATTACTCAAGAAATTGTTAACCCACTAGCTCAAATTGACAATACATATAATAAAAATAAAGTTGACAAGGTTCAAGGTAAAATTGAACTTCAACATCAGCTAATGGAAAATCTTAATATTACATCTAGATTCGGATACACATACGTAAATATCTACGACAAAGGATTTGTTCCTTTCCAATTTTACGGAACCGGACATAACCAAACAAATGCTAATCCAGATTTGAGTCCTATAGTTACTATTGATAGTGAGGGAAATATTACTTCAACTCACAACAGAGTATTTGAGGGAAACACAAATTTCTTTAACTACACATATGAGCTTTATGGAAATTATGACTTTACAATTGATGAAATCCATAGTTTTCAAACTGTAGCTGGTTTTTCAATCGGTGAAGGTAAAGGAGGTAATATTTCAGCAACTAACGAAGACGTTCCATTTAATTCATGGGATTATGCTGATGTGAGTGCCGCTACCGGAAATGCTTCACAGCAAACATCAGGCTCATGGCAATATGTTAATAGAAACCTATCTTACTTTGGAAGGATTTTATATGACTATGATGAAAAATACTATGCCTCTTTTACAGGAAGAGTTGATGGTAGTACATCTTTTGGTAGAAACAATAAATTTGCATTTTTTCCATCAGCATCTATTGGATGGGTTATTTCGAAAGAAGACTTTTTTGATGAAGTTCCTGTCTTAGATTATCTAAAATTTAGAGCAAGTTATGGTACTTTAGGAAATGACAATATTAATCCTCAATTTTCCCTAATTTCAACATTCCCTAGTTATGTATTTAACGGTACTATTACTCCGGGTTCTTCTCTAGGATCTATTCCTAATGATGATGTCTCTTGGGAAAATCAAGTGCAAATGAATGTTGGTATTGATACAAGAATATTTAACGATAAGTTTTCCCTTTCAGTTGACTATTTTAATAAGACAGTTGACGATTTATTATTTAGTCCAAATCTTTCTTTATATCTTGGTGTTCCTTCCTATCCAACAACTAATATTGGAAGTACAAAAAGTACTGGAATTGATGCTACAATTTCATTAAACACTTCTGTTGGAGATTTATTAATTTCATCTGATCTAAATTTCACAACAGCTGAGAATGAAGTTATTTCAATAAATAACGGAGATAAATATATTTGGGGAGCTGGATATGGAATCCCTTATAGAAATATTGTAAGATTTGAAGAAGGATTCTCACCAGGCTATTTCTTTGGTTATGTAACCGATGGTATTTTCCAAACTCAAGATGAGGTTAATAATCATGCAACTCAAAATGGTGCAGTTCCTGGTGACATTAGGTTTGTTGATATAGATGGTGACGGTATTGTAAATGACTCTGACAGAACACAAATTGGTGATCCATTTCCAGATTTTACAATCGGATGGAACTTAAATTTAGATTACAAAGCATTTGATTTAAGTGTATTTACCTATGCTTCTATTGGAAATGATATATATCGAGCTTATGAAAGAAATCTAAATTACACCAACAGATTTGCTTCAACTCTTGCTAGATGGACAGGTTTAGGAACTAGTTTTGATGAGCCAAGGGTAACATTTGTTGATTCAAATAATAACAATAGAGCATCTGACAGATTTGTTGAAGATGGTAGTTATTTAAGAATCAAGAATATTCAGCTTGGTTATTCATTCCCAGATTCATTAACAGAGGTGTGGGGATTTGATGAAGTAAGAGCTTACGTTCAGGTTAAGAATGTACTTACACTAACAGACTATTCCGGATATGATCCCGAAATTTCAGTTGGTGGAGTTTTAAATACAGGTATAGATTATGGAACTTACCCACAGCCAAGAATCTGGTCAATGGGTGTCAATATTAAATTTTAATAAAAAATATTATGAAAAAATTTAAAACACTATTAATACTAATCTTATCTATTTCTTTTTTAAATAGATGTACAGATCATGTAGATTATGAGGCAATTGAAGGATATCAAATTACATCTGAAATATATTTTCAACAGCAATCAGATTATGATGCGGCGTTGGTTGGTACCTATGACGTTCTACAATGGCTATTCTTTAATGTTCAATTAGGGGCAATCGCATCTGATCTATCACTTTGTGGAGGAGAAAGTGCAACAGACTATATAGGTATTCAACAAATTGATAATATGACACACTATCCTGAAAATAATGTGTTAAGACAAATTTGGCAGTTTTTATATGAAGGAGTTAATAGGGCAAATTACATGCAAGAGAATAAAGCAAATATAGATTTTGATGGTAAGGAAGCTATGTATGCAGAAGTTTATTTTCTAAGAGCATATTATTATTTTGAGTTAGTTAAATTCTTTGGAGATGTACCTTTATTTACCGAAGCTAGACTTACTGCTGGAGATGCTGGTACCCTAGTAAGAACACCTAAAGAAGAAGTATATGCACAGATTGAATTAGACTTGCAGAATGCTATAGCTACTTTTCCTGATTCACAATCTCAAGTTGGAAGAGTAAATAAGTATACAGCTTATGCTTTACTTGGAAAGGTTTTATTATATCAGGACAAATTTTCTGAAGCAGCAGCAGCACTAGATAATGTAATTGGTGTTTATTCACTAGTAGCTGACTATGGAAGTCAGTTTTTGAGATTTGGTGAAAATGGCCCTGAATCTGTATTTGAAATCCAATATTCAAATCAATCCAATTGGTATGATTGGGGATGTGCTCACTGTAGTGAGGGTAATTATGCTATCATCATGAATGGACCAAGAGGTTGGAGTGGACCCGAATATGCTCAAGGTTGGAGTTTTAATGTTCCATTAGCTGAATTTTACAATTCATTTCATCCGGATGATACTAGAAGGGATGCTACAATCTTAGATATTGAGGCTTTTGCTCAAGCGACTGGTGCTACATACTCTGAAGGATATAATCATACAGGTTATTTTAATAATAAATATATTCCTAGAGCAGGAGAGTCAGGAGGGCAAACAGAACTAAATTATCTAACAAATTTCAGAATTATTAGATATTCAGATGTACTATTGATGGCTGCAGAAGCTTACAATAGGTCTGGAATTGACGATGGAATTGCGCAAGAATTTTTAAATCAAGTAAGACTAAGAGCTTATGATGGTGATGAAGAATTTGAAATTTTTCCTACCGGTACTGATTTAACAGAAGCTATATATGAAGAGAGAAAATTTGAGCTTGGATTAGAAGGACATAGATTTTTTGACCTGGTCAGAACAGCAAGAGCTTCGTCTGTTATACCTGGATTCATCGAAGGGAAACATGAAGTATTTCCCATACCACAACAAGAAATTGATATTTCAGGGCTTGAACAAAACCCCGGTTATTAAAATAAATTAATTAATACAAAATTATTATGAAGTCAATAAAATATTTACTAATTGCGTTTTCAATATTAATCTTTAGTTCCTGTGAGCAAGATAATTATGAATTAGGAGAGATTATTGTCCCATCAAATCTAAATGTTATTCCTTTAATTCAAGGGGCCGACAGTGACAATCCATATGGTGATGGAAGCGGCAATGTTACATTTACAGCTAGTGCTGATAATGCTATAACATATAAATTTATAAGTAATGGGGTTGAACACATGGAACCAAGTGGTGTCTTTTCAACGGTTTTTACCAGTACTGGAACGTTTTTATATGACATTTCAGTAATTGCATTAGGAATTGCAGGAGAATCGATTGAAACCAATGTTTCCATTGAGGTACTTTATACTTATGAACCACCTGAAGATCTTGTTAACGCATTAATATCTGGATCTTGGAGAGTAATGGCAGAGGCAGACGGACATATTGGAGTTCATGACCCAGCTTCTTTTCATGACGGAATCAATACATTCCCTGAGTGGTATAGTGCTTCTCCTTTTCAACAGTCCAGTACTGGAATGTATGATGATAGGATTATTTTTTCGTCTGACGGTACAGCTCAATTTTTAACTCAAGGTTTCATTTTTGGTAATGCAACTGCACTTGAAGAAGATTTTAATGGGGATCAAGGATTAACTCCAAATCAATTTAATGAGCATCCATTTTACCCAGCAGATGACTTTAGTTTTAGTTGGAGTATTTCTGAAAATGATGATGGGTATTTGGTGTTAAATTTCGGTGGAAATGGTTTTACGGGAAATTATGTTGGCGGCAATCATCAATATATTATTACCCACAGAAATTCCGATTCATCTGAACTTTACCTAAAAACAATTGGATTAGATACAAATGCGTGGTATGCAAAAATTACTAACCAAGAATAAATTATTCACTATTTAAATTTATAAGAGAGAAGTTCAATCAACTTCTCTCTTATTTTTTATATTTGTCAAACTCTAACTACAATAATGAAGAATTATTTAAAAATTATCATTTTCTTAATGTTTTTTGTAATTGCTTGTTCATCAGATGAGCCGGCTGATTCAAACAATAACTCTGATAATCATGAGGTTATAGTTCCCTCAAACCTAACTTTAGATATCAGCATTATTGGACAAAACGGTTCAAACCCAAACGGAGATGGATCAGGATCAATTATTTGTATTGCGTCTGCTACTGATGCGGTAAATTATGAATTCAGGTTCGGAGGAGGTATTACTCAGCAATCAATTAATGGTCAAACGGAATATTCTTATAGTGATGAAGGTGTAAACTCATATTCAGTATATGTATATGCCTACTCTTCGTCAGGTCATTATACCAGTGCTGTTGAAACTTTTGATTTATTTGTTGAAGGTGATGCTCCAGAAGCTACCTGGTCTGAGGAGTTCAATTATAATGGTGCGGTGGATTCTAATACTTGGACCCACGAAATTGGAAATGGTGAATGGGGTTGGGGTAATGGTGAATCTCAATATTATACAAGTAGTCTAAATAATGTTAAAGTTGAAGACGGGGTTTTAAAGATTACAGCAAAGAGGGAGGATATGGCTAGTTATGAATATACTTCTGCCAGAATTGTTTCCAGAGATAAATTTGAATTTCAATATGGAAGAGTTGATATTAGAGCCAAATTACCGACAGGTGGTGGCACATGGCCTGCTCTTTGGTTATTAGGAGCAAACCATTATGAAGTTGGATGGCCTGCATGTGGAGAAATTGATATTATGGAACATTGGGGACACGACCCAACAGTTGTAGCTGGATCAATTCATACCCCTATGAGCCATGGAGATACCTGGACAAATGGACACACCAATGTTAGTGATTATAATGAAGAATTTCATATTTATTCGATTGATTGGGACGAAAATAGAATTCAGTTTTTTGTTGATGATATTTTATACTATACATATTCACCTTCTCCAAAAGATTCAGAAAATTGGCCCTTCGACCAAGAAATGTTTTTTATTTTAAACGTTGCAATGGGTGGCCATTGGTTTGATGTAGATCCTCAGTTTAACGAATCAACTATGGAAGTTGATTATATAAGAATTTATCAATAACAATTATGAAAAAATTAATCTATAGCCTTTTTGTTTTATTTTTTATTACATCATGTCAAAACTCTAATTTGACAGAAAAAGAAAAATTTATTGATGATCTAATTTCTCAGATGACACTAGCTGAAAAAGCAGGACAAATGAATCAGTATAATGGTTTTTGGGATGCTACTGGTCCTATGCCCGAGGGAGATTATCAGAAGAAAAGATATAATGAACTAAAAAATGGTCAAGTTGGTTCTATGTTAAACGTTATTGGAGTTGAAGAAATAAGAGCATTACAAAAAATTGCTGTTGAGGAAACTCGATTAGGAATTCCACTTATTTTTGGACATGATGTGATTCATGGTTACAAAACAATGTTTCCAATTCCTCTTGCCGAATCATCAAGTTGGGACTTAGAACTTTTAGAAAAATCTGCAAGAATTGCTGCTACTGAAGCTAGTGCTGATGGCTTGAATTGGACATTTGCACCTATGGTAGATATTTCAAGAGACGCCAGATGGGGAAGAGTCATGGAAGGAGCCGGGGAAGACCCTTTTCTAGGAAGTTTAATTGCTAAAGCACGTGTTAAAGGGTTTCAAGGAGATAATCTAAGTGAAGTAAATACTATAGTTGCATGCGCAAAGCATTTTGCTGGTTATGGATTTTCAGAAGCAGGTAGAGATTATAATACCACAGATTTTAATCAGTATACTCTACACAATACTATAATGCCTCCTTTTAAGGCAGCTGTTGAAGCGGGTGTAAGAACATTTATGAATTCATTTAATACTCTTGATGAGATTCCTGCTACTGGTAACAAACATATTCAAAGAGATATTTTAAAAGGAGATTGGAATTTTGACGGATTTATAGTATCTGACTGGGGTTCAATCGATCAAATGATACCTCATGGTTTTGCGAGTAATGGAGAACATGCAGCTGAATTGGCTTTAATTGCAGGTTCAGATATGGACATGGAATCAAGTTTATATGTAAGTAAATTAGTTGGACTTGTAGAGTCAGGAAAAGTCAAAGAAGAATTATTAGATGATGCTGTTAGAAGGATTTTAAGAGTGAAATATGAGTTAGGTTTATTTGAAGACCCATATAAATATTGTGATCAGAATAGATCAGATTCTGAACTTGGAAGTGAAAAAAATATGATGGTTGCTTTAGATGCAGCTAAAAAATCTATTGTTTTATTAAAAAATGATAACCAATTATTGCCATTAAAAAAACAAAATCAAAAAATTGCCATCATTGGACAATTGGCAAATGACAAGAATAGTACTCTAGGTAACTGGAGATCTCAGGTTGAGTATAACTCAGCTGTTTCAGTTGTTGAGGGAATGAAAAAATATAAAGGGAATAAAACTATATATCAAAAAGGAGTTGATTTATATTATGGTGAAACCAATTTTCATAATAGAGTTAAAATAAACTTTAAAGATAAATCTGATTTTGGAAAAGCTAAATTAGCTGCAGCTACATCTGACATTGTAATTATGGTTCTTGGTGAAGAAGGACATCAGTCAGGTGAAGGAAGAAGTAGAACAAATATTGATTTACCAGGTCTTCAAAAGGATCTGTTAAAAGAAATAAAGAAAGTAAATAAAAACATTGTTCTTGTTGTAATGAGTGGTAGACCACTAGATTTAAGCTGGGAAGATGAAAATATTCCTGCTATAGTTCAGGCATGGCAATTAGGGTCTAGATCTGGTAACGCCATAGCGCAAGTTCTTTATGGAGATTATAACCCTTCCGGAAAACTTACTATGTCTTTTCCAAGAAATGTTGGTCAAGTGCCAGTTTATTATAATTTTAAAAATACAGGAAGACCAAGTACCTCAATAGAACAAGTGACAAATTCGGGTTATGCTGATGTTGAAAATAGTCCTTTATATCCGTTTGGATATGGATTAAGCTATACCAACTTTACATACTCTGATTTAACAATTAGTTCTGATTCAATGACCAGAGATTCTAAAATATATGCATCAGTAACTATTTCAAATACAGGAAGTTTTAATGGTGAAGAAGTTGTTCAGCTATATTTGAGAGATATTGTAGGTAGTATAGCGAGACCTATGAAAGAATTAAAAGGATTTAAAAAAATTGAATTAAACCCAGGCGAAAGTAAAACTGTCAATTTTGAAATTGATAATTCCCTCTTAGAGTTTTATTCATTCAATAATATATGGGAATCTGAACTTGGCAAGTTTCACCTTTTTATTGGTACAGATTCAAATGTAAGCAACTATAAAGAATTTTATTTAGTTGATTAATGATAACATTAAAAGAATTAGCAAAGGAACTAAAAGTTTCTGTTTCAACAGTTTCCAAAGCGCTACATGATAGTCCAGAGATAAGTGTTCAAACGATTCAAAAAGTAAAAAAATTAGCAAATAAGCGCAACTATAAGCCTAACAAAATAGCACTTAGCCTTAAAAGTAACAGGACTCTTACAATTGGGGTTGTTATTCCCGATATTTTAAATAGATTTTACTCCAAAGTATTGGACGGTATTCATGATTCAGCAGATCAATATGGCTATGATGTTATCACGGTCACGACAAAAGAATCAATTATAAAGGAAATAGATAGTCTTCAAATTTTATCAAGTGGGAATGTTGACGGAGTAATTATTGCAATGTCTGAAGAGACTTTAAATAAAAATGACTTCTCTCATATAAAGGAATTTACGATGAAAGATACTCCTATAGTCATGTTTGATCGTGTAACCGATAAAATTAATTGTGACAAAGTTATTATTGATGATTTTGATGCAATTTATAATGAAGTCAAAAGTTTGAAAATGTTGGGGAGAAAAAAAATTGGTTTTGTAACAACAATAAATGATTTAAATGTAGGTAAATATAGAGCTAATGGATTTAGAAAAGCTACCTATGACTTTTATGGAAAGTTTGACAAAAATTTAATTCTAAGGATTTCAAAAAATCTTGATAAACACATTGAAATCCATAAGTTTATTGAAAAAAATAAACCTGATGCAATCATCTCAGCTGATATAATTTGTGGTGTAATTTCTGTTAATATTGCAAGAAGTTTAGGTATAAAAATACCTGAAGAAATATCGGTTGTAGGTTTTGGTGATAAAACAATTTCAGAGTATTCTAGTCCAAAGTTAACCACTATTTATCAGCATGGTCCAGAAATTGGAATTAGATCAGTCGAGCTTTTAGTTGATAGAATGAATTCAAAATGGTTTGGATTAGAAAAAAATACAAATTCCTTCATAACTGAAATTATCCCAACAATTACAGTTGGCGGTGGATCAAAATAGATTGCTAAAATTATTCAAAAATAAATTAATATAGATTACTAAAAATACAATTGATATTAATGTTTTTGTAAATCCGGAAACGATTAAACCAAGAAAAACTCCAGCAGCGGCTATAATTGATTTTTCAAAATTTTTATTTAGAAATAATTCACCAGCAATTGCACCAATTAATGCACCAATTATGATCCCAAATGGTGGTAAAAATAAGCCAATCAAAGTGCCAATTGAAGCTCCTATTATTCCAAATTTACTCGCTCCAAATTTTTTGGAACTATATATTGGGATTATATAATCAAGAATGAAAATTATTAATCCAATAATTAAGCAAAAAATAAGTATTTTACTTTCTACTTGTACATTTGAAATATTACTAAAAATGAATAGTCCCAACCATGAACTCAGGGGGCCTGGCAAAACAGGAATTACACTTCCTATAATCCCTACTATCATAAAAACAAAAGACAATATCAATAAAAATATATCCATATTATAATTAAGAATATTTTAAATAAAATCGATTAACTTTATGAAATTAATTAATTAATTAATATCTATTGTGAGAATAACTCTGATTTTTATTTTCTTTTTTTTGGTTAATTCATGTGAATATGATTTTCAAATTGACAGAAAAATTTCAGTTGATGAGTTTATTAATGAAGAACTAAAATCATTCAACTGGAGTGAAGTTGATCAATATCCCGTTTTTGAGAATTGTTTAGAGTTGAATAGTGTTTCACAAAAAAATAAATGTTTTGTTGAAACCATTACAAATAATTTTACAGCTAATTTGAAAAAAAATAATTTGATTCTGAATAGAACACTTGTTGATACAGTTAATTTGGTTTTAATGGTTGATAAAACCGGTCTAATTTCTATTGAAAGTATCAATATTTTAGATAAAAATCATAAATATAAAGAAGTTATAATTAGCTCATTTAATAATACTGTTTCAAATTTTCCAAAATTATATCCAGCAATTAAAAGAGGTCAGCAAGTTGATGTAATTTTTAAAATCCCAATTATAATTTCAACTGAATAACAAATATGAGTGAAAAAATAATTTTAGGTATTGATCCAGGGACAACAATAATGGGTTTTGGTATAATTAAAATAAAGGACAGAAAAATGTATCTCATAGAAATGAATGAATTGAATTTAACAAAACATAAAGACCATTATTTAAAACTAAAATTAGTATTTGAAAGAACTATTTCTTTAATAGAGGAGTTTAATCCTGATGAAATAGCTATTGAGGCTCCTTTTTTTGGTAAAAACATTCAGAGTATGCTAAAACTTGGTAGAGCCCAAGGAATAGCAATGGCCGCAGGTCTTTCAAGAGAAATATCAATTACAGAGTATTCACCAAAAAAAATAAAAAAGGCAATAACAGGTAATGGTAATGCTAGTAAAGAACAAGTAGCAAAAATGCTTCAGAATTTATTAGCAATAAAAGAGTTGCCTAAAAATTTAGATTCTACAGACGGACTGGCAGCTGCTGTATGCCATTTTTATAATTCAAAAAATTCTTTTGAGGAAACAAAATATTCTAGTTGGTCAAGCTTTGTAAATAAAAATAAAGATAAAATAAGAGGGTCATAAGTAGTATATATATTCATATTCCTTTTTGTAGAAAAGCATGTCACTATTGTAATTATCATTTTTCTACATCGTTAAAATCAAAAGATTTAATTATTGATTCAATTGTAAGTGAAATTTCTTTAAGATCAAATGAATTGAATGATAATGTTGGTTCAATATATTTTGGAGGAGGAACACCGTCAATTCTAACTGAAAAAGAATTAGAAAAAATTTTAAATGAAATTCATAAAAAATTTAAAATTTCTAATAATACTGAAATTACAATTGAATGTAATCCTGATGATGTTAGTATTGAAAAAATTGAAGTATGGAAAAAAAATAGTTTTAATAGGGTTAGTCTTGGGATACAATCTTTTATTGATTCTGATTTAGTTTTAATGAATAGAAGTCACAATTCAAAAACTGCAATTGATTCAATTGAAAAAATAAAAAATAATTTCACTAATTTTTCTATTGATCTAATATATGGAATACCTGAAAGTTCAATTGATGAATGGAAAAAAAACATTGAAATTGGATTAAATTATGATATACCCCATATTTCGACTTATGTTTTAACTGTTGAGCCAAAAACAGCCCTTAAAAAATTGATTGAAAAGAATAAGATAAAGGAAGTTGAAGATAGGGATCAGAAATTACAATTTGAATATGCCTATGATATGTTGTTAAAATTAGGTTATTATAATTACGAATTTTCAAGTTTTTCAAAACCTGGTTATGAGTGTAAAAATAATCTTACATATTGGAACAGGGAAAAATATATTGGCTTTGGGCCATCAGCACATTCGTTTGACGGTGCATCAAGAACATGGAATATTAGTAATAATCAGAAGTATATTGAAAAAATTAAAAAAAATATTTTACCCAATGAATCAGAGGTTCTATCACAAATTGATGTGTTAAATGAAGTAATAATGATAGGTTTAAGAACTTCAGATGGAATTGATTTAGAATTGATTAAATCAAAGTTTTCAGATTTGAATTTGGATAATTTAAATAAACAAATAGAGCTTAAAATTAAAGAAGGTGTGCTTGTCAAAACAAATAATAAACTTCATACTTCAAAAGAATATAAATTTTTAACTGACGGAGTTGCCTCTGACTTATTTATAACAAATTAGACCAAAATAAATTAGTAAAAAAACATTATCTTCAATACAAAATCTTATATATGGAATGGAGTGGAGTAATGCCAGCAATCACTACTAAATTTAGTAATGATGATAAATTAGACTTGGCTCTTTTTAATAAAAATTTAGACTTTCAGCTGCAAGCAGGTATTGATGCAATTGTTTTAGGTGGATCATTGGGAGAGGCAAGTACTTTAACCCAGGATGAAAAAAATATATTAACCCAAAATACTGTTGATTTTGTTTCAAATAAAATTCCAGTAGTTGTCAATATTGCCGAACAGTCAACAAAAGATGCTCTAGAAAGCGTTAAGTGTGCAGAAAAATTTGGGGCAAGTGGGTTAATGGTATTACCGCCGATGCGTTACAAGTCAGGAAAAAAGGAGACGATAGAATATTTTCAAGCTATAGCCAATTCTACGAATCTACCTATTATGATATACAATAACCCATTTGATTATGGAATTGAAGTTACAATTGACATGTTTGAAAAGCTTTTAAAATGTGATAATATAAAGGCAGTTAAAGAGTCAACTAGAGATATATCTAATGTAACAAGACTTAAAAATGCTTATGGCTCCAGATTAAAAATCATGACTGGTGTCGATACGATTGCTCTTGAAAGTTTGTTAATGGGTGCAGATGGCTGGATTGCTGGATTGGTTTGTGCTTTTCCCGAGGAAACCGTTGCAATTTATAAACTTCAATCACAGTATAAAATAAAAGAAGCAATAGAAATATACAGGTGGTTTTTACCTTTACTAGAATTAGATATAAATCCAAAACTAGTTCAAAATATAAAGTTAGCGGAAACAACACTAGGAATTGGTTCTGAAAATGTAAGACTCCCAAGAGTACCTTTATTCGGCAAAGAAAGAGAAAATGTTTTAGAAATTATAAATACAGGAATTAAAAATAGACCTGATTTATCAAAATATAGATTTTAATTATGATTACTGGTAAAAATTATATTGGAGACAATTTATCTTCAAATTCGTCCGTAATATTTCAGACATTTAACCCAAAATTAAATATTGAAAATGATACAACTTTCTTTGAGGCAAGTGATTCAGAAATTCAAAAATCAGTGGAACTTGCATTCAAAGCATTTAAAAAATATAAGCTTGTTTCGTCTGAAGTGAAATCTAAATTTTTAAATCAAATCGCAGATGAGCTGCAATTAATTTCGGATGATATAGTAAATATTTATTGTTCTGAAACAGGTTTGACCGAAGGTAGATGTCTCGCAGAATTAGCACGTACGATTAATCAATTGAGGTCATTCTCAGAACTCCTAATCAACGGAGACTTTCAAGAAGTTTCTATTGACACCTCAAATCCAAATAGAGTTCCAGTTCCAAAACCTGATTTAAGAAAAATGTTAATCCCACTTGGACCAGTTGCGGTTTTTGGTGCAAGCAATTTTCCTTTGGCTTATTCAACCGCAGGAGGTGATACTGCTTCAGCATTGGCTGCAGGGTGTCCTGTGATATTAAAATCTCATCCAATGCATGCTGGAACAGGGGAATTAGTTTCTGCGGCGATTATTAGAGCTGTAAAAACAACTAATATGCCTAATGGAGTTTTTTCTAATCTGAATAGTAAAGGAATTGAAGTTGGAGAAAAGCTAGTAAATAACCCTGGAATCAAAGCAGTTGGTTTTACTGGTAGTTTGAGAGGAGGACGTGCAATTTATGATTTAGCATCAAGAAGAGATAATCCTATACCGGTTTTCGCTGAAATGGGAAGTGTTAATCCCGTGCTAATATTTCCAGAAAAACTTCAAAAAGAATATGCTGAATTAGCAGAAAAATTTGCTAAATCAATAACAATTGGATCTGGGCAATTTTGTACTAATCCTGGTATTATTATTTCTTTTGAATCAGAAATTTTTGATTTATTTATAAAAAAGTTAGTTGAGGAAATTGAAAAATTATCACCAAGTTGTATGCTCCACCCCAATATCTTTAATGCATATAACAATGGTCTTGAAAAAATTAAAAAAAATAAACTTGTTTCAGTTCTAACAAAAGTGGATTCTGAGTCAAAAGCTAATTTTCCAAAACACGTTATTTCAACCGTAACAGCTAAAAACTTCATCCAAGATAAAAAGCTACAAGATGAAATTTTCGGTCCATTTTCGTTAATTGTAAAATGTTTGGATCAAAATGAAATGCTTCAGGTAATTAATTCAATGGAAGGACAACTAACAGGAACAATATTAGCAGATACTAACGAAAAGTTTTTAAGCGAAAAAATTATTAATGCTGTAGAATTAAAAGTAGGTAGAATTATATTTAACGGAGTACCGACTGGAGTAGAGGTTTGCCCATCAATGACCCATGGTGGCCCCTATCCAGCATCAACTGATTCAAGATTTTCAGCTGTTGGAACAAATTCAATAAAAAGGTGGCTAAGACCAGTAAGTTTTCAGGACTTTCCTCAAAATTTACTTCCAAACGAATTAAAAAATGATAATCCATTAATGATAAACCGTAAAATTAACGGTGTTGCCTCTAATAACTAGATTTGATTTTTAAAATATTTAAGATTATGAAATATAAAATCCTTTTTTTATCAATTTTTCTTTTTTTCTCATGTAATCGAGACAATGAAAAACTGGACGCAATTATTCAAGAATACCAAAATCATAAAGGCTATAATTTTGAGGATTATCCTCTTGGCAATTTTTCTGAAGAATACTTTAAATCTGAGAAAGAATTTGCTGAAAGTCTTTTACTAAAATTAGATGATATTGATATTAATAAGTTGGACGAAAATGATAATATTTCATATGAATTATTATCCTTTGTGTTAAAAGATATTATTGCATATTATGATTTTGAAAGATTTCTAAATCCGCTACTTTCTGATTCAGGTTTCCATAGTAGTCTAGTTTATAATGTTAGACCGATGTACAATTATGAGCAAGTCAAAAATTATTTAAATAAGCTTAATGATATACCACAATATGTTGATCAATATTTGCCTCTTTTAAGAAAAGGACTAGACAAAGGTGTATCTCAGCCTTTGGTAATTTTTAAAGGTTACGAATCAACATATAATGATCATATCACTAAAAATTTTGAATCAAATTATTTTTATTCTCCTTTTAACAAACTACCCAATGACATAACAGAAATTCAAAGAGATTCGATACTTGCTGCAGCAAAAAATGCTATCGAAAAGAGTGTTGTGCCTCAATTTATCAGAATTAAAGATTTCTTTGAAAAGGAATATTATAAAAAAACAAGGACTACCATTGGGGTTTCAGAAACCCCCAATGGATCTGAATTCTATCAAAATAGAATCAACTATTATACGACAAGTGAATTATATACAGCTGATGAAATTCATCAAATTGGTTTAAAAGAGGTGGCTAGGATTAAAAAAGAAATGATAAAAATTATTGATGAATTGAAATTTAATGGTTCCTTTGAAGAATTTTTCGAATTTTTGAGAACTGATGATCAATTCTATGCAAAAACTCCAAGGGAGCTTCTTATGTACGCTAGAGATATTTCCAAAAGAGCTGATGAACAACTTCCAAGATTCTTTAAAACTCTACCAAGAAAACCATATGGAGTCGCACCAGTTCCTGATGCAATAGCTCCAAAATATACAGGTGGTAGATATGTAGGTACTTCAAAAAATAGTACAGATCCAGGTTATTATTGGGTAAATACTTACGATTTAAAAAGTAGAACTCTATATACAATACCAGCTTTAACAGTTCACGAAGCAGTTCCAGGACATCACCTTCAAAGCGCCCTAAATAATGAGTTAGGAGATAGTATTCCTAGATTTAGAAGAAATTTATATCTGTCTGCATACGGAGAAGGCTGGGGACTATACACAGAGTTTCTAGCTGACGAAATGGGTATTTATACAACTCCTTATGAAAAATTTGGAAAATTTACCTACGAGATGTGGAGAGCTTGTCGATTAGTTGTAGACACTGGACTTCACGCAAAGGGATGGTCAAAAGAGAAAGCCATTGATTACATGTCAAAAAATACAGCATTGTCTTTACACGAGGTTAACACTGAAATTGACAGATATATTTCGTGGCCAGGTCAAGCTTTATCATACAAAATAGGTGAACTAAAAATCCGTGAGCTCAGAAATAAATCAAAAGATGAATTGAATGATAAATTTGATATTAGAGAATTTCATGAAAAAATTTTAGAATACGGAACAGTTACATTACCTACCCTGGAGAGGAGAATCAATAATTATATAGAGAAAAAAAATGAGTAAACACATTTTTGAATGTATTGATGCACATACATGTGGTAATCCAGTTAGATTAATTTTATCAGAAAAACCTGATTTAGATGGGATTTCGATGAGCGAAAAAAGATTAGATTTTTTAAAAAAATTTGATTGGATCAGAAAGTCATTAATGTTTGAACCTAGAGGTCATGACATGATGAGTGGCGGAATGATTTTCCCTCCTCAAGATTCTAAAAATGATTTTGCTATTTTATTCTTGGAAACATCTGGCTGTTTACCAATGTGTGGTCATGGTACAATTGGAATAGTTACAATTGCTTTAGAAGAAAATTTGGTAAAGCCCAAAGTTAAAGGTATCCTAAACATAGAGGTTCCTGCTGGAGTTATTCAGGTAACTTACCTAAAAAAAGGTAAAAAAGTAAGTTGGGTAGAAATAGTAAATGTTGACAGTTTTCTAGCTGAAAAAAACTTATCTATAATTTCTAACAATTTAGGTAAAATAGATTTTGATGTTTCATATGGTGGTAATTTTTATGCTATCATTGAAAAGCAAAAAAATTATTCTGACCTTGATGACTTTAAAGCCGAGGAACTTATCTCATACTCCCGAGAAATAAGAGATAAAATCAATATAAAATATTCAGAAAAATTTATTCACCCTTATGACAAGTCAATAAAAAATGTTTCTCATATTTTATGGACAGGTAAAGCAATTGATTCAAAATCCTCCACCAGAAATGCAGTTTTTTATGGAGATAAAGCTATTGACAGATCTCCTTGTGGAACCGGAAGCTCAGCAAGGATGGCTCAATTATTTTCTCAAAATAAATTAAAGGTTGGAGAGGAATTTGTACATGAAAGCTTTATTGGCTCAAAGTTTAATTGCAGGGTAAAAAAAACTACTAAAATAAAAGACTATGATGGAATAACACCTGCTATAAGGGGATGGGCTAAAATTTATGGATATAATAAAATAATTGTTGATGATGATGATCCATTTTATTCAGGTTTTCAGGTAATTTAAGATGTCAAAAAAAATATTGATAGTAGGTGGCGGTATAATTGGTATATGTTCTGCATATTACCTATCCAAGAATGGTCATGATGTAACAATTATTGACAAATACGGAATGAATAGTGGTGCATCATACATTAACGCTGGGTATTTATCCCCCGGCCATATAATTCCTTTAGCAGCACCCGGTGTCATTAAGCAAGGCTTAAGGTGGATGTTTAATTCTTCAAGTCCATTTTATGTTGAACCCAGGATAAATTTAGATTTTTTTAAATGGTTATATGCATTTAACAAGTCATGTTCTGAAAGTAATGTAAAAAATTCTATTCTTCCTATAATTGAAATATCACTTTTGAGTCAAGAATTATTAAAAGATATTAAGAAGGAAAATAAAATGGATTTTCACTACGATCAAAAGGGTTTGTTAATGTTATGTAAAACCGAAAAATCTCTTGAAAAGGAAAGAGATGTAGTTGATTTGGCTGTTCAAAATGGTTTAAGGGCAAAAATTTTAAATCAAAATGAAATAAAAAAGATTGAACCTAATATAAACATAGATTCAATCGGAGCGGCATATTTTTATTGTGATCATCACACAACTCCCAGCGAATTAATCAATGAATTAAAAGATTATATACAACAAAAAGGAGTAAAATGTATCACAAATACTGAGTTTCAATCTTTTGAAATTAAAAATAATAAAATTAAATCTGTAAATATTTCAGATCAAAAAATAATCTTTGATGAATATATTTTGTCAGCAGGTACCTGGACTTCTAAATTATGTAAAAAGCTAGGAATTGATTTACTTCTTCAAGCTGGAAAAGGATATAGTATAAATCATTCATCAAAAACAGAAATTTCTTGCCCAGCAATTTTAGTTGAACCTAAATGTGCAATTACTCCAATGAACGGATTTACAAGGTATTCTGGAACAATGGAAATTTCATCAGTTAATAACAAGATTAGAAAAAATAGGGTAAATGCAATATGCGATGCTGTTGAGTCATTTTATCCTTCGATTACTATCCCAGAAACTGATAGAGATGCAGCTGGATATGGCTTTAGACCAATTTCTGCTGACGGTGTTCCATACATTGGAAGATCCAATAAACTAAACAATGTAGTTATAGCTACAGGTCATGCAATGATGGGATGGAGTATGAGTACTGGCACAGGAAAAATTGTAGCAGAAATTATTGATAACAAAAAAACCAGTATAAATATTGATAGATTCAATCCAAACCGAAAATTTTAAATTGATTTCATAAAATTTTCCTTTAATACTTTTTCCAAAAGCATAAGAAGTTTTTTTGAATCCTCAATAGAGAAGATTAATGGAGGTTTTATTTTAATCACATTTTTGTCTAGGCCATCATTACTCATTAGAACACCAAGCTCCTTCATTCTATTCACTAAATAATGAGCCTTTTCAGTTTCGGGGTTTAAACCTCTGTCAACTAACTCTACCCCGATAAATAAACCCTTTCCTCTTACATTTCCTAAAATCGGATATTTTATTGATAAATTTTTTAGTCCATCCTTAAGAAATAGTCCTGTTTTTAGAGCATTTCTCTGTAGTTTTTTTCTCTCTATTTCATAAATTACTTCATTTGCTACTCTACATGATACAGGATTACCGCCAAATGAACTAAAAAATTCTAAACCATTATCAAATTTTTTAGAAATTTCATCAGTACAAACAACTGCACCTATCGGATGACCATTTCCCATTGGTTTACCCATGGTTACAATATCAGGAATTATATTATACAATTCAAAACCCCAATATTTTTCACCAACTCTTCCAAATCCAGTTTGTACTTCGTCAGCAATCGTAAGTATATTATGCTTGTCCAGAACTTTTTTACACATTTTTATAAAATTTTCAGGCATCTCAATTTGTCCGCCACAACTTATTATAGGTTCAAAAATCATAGCACTGATTTTTTTATTTGATTTTTTAGCTTTTAAAATTAACTTTTCAAATTCTTCAAAGTATTTTTTTCCAGCTCCTTTACCTCTATGTTTTCCGCGAAATTCATCTGGCATTGGAATTTCAAATATATTCTTTGCTTTTCCGCTCCCACCCTTACTATTATATTTATAATTACTTATTTCAATCGTTTTATTTGTGTTACCGTGATATCCACCTTGCATTACTATATAATTTTCGCTATTTCTAAACAGAGCACTCATTCTCATAGCAAGTTCATTAGCTTCACTTCCTGAATTAACTAAATATAACTTGGATAATTTTTTTGGGAATTTTGAAGTTAAGTTCTTGTGTAAAGTAATAATTTCATCATGTAAATATCTTGTATTTGTGTTTAAAATTCCAATTTGTTCGTTAGCAGCTTGTGTAACTTTTAAATTTTGATGTCCAACATGCGCAATATTATTTACAGTGTCCAAATACTTTTTACCATTGCTTGAGTAAAGAAATTGATTAAAACCTCTCACAATGTAAATTGGCTCATTATAACTTAGTTTTAAATTATTCGGTAAATATTTTTTTCTCGAATTTTTTAGTTTGGTTTTGTCAAATTTAGAAGTATAGGTTTTTTTAATATTTAAAATATGAACTGGATCAGGACATATACTTGACCATATATCTTTTTCATATTCCATACATACTCCAGGAAAATCATTTTGATAATCTAAGAGGGTTAACATTAATTGAAAATGCAAGTGTGGACTCCAGCCTCCATTTTCACTAATTGATCCAATTTCACCAATTTTCTCTCCTTTCTTAACAAAACTTCCTACTTTCAAAATAGATTTTTTTTGGTCTGATAAGTGACCGTAGAGACTATAATATATTATTTTAGCTATACTATGTTCTATTATTATTAGTCCTCCATATCCTTTAGAAGTCCTATCGTTAGTTATAATTTTTATGTATCCATTTTCAATGGAGTGGACCGGTGTTTTATCTTTTACCCAAAAATCAATGCCTAAGTGAGTGGTTCTATTTTCAAAACCTGCATCAGTAAGTCTTTCATAGTCAGATGAATTATAAACTGCACGTGTTTCTAAATATCCGCCAAAAAAAGTAATATCAGGGTATTTATTAATTTTTATTTCAAAAGATTGAACATCGTTTATTAAATCATTAGAAAGCCATTTACTAGAAACACTTAAATCTAAGTTCTTTAATTTTTTTATATCCTTTTTTTTAAATAATATCTCAATTGAAGATTTATTTTGACTAATTAATTTTTTAAATTCTTTAGCATTATGATTTGGGCTAAAATTACATGCATTTCTAAAAAAATGTATAGCTAGACTTTTATTTATACTATTCCATTTTTCAAATAAAACAAGCATATCATCTTTGCTTACCTGCAGGTAACTATTAGTAGGATTTATTTTTTTATTTAATGCTGATTTTATTATTGAAATTGATATTCTCATTAGTATTAAATCGTATAAAAAATCAATTTCACTTTCAAATAATGGAATTTTAGAGTTAAATCCTCTAATTATATCACATGCCGAAGCCAATGGATTAAGACTATTTAAAATTCCATATGTGCAGGTTATCGCTAGTTCATTAATTAATTGACTTTTAACACAATCTCCAAAATCAATTATTCCAATAATCTCAGGTTTCTTCAAACATTTTGAAAGAATAATATTATTATCGTTTAAGTCATTGTGGATTAGTGACTTTCTAAGTTTTTTATATTCTTTCTTTTTGTTTTTAAAATTATCTGTTAAACTTTTGATTCTTAGACAATGTCCTTTTTTTAAATGTACTTTCTTGTAATGATTTTCTACCCACAAAAAATTGGCTAAATCCCAGCTAAAATTATTTCTATAATAAATATGTTTTTTTTCCTTTAATTTTTCAACTAGTCTTGCACTTTCGTAGCCTAGTTTTTCTCTTAATTCACTGTCAATTGGATTAACCGATGACCAAAGTCTTCCATCAATCCATTCATTCATTCTAAAATACCTTACAGCGTTTTTATTATCAATAAAACTAGCAAAGGGCTTTTTTTTATTTGTTAAGATATTTTTAGGAGTTTTATCAAAAGCCTTTAAATGACGTAGAAGATTACTTTGAAATGTTACAAGTTCCAAATCTGTATTAGTTGGATAAATCTTAAAAAAATAAGATTTTCCATCATGCTTAAGTTTAAAATTGTCATCTAATTCTCCTTCGATTTGTTCGGCCTTAACCTCTAGCCCATAATTCGAATAGATTAGGTTTTGAATAAACTTTGATTCAAAATTATTTTTCATTAGATTTTTCTAGTAGATAATCCCAATCCAAAATACCAATAACCCCTTTTAAAAACAATTTAAATCATCTATTTCACAAAGTATTTTTTATATTTGCCTTTCAATTTTGCGGGCGTGGTGGAATTGGTAGACACGCTAGACTTAGGATCTAGTGCCGCAAGGTGTGAGAGTTCGAGT
>PABM01000007.1 GCA_002702745.1 Flavobacteriaceae bacterium | reverse complement strand
GTGGTGGAATTGGTAGACACGTTGGACTTAAAATCCAATGGATAGTAATATCCGTGCGGGTTCAAGTCCCGCCTTCAGTACAAAACCCCCATCATATAGATGGGGGTTTTTTTATGAATTTGATTTATTAATTATTGAATTATATTAAATTCAATTCCTGAAATCTGAGCTTTCACTTCAGAGGAATCGTAACTTGATGATGTTGCCCTATAATTTAATTGAAAAGTATAATCTCCACTTGGTAGCCACTTAGGAAAAACATTTTGAACATCAACCGGTATAGAACCATTACCAAAAGAATTTTTTTAGCAATAATTAGAAAGGAATAATAATTTAGTTATTAACTTTTTTTAAAACTATTTAAACCTAGATTTTTTCTTTTTCTTCGATTTTTTTCTGTAACTAATTTTTTTTCTATCATTTCTTCTATCATTTCTTCTATCATTTCTTCTACTAGGTCTTTCTTCTTCTAAATCCATTGAGTTAAACAAAACAATATTATTTCCTCTAAAATCAATTTTTTTAATATTCGACGTTAATTCATCAGCAAAATCTTTGTCAATTTCAAAAAAAGTTTGATATCGATTCAGTTCAATTTTTCCGATTTCAATATCGTTAGATTTTAAAGCTCTATTAATAATCGAAATAATATCAATCGGTGTTGCTCTGTGTTTTCTTCCAATATTAATCGAAAATCCAGCCATGGATTTTTTGTTTCCTCTTTTTTTCTCTGGCCTCTTAGTTCTTTTAGATTGTAATTTATTAGCTTCCTTATAGTAATTTAAAAACCTGTTAAATTCCACTGAAACAAATCTTTTGACAAGCTCATCTCTATCAAGCCATTCAAGTCTTTTATGAATGTCTTTTAAAAAAGGTTTTATTTGTTTTTCATCAACTTCAACATTTTCAATTTTATCTATCATTTTATAAAGTTGATTGGAACAAATTTCCACCCCGGTAGGAACATCTTTACTTACAAATTTGATTCCTCCCTTTTTTTCAATTGATTTTATTTTTCTTCTTTCACTTTCATTTGAGATAGCAATTGAAATCCCGCTTTTTCCTGCTCTTGCTGTTCTACCACTTCGGTGGATATAAACTTCTGGATCATCAGGTAGTGAGTAATTAATTACGTGCGTTATATCATCTACATCTAAACCACGTGCAGCCACATCAGTTGCAATTAAAATTTGCAGTGACCTATTTCTAAATCTTTGCATGACTTCATCTCTTTGATTTTGAGATAAATCTCCATGAATAGCATCGGCATTATATCCTTCAGCCATAAATTTATTTGCAATATCTTTTGTATGCCTCTTTGTTCTACAGAATACGATGCCGTATATATTGGGATTATAATCTGCAATTCTTTTTAATGCTTCATATTTGTTCCTTGAACTAACATTATATATATGATGTTCAATATTTTTTGCACCAGAATTAATTTTGGATACACTGATTTCTTTTGCATCACTCATGTATCTTTTCGAAATATTTTTTACTTCCTTTGAAATAGTTGCTGAAAAGAGCATGGTTTGTCGATCGGCTCTTGTTCTTTCCAAAATAAAATCTAAATCGTCCTTAAAACCCATGCTTAACATTTCATCAGCTTCGTCCAATACCACCTTGTCAACCAATTCTAATTTTAAAACTTTTCTTCTGATTAAATCCTTGGTTCTTCCTGGAGTCCCAACAACAATATGAATCCCTTTATTTAAAGATTTAATTTGTGTTTCAATATTAGTCCCACCATAAACTGCTAAGATTTTTATTCCAGAAACATGTTTTGAGTAAGTTTCTAAGTCCTTACAAATCTGAATACAAAGTTCTCTTGTAGGGCATAATATTATAGATTGAACGTATTTATTTTTTAACTCGGTTTTTTGAATTATGGGTATCCCAAACGCCGCTGTTTTTCCTGTACCTGTTTGAGCTAGTGAAATTAAATCCCTATTTTCAGTTAATAAAAATGGTATTGATTGTTCTTGAACTTCAGTAGGATTGATAAAGCCCATCTCATTTAAACCTTTACATAAATCTTTTCCTACACCAATTTCTTTAAATTTTGACATAAAATATTTTATCGCTGCAAATGTCGACTATTTAATTCGGTAATCAATCAAAAAAAATAGATTAAAATTTTTTCATTTCGTTTTTTTATTTAAACAATAGATTGTTATATTTACATCAAATGAAAAAATTACAATTAAATATGTGGTGGTGGAAACATGAAATATTCTTTTCGTGAGATTATCGCTATATTTTAATTTAAAAAAAAGCTTATCATCACGATAAGCTTTTTTTTTTAATATTTAAATGAGAAGAAGAAATTAAAAATTATATAGTTAGTAATTAGTTTTAGTTTGTTTATTTAGTTATGTTTAATTAAGGGAGTAGTTTTTACTCCCTTTTTTATTTTTTTATCAGTTTTCTATACAGGTGATTATCAATTTTCAGTATGTAAGTGCCGCTACTTAAATAACTTAAGTCTAAAACTTGTTTGTTAAAACTTTCATAACTTTTTATTAAGACCCCAGACATATTATATAATTTAACATCTATTGGATAGTCAGATTTTATTTCTAAATAATCATCAAAAGGATTGGGAAAAAAATTGAATGAATTATTATCAATTTCATAATTTGAAAGTGCAGCATCAATAATTTTGTAAACACTTCCGTTAATTGATGCTATATAAAGTTCACCATTTATGTCCTCTCCAAAAGACACCCAACTACCGTTTATGTTTGGAAAGGCAAGGGACATATCCCAGCCATCGTTTTCGTTTTTTGAAAGTAATCCTACTTCACCGCTGCAATAATCAGCAAAAAAATAAACCCCATCCAGCCCTGAAATTTGATCTCCTCGATACACATATCCACCGGTAATTGAACACTTAAAGTCTCCACTACTGTAATGCGAATATGTTGAAACAGGAAAAGTTAGACCTTCGTCAGGACAACCAGATAGATTATAAGATTCATTGCCCTCATAACACCTCCATCCATAATTTACATTAGCAGGATTATTTTCAACCATATTAATCTCCTCAAATTCATTCTGGCCTACATCAGCAATCCATAAATCTCCATTTAGACTGTCAAAGGAAAATTTCCATGGGTTTCTTAGCCCAATACTCCAAATCTCATCACCAAAAGGATTATTTTCCGGGATTGAATATGCACCACTGTTTACATTTATTCTAAGCATCTTCCCCAATAACGATTCAGTATTTTGAGAATAATTTTGTGGATCCCCACCACTTCCACCATCACCCATTCCTATGTATAGATTTCCGTCTGGCCCAAAATTTATACAACCTCCGTTATGATTTGCGTATGGTTGATTAATTATAAGTAAAATAGTTTCACTGTCATTTGCGATATCCTGGTTTGTACTGACAGAAAATTTTGATATTGTTGTAGCACCATTATTATTTGTGTAATTAACAAAGAAAAACGGATTTTCAGGGTAATTTGGGTGAAATGCTAGACCTAGTAATCCTCTCTCATTAGCATTGGTAGACACCCTATCTTCAATATCTAAGAATGGTGTGGAATTTACACTTCCGTCCGGATTTAAAATTTTGATTTTTCCTGATTTTTCCACTACAAATAATCTTTCATCTCCGGCATTTTTAATTTCAACAGGACTATTAAAAGATGGACCAAAAGATTCTAAAATTACACTTTGTGAGAAGCTTGAATTATAACATAAAAATATCAGAGTTAAGTAGTTTATCAGTTTTTTCATTTTAAATCATTTAGTATTATTTTCACAGCACCCTTTTTTTTATCAAAATACTCTGTGCATTTTTTTGACATTTTTATCAATAAATTTTCGTTATCGATAAGTGATTCAATTGCATTATAAAACTCCTTATAATTTGAAATACTGATCATATTTCCGTTTTTAATCATCTCGGTTGCTTCATCAAATTTTTGATAGTTTTTACCGATAATTATTGGCTTAGAAAAGTATGCAGGTTCTAATGTATTATGTAATCCTTTTTTCCCCATGCCACCTCCGACATATGAAATCGAACTGTAATTATACAGAGCTGATAACATACCTATATTATCTATTATTAGGCAGGAGAATTCTTGCAGGTTAGCTTTTAATTTAATATCAGAGTAAAGAATTGATTCATCACCTAAATTTTTTTTTATTCTTTTAGGGTTATTAGAAATTTCATGAGGCGCAATAATGTATTTTATTTTTCTGTCAGAATTTTTAATATAACGTAGAATAATGTCTTCATCTTCCCCCCATGTGCTACCAAAGACAATACATGTCTTGTTATCTATAAATTTGCTGATATTATCAGAGGCTTTTTTGGTTAATTTTAGAATATCAGCATCAAATCTTAAATCACCACAAATGATTGTATTTTTATTTCCTATAGATTCAATTACTTTTTTAGAATTTTCATTTAATGTGTATATTGAATCAAACTGTTTAATCCCAGAATTAATTTTTAAAAGTTTTTTTAAGAAATTTGTTCTAAAATTACCACCCACAGAATAAACGTTTGACCCATTCAGTTTGGCATGTTTAATATAATTTGGCCAAACTTCATTTTTAATAAAAAATGTAGCTGTTGGTTTAATTATATTATAAAATTTAACACAATTTTTATCTGATGCCAGAGGAAGATATATAATACAATCAAATAAATCATTTTCTACATTTTCGTAACCTGACGGAGAAATGAACGAAAGTAAAAACTTGTGTTTTTCAAATCTCTTTTTAAGATTTTCGATTAACTTTTTTGACAGCAAATACTCTCCGTGAGATGCACAGTGAATATGTATAATCCTGTCACCTTTCTTAAAACAAAGATTCAGTTTTTTAAAACTATTTTTTCTCCCGATTATTCCTTTTTCAATTTTATTTGAAAAAGGGGCGCAGATGTATAATAGAGCTTCAAATATTTTAGTTAATAGAGAGTTAATATTATAAATTTTAAACAAAAGTAACCAAAAATTCAAAGTACTACATCCAAAGCTTATAACGCTGGTGTTAATATTGCATTTGGTTCTGATGCTGGTGTTTTCCCACACGGGGAAAATGCAAAAGAATTTAGATATATGAATGAAGCTGGTATTCCTGTTATTGAATGTCTTCAGGCCGCAACAATTGTAAATTCAAAAATTCTATCAATGGAATCTGAAATAGGTCAAATAAAAAAAGGTTTTATTGCAGATATTGTAGCAACTAAAATCAACCCAATTGATGACATTACTTCTTTGGAGAATGTACAATTTGTAATGAAGGAAGGTAAAATTTATAAAAATTAATGTTTCTTTTTGAAGCTAGAAATCAAAATTAAAATCATTCCTGACGTAACAGATAAGTCTGCAATATTAAAAATTCCTGTTTTTAAAACTCCTCCAAAATTTAAATAAAGAAAGTCGGTCACTGACCCATAAACAATCCTGTCAAAAATATTCCCGATACCACCACCAATGATTAATGAAAACCCAATAATTGAAGTTTTATCCAATGATTTATCAATATAGGTATAAAAAGTAATGGATACTAAAACTATAACAGGTAAAACAATTAACAATAAGACCCGTAGTGTTTCCGATAATTCACTCCCCATCCCTAAAAATGCTCCGGTATTTTCAACTTTTATCAAAGTAAACATATCGCCGATGATACTTTTTTCTGTATAACTTTCAAAGTTGTTTCTTACCCAAACTTTTGAAATTTGATCAGAGGCAATACTTAATAAAACAATTATTGTTATTAATATGTTACGTTTTCTTTTATTAATCATTGTCTAAATTTAGTGAACCTGCCTCTATATCCCTATTAATTTTCCTAACCAGGCCTTGTAAAACTTTTCCAGGCCCAACTTCTATAAATTCACTTGCACCATCATTAATCATATTATTGACTGATTGAGTCCATCTTACAGGGCTAGTGAGTTGAGAAATTAAATTTTCTTTTATTTCATTTTCTGTTGACAAAGCAAGCCCACTAACATTTTGGTATATTGGACAAATTGGATTTGAAAAAAGAGTTTTGTTAATAGCATTCTCAAGTTCTTTTTTTGCTTCTTCCATTAAAGGAGAATGAAATGCTCCACCAACAGCTAACAAAAGTGCACGTCTAGCACCAATTTCTTTTAACTTTTCACACGCTATTTTTATAGAATTTAATTCACCTGAAATAACCAATTGACCAGGACAATTATAATTTGCAGCTACAACAGTACCATTAATTTCTCCACAAATCTTTTCAACAATATTATCTTCCAGACCCAAAACAGCTGCCATTGTTCCTGGATTATTTTCACAAGCTTTTTGCATAGCATTAGCTCTGATTGAAACTAATTTTAACCCATCTTCAAAGGAGATTGATTTATTTACAACTAATGCTGAAAATTCTCCTAACGAATGGCCTGCAACCATCTCAGGTAATATTCCGTTTTCTTTACTTAAGGCTAATATAACTGAGTGTAAAAAAATTGCTGGCTGAGTTACCGAGGTTTCTTTTAAATCTTCAGCAGAACCATCAAACATAATATCACTTATTCTAAATCCTAAAATTTCATTTGCAATATTAAATAAATCATGTGCGGTTTTTGAGTTTTCAAATAAATCCTTACCCATCCCTGGAAATTGAGCTCCCTGCCCCGGAAAAATATATGCTTTCATTATTTAATTTTAATATAAGTTTTATATGTGAATGAAAATTGATGTCTTTCATCTTTTTCATTAAATTTCTCATTAATAAGTTCCCATTTATCCTCATCAATTTTTGGGAAAAAAGTATCAGCTTTAAATTCTTCATGAACCCTTGTAAGTTCAATTTTATCACCTAGGTCCATGGCTAATTTATAAATTTGTCCACCTCCTATAATAAAAGGATTTTCATCATCACCTGTTTCTCTTATAGCATCTTCAAAGTTATTTACAACTGTAACTTCATCAGAAAAGGAAATATTTTTATTTCTAGAGATAACAATGTGTTTTCTGTTTGGTAACAACCCAGGAAATGAATCAAAAGTTTTTCTTCCCATTATGATGCTGTGTCCAGAGGTTAATTTTTTAAATCTTTTTAGGTCATTGGGTAAACTCCAAATAAGGTCATTGTCTTTACCAATTGCATTATTTTCAGCAGCAGCAACAATAATAGTAATAGATTTTTTCATTAAAATAAATTAAACGGCAACTTTACCTTTTATATGCGGATGAGGGTCGTAATTTTCCAAAATGAAATCTTCAAATTTAAAGTCAAAAATATTTTTAACCTCATTATTTATTTTAATAGTTGGTAATTTCCTGGGCTCTCTAGTCAATTGTAATTTCATCTGGTCGAAATGATTGCTGTAAATATGGGCATCACCAAATGTATGAATGAAATCACCAGGATCTAAGTCACAAACCTGAGCTATCATGAGGGTTAATAATGAATAGGAAGCAATATTAAATGGAACACCAAGAAAAATATCTGCACTTCTTTGATATAATTGACATGAAAGCTTTCCATTAATAACATGAAATTGAAAAAAAGCATGACAGGGGGGTAAAGCAGCTTTTCCGTTCGAAATATTGGATTCAAATGATTTAGAAGTATCAGGTAAAACAGACGGATTCCAAGCTGAAATTAAGTGCCTTCTGCTACTTGGATTATTTTTTAAATCGTTAATCAAATTTGATATCTGATCAATTCCATCATTATTCCAATTTCTCCATTGAAAGCCATAAACTGGACCAAGATCACCGTTAGAATCAGCCCAAGCATTCCAAATATTTACACCATTATCCTTTAAGTATTTTATGTTTGTATCACCATTTAAGAACCATAAAAGTTCATAAATAATTGATTTTAGATGCAGTTTTTTGGTTGTAACCATTGGAAATCCATCTGTAAGATTGAATCTCATTTGATATCCAAATATACTTTTGGTGCCAGTTCCGGTTCTATCTTCTTTTAGTTCTCCATTTTCAAGAACATGTTTAACTAAATCTAAATATTGTCTCATAAAATACAGTTAGTAAAAATAATTAATAGTGAGAATCTTAATTAAAAAGAAAACTAAAAGTTATTAACTTTTTAGCCAATAATCATACCTGCAATAGTTGCTGATAAAAGAGAAGCTAAAGTACCACCAATTAGTGCTTTAAATCCAAACTTTGAAAGATTTTTTCTTTGTTTAGGTTCAAGGGCTCCAATTCCACCAATTTGAATTCCTATAGAAGCAAAATTTGCAAAACCACACAGCATATAAGTAGCAATTATTATTGATTTCTGATAATTCAAATGAATTAAATTTGTTGCATCTTTTAAATCTGATAACTGTATGTATCCGATAAATTCACTTGCTGCTAATTTTATTCCTAATAGTTGCCCCATGAGTGTAATATCTTCATTAGCAACCCCTATTAACCACATAACTGGAGCAAAAATATATCCCAATATTAATTCTAAAGACAATTCAGAGTAAACAGTTCTGTTACTGATCCAATCGTTTAAATTTGTTAGATCACCAAAACCACTTAATATATAATTGATTAATGCAATGAAGGCGATAAATACTAAAAGCATCGCAGCAATATTAGCAGCTAACTTTAAACCTTCTGATGTTCCTATAGAAATAGCATCTAAAAAATTTGAACCTATTTTATCTTGAGATACTTTAATATTTGAATCAATTTTTTCTGTTTCCGGATAAAGAATTTTAGAAATTACAATTGCACCAGGTGCAGCCATGACTGATGCGGTTAAAAGATGTTTTGCATAATAAACCTTAAGCTCTGGATCATCTCCACCAAGAAAACCAATATAAGCAGCTAGTACACCTCCTGCGACTGTAGCCATTCCTCCAATCATCACCAGCAATATTTCTGATTTAGACATTTTTTCAAGATATGCTTTAATCATCAGCGGAGATTCGGTTTGACCAAGGAATATATTTCCTGCCACACTTAAACTTTCTGGACCAGAAACTCCTAAAAGTTTTGATAATAGTAGGGCCATTAATCTTACTATTTTTTGTATAATTCCAAGATAGAATAAAATAGATGTTAATGCAGCAAAGAATATTACAGTAGGTAAAATGGAAAAAATAAATACATTTCCAAAATTTTCTGCACTCACTAAATCACCAAATAAAAATTTCGTGCCCTCCATTGTGAAATCAAGAATTTTAACAAAAACCTTTCCTGCACTTTCAAAAATCATCTTAACCCAAGAAATTTTTAGAACTGCAACCGCAAGAATAAGTTGAAGAAGTAACCCTGTCGATGCGGTTTTCCAGTTAATTGCTTTTTTATTACTTGAAAGCAGATAAGTTGTTAAAATTAAAAATGATATACCTAAGAAACCTCTAAGAAATCCTTCAAGAGTAAACCCGTTACTGGGAACTATATTTTGCTCTTGTGCAAAAACAAAAGTATTTGCAGAAATAAAAAACAAGCTTGTTAAAATTATATTTTTTTTATCTGTTAGAAATTTCATCTCTTATTTTTGCTGCTGATTCATAATTTTCATTTTGAACAGCAATTTTTAATAATTCCTCTAATTCTTTTTTTGACCTTTCTTTAAGATCATCAATTGTTGTTGTTTCAGGTTTTTCATTTGAAAACAACTCTTTAAGCAAAGATTTTTCATCAATTTCTCTTTCAATTTTTAATAAAACTCCAGCTTTTTTAAGAATATTTTCATAGGTATATATTGGTGCTTCAAATCTTATAGCCAAGGCGATAGCATCACTAGATCTTGAATCTATTACTTCTTCGATCCCATCTCTTTCACAAATAACACTAGAGTAAAAAACCCCATCAACAAGTTTATGAATAATTACCTGTTTAATTTTAATGTCAAATCTTTCACAAAAATTTTTGAATAAATCGTGAGTTAATGGCCTCGGAGGTTTGATTTCTTTTTCAATTGCAATAGCAATTGATTGCGCTTCATTGGTTCCAATTACAATCGGTAATTTTCTTTCACCTTCAATTTCACTTAAAATTAATGCGTAGGCACCATTTTGAGTTTGACTATATGAAATTCCGTTAATTAATAATTGAACAAGATTCATAATGTAAAACTAGTATTATGTTTTAAGTAAAAAAAATAAACTCTAATCATTTGCTGATTTAAATTCTTTCAGCTTATCAATTAGTTTAGGAACAACATCAAATGCATCTCCAACAATTCCATAGTCAGCTGCTTTGAAAAAAGGAGCATCAGGATCTGTATTTATCACAACTTTTACTTTAGATGAATTAACTCCAGCCAAATGTTGAATTGCACCTGAAATTCCAATAGCAATATATAAATTGGATGAAACAGGTTTTCCTGTTTGTCCAACATGTTCGCTATGGGGTCTCCAGCCCAAATCTGAAACAGGTTTTGAACATGCTGTAGCTCCACCTAAAACCTCAGCTAGATTTTCAATGAGATGCCAATTTTCAGGGCCCTTCAATCCTCTTCCCCCAGAAACAACAATATCCGCATCCGCGATTGTGACTTTATTTGATGTTTTTTCAACAGAAGATACTTTATTTCTTCTTTCTGAAATGTTAAAATTAAACTTTGAAATTTCAGTTTCTGTAGGATTTTCCTTTAAACCAAAAGAATTTTTTGAAACGGCCAAAATACTATTACTTTTAGTTATTTCTACAGTCTCAAAAGCCTTATTTGTGAATGTATTTCTCACAACAACTAAATTATTATCCTTAACCGGTATTGAAATTATATTAGTGACGTAGCCTGCATCAATTTTTACCGAAAGTATACCACCAATGTATTTTGAGTTTGAACTCGAGCTTAAGACAAGCATACTACAATTCTCACTCTTGAAAACATCACTTATACAATCTGAATAAATTCCAGAATCAAAATTTTTTAGCTCCTCCTTTTCTGAGTTAATTATTTTTTTAACTCCATAATCAGATAATTTTTCAGGATTTTTTGAATTAAAACATATTGCCTTCACACTGCCTCCAGTTTGAGATGAAATCTCATATGCATAGGAAGCAATTTCAAAAGCATCTTTTTTAAAATTACCCTTATCATCAGTTTCTGCGAAAATTAGTATATCCATATTATATTGCCTTTGCTTCGTTGTGTAATAAATCGATTAGCTTATCTATTTCATCTGCCGAAACGAGAGTTACTTCGTCTTTAGGTAGTGGTTTTTCAAAACTTTTAGAGTTTGTAGATTGATAATCTTCGTTAACCTCAACTACTTCAAGTTCTTTTTTTCTTGCCATCATAATTCCCCTCATGTTGGGAATTCGTAAATCACTTTCTTCAACTAGCCCTTTTTGTCCCCCTATAATCAATGGTAATTTTGTCGAAATATTTTCTTTACCTCCTTCAATTTCTCGAGATGCCTCAACTGAATCACCAGAAATATTCAAATCAATGCATTTATCAATAAAGTTAATTTCTGTAAATGCAGATATCATTCCAGGAACCATTCCTCCATTGTAATCAATCGACTCTCTTCCTGCAATAATTAAATCATAAGAGTTGTTTGAGATATAATTTGAAATATACTTAGCAACAGAATACCCATCTTTAGGATCGTGATTGATTCTTATTGCTTTGTCTGCACCAATCGCAAGTGCTTTTCTAAGTGTTGACTCTGTATCAGAAAGTCCAACATTGACAATATGGACAACAGCATTATTTTTTTCTTTAAACCAAATAGCTCTTGTTAACCCGAATTCATCATTTGGATTTATAACAAATTGAACACCAGTTTTATCAAAAACAGTGTTATTTTCAGAGAAATTTATCTTTGATGTTGTGTCTGGAACATGACTAATACAAACAAGAATTTTCATAATAACTGAATTGAAAAGTTGTTTATCAAAGTTACTAATTTGAGAAATAAAAATCTGTGATTAGTAAATATTTTTAACTTAATTAATGTTTAATTTTAACCGCTTTATTATTTTTGTCAAAAATTACATTTTATGAGGACTATTCAATTTAGAGAAGCTGTCTGTGAGGCAATGAGCGAGGAAATGAGAACTGACGAAAGTATCTTTCTTATGGGTGAAGAAGTTGCTGAATACAATGGTGCTTACAAGGCATCAAAAGGTATGCTTGATGAATTTGGACCAAAAAGAGTTATTGATACTCCAATTTCTGAACTTGGATTTGCTGGTGTAGCAATTGGTTCAACCATGACTGGGAACAGACCTATTGTCGAATATATGACTTTTAATTTTTCTCTTGTTGGAATAGATCAGATTATTAATAATGCCGCAAAGATTAGACAAATGTCTGGCGGTCAATTTAATTGTCCAATCGTTTTCAGAGGACCTACGGCATCTGCTGGACAGTTAGCTGCAACTCATTCTCAAGCTTTTGAAAATTGGTTTGCAAATACTCCAGGTCTAAAGGTTATAGTTCCATCTAACCCATATGATGCTAAAGGTTTATTGAAATCAGCAATACGTGACGATGATCCTGTAATTTTCATGGAAAGTGAGCAAATGTATGGTGATAAAGGTGAGGTGCCAGACGGTGAGTATACAATTCCTATAGGGGTTGCCGATATTAAAAGAGAAGGAACTAATGTTACAATTGTATCATTTGGAAAGATTATAAAGGAAGCATATAAGGCAGCTGATGAATTAGACAAAGAAAATATTTCATGTGAAATAATTGACCTTAGAACTGTTCGGCCAATGGATCATGAAACAATTCTTAAATCCGTAAAAAAAACAAATAGGCTTGTTATTTTGGAAGAAGCATGGCCTTTCGGAAATGTTGCAACTGAGATTACTTACCTAGTTCAATCACAAGCTTTTGATTATTTGGATGCTCCCATTGAAAAAATTAATACAGCTGATACTCCTGCTCCTTATTCACCCGTTTTACTGAAAGAGTGGCTTCCTAACAGTGAAGATGTAATCAAAGCAGTTAAAAAGGTATTATACAAATAATCCGTGAGTTTTTCGTAATTAACTCTATTTCACTATTTTTGCCAACTAATTAAAAAAATTAACTATGGATTCAATGATGATATACATGCCAATAATCATGTCTGCTTTTGGTTTAGCTTATGTTTTTGTAAGAAGATCTTGGGTTATGAAACAAGATGCCGGAGACGGAAAGATGAAAGAAATTTCTGATCATATTTATGAAGGTGCTCTGGCTTTTTTGAATGCTGAATATAGATTATTATCAGTGTTTGTATTGGTGGTAAGTGTTGTTCTAGCAGGTATTTCCTTTATTGTACCCACAACACATATTTTAATAGTAGTTTCGTTTATTTTTGGAGCATTTTTCTCTGCTTATGCTGGAAACATAGGAATGAAGATTGCGACTAAAACTAATGTAAGAACAACTCAAGCTGCTAAAACATCATTACCAAATGCATTGAAAATTTCTTTTGCTGGAGGAACAGTAATGGGATTAGGAGTAGCTGGTTTAGCTGTTTTAGGTTTGACTACTTTTTTTATAATATTCTTTAATTATTTTATGGATGGAGTATGGTCAGCTACTGATTATGGATCTGCAAGTGATACCATGACAGTAGTTCTTGAAACATTGGCAGGTTTTTCATTAGGAGCTGAATCTATTGCTTTATTTGCTAGAGTTGGTGGTGGTATTTATACAAAAGCTGCTGATGTTGGAGCAGATTTAGTAGGAAAAGTTGAAGCTGGTATTCCGGAGGATGACCCGAGAAATCCAGCTACTATTGCTGACAACGTTGGAGATAATGTAGGAGATGTTGCTGGTATGGGAGCTGATCTTTTTGGTTCATATGTAGCAACAGTGCTCGCAGCTATGGTTCTTGGAAATTATGTAATTTCAGACATGGGTGGTTCAATTAATGATACTTTTGGTGGAATTGGACCCATTTTATTACCTATGGCTATTGCTGGTATTGGTATTATAATCTCATTGATTGGTACTTTATTCGTTAAAATAAATTCTAACGACGCTAAAGAGGCTGAAGTTATGGGAGCTCTTAATAAGGGTAATGGAATTTCAATTTTATTAGTCGCTATTTCATGTTATTTGCTGGTTGAATATATGCTTCCAAAAACTCTAAATATGGAATTTTTTGGTGAAGGTTTAAAAGAAATTTCTTCTATTAACGTATTCTTTGCTACTCTAACTGGTTTAATCGTTGGTTGGTTTATTTCAGCTATCACTGAATATTATACAGGACTAGGAAAAAAACCTGTTCTTGAAATTGTTCAAAAATCAAGCACGGGTGCAGCCACTAATATTATTGCTGGTTTAGCAACTGGAATGATTTCTACTTTTGGATCCGTGATATTATTTGCAGCTGCAATTTGGGCTGCTTATGCATTTGCTGGATTTTACGGGGTAGCACTGTCTGCTTCAGCTATGATGGCAACAACTGGCATGCAATTAGCAATTGATGCCTTTGGACCAATTTCAGATAATGCTGGAGGGGTTGCAGAAATGAGTGGTCAAGATCCAATCGTTAGAGAAAGAACAGACATTTTAGACTCAGTTGGTAACACTACCGCTGCAACTGGTAAAGGATTCGCGATTGCATCTGCAGCGCTTACTTCTCTTGCTTTATTTGCAGCGTATGTAACATTTACCGGAATTGAGGGTATAAATATATTTAAGGCGCCAGTTCTTGCAATGTTATTTATTGGAGGAATGGTTCCAGTGGTGTTTTCAGCATTAGCTATGAATGCTGTTGGAAAAGCTGCTATGGAAATGGTTTATGAAGTAAGAAGACAGTTTAAAGAAATTCCTGGAATTATGAAGGGTAAAGCGAAGCCTGAATATGATAAATGTGTTGACATCTCTACAAAAGCATCTCTTAGAGAAATGATGTTACCTGGAATATTAACCATTGGAACACCGATAATTATTACAGTTTTACCAATGTTATTTGGATTAGATTACCAGTTAATCGCTGAAATGCTTGGCGGATATATGGCAGGAGTTACTGTTAGTGGAGTTCTTTGGGCAATATTTCAAAATAATGCTGGAGGTGCCTGGGATAATGCAAAAAAATCTTTTGAGGCAGGAGTTGAAATAAATGGAGAAATGACTTACAAAGGTTCTGAAGCTCACAAAGCGTCTGTTACTGGAGATACTGTTGGTGATCCTTTTAAAGACACTTCTGGACCATCAATGAATATTTTAATAAAACTTACTTGTTTGATCGGTCTTGTAATTGCTCCGATATTAGGAGGTCATGGAACCCATGACGTCGAAAAAAAATCATCTGTAAATTATATATATGATGCTACATATCTTGATACATTTGAAATGGGTGATGAAGATAAGGTAATAATTGTACAATCTATGGTGAGAGATTTAATAGCTAAAGATTACACTAAAGTTGTTGACTATCTTTCAGAAGATGTTGTTTTTAATCTTTCTGATGGTTCATCAATTATAGGTAAGGAATCTGCCATTAAATATATTACAGAGACATATTCTGAAGTTGGTATTGAAGATTATAGTGTAGCCGTTAACCTTGCAGTTACAGGTGATAATGGTGATGAATGGGTTTTACTATGGGATGAAGGAAACATTATTGAATCAAACGGTGAATCAACAATTAAAAGCTGGATGGAATCTTTCCGTTTTGATGGAGATAAAATTAATTTTATTAATATGTATTCCAAATAGACAATAAAAAAATCCTCATATTAGGCTTTTTTTATTTCATCTTTTTATCAATCAATGAGATAACCTCTCTGAGGTCATCTTTATTTTCAACAAAATCTAAATCGTCTATATCAATAATTAATAATGTACCTTTTTTATAATTGTGAATCCAAGCTTCGTATCTTTCATTTAACCTACTTAAATACTCAATGCTTATAGAATTTTCATACTCACGTCCACGTTTGTGAATTTGTGATACAAGATTTGGAATGGAACTTCTTAAATATATTAAAAGATCAGGAGCTGCGACATTCTCTTCCATCAAATCAAACAATGACCTATAGTTTTCAAAATCACGATTGGTCATCAGACCCATCGCGTGTAAATTAGGCGCAAAAATGTTTGCATCTTCATAAATAGTTCTGTCTTGAATGACATTTTTATTTTTATCATGAATTTCTTTTACTTGCCTAAATCTGCTATTTAAAAAATAAATTTGAAGATTAAAGCTCCACCTTTCCATCTGATTATAAAAATCATCTAGGTAAGGATTCTTAACTACATCTTCTAATTGCTTGTTGAACTTATAATGTTTAGCCAGAAGCTTTGTCAATGTAGTTTTTCCGGCACCAATATTTCCCGCTATTGCTATGTGCATTTTAGTTACTTAAAATTAAATATTTGTTTAAATGATCCTTGTCATAAATATACAAGGTTTCATTGATTACGAAAAAATCTTTTACAAATAATTTTTCAAGTTTAATTTTTGTGAATAATTCTTTGTCATTTTCTAAATGATACAATTCTGATTCATTCGAAAGTAAAATATCATTTTTATAAAATCCTATTTTTGTGTACGCAAATCTATTTTCTTTTTTAAAAATTATTAAACCGTTATAATTTATTTTATAAAGGTGTTTTTCTGTTAAAGCCCACAAATAATTATAATTACTTTTCATGTCAATTAAATTCCCATCAATTTGAGTTTGGACGTTATCAATAAAAACTTGATTAAAAAAATCAAATTTTTTTATACTCATGTCTGACTCGTCATAAACCCAGACATCATTCTCATTTGCAGATGATATATTAGAGATTTCAAAGATGGATGAGGCTTTATTAAACTGAACTCTTGTTATTTCGTTTAAATAATTATCTAAAATTACTAGGGTATTAAAAGCCGGGTACCATACTTTTAATTTGAAGTTATTATAAAAATCAACTTTATTCAAAAGACCTAATGAAGAATCTGAAAAAATAAAATTCTTATTTTTTCTTAATTTATCCCCTTCCAAAAAATAAGATTCTCCCAGATTATCAACCCAAATTAATTGATTGCTATTATCGTAACTAATCCTGTCAATTTTATCTAAAGTAATTTGATTGTGAGCAGAAAAATAATTTAAAAAAACAAAAAGGAACAATAATTGTGTTCTCATAATGTCAATGTACAAAAATATTATGATTAATTTAACTCCATATTAACAGTTGATTTGGTGTGTAGTTTCTAAATTTAAAACAAAAAAATATGAATAAAATCCTTTACTTATTTATTCTTTTATTTCCCTTAACAATTAGTTCTCAGGACTTTCAAGGTCAGGCCTTTTATAAGACACAAACATCCATGGATTTTGGATCATGGGGAGATAGAATGTCCGCTGAACAAAAAAAATCAATGAAAGAAAGAATGAAACCTTTTTTAGAACCAGTTTACATATTAACCTTTGACAAGACTAAATCTGTTTATCAGCAAGAGGAAAGGCTAGATGCACCAGGAAGTGGTGGTGGCAGAGGATGGGGAAGAATGTGGGCATCTGCCGGTGGTCCGGTTTTTAAGGATATTTCAACAAAAAAATCACTGCAAAGTACAGAGTTTATGGGTAAAAAGTTTTTGATTTCAAACGATGCAAATAAAATCAAGTGGGTTATGCAAAAAGAACAGAAGATGATTGGTAATTATCTATGTTTTAAAGCGACGGCACAGGTAAAAAAACCAAAAACAATGACTAGTGTTTGGAGGAAAGCCGAAAAAGAGTCAAAAGAAACTAAAGATAATAAGATTAAGAAAAAAAGTTCAGTTGATAACACTAATAAAAAAGTCGAAGAGCTGAATGAAGTAGTTGTTAACGCAGAAGTTGAAACTATTACGGCGTGGTATACTCCTCAAATTCCCGTAAGCCATGGTCCTGCTGAATATGGTGGTCTTCCGGGTCTAATTTTAGAACTTATAACAGATAAAACAGTTATGTTATGTACTAAAGTTGTTATGAATCCGGAAAAAAGAATTCAGATTTCAGAGCCAACTAAAGGTGAATTTGTGTCAAGATCCGAGTTTGAAAATATTGTCGAGGTAAAAACAAAAGAAATGAGAGAAATGTGGAGAGGTGGAAGATCTAAATCAATAAGAAAAAACTAAGTTTCAAATGAATAGAAGTGATTTAAAATTGTTTAATAGTTTTCTGTTTTCAGATTTTAAATACTTGATGGCGTATTCTATTCCCTTGACAGCATTAATCGGAATTTATTTTGAAGGTTATTGGTTATTTATAACGCCTGCCTACATATTTATTATTATTCCGATTGTAGAATTCATTCTTACAACCCTAGGAATTGACAAACTAGAAACAAAAAGGTCAGAAAAGGCAATTCATTGGATTTTTGATATTATGCTTTATTTGAATATTCCAATTGTGTTTGGATTACTATTTTTTTCGCTTAAAAAAATTATAATCTATGATTATTTTTCACTAGAATTTATCGGTTCACTACTCACAGTCGGCTTGGTTATAGTTTCTAATGGAATCAATGTAGCTCATGAATTATGTCATAGGACTAAAACATATGAAAGGTTTTTAGGGAAATTCCTTTTAATACCATCTCTCTATATGCATTTTTATTTAGAGCACAACTTTGGCCACCATTTAAATGTTGCAACAAAAGAGGATCCTGTAACTGCAAAATATAATGAGCCAATATATTCTTTTTGGATAAGTGCTATTCGGGGAGAGCTCTTAAGTGCTATAAAAATTCAGAAGAATAGATTATCAAAGAAAAAAATTTCATTTTTTTCAATTTATAATGATATGTTTTGGTATGCTATAATTCAACTGTCATATTTACTTTTGATTCTCTTTCTGTTTTCGTTAAAAGGATTGGTATTCTGTCTACTCGCTGCTCTTTTTTCAATTATAATGTTTGAAAGTGTTAATTATATTGAACATTATGGATTACTTAGAAAAAAATTACCATCTGGAAGATATGAGAGAGTTCAACAGAAACACTCATGGAATTCAAATCACATTCTTGGGAGAATAGTTCTATATGAATTGACAAGGCATAGTGATCACCATAGGATAGCCGAAACTGAATATCAAAACTTGAGCTCGATTGATGATTCCCCGCAATTACCTTATGGTTATCCAACAAGTATTTTACTTTCTTTTGTTCCGGTGATTTGGTTTAAATTAATGAATCCTAGGGTTCCTAGGGACATGTATGAACTATCATTAAAAAATTAAATAATGAAAAAATATACTATAATTCTTTTTTTACTAATAAGCTCAATGACATTTTCTCAAATAAAGATGAGTGGTAAGGTTACCGATAGTTTAGGCACTCCTCTAGAATTGGCTAACATAATTCTTATTGATTCTGAATCAAATACTCTTGAGACTTTTGCCATGTCAGACAATCAAGGGGTTTATAAGTTAAATTTAAAGAAAAATAATAATTATAATCTCCAAGTTAGCTATATAGGGATGGCTACATTTTCTCAAACATTTAAATCAGGGGAAACTGATTTAGCTAAAGACTTTTTGCTTAGATCTGACAACCAGCTAGATGCTGTTGAATTGACTTATGAAATGCCAGTAGTAGTTAGTGGTGACACGCTTGTTTATGATGCCGATTCTTTTAAAACTGGAACAGAGAGAAAGCTTGAAGATGTCTTAAAAAATCTACCTGGAGTTGAGGTTAATGACGATGGTGAAATAGAGGTTGAGGGGAAAGCTGTCACAAAAATTATGGTTGAAGGAAAAGATTTTTTTGATGGTGATTCTAAAATTGCTTCGAAGAATATTCCTTCAAAAGCTGTTGATAAGGTTCAAATTTTAAAGAATTATGCAGAAGTTGGTCAACTTAGTTCAGTTCAAAATAATCAGGAGAATATTGCAATTAATATTAAGTTAAAAAAAGGAAAAGATAAATTTTGGTTTGGAAATATACTTGCAGGTGCAGGTGAATCACCTGCTTATACACAAAATCAAAAGCTGGACTTGCACATTTTTCAACCAAAGCTTTTTTATTACAGCCCAACCTACAGTATAAATGTTATTGGCGATCTGAACAATATTGGTGAACAGGCCTTTACAAGAAGAGATTATTGGAATTTTTCAGCAGGCTTTAACAGACCAAGTGGAAAAAGCGGTACAAATATTTCTCTTGGAAACAATAATCTTAGTTTTTTACAGCTTCAAAATAATAGAGCAAAGGATATTAATACTGAGTTTGTTGCAATAAACTCAAGCTATTCACCAGATAAGAAAATTGACTATTCTGCCTTTTTAATTCTGACAAATAGTGAGACTGAGATACAACAAAATAACAGCACTCAATATGTTGGTTTACCTCAAAATATTCCAGATGAATATACCCAAACAAACACTTCTCAAATTAGTGAGCTTGGAATTGGTAAGTTTTCATTAAAATATATCCCAAATGTCAATAATCAGCTTGATTACGAGATTTTAGGCAGATTAACAAATGAATCTCAAGATCAAAATTATTTATCTTCTGTTATTGGAGCTATTGATCAATTAGATGATGCTGAAACATTTAGTATAAATCAGAACCTGAATTATTATTACACACTTAATGAAAAAAATATTTTTGCTTTAGAAGCCCAACATTTAATCAAGGATGAAGATCCTTTTTATAATGCTATTTTGGAAAATAACGAGAACTATCAAACTACAGCTACTGGACTAGGACTGGATAATTCTCTTCCCTTTTATAATATTGCTCAGGAAAAAAAGGTTAAGTCAAACCAACTAGATGCTAAAGTTGATTACTGGAATATTATAAATAAAAAGAGCGATATTAATTTGACTTTTGGAACAATTTACAGTAAGCAGGAATTTGGCTCAGATATTTTTCAGTTTCTCTCCAGTTCAAGTGATGAAATATATAATCCAACTCCTATAATAATTAATGGTACAGATTATAATGATGTTAGGTATGTGTTTAATGACATTTATTTGGGATTACATTATAGATTAAAAACTGGAAAATTTACAATCAGCCCAGGATTTACAGCTCATTCATACAATTCTGAAAATTCTCAGAATGAGGCTTTTGACGCTGGATTTATAAATTATAAAAAATCATTTTTTAAACTCCTTCCTGATTTTAATATGATTATTCAACTGAAGGACAGCGAGACACTCAGGTTAAATTATGCAATGAGAACACAATTTACAGATGTTAGTAAAATTGCTAGAGGACTAGTATTAAATAACTACAACTCAATTTTTATCGGCACACAGGATTTACAAAATGCAATTTCGCATAATATAAGTTTAAACTATTATAGTTTTAACCTTTTTAATTATACAAATGTATATGCTGGAATCAACTACAATAAATCTATTGATCAAATAAGAAATCTAACTAGTTTTGAAAGTGTAATTGCTACAAGTAGTCCCTTTAATTCTGGATTCGCGGATGAAAATATATCCGCATTCGGAAGATATCAAAGATCTTTTGGTAAGATAAGAGGAACTTTAGGGACAAACTTTAATTTATCTAAATTTAATCAATTTATACAGGACACCTCAAGGCCAAGCTTAAACGAAACTTTCTCTCAAAACTATAATGCCTCTGTGAGGACTTTATTTAAGAATGCTCCCAACTTCGAAGCCGGTATGAAGTACTCGGTAAGTGAAACAAATATTGGAGATTTAGAAACTAAGTATTTCACAGAAAGTCCATTTATTGAAATAGATGCACTTATATTAAAATCATTTACTTTCAGATCAAATTATTCCACGACCAAGTTCAAAGATCAAAATTCAATTATTAACGATTATGAATTTTTTGATGCAGCTATTTCTTACAGAAGGGATAAGGACAGTAAATGGGAGTTTGAATTAAGAGCAACTAACTTATTGGATACAAAATCCCAAAGTCAATCAAATGTATCTAATATCTCTGTTAGTACCAATGAATACTTTATTCAACCAAGATTTATCACATTAAGACTAATTTATAGTCTTTAAGTTTTCTGAATAATTCTTTTTTTAATTGAAGAAAAAGTTTTTCTTTACAGATTAGATTATCTATTTAAATTTATTTACATAGGTAATTTTCTTTTTTACAGATGGAAAAATTAAATAAATATAGTTCCTCGATTACACAGGATAATTCACAACCTGCTGCACAGGCAATGTTGTATGCTATTGGATTCTCAGATGAAGATTTTAATAAACCTCTGATAGGAATTGCAAGTACTGGATACGAAGGCAACCCTTGTAACATGCATCTTAATAATATAGCTTTAGACGTAAAATCGGGAGTTAATAGTATCGATTTTGTTGGCTTAATTTTTAATACAATCGGAGTAAGTGATGGAATTTCTATGGGAACACCAGGAATGAGATATTCTTTACCGTCCAGAGATATAATTGCAGATTCTGTTGAAACAGTTGTACAAGCGATGAGTTATGATGGTTTAATCACCGTTGTTGGTTGTGATAAAAATATGCCAGGTGCACTGATGGGAATGATAAGATTGAATAGACCATCAATTTTACTATATGGGGGGACAATTGATTCTGGCTGCCACAAAAAGAAAAAATTAGATATTGTTTCTGCGTTTGAAGCATGGGGAGAGAAAGTTTCAGGATCAATTGACAATAAAGAATACAAAGAAATTATCAAAAAATCATGTCCTGGGTCTGGAGCATGTGGAGGAATGTACACTGCAAATACTATGGCTTCGGCTATTGAAGCAACAGGTATGTCTTTACCATTTTCTTCTTCAATTCCTGCCAACAATAACACAAGAAATAAAGTTTCAATTGACACAGGAAAGTCGATGAAGAAACTAATTGAGGCTGATATTAAACCATTAGATATAATAACCAAAAAATCAATAGAAAACGCTATAACAACTGTTGTTGCTCTAGGAGGATCAACAAATGCAGTTTTACATTTTCTTGCAATTGCAAGAGCTGCAAAAATTGATTTTACACTTGATGATTTTCAAAGAATTAGTGAAAAAACTCCCTTTATTGCCGATTTAAAACCTAGTGGAAAGTATCTAATGGAAGATTTACATGATATCGGAGGAATTCCTGTTGTACTTAAATATTTACTCAAAAAAGGTTTTTTACATGGCGATTGTTTAACCGTAACTGGAAAAACCTTGAAGGAAAATTTAGATAATGTTGCAAATATAAGTTTTGAACAAGATGTAATTAGATCATTTGAAAACCCCATAAAAGAAACAGGTCATATAAGGATATTATACGGAAATTTAGCTAGAGAAGGAAGTGTTGCTAAAATAACCGGAAAGGAAGGGCTTCATTTTAGCGGTACAGCAAATGTATTTGATTCTGAAGCACAAGCAAATATTGGCATAAAAAATGGGAGTGTTAAAAAGGGTGATGTTGTGGTAATCAGATATGTGGGTCCAAAGGGTGGCCCTGGAATGCCAGAAATGTTAAAGCCAACTGCTGGAATTATGGGTGCTGGTTTAGGAAAAGATGTTGCGTTAATTACAGATGGAAGATTTTCAGGTGGAACACACGGTTTTGTTGTTGGTCATATAACCCCTGAAGCACAGGTGGGTGGAAATATTTCTATTGTTAAAAATGGAGATAAAATATCAATTGATGCTGAAAGTAATACTATAACGTTACATGTTTCCGATAAAGAATTAGCAACAAGGAGAAAAAATTGGAAAACCCCTCCATTAAAGGTTGAAAAAGGATCATTATATAAATACGCTAATGTTGTTTCTTCAGCTTCTTTGGGATGTGTAACTGATGAATTTTAATTAAAATATTATGTCAAAAATTACCGGTAGTGAGGCTGTTATAAAATGTTTATTAGAGGAGCAAGTAGATATCATATATGGATATCCAGGAGGAGCAATAATGCCTGTTTATGATGAATTATATAAATACCAAGATAAAATATATCATGTGTTAACTAGACACGAACAAGGTGCTACTCATTCTGCACAAGGTTTTGCAAGAATTTCTGGCAGAGTAGGAGTTGCTATAGCAACTTCAGGACCTGGAGCTACAAATTTAGTAACAGGCTTAGCAGATGCTCAAATTGATTCTACTCCAATGGTTTGTATTACCGGTCAAGTTAGTTCACACTTGCTTGGAAGTGATGCATTTCAAGAAACTGATATTATCGGAATTTCAACGCCTATTACCAAATGGAACTATCAAATAACCAAAGCATCAGAAATTCCTGAAATATTTGCTAAGGCATTTTACATAGCTAAAAGCGGACGACCTGGACCTGTCTTAATTGATATAACCAAAGATGCCCAATTTGAAAAAATTAATTTTTCTTACCAAAAAACTGAGGGTATTAGAAGTTATAAGCCAGAACCAAAAATTAATCTCAACAATATTAAACTAGCTGCTGAATTAATAAATAATGCAAAAAAACCTTTTATCGTTTGGGGTCAAGGTGTTATTTTAGGTAATGCTGAGAAAGAGCTAATTAAATTTGTGGAAAAATCTGGAATTCCTGCAGCTTGGACGATTCTAGGAGCTTCTGCAATTCCAACAAGTCATCCACTTAATGTTGGAATGCTTGGAATGCATGGAAATTATGCACCAAATGTTCTTACCAATGAATGTGACGTGCTTATTGCAATAGGAATGAGATTTGACGATAGAGTTACAGGTGACGTAAATAGATATGCAAAGCAGGCAAAAATTATCCACTTTGAAATTGATCCCGCTGAGGTAAATAAAAATATTGAAGTAGATGTTGCAGTATTAGGTGATGCTAAACAAACTTTAAATGAAATTTTAAAAATAACAGACAATAAATCTTATAAAAAATGGCATGCAAAGTTTAAAGAATTATATGAAATTGAATACAAAAAAGTAATACATGATGATTTAAACCCAAAGAAAGATGGGTTAAGAATGGGTGAAGTAATTAAGGAAATTAATATTCAAACCAAGGGTGATGCGGCTATTGTTTCAGATGTTGGACAGCACCAAATGATTGCTTGTAGATATTCTAATTTTAATAAAACAAAAAGCAATATAACATCCGGTGGGCTAGGAACTATGGGATTTGCATTACCAGCAGCAATTGGAGCCAAAATGGCTTGTCCTGAAAGAGAAGTTGTTGCGGTTATTGGTGATGGAGGTTATCAAATGACTATTCAGGAATTAGGTACTGTTTTTCAAACAAAAGCAGCTGTTAAAATAGTTGTTTTAAATAATGACTTTTTAGGAATGGTGAGACAATGGCAGCAATTATTCTTTGATAAAAGATATGCTTCAACTGAAATGGTAAATCCTGATTTTGTAAAAATCGCTGAAGGTTACTATTTAAAAGCTAAAAGGGTAACTAAAAGAGAAGATTTAGCTAATGCTGTAGAGGAAATGATAAAATCTGATGAACCATATTTTTTGGAAGTTGTTGTAGAAAAAGAAGATAATGTATTTCCAATGATACCCACAGGTTCTTCAGTTTCAGAAATAAGATTAAGCTAACTAGTTATGGGAAAAAATTTAATAAAATATACAGTTTCTGTCTACACTGAAGATAGTGTAGGTTTGCTAAATAGGATTTCAGCTATATTCCAAAGAAGACACATTAATATTGAAAGCTTCAACTCATCAATGACAGAAATCAAAAATGTTCAAAGATGGACTATTCTTGTAGTTACAGCAGAATCGTTGATAAAAAAAATAGTTGGTCAAATTAACAGACAAATTGAAGTTATTCAGGCATACTATCACACTGATGAAGAAACTATATATCAAGAGTCATGTTTGTTTAAAATAAAATCATCTTTGTTATTTGATGATAGAAAAATTCAAAATATAATTAAAGAAAGTAATGCAATTATAGTAACAGTTAACCCTGAATTTTTTGTAATTGAAAAATCAGGCAGAACACACGAGCTAGATGTCCTTTATGAAAAGTTAAATAAATATGGGATTTTACAATATGTTAGATCTGCGAGAATTGCAGTAACAAAAGCTCCGTTAATGATTTCAGAAATACTAACCGATTTTAAAAAAAAATAACACGATATGAGTAATTATTTCAATTCACTTAACAAATCAGAGAAAAAATCACAGTTGTCTAAGTGTAGATTTATGAATATTGATGAGTTTCAAAATGAAAATAATATTTTAAAAGAAAAAAATATTGTTATTGTTGGTTGTGGTGCACAAGGTCTGAACCAGGGTTTAAATATGCGAGATTCAGGTTTAAATATTTCATATGCTTTAAGAGATAGTGCAATTTCATCAAAAAGAAAGTCATTCATAAACGCTAGTAGTAATAATTTTAAAGTTGGATCTTTTGATGAGTTAATTCCAAATGCTGATATGGTAATTAATTTGACGCCTGATAAGAATCATACTCAAGTAGTTAATACTGTTATGCCTCTAATGAAAAAAAATTCAATTCTTTCATATTCACATGGTTTTAATATAGTGGAAGAAGGAATTAAAATCAGAGAAGATATAACGGTAATTATGGTTGCTCCAAAATGTCCAGGAACAGAAGTTAGAGAAGAGTTTAAAAGAGGTTTTGGTGTGCCGACATTAATCGCAGTACATTCTGCAAATGACCCCAATAGTCAAGGATTAGATTTAGCAAAAGCATATGCGTATTCACTTGGTTCAAATAGGGCTGGAGTTCTAGAATCATCTTTCGTTGCAGAAGTAAAAAGTGATTTAATGGGAGAGCAGACTATTTTATGTGGTGTACTTCAGACGGCATCAATACTATTATTTGAAAAAATGGTTTCCGAGGGTTTAGAAAAGACATATGCCGCAAAACAAATTCAAAATGGTTGGGAGATTATTACTGAGTCATTAAAGCACGGAGGTATTTCTAAAATGATGAATTCGATTTCTGACAGTTCTAAAATCGAAGCAAACAGAATTGCAGCAGAACTTAAAGAGATTATGACGCCCCTTTTTAAAAAGCATATGGATGATATAATGTCTGGAGAGTTTTCAGAAGGTATGATGGAAGATTGGAATAACGACGATAAAAAACTTCTTAATTGGAGGGAGGAGACTGGTGAGACAGCATTTGAAAAAACACCTTCAACCGAAAAGGCTATTTCTAATCGTGAATATTTTGAAAAAGGAATTGCCATGATAGCATTTATAAAGTCGGGAGTTGAATTAGCTTTTGAAACAATGGTTGAAGCTGGTATCATTGACGAATCAGCGTATTATGAATCTTTACATGAATTACCCTTAATTGCAAATTTAGTTGCAAGAAAGAAATTATATGAAATGAATAGTATAATTTCTGATACAGCTGAATACGGATGTTACTTATTTGCAAATGAAGCAAAACCAATATTAAAAAATTATGTTAGTAAATTAAGCTTATCTTCTTTAGGGATAGAGCCTAATATTAATATGGAAATTGATAAAGACTTACTTAAAAAAATTAACTTTGAAATAAACAATCATCCTATTGAAAAGACTGGACTAGAGCTTAGAAAGTCTATGACAGCGATGAAAAATTTATTTTAGTGGGTAATTTTATCGGATTAAATGAAATAAAAAAAGCTAGCCAAATACTGGAGACAGTAGTAATTGAATCTCCTTTCCAGAAAATTGAAAGTTACTCTCAAAACTATAATTCTAATATATTTTTTAAAAGGGAAGATTTACAAAAAGTAAGATCATTTAAGATAAGAGGTGCTTTTAATAAAATTTCATCCTTAAATCACTCTCAAGTAATAAATGGAATAGTTTGTGCTAGTGCTGGAAATCATGCTCAAGGTTTTGCTGTTAGCTGTAGCACCCTGGGTTATAAGGGAAAAGTATTTATGCCTACAACTACTCCAAATCAAAAAATTGAACAAGTTAAAAAATTTGGAAAAACTAATGTTGAGGTTGTTTTATTTGGAGAAAACTTTACCCAGGCTTATGAAAAAGCGTTGCAAGAATGTGATAAATATGATAAAACTTTTATTCATCCTTTTGATGATAAAAAAGTAATTGCAGGACAGGCTACATTATTTTTAGAAATAATTAATCAATTTAAAGATCATCTTGATTATCTATTTATTCCAATTGGAGGTGGTGGATTAATTTCAGGCGCAATAAATGTTTTCAAGCAATTAAGTCCTATGACAAAAATAATAGGAATTGAGCCTAAAGGAGCTCCATCAATGTCTAAATCTATTAATAAAAATAAGTTAATTACTTTAAGTGGAATTGATGGTTTTGTTGATGGAGTTGCGGTTAAAAAAGTTGGCAATTATAGCTTTGATTATTGTAAAGAACATTTAGATGATTTGATAATTTTAGATGAGAATGAAATATGTAATTCTATTCTAGAACTAAAATCATATGAAAATATTATTGCTGAACCGGCAGGTGCAATGTCAAGTGCTGCTCTAAGACATTATAGACATAAAATCATAAATAAAAATATTGGTTGTATAATTTGTGGAGGAAATAACGATAATTCTAGAATGCCTGAAATAAAAAAAAGAGCTGATACCTGGAAATCTAATAATCCAAAAAACTAGTTTTTTCTTGCTGTCCAGTGAAATCAAAGTATTTTTCTAAAACTAACAATGATATAAGATCTTCTCTGCTTTTATTTTTGAATTGTATAACATAATCATTGGCGTTTTTGATAATCCTTTTACATTTTTCAGGATTCTTAATGTAGTATTCAACTTTACTTTCTAAATCTGAATAATCTTCCTTTATTTCAATATAATGCTTTTCCGGAATTAGCTTATTTTCCATAAACCAAGATTCAATTTTAGGTCTGGGCATCACAGCAATTGAATTTGAAGACATTACCCATTTTAGATTTGTAGCAACATCAACTCCCTCTACACACATAACAAATTTATATTTTAAGTGATCTTCTATTGATATTTTATTTTTTAGCCATTCTGGGTGTGGTGTATTCTTATTTATTGCTCCAAGGTCGCATAACTGATTATTAAAGTATATTTTAAAAAAATCAATTCTTTTTTTATGCTTTTTAGTTATCGCAGATCTTCCAATTAGTTTATTAATTTTATTATCAAATTCATTAGAATCTTTTGTATATGTAAAATGCCTGATTTTGTTTAGCTTCAGCAAAATTGAATTTTGATTATTCTCATTGATTGGTCTACTTTTTACAATAGATGGAACATCAGGGCTATGAGTGATATCTCCAAATAGCATTTTTAACTTTAACCTTTTTTCAAAGAATCTAGTGTATTTGTAGGTATCAAAAAAATAAGTTCTATGGAAGTTTTTAATTTTAAAATTATTAAGACTTTCAACATCCTTATTTAGCTTAATTTCTTTGTTTAGTTTGTTGTAATAGTTTACCCTATTTTTAATATATTCAAAATCAAAATCAGACAGAGAGTTTAATTTCTTTTTTAAACTATTTCTGTAGAGAAAATCTGGAATTAATAAGCTTAAATAATTTAATAAATAATATTTCTGCTTATTGTTGCGATGTTTAATACTTGAAAGCATCGAAAAAGGTAATTAATGTATTCCAAACTTAGTGATTTATTTTTTTGGAATGGAAATTGATGCATAGTAAATTTATTATTATGGAATTTAAATTTAAGCAGATACCACAAGAGTTTGAGATAACTGAAAAGATAAAGCAAGATAACTTTCTGGTCAATGGAAAGTTGGTTAAATGGGATGGTGAATTTTCACCTGTTTATTCTACAATCTCATCAACTCCTGAATATAAGCCTACTTTGCTTGGTGAAATACCAAGTTTGGGTAAGGATGAAGCTATTAAGGCGCTAGACTCTGCCTGTAATGCATTCGACAAAGGAAAGGGTTTATGGCCAACAATGAAGGTTATTGATCGCATTAATGCAATGGAAAACTTCGTTGAAGAAATGAAGCAGAAAAGAGATACAGTTGTAAAGTTATTGATGTGGGAGATTGGAAAAAACTATACTGATTCTCAAAAAGAATTTGATAGAACCGTAGATTACATTTACGATACAATTGAAGCTTACAAGAAAATTGATAGAGATTCTGCAAAATTTCAAAAACATAGTGGTATCAATGCACACATTCGTAGGGGACCACTTGGTGTAGTTCTTTGTTTAGGACCATATAATTATCCGCTGAATGAGACATTTTGTCTTTTAATTCCAGCTTTAATTATGGGTAACACAGTGATATTCAAGCCAGCTAAACACGGTGTGCTATTAATTTCTCCATTAATGGAAGCTTTCAAAAAACATTTTCCACCCGGTGTAGTAAATATTTTATTTGGAAGAGGTAGGGTTTTAGCAACTCCTATTATGGAGTCTGGTAAAGTAAATGTCTTGGCACTAATAGGACATAGTTCTTCAGCTAATTCCTTGCAAGAATCTCATCCAAAGAAAAATAGACTAAGATTAGTCTTGGGTCTTGAGGCAAAAAATCCAGCGATTATATTGCCAGATGCTGACTTAGACTTAACGATTCAGGAATGTATAAACGGATCCCTTTCTTATAACGGACAAAGATGTACCGCTCTTAAAATAATTTATGTCCATGATGAAATTAGAGATGAATTTCTCAACAGGTTTTCTAAGGCTGTTGATGAATTAAAATACGGAAATCCATGGGAGGAAAACGTTAAGTTAACTCCGCTACCAGAACCAAATAAACCCGAATACATACAATCACTAATTACTGATGCAAAACAGAAGGGTGCTAAGGTAGTTAATGCTAAAGGTGGAATTCAGTGTGAAAATTATGTATATCCCGCTATTTTATACCCTGTTACTAAAGATATGAGTGTTTATAAAGAGGAGCAGTTTGGACCAGTGATTCCGATAATTTCATTTAAAGATATTAATGAACCACTTGATGACATGGCAGAATCAAATTACGGACAACAGGTGAGTGTTTTTGGAAAGGAAATAAAGAAACTAGGTCCTCTAATTGACACCCTTGTGAATTTAGTTTGTAGGGTCAATATAAATAGTTCATGTCAACGAGGCCCTGATATTTACCCATTTACAGGAAGAAAAGATTCTGCATTCAGTACATTAAGTGTCCATGATGCACTAAGATCATTTTCAATTCGTACGTTTGTTGCCTCAAAGGATAATAATGAAAATAATAAAATAATTAAGGATTTGTTAAGTTCTGATAATTCTAACTTTGTATCTACAGATTATATTCTTTAGTTAATTTTTCTTTTTTTTAATAAATATTATTTACATTAGACCAATCAATATTTAAAAATGCTATTTTTTAACTACAATTTTAACTTCTATTACTTCTTTTATTTAAAAAGGATGTAGAGGCTGTTGTAATATAACTAATCAGAATTATTTATGGTCTCGAAATTTCGAGACTTTTTTTTTATGAAAAAAAAAATAGGTATACAGGGAATAAAGGGTTCATTTCATCACATAGTTGCAAACAACTATTTTGAAGAAGATATTAATTTGATTGAATATCTTTACTTTGAAGAATTGATTTTAAATTTATTTAATGATAAAATAGATTATGCTATCATGGCAATAGAAAATTCTACTGCTGGATCTATTATTTCTAATTATGCATTGATTGATGAATATGGAGTAAATATTGTAGGTGAATATTATCTTCAAATAACACATAATTTGATTGCCTTAAAAGGCCAATCAATTGAAGATATAAAAGAAGTTAAGTCTCATCCCATGGCTCTTCTTCAATGTAGAGATTTTTTTAAAGATAATGCTGATATTGTTTTAATTGAGGATAAGGATACGGCTCAGGTAGCAAAGAAAATTTCTGAAAATAAAATAAAGGGTTTAGGTGCAATTGCAAGTGATTTAGCCTCAAAAATTTATGGGCTGAATATTATAAATGATAATATTCAAACTATAAAAAAGAATCAAACAAGATTTGTTATTCTTCAAAAAAAAGGTCCAACCAAAAACTTTAATTTTAATAAGGCATCAGTAAAATTTGAATTGGATCATAAAAGAGGAAGCTTAGCGGCTATTTTAAATGTTTTAAGTGATTGTAAGTTAAATTTAACTAAGATTCAATCAATACCTAAGATTCAAACTCCATGGAGATACTCATTTTTTGTTGATGTTACTTTTGACGAATTAGAAGATTATTTTAAGGCTAAATCTATAATTGAAATTATGGCTAAAGATTTTAAAGTATTAGGTGAATACAAAAACTCTAAAGATGATTGAATTTTCAAAAAGAATAGAAGGATTAAGTGAGTATTATTTTTCCTCCAAGCTCAGGGACGTAAAGTCTTTAATTGACTCTGGAGAAGATATTATAAATCTTGGAATTGGTAGTCCAGATTTATCTCCTCCATCTCCGGTAATAAAAAAATTAAAAGATTCGTTAAATGTAGATGGAGCGCATAAATATCAAAGTTATATTGGAGTTGAAAAATTTAGAAAGGAAATATCAAATTTTTATAAGTTACATTATAATTGTGATTTAAATTATCAATCTGAAATTTTACCATTGATTGGAAGTAAGGAGGGAATTTTTCATATTTCAATGTCTTTTCTTTCTGAAGATGATAAAGTCTTAATACCAAATCCCGGATACCCAACATATTCATCAATAACAAAGTTGATCGGAAATGAAATTATATATTATGATTTAAATGAAAAAAATAACTGGTTACCTGACTTGGAGCAATTAACTAAGCTTGATTTATCTAGTGTTAAGATAATGTGGATTAATTATCCTCATATGCCAACAGGTGCAGTAGCATCTCTTGAGTATTTTTCTGCAATTATAAATTTTGCAAGGTCCAATAATATTTTAATTGTAAATGATAATCCGTATAGTTTCATTTTAAATGATAATCCATTAAGCATTATGAATGTTAACGGAGCTAGAGATATTTGTATTGAGTTAAATTCTTTAAGTAAAAGTTTTAATATGGCTGGATGGAGATTAGGCTTTGCTGTAGCAAATCCTGAATACATCTCAAATATTTTAAAGGTAAAAAGTAATGTTGATTCAGGTATGTTTTTTCCTTTACAAATGGGTGCTATTTCAGCATTAAGTCAATCAAAGGATTGGTTTAAAAACTTGAACTTTGAATATTCGAAAAGAAGAAAATTAGTATGGGAATTAGCTGATAAATTAAATTGTGATTTTTCAAGATCTTCATCAGGAATGTTTGTTTGGGCTAAGATTAGAAGTATTAAAACCTCTAAAGATTATGTAGATAGTCTTTTAAATGAAAAAGGTATATTTATTACACCTGGCAGTATTTTTGGATCAAATGGTGAAGGATATGTAAGGATTTCACTCTGCAATTCGGAAACCAGTATTAAGAAAGCAATTTCAAGATTATGAAAAAGAAAATTTATGTGATTGGTGTTGGTCTTATTGGTGGTAGCTTTGCCATTGATTTAAGAAAGTTATTTCCAAAATCAACAATCATAGGAATAGACAAGTCAGAAATTCACCTTCAGAAAGCTCTTGAGTTAAAGTTAATCGATGAAATATCTACAGTTTTAAAAATAGATAATCCAGATATTATTGTAATCTCAGTCCCTGTTAAATCTATACTTAATATTCTACCTATTGTTTTAAAATCTGTGAATATTCACAGCTTAGTTATAGATTTTGGTTCTACAAAAAAAAGTATTTGCCAAATTATAAAAGACCATCCTAATCGTCAAAATTTTCTAGCTACTCACCCTATTGCTGGAACTGAATTCTCAGGACCCGCGGCTGCTCATGAAGGCTTATTCGAAGGAAAAAATATAATTATATGTGATAAGGATAAAACAGATAAATCAAAACTTGAGCTTGGACTAAAAATATTTAACTTAATGAAAATGAAAATTAGCTATATGGACTCAGACTCTCATGATAAACATATTGCTTACGTTTCGCATTTATCCCATATAAGTTCTTTCATGTTAGGAAAAACCGTGATAGATGAAGAAAAAAATGAAAAGAATATTTTTGATATGGCTGGTAGTGGTTTTGAATCAACAGTTAGATTAGCAAAAAGCTCCCCTGAAATGTGGACAGATATTTTTGAGGACAATAAAAAAAATATTATTAAATCATTGGATGATTACATTAAAAATTTAGCACATATAAATTCTTTGATTAAAAAAGGTAGATTCGAAGAAGTTGAATCTCAATTAAAGTCAACTAATTATATAAAAACAATTTTAAAAGGAATAAATTAAAACATGAAGAATAGTAAGAATTTGAGAAAATGGTTGGATGATATGAATCTTTCACATCCACTTTTAATTTCAGGGCCATGTAGTGCCGAAACTGAGAATCAAGTTTTAGATATTGCTCACCAGCTCAAAGATACTGATACAATAGTTTATAGAGCAGGTATTTGGAAGCCAAGAACAAGACCTGGAACTTTTGAAGGTATTGGATCTTTAGCATTACAGTGGATGAAAAAAGTAAAAAAAGAGACAGGAATTCTTACTACTACCGAGGTTGCTAATGCTAACCATGTTGATTTAGCAGTTAAAAATGAAATTGATATTTTGTGGATTGGAGCTAGGACAACTGTAAGCCCATTTATTGTTCAAGAAATCGCGGAAGCACTTCGTGGTACTGAAAAAATTGTTCTAATTAAAAACCCTGTAAACCCTGATTTATCCTTATGGTTGGGAGCAATTGAAAGATTTTTTTCTTCAAATATTAAAAATATTGGAGCAATACATAGAGGGTTTTCAACTTATGAAAAAACAAAATATAGAAATAATCCAGAGTGGCAAATTGCTATTGATCTTCAAAGAAAACTTCCTGATTTGCCATTGATTCTGGACCCATCTCACATAGCTGGAAGAAGAGATCTTATTTTTGATTTATGTCAAACCGCATTAGACTTAAATTATGATGGATTGATGATTGAATCACATAATGATCCAGATAATGCCTGGAGTGACGCTAAACAGCAAATAACCCCTGAAAAGTTAAAAGAATTGACTAAAAATCTTATAATCAGACGTGTCACAAATGATGATGAAGCATACTTAGATAATTTAGATAATTTAAGAGCACAGATTAATGTTCATGACAATCAATTAATCAATATCTTGGGCAATAGAATGAAAGTTGCAGAAAAAATTGGTCTTTTAAAGAAAAAAAACAATGTTGCTGTACTTCAGTCTAAAAGATGGAATGAGATTTTAGGGAAAATGATTTTAGAGGGTGATGAAAAAAACTTAAGTGAAGAATTTATTTTAAAAGTTTTCAAGGCAATTCATCAGGAATCAATAAATCACCAAGAAAAAATATTAAAAAATTAAACATATTTGAAAGGATTAGTCTACAAATCAACAGGATCCTGGTACACGGTTAAGTCAGAAACCGGAGATAGATTTGATTGTAAGATTAAAGGGAAACTTAGACTGGAAAATATAAATAGTACAAACCCAGTAGTGGTTGGAGATTTTGTTGAATTTGATATTGAAGACCACGATCAGCAAGAAGTTGGTATCATTAAAAAAATATTTGACAGAAGAAACTATATTTTAAGAAAGTCTGTCAATCTGTCAAAGCAGACACATATTTTAGCATCAAACATAGATCTTCTTTTACTGGTTATTACTTTAAAAAACCCGATTACAACTACTAGTTTTATTGATAGATTTTTAGTTAGTGCAGAAGCATATTCAATCAAAACCCTGCTAGTTTTTAACAAGTGTGATTTATATAATGAAGTAGATAAAGATTCATTAAATTACCTGATTAATATTTATGATAGTATTGGTTATGAAACAATTAAAACATGCGCAAATTCAGGCAAAGGTATTAAAGAATTGGAGAAGAAAATATCAAATAAAACCATAATGTTAGGAGGACATTCCGGTGTGGGTAAAACATCAATAATTAATGCAATAGATGGAGCTTTAAATTTAAAAGTAGGTAATATTTCTGATCAACATTCACAAGGCAAGCATACAACTACTTACGCGGAACTTCATGACCTTGACAATAACATTAAACTTATAGATACACCAGGAATTAAAGGGTTTGGATTAGTGAATTATAATATAGATGAGATTAGTAATTTTTTCCCTGAATTTTTTAATGTTAAATCAAAATGTAAGTTTAATAATTGCATACATTTAAATGAGCCTAAATGCCGTGTAAAAGATAAAGTAAAGTCTGGAGAAATTTCAAAATCTAGGTATGATAGCTATATTCAAATAATAAACGATGATAATTTAAAACACAGATAAATTGAAATTAGTTATTCAAAGGGTAATAGAATCAAACTTAACAATTGATAAAAAAATATATTCTTCGATTGGATATGGAATGGTAATATTTATTGGAATTTCTGCAAATGATAATGAAAGTGTTTTAAAAAAAATAGTAAGTAAAGTTTCAAAGCTTAGAATTTTCAATGACGAATTTGGGAAAATGGATAAAAATATAAATGATATAAATGGAGAAATTTTATTGGTTAGTCAATTTACTTTGTATGCAGACACAAAAAAAGGAAATCGCCCAAGCTTTATTAAAGCTGCCAAACCAGAAAATGCTATTAAAATTTATAATAGTTTTATAAAAGAATTACAAACATATATAAAAACAAAAATTAAGACAGGAAAATTTGGTGCTGACATGAAAATTAATTTGATTAATGATGGCCCTGTAACAATAATCTTAGAAAACTAAATACTTATGAAAACTTATACAAAAACCAAAAGAACAACTTTTTTTATTTGCATTTTTTTGTTGAGTCTGTTGACATTTTCACAAAATGATGAAAAAAAATCAAAGAATGATAGTTCAGACAAAAAAGATAAAAAAGAAAAAGTTTATTCAGACTTAATTAACGAAGATGCGATAACCGACAGTGGTTTATTCGATGTTCACAAAGTTGATGACAAATATTACTATGAAATTAACGATACTCTTTTTGGTAGAGATATGTTAATGGTTACAAGAGTTGTAAATCTTTCTAAAGAAATTCCTATTAATCGTCATAAAATGAGTGAACAGGTTTTAAGCTGGCAGAGATTCAATGATAATATTTTATTAAAGGAGATTTCATATTCGAATTATGCATCTGATTCACTACCTATAAAGGAGGCAGTTTCTAATGCCAATTTTGAACCAATAATTGCAAGTTTTAAAATAGAAGTTACCAATAAAGATAAAAATTCAATAGTCATAGATGTTACTAGTTTATACAAAAATGATATCAAATCATTTGGATATCCACAGTTTAGTAGAAAGAGAAATAAAATTACAGGTTTAGATTCTAAACTTTCATTTATCGAATCAATAAGAAGTTTCCCTATGAACATTGAGGCAAAACATATTAAAACATATAAATCCTCTGAGGCAAAAAATGGTCAGATTTCTATGGTTTTAAATAATTCAATGATTCTGTTACCTAAGGAGCCAATGAAGAGAAGGTATTATGATGAAAGAGTTGGATGGTTTACAACAAGTCAAACAGATTATGGAATCGATAATCAAGAGGCGGAGACTGTTAGATACCTAGACAGATGGAGATTAGAAATTAAAGATGAAGATATTGAAAAATATAAAAGAGGAGAATTGGTTGAACCAAAAAAACCTATCATATATTATGTGGATAGAGCAACTCCAAAAAAGTGGAGAAAATATTTAAAACAAGGGATTGAAGATTGGCAAGCTGCCTTTGAGGCTGCTGGTTTCAAAAATGCAATTATAGCAAAAGACCCTCCATCTAAGCAGGAGGACCCTGATTGGAGCGCGGAAGATATTAGATATTCTGTTGTAAGATATTTAGCCTCGCCTACTTTAAATGCAAACGGCCCCCATGTTAGTGATCCAAGATCTGGAGAAATAATTGAATCAGATATTAATTGGTATCATAATGTAATGAAATTACTTAGAAATTGGTATTTTATTCAGACATCAGCTGTAGATCCAGATGCAAGAAGTATTGAGTTTAAAGATGAATTGATGGGAGAGTTGATTCGATTTGTTTCTGCACATGAGGTAGGACATACAATAGGTCTTCCACATAATATGGGTAGCAGTAGTGCTTTTCCTGTTGATTCACTAAGATCAGCATCTTTCACAAAAAAATATGGAACTGCACCATCTGTTATGGACTATGCACGATTTAATTATGTCGCTCAGCCAGAAGATAAAGGAGTAGTTCTAATGCCATCTCACTGGGATTCTCCAAATGTTGGTATTTATGATAAATTTTCGGTAATGTGGGGATATAAACCTATTCTTGATGTTACAGAAGATGAAGAAAAAGATATTTTAAAAAAATGGATTATTGAAAAGGAAGATGATTTAATGTACAGATTTGGACCAAGTGGTGGTATTGATCCAAGTTCACAAACTGAGGATCTAGGTGATAATGCAATTAAAGCAAGTGCTTATGGGATAAAAAATCTCAAGATAATTATTCCGAACTTAATGGAATGGACAACCAAAGATGGTGAGAACTATGATGAGTTGGAATATATGTATTCGCAAGTTTTAAATCAATTCCGAAGATATATGGGACATGTAACTACTAATATTGGTGGGGTATATCAGTATTATAAAACCTCTGATCAAGATGGAGCAGTATATACACATGTAGATAAAAGTCATCAAAAAGCATGTCTAATATTTCTAAACGAGAATTTATTTGAAACTCCAAGATGGATGATCAATAAAGAAATTTTAAATAAAATTGAATATGTAGGAACTACCGAGAGAATTAGATCATTACAATCAAGTTATCTAAATAGAATTCTAGACTTTGGAAGAATGGCTAGAATGATTGAAAATGAAGCACTAAACGGATTAAAATCATATTCTTTAAATGATATGATGAATGATCTAAAAAGAGGAATTTGGTCTGAATTGAAAGGGGTTAAAAATATTGATGTTTACAGAAGAAATTTACAAAGAAGCTATATTTCAAGATTAACATATATTATGAAAAATGATCAAGAATTCAGATCTGGATGGGAGGATTATATAACAAATGTAAATGTAAATGTTTCTGACATTAGATCAATAACAATGGGCTCTTTGTTGGATCTAAAAAAAGATTTAAAAAGAGCTTTAAAAAAATATTCTGATAATGCCATTAAGAGTCATCTAAATTATTGTATTTCAATGATTGATAAGGCTTTGAAAAACAGTTAACAAAAATTCATAAAAATGGAAATAAAAAATTTACAGTTAAAAGTTGATAATTGGATAAAAAAACACGGGGTAAGATATTTTAATGAATTGACAAATATGGCACAACTTACGGAAGAAGTTGGTGAAGTAGCTCGTATAATTTCCCGTAAATATGGAGAACAAAGTTTTAAAGAATCTGACAGAGAAGTTGATTTAGCTGGTGAACTCTCGGATGTTTTATTTGTTTTATTATGTCTTGCAAACCAAACAGGAGTTGACCTTCAAACTTCTTTCGACAACAGACTAAATATGAAAGCAAAACGTGATCATGATAGACATCATTCTAATCAAAAACTTGACTAATGAATCTTTCACTGAACAGTGCTAGACTCAAAGAAGCTCATATTGATATTCCAGGATCGAAAAGTGAATCTAATAGGTTATTAATTTTAAGCTCACTTTTCAAAAATTTGTCTTTGAAAAATATATCAAATTCAGATGACACAAATTATTTATTGAATGCTCTAAGCTCTAAATCAAGTACTATTGATATCGGTCATGCAGGAACAGCAATGAGATTTTTAACCTCATACTTTTCATTAACTACTAAAAAAGAGATAGAATTAAGAGGTTCCCAAAGAATGCATAATCGACCAATTAAAATACTTGTGGATTCTCTTCGTGAAATTGGAGCCTCAATTCATTATATAGATAAGGAAGGTTATCCACCTCTTCTGATTAAACCATCTAAATTAATTAGTAAGAATTTAATTATAGATTCCTCAACGAGTAGTCAATATATATCATCTTTATTATTAATTGCCCCTAAGATTTCTGGTGGATTGAAAATACAATTAACAGGAAGAGAAACATCCAAGCCATATATTGATATGACCATTTCTTTACTAAAAAAAATCGGAGTTAAAATTACCACAACAAACAATCAAATATCTGTTTATGAACTTCAGAAAGCTGAATCTAAAAAACATCATATTGAGTCTGACTGGTCTTCAGCCTCTTATTTCTATTCAGTAGTAGCACTAGCAGAAATTGGTTTTAGCTTGAAGCTTTTAAAATTTTCCTTCAAAAGTTTACAAGGGGATTCTAAAGTCGCAGATATTTACAAATCATTTGGGGTTAAAACGATATATTTAGATGATTTAGTGATTCTAAAAAAAATTAAATCAAATACCGATAAATTTTCATTTGATTTAACTTCGAATCCTGATTTAGCTCAAACAATTTGTGTTACCTGTTTAGGTCTTGGTATTAAATGTAATTTAACCGGTCTTCATACATTAAAAATTAAAGAGACTGATAGGCTACTTGCATTAAAGAAGGAGTTAAGTAAGTTTAATTTAAAAGTTAAAATTACTGATGATTCCATTTCTTTTGATAATGTTGATTTATTAAAATCTAATGTAGTAATAGAAACTTATGACGATCACAGAATGGCAATGTCATTTGCTTGTTTAGCTGTTAAAGTGAAAATTATAATCAAAGATTCTGAAGTTGTCAGTAAGTCCTATAAATCCTTTTGGTTAGATTTAAAAAGAATAGCTATATATTCTGAATAATTTTGTCAAATTACTTGACATCCCCTACTTACACATTGTATATTTGCAAATCATAAAACCCTTTAATATGAGAATGAAACTTTCTGATTTTAATTTTGATTTACCAAAAGATCTTATAGCTGAATATCCTAATAAAAACCGGGATGAGGCCAGAATGATGGTAATTGACAGAAAAGACTATTCAATTCAGCATAGACAGTTTAAGGATATGATTGAATATTTTGAGGAAAATGATGTTATAGTTTTGAATAATACTAAAGTTTTTCCTGCTCGTTTATATGGAAATAAAGAAAAGACAGGAGCTAGAATTGAGGTTTTTCTGCTTCGTGAATTAAATGAGGAACAGAGACTATGGGATGTATTGGTTGATCCAGCCAGAAAAATTAGAATTGGAAATAAACTTTACTTTGGTAATGACGAATCTTTGGTTGCCGAAGTAATTGATAATACTACATCCAGAGGAAGAACACTAAGATTTCTCTGTGATGTATCTTATACAGATTTTAGAAAATTGTTGTTAGACCTTGGACAAACGCCGTTACCAAAATATATAAATAGAGAAGTTGAGCCTGAGGATAAGGATAGATATCAGACTATTTATGCAAAAAACGAAGGAGCTGTTGCAGCCCCAACAGCTGGATTACACTTTTCAAAACATCTTATGAAAAGACTTGAAATAAAAGGTATAAATTTTTCCGAGGTTACTTTGCATGTTGGTCTTGGTTCATTTTACCCAGTTGAGGTAGAAGATTTATCAAAACATAAGATGGATAGTGAAAGAGTGATTATTGAGAGTGATTCTACAAATGTTATTAATCAAGGATTAGCAAATAAAAAACGAATATGTGCTGTTGGTACAACTGTGATGAGAGCAATTGAAAGCTCCGTTTCATCAATGGGAACCATAAATGAATATGATGGTTGGACAAATAAATTTATTTTTCCACCTTATAAATTTTCAATTGCTAATTCAATGATAACCAATTTTCATATGCCTAAATCAACACTATTGATGATGTCATCTGCCTTTTTGGGTAATGATTTTATTAAGAAAGCTTATGAAGAAGCAATTAAGGAAAAATATAATTTCTTTAGTTATGGCGATTCAATGTTAATTATTTAAAATTTTGTCTTTAAAAAAAGACATTAGATCGCTTAAAGATGATGAGTTAAAAGAAATTTTAACTACCAACTCTTTTAAATCATTTAGAGCAAATCAAATTTTTCACTGGATTTGGAAAAAATCAGCTCATAGCTTTGATGAAATGTCCAATCTTCCTGAAAGTTTAATAAAATTTCTCAAGGATAATTTTGTAATAAATTTTATAAAGGTTCATCGAATGCAAAAAAGTACAGATGGAACTATAAAAAATGCGATTAAGCTCTTTGATGGACATATTGTCGAGTGTGTTTTAATTCCAACTAAAAACAGAATTACTGCATGTGTTTCTTCACAGGTTGGTTGTAGTCTAAACTGTAAATTTTGTGCAACTGCAACACTTAAAAGAATGAGAAATCTAAATCCTGATGAAATTTATGATCAGGTAGTTTTAATCCATCAGCAAAGTATCGAGCATTTTCAGAGACCCCTTACAAATATTGTTTTTATGGGTATGGGTGAGCCATTGATGAATTATAATAATGTTTTGAGTTCAATTGAAAAAATCACTTCAAAATCAGGTTTGGGCATGTCTCCAAAAAGAATAGTTGTTTCTACTTCAGGAGTTCCAAAAATGATAAAAAAAATTGCAGATCATGGAGTAAAATTTAAACTTGCAGTTTCCTTACATTCCGCAATAGATGAAAAAAGAACTATGATTATGCCGTTTAATGATAAAATGAATCTAAGCGAATTGGAAGAGGCGTTGAAATATTGGTATAATAAAACAAAAAAAATTATCACTTACGAATATATTGTCTGGAAGGACATTAATGATGCTGATGAGGATATTTTAGCATTGGTTAAACTTTGTAAAAGAATTCCAAGTAAGGTTAATCTTATTCAATATAATAGTATAGATGATCCAGGTTTTGTTCAAGCATCAGATGATGTAATTGCTAAATATGTTAAAACTTTAGATTCAAATAAGATTAAGGCAACTATCAGAAAATCTAGGGGTTATGATATTGATGCGGCCTGTGGACAACTTGCAAATAAGTCGTAAACCGATAATTTTATTTATTATTTATCGGGAATAATTCCTTAAATTAATCGTTCAAATAAATTTTTAAAGTGATTTCAAAAAGAACCATAGAAAAAGTTTTTGAAACTACTCGAGTTGAGGAAGTTATCGGAGATTTTGTTCAGCTTAAAAAATCTGGATCAAATTATAAGGGACTAAGCCCTTTTACTGAGGAAAGAACTCCAAGCTTTATGGTTTCTCCCGCTAAGCAGATTTGGAAAGATTTCTCCAGTGGAAAAGGTGGTACTGTAATAACATTTTTAATGGAGCATGAACAGTACACTTATCCAGAGGCCGTAAAATATATTGCTAATAAATACAATATTGAAGTTGAGGAAACCGAAAGAACACCAGAACAAATCTCTGAAGATAACGAAAAGGAGAGTTTATTTTTAGTATCCGATTTTGCAAAGAATTATTTTAAAAAAACCCTCTTTAAAGAAGAGGGTCAAACAATTGCATTAAGTTATTTAAAGGAAAGAAATTTTAATAATGAAATTATTCAAAAGTTTGACATTGGGTATTCAGTAAATGCTAAGGATAATTTTTCCAAAGCTGCTATTGATGCTGGATATAAATTAAACTTTTTAGAAAAAACTGGTTTAACAATTGTCAAAGAAAATGAAAATATTGACAGATTTAGAGGAAGAGTTATTTTTCCTATTAGAAGTATGTCTGGAAGAATTTTGGGATTTGGTGGTAGAATTTTGGGTTCTTCAAAAAATATAGCTAAGTATATTAATTCCCCCGAAAGTTTAATTTACCAAAAAAGTAAAGTTTTATATGGGGTATTTGAAAGTAAGCAATCAATAGTTAAGAATGATAATTGTTTTTTAGTTGAAGGCTATACAGATGTAATAAAAATGCATCAATGTGGAATTTCTAATGTGGTTGCTTCATCTGGTACCGCACTGACTAAAAATCAAATCAGATTGATAAATAGGCTAACTAAAAATATTACAGTTGTATTTGACGGTGATACTGCGGGCTCTAGGGCAGCCCTTAGAGGAATCGATCTGATATTAGAGCAGGGAATGAACGTACAGATATGTAATCTACCTAAGGATGACGATCCTGATTCATTTGTTTCTGATAAAAATTTAGAAGAAGTTCAGTCATACTTAAGTAAAAATTCTAAAGATTTTATTGTTTATAAAGCATCATTATTGCTAGACGGTTCAGAAAATGATCCTGTAAAAAAGGCTGCAGTGATTAGAGATATGGTTGAAAGCATATCTAAAATCTCTGATCACATTAAACGTGAATTATACATAAAGGAGTGTTCAACTATAATGAACATTAGTGAGCAAGTATTATATAGTACCTTGGCTCAAATTGTAAAGAAAGATTTTAATAATTTAAAGAGGAAGCCTGTAAAAGAATTTGAGCCAATCTCAATTGTTAAAAGTGATTTAAAGAAAAGTCAGGTTAATGAATTATACGAACTTGAAAGAAAAATTATTGAAATATTAATTTTATATGGAAATGATTTAATTGATTTTGAAGAAGAAGTTTTTTCACAAAATAAGGACGGTAGTTCAACAAGAAAAAATACCACTAGATCGCTTAAAGTTTTTGAAAAAATCTATATGGATTTACATATCGATGAGATGGAGTTTTCAAATGAAAATTTTAAAAATATTTATTTTAGGATAATCGAATGTTTTAATGAAAATAAAGAAATAAATATTGATAAATTCATCGATGAATTAAGTCATAAGCAACAGTTAGAAGTGACCAATATTGTAATGGATAATGAAAAGTATTTTTTACACGATTGGGAAAAAAACAATATATATCCCAAAAGAAAAAAAGACACTCTTGCACAGCTAACAATTGAGACGGTCTTAAATTTAAGGTGTTTTTTAATAGATAAAAAAGTTAACGGATTCACAGATGAAGTCAAGTATAATCAATTAGATGAAAATCATCTTGAGCAGGTTATAAACTATTCAAAGCTAAAAAAACTTTTATCTGAAAAGTTAAACAGAGTTTTATGATTTTAATTCCTTTGGAATTTTACAAATTGGAATACCAATCATTTTATGTTTGTTAGCCATATGATGTTTAATATATATTTCATATTTAATCTTCAACCCATCATCTATTTCATTAGGGTCTATTCCTTTTTCTAAAATATTCATTATTTTTTCTAAGTCATTATATGTCGCTCCAATCTGATCTTCATCTGATCTGTTATCATCCCATAATCCGTCTGTCGGTTTTGCTTCAATAATTTCGTCATTAATTTGTAGTGCTTTTGAAATTTTAAATACTTCGGACTTCATTAAATCAGCAATAGGGCTTATATCAACTCCACCATCTCCATATTTTGTATAAAACCCGATTCCAAAATCCTCAACTTTATTACCTGTTCCGACAACTATGGAGTTATTAATTCCTGCATAATAATATAAAGTTGTCATTCTAATTCTAGATCTTGAGTTGGCAAGCGCCAAGTTATTTATCGTAGAATTATTTTCAACTGAAGATTTGAACTCATTAAAAACATTTGTTAAATCAATATCTATTGAATTGATATTTTTAAATTTATTTTTCAACCAATTAATGTGTTTATTTGCCCTAATGTACTGGTCTTCTTTTTGTCTTATGGGCATATTTAGGCATAATGTATTAATACCAGTCATTGCACATAAAGTTGATGTTAAAGCCGAATCAATACCACCAGATACTCCTACAACAAAACCATTAATTCTGTTAGCTTCCTTATAATTTTTAATCCAATTAACAATAAAATCTATTGTTTTAGATGTTTTCATTTAATAAATATTAGCTCAAAAAGTATATTATATTTGTAAAACAAAAATATAACAAACTTATGTCAATTTCTTTGCCAAACTATACAAAAAATACAGTAATGATTTTATTTTTTTTATTTGTAGTTTCCTGTAATGAAAAAGTTCATAAACCCGATAAATATGTTATTGACAGGTTTGAAAAAAAATTTTATAATTCTACGCCAATTGAGTTAAATGAAATCAAGAAAAAATATCCTTATTTCTTTCCTAAATCATTTCCAGATAGTGTTTGGATAGAAAGACTCAATGACCCCATACAAAAAGAAATTTTTAATGAAATTCAGAAAGAGTATCAATCTGTTAAATTTTTAGAAATAGAACTTTTTGATTTTTTCAATAAAAATTTAGAGATAAATAAAGATTTTATTAAACCCAAAGTCATAACAGTTAACACAGATATTGATTACAGAAATAAAATTATTCTTGCTGATTCAATATTACTCATAGGTTTAGATAATTATTTAGGCTCTAACCATCCCTTTTATGAAGGAATCCCTTTATATATAAAAGAAGATTTTACACAATTAAAAATTATGTCTGATATTGCTGAACAATTTGCAATTAATCAAGTCCCTAAAATTGAATTTTATACTTTCTTGGACAAAATAATTTATTATGGGAAAATCTTATATTATAAAGATTTTACTCTTGACACAGAAGATAGACTTAAAATTGGATATTCCAAGGACAAAATGAAATGGGCAACAGAAAATGAATATTTTGTTTGGACATATTTTGTTGAAAAAAATATTTTATTTAGTCCAGACAATAATTTAATAAATCGATTCATAAATGATGCACCGTTCTCTAGATTTTACTTAGAAATTGATAATGAGTCATCTGAAAAAATAGGTAAATATATAGGTTGGCAGATTGTTAAATCTTACATGAATAATAATTATGTATCATTAACGGAATTACTAAAAACAAGTCCCTCTAATATTTACAACAAATCAAAATATAAGCCTAACAAATAATGAAAAATAAAAAATCTAAAATAGAAATTTTAGTGGAATTAGATGAAAATAAAATTCCAGAGAAAATACAATGGTCAGCAAGTGATGCTGGCATAAAAAATAGTGAAACTAAAGCTACATTTCTCTCTGTCTGGGATTCAAATAGAAAGGAAAGTTTGAGAATTGATCTTTGGACAAAAGATATGCCATTAGATGAAATGAAAATATTTTTTTATCAGATACTTTCAGGTATGTCTTCAACATTTAAAAGAGCTACACAGGATGAAAAAATGTCACAAACTATGTTAGATTTTTGTGATTACTTTGCTGAAAAATTAGAGATTAAAAAATAGTTTACCATTCATTTTTTTTGTTGCCATCAAATCTTAAAAATATTGATAGTAATAACGTAAATGCTATCAAACTTGAACCTCCATAACTCAAGAAGGGTAATGGGATACCAATTGTCGGGGTTAATCCAATGACCATTCCAATATTAATCATAAAATGAATAAATAAAATTGAAGCTGTACAATAACCATACACCCTGCTAAATTTATTTTTCTGATTTTCTGATAAATATATTATTCTTATTATCATCATTGTGTATATAAGAATTATAAATACGCTCCCTAAAAACCCCCATTCTTCACCAACCGTACTAAAAATATAATCACTATGTTGTGCTGGAACAAACTTCCCCATTGTACGAGTACCTTTTAAATAACCCTTTCCGAAAACACCTCCAGAACTAATAGCTTTCTTAGATTCATTTAAATTATATAAAATGGTTCTTTCCATTTGCTTAATTTTATTTGGATCTTTTTCTAATTTAAGCCATACTTTTATATAATTTTTTTGATGATTTTTAAGGATATTATTATAACTATAAATAGTTCCAAAACAGGTTATTAAAAATAAGGATGATAAAGAAATAATTTTAATAATTTTATTTCTAGCCTTTTTTTTAAACTGATAATAGATTAAAATAAAAGATATTGCAATTGTTGCTGTAATTGGAGCTGAAATTTTTAGTGATAGTATTGATAGGATGATTATACTAAAAAGAGATTTTATATAGTTTTGTGAAATTCCCTCACGATATAAAACAAAAAATAAAGAGAAAAAAACTATTGAACTACCTGTGTCATTTTGAAAAACTATTATAATAATTGGAATTAAAATGATAAGGAAAAGTTTCAGCTGATCATTTGTATTTTTTAAATCTGTCTCAAAGTCACTGATATATTTAGAAACAGCAAGCGCTACTGTAATTTTTACAAATTCACTTGGCTGAAGATTAAACTCTCCAATAGGAAACCACGACAAAGCTCCATTAACTCTTTTTCCAAAAAAGAAAAGGCATAGCAAAACAATTAATGAGATTAAATAAAAAATACTAGAAAATCTTTCATAAAATTTAACCTCAATTGATATTGCAATAAATCCTAAAAAAATTGAGATAAAGGCATATAAAAGCTGTTTACTATAAAGATTAGAAAAATTCATAAAATTTATTTCCTCACCTGAAATACTTGATGATAAAATATTACCTACACCAAAACCCAGCAAAAGGAAATAAAGTAGAATTATAATCCAGTCTAGTTTAAGTATGTTTTTTCTCTTACCAATCAAAGCTTATTAATTTTAAATGGTTTATTAGAGAAGGGTTTCTGGTACTCATCGTCTAAACTTTTATTTATGACAAGCTTTTCAATTCTTTTATTACTAATACTTCCATTTAAATATTTTTCAATCATTAAGCTTGATATTCTTCCTGCCCATTTTGATCCGTAATATCCATTTTCAACTAAAACAGCTATTGCAATTTGTGGATTATTTTTTGGTGCATATGCTACAAAAATAGAATGATCTGTAAGTTGGGTTTTTTTACTATTTATTTTAGTAAAATTTTCAGCAGTTCCGGATTTCCCGCATATTTCAATACCAGGGATATTTAAAAGTTTACCCGTACCACTTTCATAAACTTTTGAAAGACCTACTTCAATTATGTCAAAATATTTTTTTTCAATGTCAATTGTTTTTTTCTCCCTAAATCTTATTGGAATAGAATCTCCTTCGATTTTTTTAATTATGTGAGGCGTGTAATAAAACCCTTTATTTGCCACAGCAGCTATCATATTAGCTAGCTGAATAGGGGTTACAAGTATTTCACCCTGACCTATTGAATTTGAAAGATTTGTTGTTGGACCCCATCTAAAATCAGGGTACCATCTGTCGTAAAATTCCGATGTTGGAATCATGCCTTTTTTTCCTATTGGAAGGTCATTATTCAGATAGTCTCCTAAACCAAAACTTTTTACACTTTCACTCCATGCATTGAAGTTGTCCGAAATTTCATTGTTTTTACTTATTGTTTTTCTATAAATATCAGCAAAGTATGAATTACATGATTCTGAAATTGCATTATATATATTCCTGTAACCACCACCACAGTGACATTTCATAGATTTTTTATTTCTACCATAAATGTATTCTCCTCCACAAAATATTGTATTCTTTTCACTGACAACTTTCTCCTCTAAAGCAATTAGTCCAACAATAACTTTAAACGGAGATCCTGCTGGAAATGTAGATAGAAGACCCTTATCTAAAAGAGGTTTATAAATACTGTCTTGAAATAATTCAAAGTAGTTTTTTGACCTTTCCCTGCCAACCAGCAGATTTGGATTATATGAGGGTGCAGATACAAGTGTTAATAATTCACCAGAGCTGGGTTCAATAGCAACAATTGCCCCTTTCTTATTAGACATTAAAAGCTCACCATACTCTTGAAGTTTTGAATCAATAGTAATTGTCAAATCATTTCCAGCTATTGATTTAATATCATTTGCACCATCATTGAAATTCCCAATATCTCTGTTAAATCTGTCTTTTTGAATAAACTTTATACCTTTCTTACCTCTCAAATATTTCTCATAGGATAATTCAACTCCTTGCTTACCAATAATATCCCCTTGAGAATAATATTTATCTTTTTCTAAATTTGATCTATTGACCTCAGCCACATATCCAAGCACATTAGCTCCTATTGTTGTATTGTATTGACGTAAATTTCTTTTTTGTATATAAAAACCATCATATTTTCTGATCTTTTCAGCAAGAAAACCATAATCTTCTTTTGAAAGATATGCTAGAAAAACTGATGGAATTCTTGTTGAGTATCTTCTCGTTTTTTCAATTTTTTTATCAAAATAATCCTTTGATATTTTTAATAATTTGCAAAATTCTGTTGTGTCCAGTTCTTTGACTAAACCCGGAATAATCATCACATCATAAGAAGGTTGATTTGATACTAAAAGATTATTATTTCTGTCATAAATATATCCTCTTTTTGGATATGTAAAAACCTTACGAATGGCATTATCTTCATAAATGGTATAAGGCTCTGAAGCGTATACTTGTAAATAATAAAGTCTCAGTATAAAAACAAAAGAGGTGGAAATAATAATTAGAAGCAAAAGAATTTTTCTCATTTCTTTCTATTTATTATCAATTCAAAAAGAATATATATTACTATAAAAGTAAAAATTGTACAACCAAAAGTATTTTTTAAAATTAAAGATATTTTAGAAATATCGAATATTTCTAAACCAAATAAAATTAGATGATGAATAAAGACTATAGAAAGTAGATATGATAAGTTTTCCTTTAATCCAATTGAATTAAATTTAACAACTTGATGTGCATATGCTATTCCAAAAAAAAGTTTTAGGAGATTTGGTCTAATAAATGAAATTACAAGAGTAGCTGCCGCGTGAACAGCGTGAGTGTCAGAAAAAATATCAATAATTAAACCATAAATAAAAGCACAAAAAATGAAAAATGTTCTGTTATTTTTTAGAGGAAAATATGCAATAAAAAAAATATAAACAAAAGGATTAATTGAGCCTTGAAAATTAATATTATTAAAAAATAAACACTGAGCAAAAATCAATATTAATGCTGTAATTATATTAGACACCAATTTATTCATCTAATGAATTTATTTCAATTAAGTTATTGTTTTTTAGCACATAAATTTTTTCAATATTAGTCATGTCTGTGGCTAATTGTATTTCCAATTCAAAATAGTTTTCAGAATTATCTAATTTATATGAATCAACATATCCAATTAGAATCCCCTTTGGGAAAATTAATGAATTCCCACCTGTAACAATTGTATCTCCAATTACAACATTTGCCTGCTTTGGAATATCTTTTAATTGAACTTTATAAATATCATTGCCATCCCATGAAAGAACTCCAAAATAACCAGATTTTTTTAACTTTGCATTTAATAAAAAATTGGTATTTAGAATAGAAATAAACCTTGAATAGTTAAGAGATATTTTATCTATAATGCCAACAACTCCTTTTGATGAAATAACCCCGTTATCAACTTCTATACTATCTTTTTTGCCAGCGTCAATAGTGATAAAATTATTGGAATATGAATAACTGTTTTTTATAACTGAAGCGGTAGTTACTTCATAGTTAATTTTCTCTAAACCTGATTTGTATTCAAATTTTTCATTATTAGGTTTAGCTATTCCTGATCTTAAAATCTTCTCTGCCTGTGATTTATATTCAAGTGAGTCTATAGAATTATAAATTTGAAATCTTAGTCCTCTGTTTTCTTCAGTTAATAATCGATTTTGGTATTCTAAATTAAAATATTTTGAAATAGTTAATTTAATATTATACATGGTTGAAAAAAAGGAATTGCTAGAGTTAAACAATTTACTTTTATTATATTCATTATAGTTTAGATTGATTGAAAGGCAAACAGCAAGCAACGAAAGAAATAAAATAAAATTCTTATTTCTGATTAAGAAATAAATAATTCGCTGCATATTTATCTAACTATTTTATAAGTACACTCTTATATTTTTGAATATTTTTAAGTACAATACCAGTTCCTCTGACAACTGCTCTCAGAGGGTCTTCAGCAATGTAAACTGGTAAATCTGTTTTTTGTGAAAGTCTCTTATCAAGTCCTTTCAACATTGAGCCTCCGCCGGCTAAATACATTCCTGTGTTATAAATATCTGCAGCAAGCTCGGGAGGTGTCTTTGAAAGTGTTTCCATAACAGAGTCTTCAAGTCTCAAAATTGACTTTTCAAGTGCTTTAACTATTTCCCTGTATGTTACTTCAATTTGCTTTGGTTTTCCCGTTAATAAGTCACGTCCTTGAACACTCATTGGTTCAGGTGGATCATCTAAATCTTCTGTTGCAGCGCCAATTTGTATTTTAATTTTTTCGGCGGTCCTGTCTCCTACATATAGGTTATGCTGAGTTCTCATGTGATAAATAATATCATTGGTAAATACGTCTCCGGCAACTTTTAACGATTGATCACAAACAATACCACCAAGAGCAATTACGGCAATTTCGGTAGTCCCTCCACCAATATCAATTATCATATTACCTTTTGGCTGCATAATGTCCACTCCTATACCAATTGCTGCTGCCATAGGTTCATGAACAAGGTAAACTTCCTTGCCATTTACTCTCTCTGCAGATTCCTTTACAGCTCTCATTTCAACTTCGGTGATTCCAGAAGGAATACAAATAACCATTATTAGCGAGGGTGAAAAGATTTTATTTTTAAGTGTCGGTATGCTTTTAATAAATAAATTTATCATTTGTTCAGACGCGTCAAAATCAGCAATAACACCATCTTTTAATGGTCTTATTGTTTTTATATTTTCATGAGTTTTACCCTGCATTAGATTTGCTTCATTTCCAACAGCAATTATTTTTCCGGTAATTCTATCTTTTGCAACAATTGATGGGCTGTCAACTACAACTTTATCATTATGAATAATTAGTGTATTAGCAGTACCCAAATCAATAGCAATTTCCTCTGTTAAAAAATCAAAAAATCCCATAGACTAAAATCAAAAAAATTTATGTTAAAATCGCTTAGGCTTATACTGTAAATCTATGAATAAAAATTAAATAAAAAAACAATAACAATGATATCAATGTTTAAAATGTCTGGTTCCGGTAAAAATCATACAAACATTATTATTATCACAGTAGTCAATACTTAAATTATCCTTTATTGAGCCCCCTGGTTGAATTATTGAATTTATACCTTTTTTATGAGCGATTTCTACACAATCAGGAAAAGGAAAAAATGCATCACTTGCCATAGCGGCACCGTTTAAATCAAATCCAAATTTCTCAGCCTTTTCAATTGCTTGCTTTAAAGCATCAATCCGGCTTGTTTGTCCAGTTCCTGAAGCTAAAAGTTGTTTATTTTTTACTAATACAATTGTATTGGATTTTGTGTTTTTACAAATTTTAGAAGCAAATAGCAAGTCGTCAATCTGGTCTTTATTAGGGCTAAGTTTTGTTGGGTAACTCAACATTTCTTTATTATCAGTTATATCGTCTGAACTTTGTATTAATTTACCATTTAAACAAGATCTGGTGATATTATTCTTAGTAGGGAATGAGTTTAATTCTAAAATAATTCTGTTTTTCTTTTGCATTAATATTTCTAAAGCTATCTCTTCAAACCCAGGTGAAATAACTACCTCGCAAAAAAGATTATTTATTGTTGAAGCTGTTTCTTTGTCAATTTTATGGTTTGATATAAGTATTCCTCCAAATGCTGAAACGGGATCAGCTTCAAGTGCTGCGTCATATGCTTCTTTTATATTATCTCTAACAGCAATGCCGCATGCATTATTATGTTTTAATATTGCAAAAGTTGGTTTCTCTTCTTTGAATTCTGACATTAAATCCATCGCTGAATCAATATCAAGTAAATTATTATAGCTTAAGTCTTTACCACTTATTTTAGTAAATACATCGCTTAATTTTCCTGAAAAAATTCCACTTTGATGAGGATTTTCACCATATCGTAGGCTTATATTTTCTATACCATCAAAATAATTAAATATCGCTGAATCATATTTGGATGAAGTAAGGAATGAATTTCTTGCAAACTCTTTTCTTTCATCTAAATTGATCTCACCGTTATTATTTCTGTAAAGTTCTAAAAAAGAATCATAGTCGTTTACAGAGGAAATACAAACCACATTTTTATGATTTTTTGCTGCAGCTCTAATTAATGCGACACCTCCAATATCGATTTTTTCTATTATTTCATCTTGAGTTCCACCTTTTTTTACAGTTTCTTCGAATGGGTATAAATCAACAATAACCAGATCAATTGAAGGTATTTCATATTTTTCTTTTTCTTCAATATCCTCTTTGTTTTCTCTTCTATAAAGGATGCCACCAAATATTTTCGGATGAAGTGTTTTTACTCTTCCTCCAAAAATAGACGGATAGTCTGTAACACTCTCAACTTCAACAACATCAAAACCAAGTTTAGTAATATACTTATACGTCCCACCAGTTGAGTATAATTGCACTTTATTTTTGACTAACTCATTAACAATTGGGGCAAGCCCTTCCTTTGAGAAAACTGAAATTAAAGCAGATTTAATTTTGATATTATTCATAATTTCAAAAATAATTAAATTGGAATATGAATTATCCTTATTTTTAACTAAAGAATTCAATTTTGTTAACACTTACACTTAATAAGTTATTTGAAAATGAGTATGCATGAAATTCATATTAAAAATATGGTTTGCTCAAGATGCACTCAAGCTTTTGAAAATGTTTTCAAAGAAAAGTTATTGATCAAATTTTATAAATATATTCAATCATTATATAAGTCTTTATGTCAAATTCTTTATTAATTTTAGATTTTAAAAATTTTTGCAAATTGATAAACAAGGATTATTTTTTAATAATTGTCTTTATTTTCTTTTCACCATTTATATTTTCTCAAGAACTTAAAGGGATAGTTTTAGAGATTGTCGAAAATAAAGAGACACCTATTGTTGGAGCGAATATATATTGGATAGACAATTCAGGTGGTACAATCTCTGATATTGACGGTAAATTTAAATTGGCTAACCCTGAAAAAAAGAGTAGCTATGTTGTTAGCTATGTTGGATATCAAAATGACACTATAAAAATCGAATCATTAAATGCTAAGATTATTTTAAAATCGAATGCAGAATTAGATGCGGTTAACATTAAATATAACTCTAAATCATCTTCGGTTTCCCTTTTAAGTTCTGCAAATATTATAAATATTTCATCTGAAGAATTGTTAAAAGCAGCATGCTGTAATCTCGCTGAAAGTTTTGAAACTACACCTTCAATTGATGTTAACTTTTCTGATGCAATTTCAGGTAGAAAACAAATAAATATGTTGGGTCTTAGTAGTCCAAATATTTTAATATCTATTGAAAATATTCCTTCCATTCGTGGGTCACTACAGTCATACGGGCTAACATATATTCCTGGAACTTGGATTGAAAGTATGCAGATCGCTAAAGGTTCGGGTAGTGTAGTTAATGGATATGAAAGTGTTTCCGGACAAATTAACGTTGAGCTAAGAAAGCCTTTAACAGACGATAAGTTTTTTTTAAATCTATTTGCTGATGCAATGGAGCGTTTAGAATTAAACGCTCACTACAAGTCCAGCCTTAATAATAAATTTGATCATGGATTGTACTTTCATACAAACAGAAAAGATACCAGTGCAGACAATAATAATGATGGGTTTAGGGATAATCCTACCGGAAAACAGTTAAATATTCTAAACAGGTTTCAATACACAAACCTTGAAAAAGGTTTGGTAGGTTTTTTTGATTTTAATTATGTTTTTGACGAGAGAACTTATGGAGAAAATGAATATATTGAACAGTATTCTTTCCTTTTTCCTGAAAATGAAAATTATTGGGGGGGAAAATCTGATTCAGAAATTTTAAAGACAAATTTTAAAATAGGATATGTGGACCCGCTAATTACTTATAGATCTTTAGGTTTTCAATTTGCATATACTGGAATTGATATGGGTTCATCTTTTGGAAATAAAAACCATGATACCAAGCAAACAAGTATATACTCAAATCTAGTATATAATTCCATTATTGGTGATATAAGAAGTAAAATTAAAACCGGTATTTCCCTGACATATGATGAGTATGATGAATTCATATTCAATAATAGTTTAAGTCTTAATAATTTTGATATAGCTAGAACTGAAAGGTCAATTGGAGCATATTTTGAATATAACTACGATGATTTAGATAAAATAAATTTATCAGCTGGTTTAAGATTGGACAATCACAATAAAATAGGAAACTTTATTTCCCCTAGATTTCATATGAAATATCGAGCATTTCCAAAGTCTACTATCAAATTATCTTTTGGCAAGGCAACACGTGTAGCAAATATTTTTTCTGAAAACCAAAAATTATTTTACAGTTCAAGAGAAATTATTTTCACCGAAAATTCAAACCTTACAGATTTTTCGACTATGAAAGCTGAACAGGCTTGGAATTATGGATTATCAATAATAAATAGTTTTAAATTATTTAATCGAGAATCTCAATTGATTTTAGATTATTATATAACTGATTTTCAAAATAAAGTAGTAGTAGACTGGGAAACTCCATCACAAATTAATTTCTATAATTTGACTGGTAAAAGTTATTCAAATAGTTTTCAAGCTCAACTTACTTACACTCTTTCAAATTCTGTTGATTTGCTATTTGCTTATAAAAATACTGTTGCTGAAACAGACTATATTTCACACGGAAGATTAAAAAATCCATTAACTCCATCAGATAGACTATTTTTTAATTTATCCTATAATGGAATCACAAATGAAAAGGGTAGGAGTTGGAAATATGATTTTACATTTAATCATGTTGGAGAACAACGAATACCATCTACACAGGACAATCCAGAGCAGTACAGGCTTCCAATTTTATCTGATAGATTAAATTTAATTCACACTCAGATAACTAGGATTTTTAGTGAGTCTTTTCAGTTATATTTAGGTGTTGATAATTTAACAAATTATAAACAGCAAAATGCAATTATATCCTCAGATGATCCATTTGGAGATTATTTTGATGCAACCTACGTTTATGGTCCAATTTTTGGTAGAAATACATACGTTGGTTTAAGATATTATATTAAATAAAACATAAGGTTATGAAATTAAATATACTGCTATCATTATTGTTTTTGTTTTCAACTAAAAGCATTTCACAGACTAAATCTACTGTGATTATTGTTGACGGAGTTTGTATGATGTGTGAAAACAGAATTGAAAAAAAAGCAATTGAAAAAAAAGGAATAAAATTAGCGGATTGGAATTTGGAAAATAGAACTTTGAAGTTAGTTTATAATGAAAAAAACATCACAGTTAATGAGATTCATAAATTTCTTGCATCAATCGGACACGACACCAAAATTGAAATAGCATCTGATGAAGCCTACAGCTTGTTAGACCCTTGTTGTAAGTACCGTGACTTGCAGGTTATAAGAGATCACGGTCTTAACAGAACACCAATAAACAACTCAAATAAAAAAGAGCAACAAAATTAATTATTACTCTTTTTTTATAAAATAAGAAATATTCAAGTTTACATCATTCCTGGCATTCCGCCGCCGCCCATTGGTGGCATAGGAGCAGGTGATTCTTCTTTAATGTCAACAACTGCGCATTCAGTTGTTAAAATCATACCAGCAACAGATGCAGCATTTTCTAATGCAATTCGTGTTACTTTTTTAGGATCGATAATTCCTGCTTCAAGCATATCTACATATTCTTCATTTTTAGCATCGTATCCGATGCTATCTTTACTTTCTAAAACCTTTGAAATAACAATACTCCCCTCACCACCAGCATTTTCAACGATTGTCCTTATCGGAGACTCAATAGCTTTTTCAACAATCTGAATTCCTGTTTTTTCATCAGTATTTTCTGATTTAAGCTTAGCTAATTTGTCTTTCGTTCTTACAAGGGCAACTCCACCTCCAGCAACAATACCTTCTTCAACAGCAGCTCTTGTTGCATTAAGAGCATCGTCAACTCTATCTTTCTTTTCTTTCATTTCTACTTCACTCGCAGCTCCCACATACAGTACCGCAACTCCACCAGCTAATTTGGCAAGCCTTTCTTGAAGTTTCTCCCTGTCATAATCACTTGTTGTAGTTTCAATTTGCGCTTTAATTTGATTTACTCTAGCTTTAATATCTGAACCTTTACCTGCCCCGTTGACAATTGTTGTATTGTCTTTGTCAATGGTTATTGTTTCAGCCGTTCCAAGCATGGTTAAATCAGCATTTTCTAATGAAAAACCTCTTTCTTCAGAAACAACAGTTCCTCCTGAAAGAATTGCAATATCTTCTAGCATTGCTTTTCTTCTGTCTCCAAAGCCAGGTGCTTTTACAGCAGCTATCTTTAATCCACCTCTGAGTTTATTAACCACTAGAGTTGCTAGAGCTTGTCCTTCAACGTCTTCAGCAATTATCAATAGAGATCTTCCGGACTGAGAGACTGGTTCTAAAATTGGTAAAATTTCCTGAAGATTTGATATTTTTTTATCAAACAATAGAATATATGGGTTTTCTAACTCGGTTATCATTTTATCAGCATTAGTAACAAAATAGGGAGATAAATATCCTCTGTCAAACTGCATACCTTCAACAACATCTACATACGTATCCGTTCCTTTTGCTTCCTCAACTGTAATTACCCCTTCTTTACCGACTTTCTCAAATGCTTTAGCAATTAAATTACCAACTGTTGAGTCATTATTAGCAGAGATACTAGCTACTTGCTGTATTTTTTCTGAAGAATTACCAACCTGCTTTGATTGTTTGTTAAGTTCTTCTGTAATACAAGAAACGGCTTTATCTATTCCTCTTTTTAAATCCATAGGGTTTGCTCCAGAGGCAACATTTTTTAATCCTTCTTTAACGATTGCTTGCGCCAAAACAGTTGCTGTAGTAGTTCCATCTCCTGCTAGATCATTTGTTTTAGATGCAACTTCTTTAACCATTTGAGCACCCATATTTTCAAGTTCATTTTCTAACTCAATTTCTTTAGCCACAGTTACACCGTCTTTAGTGACCTGAGGTCCACCGAAAGACTTACTTATTATAACATTTCTACCCTTAGGGCCTAACGTTACTTTTACAGAGTTGGCTAAGGCATCAACACCTCTTTTAAGTCCATCTCTTGCTTCAATATCAAATTTTATATCTTTTGCCATTTTATATTTCTTTTATTATACGATTGCCAGAATATCTTTTTCTGACATTATTAAATAATCTTTTCCGTCAAATTTTAGTTCTGTTCCTGAATACTTACCGTATAATACAACATCACCAACTTTAACAGTCATAGGATTATCTTTAGTGCCATTCCCAACAGCTACAACTGTAGCTTTTTGAGGTTTTTCTTTAGCATTATCAGGGATAATTATTCCTGAAGCTGTTTTAGTTTCAGCTTGCATAGGCTCAGCCAAAACTCTATCAGCAAGCGGTTTTATATTTAATTTCATATCTAATTAATTTATTTAGTAATTTCCACAAATCATGCCATCTCAAAAAATATGACAAAATTGCATGAAAAGTAATATTCTTATTGGTCTTCAGAAGTATTTTCCTCGGAGCTACTAATCGGTAGTGGTTCTACAACTATTTCTTCAGTATTTAAGGCTTTAGACTCAGAAATGGCGTCTGATTGTGTAAATGTAATATTTGATAATAATATTAGTCCAATTAAGGTTCCGCCAAGAACCCAAGTACTCTTGTCAAGAAAATCTGTTGTTTGCTTCACTCCACCTAATTGTTGAGTACCACCTCCACCAAATGATGATGATAATCCACCCCCCTTAGGGTTTTGAACCATAATTACAACAACCAAAAGGAATGCAACTATTACTATAAGAATAAGAAATATTGAATAAGAACTCATTTTTTTAAGCTTTTAATTTTTTTAATTTGGTCTGCAAAGTAACTATTTTTTTCTGGAAATTTCAAAATTAATATTTTGTAAGACTGAATAGCTTTCTCATAATTTTTTTGATTGAGATATAGCTTAGCCAATGTCTCAGTCATATAACCTGCTTGATTGCTAAGATTATCCGCTTTATCATTATTTGACTCATTCTCGTTTACTTCGAGTTTTAATTTAGGTTTTTTAGAAATAAATTTATCTATTGTTTCTGTTTCATTAGTTCTATCAATAGGGTTTAAGTTTGACAATTTTAACCATTCGACAAAACTATTTTCCTCAATAATCTCTTCTTCAATAATTTTATTTTCAATCAATACAGTCGTGATTTCATTTTCATTAAAGTAAACTTTTTCATTTTGATTCTGACTCTTGTTAATAAAATCAAAAAGAATTTTTCTATCTCTGGAATAAGCTGCTGTCGATCTGAGAAATTTTTTAAATTTTATATCATCATTTTTCTTCAAGGTCTTTAAATAAATAGCCTTACTTATTTGAAAGTATGGAAATTCATGATTGATTTCATCTAAAAACGATAATTCTTTCGTTGTTAGATTTTCAGGATTTTGAAGAATTTTTATAAAATTTTTTTTATTCATTTTACCACTTTGCTAATGAAGCATTAAATACATCTTGTGTTATTCTTTCAAAAATTTCATCAAGTGCGGTATCTTTTTGCCCTCCGATTAATTGAATATTTCCAGGGTAATCATAGTAGAATGAGAATCTTTTTTCAAAATCTGCGTCGCTATCATTTTTATCATAAAATCTAATATTAACTCCAACTGTTAATCTATTTTGTGCTGCAGTATTATTTGCAGTTGCAGTAGTTGGTGAAATTCGATACTCAACAATTTCACCTTCGTATGTCAAGTCACCGTTAGATTTAACCAATTCTAAGCTGGTTTGATTAATCAGTAAATCAATCAGTTTGTTTGTGAAATCTCTCTCAATTCCCGGTTCGATTAGGGGGGCATTATTTTGAAAATAATTGACTTGAAATGTTTTGGTTTCAGTAGAAATGGACGCACCTGTTAAACTGTATTTTACACTACAGCTTGCAGTAAATAGAATTAAAATTAATAGTCTAACGATACTCATTTATTATAAATCAAATTGTTTTATTTTTCTATATAAGGTTCTTTCGCTAATCCCTAATTCTTCAGCTGCTAATTTTCTTTTGCCTGCGTGCTTCTCTAGAGATTTTTTTATTAGCTCTAATTCTTTTTCCTGAATTGATAATGATTCAATAGCTTTAACTTCCTGAATATAATCAAATTTGTCTTCAAAATCCTTATTTTCTTCTATGCTTTTGTTTTTTTCTACATTAACGATTTCAATGTTTTTCTCTGATGAATAATTTTCATTTTGATATACCTTATTAATCAGTTGTTCATTATTTTTTTTGAATTCACTAATGTTAGAGGTTTGCATTAATTCTAGGGTTAATTTTTTCAAATCATTTAAATCCCCTTTCATATCAAATAATACTTTATATAAAATCTCACGCTCATTATTAAACTCAGACTTTTCAGACTTTTCAGAAATAATCGCTGGTAAATTATCACCTAAATTTGGCAAGTAATTGATAAGAACGTCTTTTTTTATCATCCTATTTTCTTCTAAGACTGATAATTGTTCTGCAATATTTTTTAATTGTCTAATATTTCCATCCCATCTGTAATTTGTCAACATCTTTACAGCTTCTTCATCTAATTTTATAGTTGGCATACTATATTTTTGAGCAAAATCTGAACAAAACTTTCTAAATAATAAATGAATGTCCTCAGGTCTTTTTCTTAATGGTGGTAAATTAATTTCTACAGTACTCAGCCTATAATACAAGTCTTCTCTGAATTTATTTTTTCTTATCGCCTCTTGCATATTTACATTTGTAGCTGCTACAATTCTGACATTGGTCTTCTGAACTTTACTGGACCCAACTTTTATAAACTCCCCGTTCTCCAATACCCTCAGTAATCTTACTTGTGTTGTTAACGGAAGTTCACCAACTTCATCTAAAAAGATTGTCCCCTCATCCGCAACTTCAAAATATCCAGCTCTTGTTTGGGTAGCACCTGTAAATGCTCCTTTTTCATGACCAAATAACTCACTATCAATTGTTCCCTCTGGAATAGCACCGCAGTTAACAGCAATAAATTTAGAGTGTTTTCGATGTGAAAGCTGATGAGCTATTTTTGGAATAACTTCTTTTCCAACACCACTTTCACCTGTTATCAATACTGAAATATCAGTGGGAGCTACTTGCATAGCTTTTTCTAGAGCTCTGTTAAGCCCTATACTATTTCCTATAATTTCAAATCTTTGTTTTAATGCTTGTAATGAAACCATAATCTTAATTATTTTTAGAAAAAGCAACAGCTTCACCAATCAGGGTAGCACTGGTGCAACTATTGATTTTAACATTAACAAAATCTCCTATATTATAATTTTCTTTTGGAAAAACAACTGTAGTGTTTTGTTGATTTCTTCCTGCCCAATGTAAATTTGATTTTTTAGATTCTTTTTCAATTAACACCTCGACAGTTATGCCAACAAATTCTTTACTTCTAGAAAGGGAATGCTTTTGTTGTAACTCAACAATTTCGCTTAATCTTCTGCTTTTAGTTTCCTCATCAATGTTGTCCTCCAATTTTTTTGCAGCAAGAGTTCCTGGTCTTTCAGAATATTTGAACATGTATCCAAACGAATATTTTACTTTTTCCATTAATGATAAAGTATCATTATGATCTTGCTCAGATTCGTTAGGAAATCCAGATATCATATCATGACTAATACTACAATCAGGTATAATTTGGAAAATGTTTTCAACCAATTTTATATATTCCTTTCTTGTATGCTGTCTATTCATAGCCTTGAGAACTTTATCACTACCGCTTTGAACAGGTAAATGAATGTAGTTACAAATATTTTCATATTTTGACATCACTTTTATAACATTAAGTGACATGTCCTGCGGGTTTGATGTAGAGAATCTTATTCTCATTTTAGGTTGAGTTAATGCACACATTTCTAATAGCTTAGCAAAATTTATCGACGATACTTTTTGAATTTCACTTGCTTTTGAAAAGTCTTTCTTTAATCCGCCCCCATACCATAGATAGCTATCTACATTTTGACCAAGTAAAGTTATTTCCTTAAAACCTTTTTCGTATAAATCATTCAATTCTTCTATTATAGATTGTGGGTCTCTACTTCTTTCACGCCCTCTAGTAAATGGAACAACACAAAATGTACACATATTATCACATCCTCTAGTTATTGAAATAAAAGCACTAACTCCATTTGAATTAATTCGAGTTGGAGTTATATCCCCATATGTTTCATCCTTTGAAAGAATCACATTAACGGCAGACTTACCATCTTCAATATCTTCCAGTAAATTAGGTAGGTCTTTGTAAGCGTCTGGACCTACTACCATATCTACTATCTTCTCTTCTTCTAAAAATTTATGTTTCAATCGTTCAGCCATACAGCCTAAAACACCTATCTTAACATTAGAGTTGGTTTTTCTAACCTTATTAAATTTTTCAAGTCTTTTCCTAACCGTTAGTTCAGCTTTTTCTCTGATTGAACATGTATTGACCAAAATTAGATCTACAGTGTATAAATCATCAGAAGTCTTATATCCGTTTTTAGAAAGTATTGAAGCAACAATTTCACTATCACTAAAATTCATAGCACAGCCATAGCTTTCGATGTAAACAGATTTGTTGTTACTTTTAACCTTTGTGTTTTCAACAACTAATGCGTCACCATTATGTTTATAAGGATTCTTTTTGATCATTTCATTAAACATTTTGTACAGCAAATATATTAAAAATACGACAATTTGTCATGCTTCAAATTTTATCATTTTTATTGTGGCTTAATATTTGAATCAAATAATTATGAAAAAAATAATCTACATTTGTACTCTTAAAAATCAAAAATGGCAGAGAATTTAGTAATTGTTGAGTCCCCGGCAAAAGCAAAAACAATCGAAAAATATTTAGGTGTAAACTATAAAGTTGCCTCAAGTTTTGGTCACATTTCTGATTTGCCTTCAAAAAATCTTGGGATTGATGTTGAAAATGATTTTAAACCTAAATATGAGGTTTCTTCTGACAAAAAAACCATTGTAAAAAACTTAAAAGATCTGGTTAAAAAGTCTAAAACTATTTGGCTCGCAAGTGATGAAGATCGTGAAGGAGAAGCGATTGCTTGGCATTTATTTAGAACTTTAAAGTTAGATGCTGATAACACCAAAAGAATTGTTTTCAACGAGATAACAAAATCTGCCATTACAAATGCAATTAATAATCCTAGGTCGATAAATTATGACCTTGTGGATGCACAACAGGCTAGGAGAGTTCTTGATAGGATAGTAGGTTATGAGCTATCACCTGTTCTCTGGAGAAAAGTAAAGGGCGGACTGTCCGCTGGAAGAGTTCAATCTGTTGCTGTAAGGTTGATTGTTGAAAAAGAAAGGGAAATAAGAAAATATGTATCAACATCTACCTTTAAGGTTGAGGCTATATTTAAAAATTCGAATGGAAAAGAGTTTGTTGCTAGACTTTCAAATGAGTTTAAATCTAAAGAAGATGCTATTGATTATCTTAACAGTTCTACAGGATCTATATTTAAGGTTTATGAAATAGTAAAAAAACCTGTAAAAAAATCTGCACCAGCTCCTTTCACTACATCAACATTACAACAAGAAGCTTCTAGAAAACTATCTTTTACTGTTTCCAAGACAATGAGTGTAGCCCAGAGATTATACGAATCAGGACATATAACCTATATGAGGACAGATAGCGTTAATTTATCAAATCTTGCTTTAGACGAGGCAAAAAAGCAGGTTATTAAAAATTTTGGTGAAGCATACGCAAATCCTAAAAATTTTAGCACGAAAGCAAAAGGCGCTCAACAAGCCCACGAAGCCGTAAGACCAACAAACTTCGATATGTCACTTGACATTGTTAAAGACTATGATCAAAAAAGATTATATCAACTAATCTTGAATAGAACACTTGCATCTCAAATGAAACCTGCTGAACTTGAAAAAACTAGTATTAAAATTTCAAGTTCTAATCGTAGTGAATTATTTACAGCAAATGGTGAGGTAATCAAATTTGATGGCTATTTAAAGTTATATCAAGTTTCAAAGGATGATGATTTAGCAGAAGATGACGGGATTTTACCCAGATTTAACGAAAATGAGATTTTAAATTTAAAGGAGTTATTTACTATACAGAAATTCACTAGACCTCCGTACAGATATTCAGAAGCATCATTGGTAAAAAAACTTGAGGAATTAGGGATTGGTAGACCATCAACATATGCTCCAACAATATCTACTGTTCAAAACAGGGGCTATGTTGAAAAAGGATCCACTGAAGCAAAATCAAGAAACGTAATAAAGGCCTCAATCAGTAACGGAGTAATTTCTGAAAAAACCCTAAATGAGAAATTTGGGTCAGATAAAGGAAAATTAATTCCAACTGATATTGGAATTATAGTTACTGACTTTTTGAAAAATCACTTTGAATACATAATGGACTATAATTTTACCGCTAAGGTTGAACAAGATTTTGACAGTATAGCTAGCGGTAAAAAGGATTGGACAGAAATGATGAAAAGCTTCTATGGAAAATTTCATCCGGTTGTTGAGGATGTACAACAAAATGCTACTAGAGAAAGCGGTAAAAGAGTATTAGGCTCTCATCCTGAAAACAGTAAAGAAGTTAGTGTAAGACTTGGTAAATTTGGACCAATGGTTCAGATAGGAACCGTTGATGATGAAGAAAAGCCGAAATTTGCCAGCCTTCCTCAAGATTTTCAGATTGAATCTGTGACAATTGATCAAGCCTTATCCTTGTTTGAATTACCAAGAACATTGGGAGAATTTCAAGGAGAATCATTAGAAGCTAATAATGGCAGATATGGACCGTACATAAAATTTGGGAAAAAATTTGTGTCAATTCCTTCTGGAAAATCTCCTACATCAATTTCTTTGGAAGATGCAATAGTAATTATCGAAGAGAAAATTAAAGCTGATGCTCCAATTCATGTCTATGAAAATATGGATGTGCAAAAAGGAAAAGGAAGATTTGGACCTTATATTAAATGGAATAATATATTTATCAATGTCAATAAGAAGTATGATTGGGATAATCTTTCGATTGATGATATTGAAGAATTGATTGAAGAAAAGAAACAAAAAGAAAAGGACAAGGTTATTCACAGCTGGGAAGAGGAAGGAATTAAAGTTGAAAAAGGTAGATGGGGTAAATTTTATTTGATTAAATCAAAAAAGAAGATTCTATTAGATAAAAATCTTGATGTTGCATCAATTGATCTAGATCAAGCCAAGGAGATATACAAAGCAAATACATCTAAAAAGTAGAATAATTAATTAAATCATGGGTTCAGACTATTTAACATCACCCTTTGACGATTTGTTAAAACCTGTGGACGACCACCTAATAGTTCATAATGAGCTTATGACTTCATTGATTCTTGGAAACAGGATCAGCATTCATTCATCCGAAAAAGGTATACCAGATTTAGACTCCATAAAAATTGCTGTAATAGGAATTCCAGAAGAAAGAAATTCAGTTGATTATTTAGGTGATAATCTCAATTTAAATGAGATACGAAAATCATTTTACAATCTTTACCCAGGAAATTGGTCCTCAAAAATTGCTGATTTGGGAAACTTAATTTTAGGAGGTAGTGCTGATGAAACTTATGGCAGAGTAGTTTCTTTACTTACAATATTACTAAAGAAAAATATAATACCTATAATAATTGGTGGTAGTCAAGATCTGATGTACGCTGTATACAGAGCATACGATTCTATTCAAAATACTGTCAATATTGTCAATGTCGATTCAAATTTTGATTTGGGTGATTCGTCAAAACCAATCAATAATCTAAGCTATTTAGGTAAAGTAATTCTCGATCAGCCACACAACTTATTTAATTATTCTAACATTGGATATCAAACATATCACAACTCTCAAGAAGAAATAGATCTGATGGATAATTTATATTTTGAAGCTTACCGTCTTGGGGAAGTTTGTTCAAAAATTAGATTAGTTGAACCTGTCATGAGGGATGCTGATATTGTTAGTATCGATATGAAATCAATAAGAGCTGCCGAGTTGAGTTCAAGACAAAAGTTTTCTCCAAATGGGTTTGACGGTAAAGAAATATGTGCAATTAGTAGATATGCTGGAATCAGTAATAAAGTTAGTTCATTTGGTATTTTCGAATACAAATCCTCAAACGAGGATGAAGTTACGGAGATGCTTATTTCACAAATAATATGGTATTTTATTGAAGGGGTTAATTGTCGAATAATTGACTCTGATTTTAGTACTGAAAATGAATACAATAAATTTACTGTGATTGTGGATTCTTATGAGTTGATTTTTTTTAAAAATAAAATTACATCAAGATGGTGGATTGAAATATTTGGTGAAGGTTCAAATACTAAACTAAAAAAACTCACGTTCTTACCATGTACAATTGAAGATTATGAAACCGCTAAAAATGGTATAATTCCTGATAGATGGTATAGGGCAATAAAAAAAAATGTTTTGTAATTTAGCATTTTAAGATTTATGAGAAACATTATTATTTGTTTATTTGGATATATATGGGTAAGTTTAGACTCATTTTTAAGGCATTTTATAAAAAAATGAAACATATTTTAAGATTAACTATTTTATTATTTATCGTATACAGCTGCGGCTCAAATAATGGTTTAAAAAAATCTAAAGGAGAACTAGTTGGAGTTAAAGGAAAGAAATATTTTCCTGAAAAACCATTTGGTATGGTTCTAGTCCCTGGAGGTTCTTTTATTATGGGTAAATCTGATGACGATGTAGCTTCCGTTGAAGATGCACCTGCTAAAACAGTAACTGTTAGATCATTTTATATGGACGAAACAGAGATAACCAATTCAGAATACAGACAGTTTGTTAACTGGGTAAGAGATTCTGTAATTAGAACTAATTTAGCCATAAGAGCTGAAGAAGTTATGCTTTCGGATCAAATAGGAGAAGAGATGCCAGGCGGAATACAGCAATTTGCCTTTATTGATAATGATACCACTGATTTATCTGTATATGATAAATGGTTATTGGAAAATGATATCTCATCGTCTGATGAAGAGTATTATTCAAAAAGAAAATTAAATTGGGATGTTGATTTAATTTTAGAGCGTTCAGAATACCCAGATATTGATTACCTAGAAGTTATGGAGGATTTTTTTCTGTCTGAAGATGAAGTATTCAATAACACAAGAACCTGGGACATAGAAAAGTTCGTTTACAAGCACAGATTTTCTAATATTTCTGGAGAAAATGGTTATTTAGCCAAGATTGAAGAGCGAAAAAAAGATTTAATTAATGCTCTTGTTGATGAGGGTTACATTGAAGTTACAAAAAACGGTTCTTATCCAACATTTATTCTATACAAGCCAGGAACACTTGAGGTAGAGGATCAAATTGTAATAACCGATAATTTTATGCAAACTGAGTTTCCTGACTTAAACAGAAAGCTATTTATTAATGAGGTGCCAATTCCTATATATCCTGATACGACTGTTTGGATTAGAGACTTTAAATACTCTTATAATGAACCAATGCACAATGATTATTTCTGGCATGATGCTTACAGTGATTATCCCGTTGTAGGTGTTACTTGGTTTCAAGCAAAAGCGTTTTGTGAGTGGAGAACATTAACAAAAAATGCATATCAAAAAACTAAAAAGAAAAAAAGCTCTGTACCCAACTTTAGACTTCCAACAGAAGCTGAATGGGAATATGCTGCAAGAGGAGGACTTCAGGGTGCAATGTATCCGTGGGGCGGGCCATACACTAAAAACGATAGGGGTTGTTTTATGGCTAACTTTAAACCAATGAGAGGTGATTATGCGGTGGATCAAGCACTTTACACGGTTGAAGCAGATGCCTATGACCCAAATGGATACAATCTTTTTAATATGGCAGGAAATGTTTCAGAATGGGTCGACTCTTCATATGAGTCAGAATCATATGACTTTTCTATAACTATGAATCCAAACATAAACAATTCTGGTAATAAAAAGAAAGTCGTTAGGGGCGGTTCATGGAAAGATGTAAAATATTTTTTACAGGTCAGTTCAAGAGATTATGAATACGCAGATCAACCGAGAAGTTACATTGGTTTTAGAACTGTACATGATTATTTAGGAGTAGATTTAACAGCAAATGCTATGACAAATGCTGAACAAAAAAAAGAGATAAATAAAAAAAGTACTTTGTAATAAAATTTTAAACAAATAAATAATGGGATTTAGATTAAGTAAAAAAGTAAGTAATGCAATATACGGTTTTGGTGCAGCAATTGTTATTATTGGTGCGTTAATGAAGATAACACATTTTAGTCCAGATTTTTGGCCCTCTGCGGCGAATACAATGTTAACTATAGGTTTAGTAGTTGAAGCTTTAATATTTGCATATTCTGCGGTTGACCCTGATATGGTAAAAGAGGAATATCAGTGGGAAAAGGTATATCCTGAATTGGCTGATGGCCAATCTTCATCTAATTCATCAAAGGTTCATTCACCTCAGGGAATGCTTTCGAAAAAATTAGATGCTATGCTAGTGGAGGCAAAACTTGATAAAGAACTAGTCTCTTCATTATCTAAAAGCATAAAAGAATTTGAATCTTCCGCTAAAGCTGGTTCTCAAAGTGCTGAAAAACTAGCAAAAATAAATAATGAGTTTGTTGATAATGCAAGTCAATTGAATAAACAAATGGCATCTCTGTCATCAAATTTAGAAACGCTTAACACTGTTTATGGTGGGGTATTGAATGCCATGAATAGAAAATAATTTCATCTCTAACAATTAGATAAATATGGCTGGTAAAGAAACACCAAGACAAAAAATGATAAATATGATGTATCTCATATTTATCGCTATGCTTGCACTAAATATGTCCAAGGAAGTCCTAACTGCTTTTGGAAGTATGACAGAAGAACTCTCTGAATCAAACATCGAGTTGCAAGAAAGAAATAATCAGTTCATGCAAGGTCTTGAAGAAAAGGCACAAGAGCAAGCCGCAAAATATCTAGACCTTAAATTAAAAGCGGATTCAATTAGAAAAATTTCAACAGTTTTTTATTCATATTTAGATAATTTAAAAGAAGGTGCTTATGCTGATGCTAAAAAATCAAATATAGATAGGGATGATTATGAAAAGTTAGATAAAACAGTGTATTTTGATCAGTTGTTTTTTGATGGAGCTTTTCTTAAGGAAGAAGGAAAAAACTTTATGATGAAAATGAATACTTATAGAGATGAGTTTGTCAGAATGACAAGCTCTGATCCAAAGCTTGTTACGATTGGAGAAGAAGTAAAATCAAAATTTTCAACAGAAGATGTAAAACCAAACCAGGGAAAACCACTACAATATTTAGATTATCACTTTAAAGGTTTTCCTTTGATTGCCTCAATCACAAAAATAACATTACTACAATCATCGATAAAAAATATTGAAGCTCAACTGCTTTCAACTATGCTTGAAGGAAAACTAAAGATTGAGGCCTCTCTAACAAATTTTGATGCAATTGTTGTACCAGATAAAAATGCATTTTTTGTCGGTGAGAATTTCTCTGGTAGGATTATACTAGGAAAAAACGATCCCACATTAAAGGCTGATAAGGTTATAATAAATGGTGTTGAACTTGGGGAAGAATCAATGCAAGAAGGTCAGACTTTAATAAAATTCCCTGCCGGACAAATCGGAGAAAGAGAAGTTAATGGAGAATTTCAGTTTACCGAAGAAGGAGATATAATTACAATCCCTGTTCAAAGTAAATACACTGTTGTTCCTAAACCGAATAATGCCACCATTTCAGCTGATAAAATGAATGTGGTTTACCGTGGTGTATCTAACCCATTTACCATATCTTTTGCCGGTATTTCAGCTAACAATATTTCAGCGAACACCCCTGGTCTAAAGAAAGGAAAAACTATTTTTGACAAAGGAAGAAAAAAAACTTTAACAGGCCCATCTGACTATGAGTTAGATTTAACCAAATTACCACCTGAGCTTAGGGGTAAAACTGTAGTTGATGTTGTTGTAAGGGGAAAACTACCAGATGGAGAAATAGTTGTTTCAAAAGTACCGTTTAGGATTAAGCCATTACCAACTCCTTTTGGCAGTTTAGACAGAAGAAACCCTGAAACAATAACAAAAGCTGAGCTGAAGAATTCTGAAATTACGGCAACTTTTGGTGAAGATTTTGATTTTGATCTACCCTTAAGAGTTCAGAGTTTTAAAATAACAATTGAAGGTCAAGGTTCTTTTCAATGCGATGGAAGTGAATTGTCAGGACCTGCTAAAAGGGCAATTGAACGCGCTAGACGTAATTCATTGGTGAGAGTCTCTGAGATTAGAACAAGAGCTATAGGTTCAACCACCGAGGTAAATAATGCATTACCTGCATCATTCACTATTATATAAATCTATTCTTTTATGAAAAACTTTTTAAAATTACTTTTATTAATATTAATTACTATACCATGCATTTCTTATGGCCAAGCTAATTTATTGAATGCTAAGGATCCAGCTGATATAGGAAAAAAGGACTATGTTCAGACGAGACAAGATGAAGATAAAAAATTAGAATATGGTTATGTTGATGAAAGAGACATTATGTTTTCAAAAGTGATTTGGGAAGTTATTGATCTAGATCAAAGAGTTAATTTTCCATACCTATATCCAATTGATACAACAATGGTTGGTAAGGAAAGAAGACCATTGATACATTTCTTAATTCAAGGGATGAAAAATGGTAAAATTAATCTTGTATACGATGACGGTAAGTTCAATGAAAAAATTACTTACAATGATTTTATTTCAAATGAAACTAAATTCCAAGGATTAACATACAGAGAAATTAACAACAAGGGTAAAGATTATGTTGATATTCAGGGTGGTAGAAATTCTGTTATATCAATTAACAATATTTCATTGGGAGAAGAATACGACAATATTATTGATTTAGACGAATTTGTAAGTGTTCTTGAATACGAGTCAGAATTTGACGATTCTAAAAAAGACGAAATAAAAAACTATGAAAACACCCGGGATGAGGCACTTATGGATTGGCTTGAAGAAAATTTTGGAGAAAAATTTGTTACAACTTACAGTTTCACGTATGACATGATTGATCATTATCGGATTAAAGGTGTATGGTATTTTGATAAAAGAATTTCCGAACTAAAATATAGGCCACTTGCACTTGCACCCGTGGCAAGACAGGTTATCAACAAGAAAGATGATGCTCAGGTCTCTAACATTGAAGATTTATCAAAACCAGTTGAAATGTTCTGGGTTTATTATCCTGATGCTAGGGATGTATTAAAAAATTCATTTGCATTTAGTGATAAAAATAGCGTTGTTAGAAAATCTTTTGACGAACTTATAAATGCAAGACGTTTTCAAACTATGATTTATCTAGAGGAGAACATGTATGAGGACAGAGAGGTTAAAGATTATGTCCCAAATAACGCTTTTATGAGATTACTAGAGTCTCAAAGAATTAAAGAGAAAATAAGAAATTTTGAGCATGATATGTGGAGTTGGTAATAATATTCTAATTCAAAATTTTTAAAAAGCACCGATTTGATAATAGGTGCTTTTTTTATTTCTATTTGATTTGTTATTGTTAATCTTAAAATCCATTGTATATTTGTAGACTAAATCGCGGGGTAGAGCAGTAGGTAGCTCGTCGGGCTCATAACCCGAAGGTCGCTGGTTCGAGTCCAGTCCCCGCTACTAAAACAATAAAACG
>PABM01000006.1 GCA_002702745.1 Flavobacteriaceae bacterium | reverse complement strand
AATTCTAGTGTTACAGATACTGGAATTGTACAATTTGGACCATATCCTAATAATACTGACGTACAAATCAGTGTAGCTAATGATGATGATGTGAATTGTGTTGATAACAGTAATGTCTTAAATCAAGGAACCTGTGCATTATTAACAAACACTTCTCAATACACCGTTGATGAGCTTGTTACTGATGTTTTGATAAATTCTGAATGTAATCAAGCATTCAATGTTTCTTTTAGTACTGGAACTAATTTTGGAAGTACAAACGGTATCGGATATTTTGAGGCAAATGGATCAGATTGGCCATTTGAAGATGGATTAATTATGACAACCGGAGATGTTCTTAATGCCGTTGGTCCTGAAACAGGAGTTTTAAGCGATGGAGATTTTACATGGCCAGGTGATACAGATTTAGAAAATAATATAACAGGCTTAAATCTTGGTGATACAAATAATGCATCAATTATAGAATTTGATTTTATACCTGTTTCAAATCACATGAGTTTTGATTTTATTTTCGCAGCAGAGGAATATGGATTTTTTCAATGTACATTCACAGATGCTTTTGCATTTCTTTTAACTGATTCCTCTGGGAACACCACAAACTTGGCAATTGTCCCTGGAACAGATGACCCAATATCTGTCTTGACTGTTAGAGACGGTCAATATAATACATTATGTGAATCTGTTAATGAAGAATGGTTTGGAAATTATTATGGTGATGGTGGTTTACCTCCAAATACAAGTCCAACCAACTTCATTGGTCATACAGAAGTGATGACTGCAGAATCAGCTGTTATACCGTACGAGTTATATTCCATTAAGTTGGTTGTTGCAGACGATGGAGATACATTATATGACTCTGCTGTTTTTATTGATGGAGGAAGTTTTGATATTGGGCAGCTAGATTTAGGTGAAGATATTTTAGTTAGTTCAGGAAATGCGCTGTGTGAAGGAGAGCAAATAATTCTAGATGCTGGGACTCTCCCAGAAAACTCTACTATAGAATGGTTCATGGACGGAATGTTGATTGAAGGTTTTAACGATGTGACTTTAGCTGTTTCTGAAACTGCATTTTATAATGCCACAATCACGGTGAATAACACGGATTGTACATATTCAGACGATATTCTTGTTGAATTTTTCGAAAATCCTATAATTATTTCAGAGGAAATGAATATAATAAAGTGTGCAAACACCGACTATATGCTAGAGGTAAATATTGAAAATGATAATCAGTTAAATTCCTTAACATACATTTGGTCACTAGACGGAGTTGATTTACAATCTGGAGATAATAATACTTATTTACTCTCTGGGGATCAAGAACAGTCCGGTGAATTTAGCGTAACCGTTTATGATAATATCACATTTTGTTGGAACTCTATAAACATAAATGTTGAATTTTATGAAAATAGTTACTGTGTTGACTTACCCCAAGGTCTATCGCCTAATGGTGATGGGTTTAATGACTGCTTAATACTTGATCACTTAGAATACACTGAGGATATCGAAAAAATCGAAGTATTTAACAGGTATGGTGCAAAAATATATGAACTTAACGAATATGTCGACCAATGGTGTGGACATGATCAAGACGGAGAAATTGTTTCTGTTGGAACTTATTTTTATATAATATATTTTAATTCGACAAAAGAACCTATTAATAGCTGGATATATGTTAACTATTAAAAAACTATTTATGAGAAAAATAATTATAATTATACTTGTTTTAAATGCATTTAACTCAAGTGCTCAGCAAGACCCGCAATATACACAATACATGTATAATATGAATGTTATAAATCCTGCATATGCAGGGTCTAGTGATGCAACAAGTGTTGGAATTCTTTACAGAAATCAATGGGAAGGATTAGAGGGTGCACCGAAAACTGGAACAATGAATATTCATTTTCCAGCAGGAAAAAATATTGGTTTTGGTTTTTCTGCTATCTCTGATGAAATTGGACCAGTTAGTGAAACAAACCTATATATTGACTTTTCATATACATTAAATCTAAATAATAAAAATAGATTGGCATTTGGACTAAAAGCAGGTGGAACTTTCCATGATATTGGATTAATTGATCTAGAATTAATCGATCCAAATGATCCTTTTTTTGCAAATGATATAAACGAAAATACACCAAATATTGGTGCGGGTATATATTTTTATCAACCTAACAAATATTATATTTCTGTTTCAGTACCAAATTTGTTAGAATCTGTTCATTTAGACTATAATGATTACAATATTGGATCTGAGTTCAGGCATTTTTTTGGTGCGGCTGGATATGTTTTTGATTTAAATGATAATTTTAAATTAAAACCACATACCTTTATTAAATACGCTTCAAATAGCCCAGTAAGTATTGATTTGAACACTAATTTGTTTATGTATGATTTAGTCGAGCTTGGCGTAGGGTACAGAACGGATGATTCAATAACTGCAATGATTAATTTTTTGGTTTCTCCTTCAATTAGAATTGGGTACGCATATGATAGCATACAGTCGGAATTAAATCTGATAACCAAGGCGTCTCATGAAATATTTATAAACTTTGACATTAATTTTAGATCTAAAGTGTCTAGATCACCAAGGTATTTCTAATTAAATAATAAATTAATATGAAAAAAATTATTTTACTTTTTATAATAGTAGGAATTAACTATTCTACTATATATGCTCAAATAAACAAAACAAAAAAGGCTGATAGGTTATATGAAAGACTTGAATTTGTAAAAGCAGCTGAAGAATATTTAAGCCTTATAAAGGAAAATCCAGGTGATTATTACATAACTAAAAGATTAGCAGAATGCTACTACAATATTTTTGATACCAAAAATGCAGAAAAATGGTATAAAAATATTGTAGATAAAGAAGATAGTGATGTTATTTATAAATATGCTCAAATGCTAAAAGCTAATGGTAAGTACGCTGAATCAAACCTGTGGATGAATAAATTTTCTGAAAAAAAACCTTATGATTCAAGAGCAATTGCTTTTAAAAATACTCCAAATTATATAGACAAAATTATTGACAAAGGGAAAAAATTTAATATTCAAAATCTAAGTATTAATAGTGAGTTTTCTGATTTTGGGTCAACTATTTATAATAATGAACTTTATTTTGTTTCCGCTCGAAATGAGGACAGAAAATCATATGGATGGAATAATGAGCCTTTTTTAGACATATATTCTTCATTTATTAACGATAAAGGATCATTTCTTGAGCCATTATTATACGAAGATTTTAGCAGTAAGTTTCATGAAGGAATTATAGCTTTTAGTAAAGACGGTAACACGGCTTATTTTACGCGTGAAAGTTATTTTGAAAAAGAGTTTCAAAAAAACGAAATAAATAAGACGAAATACAGTCAACTATATATTTTTAAAGCTACCAGACTAAATGACAAATGGATTTCGTTTGAAGCCTTACCTTTTAACGACAGTAATTATTCTAACAAAAACCCTGTTTTAGATGAAAAAGGAGAGTATTTATATTTCTCATCCAACATGCCAGGAGGATATGGGTTATATGATATCTACAGAGTTAAAATAAATGATGATGGGACTTTCAGTGAACCTGAAAATCTCGGACAAAAAATTAACACTGAAGGTCAGGAGGCATTTCCATCATTGGAAAATAATTTTCTATATTTTTCGTCAGATGGACATCTGGGGCTTGGGGGGCTAGATGTTTTTTATTCAAAAAATATTGATAATAAGTGGTCTAATGTAAGAAATGTTGGAATACCCGTTAATAGTGCTGCTGATGATTTTTCATTTGTTATAAAAGGTGAAACGGGATATGTATCTTCTAATAGATCTGGTGGTATTGGTAATGATGATATATATGCACTGAAAAAATTAAAACCAATTTGCGATATTTTATTTGAAATTGAAGTGGTCGATGCTGTTTCTAAAAAACCTATAGACTTAGCGTTAACTTCGGTTTCGGATGAAACTGGAATAATCAATAATTCCAAATCTACAAATAGTAATGGTAAAGCTGAGTATATCTTTGAATGTGAGGATGAATTTAAGTTAGTTATCGCAAAAGAGGATTATGATAGCAAAATTGTTGATGTTAAATTATTAGATGTTGATCCTCCTACGCTTGTAGTGGCCCTAGATCCTATTGAAAAATTAATTATTGACGATACAATTGAATTAAATCCGATATATTTTGATTTTGATAAATTTAATATTACCAATAAAGCAGCTTTTGAGCTTGATAAGTTAGTTGAAATTCTGAAAAAATACCCTCAAATGGTTGTAAAAGCTGAATCTCATACTGATAGTCGTGGTAATGCTGAGTATAACAGATCGCTTTCTGAAAAAAGAGCAAAATCTACCGTTCAATACGTAATTTCAAAAGGTATTGATGAAAATAGAATTAGCGGAGTAGGTATGGGTGAAGATGATCCAGAAATTGACTGTAGTGCTGGCTGTTCAAAAGATGATCATGCTAAGAATAGAAGATCAGAATTTATAATTATATCCAGATAAAATTCAATCAGAGTTCTCTTTTACTAAGTTAGGTCATGTGAGAAATACAAAAATATTTTAGAGTTATCTTAGTGTATTTTAATATTTGTATTCTTATGATGATAGAAAGTTTTTGATACCCCGGTTTTGTTATCAATATAATTATAGTATCAAGACCTTAAAAATTTATTTGTTTCAAACTCTTTAATGATTGCCTTTTGATTAAGTTAGAGGACAGAGGGTTTTCAGATTTACTTATATGTAAAAATCGAAATTACACTTACAGGATATCTCTTCTTTAAATAAGTAAACCTAGAATGATAAACAATAAATTTATTATCATAATATACTTATTAAAAATAATGTTAGTTAAAAGTTGAACTTAACTTCTTGAATTAAATCAGAACTTAAGCTTTGAGCAACAGGACATCCTTTTGCAACAGCTACTAACTTTTCCGTTTGTTGATCGGAAAGATCATTATTATCAAAATTTATATCGATTATAATTTTTGATATTCTTCTAGGATGTGAATCCATAATTTTAGTCACATATGCTGTTGATCTAGGGAGTTCAAAATTATTTTTTTTTGCACAAATTCCCATAACTGTTGTCATGCAACTACATAATGCAGATGCAACCAAATCGGTGGGAGAAAAAGCATCCCCTCTTCCATTATTATCAATTGGAGCGTCAGTGGTAATTGTATCTGACGATTTCAAATGTGTAGAATGGGTCCTGAGTTCCCCTAAATATTGATTTTCAATAGAATGTGACATAACTTACTATTCGCCCGTAAGTAAAACATTATCTATCTCATAAGTAGCCGAAGCAGATGATGTAGACACATATTTAAATGCAATATATACATTTCCCCCAGCATAAGAACTTAAATCAATATTTCCAGAGTCAGTCCATGAAGACCAGCTACTACTATCAGCATCTAATGTTACTGAAAGCTCAATCCAGTTACCATCAGATGTAGGATCTCCTCCTGAATAATCAGAAGAAGCATATACCTCCAAAGAAGGTCCATTATATCTTACTACAGATTGAAAATTTAATGTTACTGTTGATAGTGTGCTTAAATCAATTATACTGGTTATAAGCCAATCTTCATTAGCATTACTTCCTCCACTGAAACCAGAAATCTTGGCGCTGGGTGCAGGATTTCCGTAAGGGGTTATCTCCCACCCCTGTTCTCCAACAACACTGACAATATTCCAATTATCTAAATTATTGGACGAGAAGTCATCAGCAAATAATGGATCACATCTTGACGAATCAAAATTTACATCATCTTTAGTATTTAACATCATCACTCTATTATCTCCAAAATAGTCACGAGTAATAATTCCCGTTATTGTACCGCTTGACTCTGTTGGAAGCATAGAATCATTGAAATTAGAGAATGCACTTGTTTCAAGCTTTAGTGTACCAGAGTCAATACAACTTTCAAGATCCCGCTGAGTATCGTAATCTTCATCAGGATCAACATAAGTCAAACCATCAAGCCCAGCTGAGAATTGTGCGCTTAGAGCGCTTACATATAATCCAATATGGCTGTCGTTTATTTCTGATAAATTAAGAGCTAAAGGTACCAATGTAAAACTGTTACTTGATCTCAAAATACAATCAGATGCTCTATTCTCTGAAATTTCAGAAATCTCATCTCCAGCTGCATTTCCTCCTCCACCTATAGCAATCACACCATCACCAGAATTAGTTTCACCAACTGATAGTCCTTGAAGCTTAATGTAAACTTCTCTACCTACATTAAACTGGTTATAGCTATCAACCTGATTTATCGAAACTTTAATTCCAGCAGATGGATTTTCGATTTCATCTTGCATATAAAATTCTTTGTAAAAATTACCACTAAAATCAGATGAAGAAATATATCCTCTAACAACCAAATTAGATTCAATTTGATTTACCTCCCCACTAACAAATAAGTTCTTAACCTCTGAAATAGTCATTAAATCAGCTGAACCACTTTCAATTTCATTAAGTAATTGAACTAATTTTTGATTTTCTTCTTGGCCAATGCTTTGTGGAACAGAATAATCATCATCCTGAACACATGAAAAAGCAAAAAGTGTAATGAAAGATACTATTGATATTTTATTAATTAATTTCATATTTTCTGTTTTTAAAATCTAAAGTATAAGTTTAAAAAGTAATTGGTCCCTCTACCGTACCAGTATTTAGGTCCAAAAACTCGCTTTGGTTTATTAGTGTCTTGAAGTAATTGTTGGTAGTTAGCATTTCTACCCTGTTCAAATCCTCCAGTTCTATATTTTTGATCAAGTATGTTATTGATACTTGCAAAAAACCCAATAAAATAATCATCTATTTTCCATGATTTACCACCAATCATGTTAACAACCATATAGTCATCAAATCTTTCTTGTCTTAGTAAATCTCTTGCAATACTAATATCATAATCATTAAAAGGAAGTCCGTCTTGTGCTAAATAAAAATTTTGAGTTCTAGTAAGAGGGCTTACATCTACATAAGTATTAGTAAAAAAGTTTGATGTAATGCCAATAAACCAGTAATCTGGATCTCTGTACTCAAATCCTACTGAATAAGCTTTTTGAGGACCACCAGCAATCTTATAATTTTCAAGATTTGAGGGGCCAACAGCAACTGTATTATTATCTGCACCTAAATATAAATATGGATTATTATCATATGTGTATTGTCCGACAGAAGCAGCTCCCTTTAACTTAACAGTGGGAATAATCTGTGCCTCAACACCAAATTCAACTCCTAAATACTTCTTATCAATACCTTGAAGAATCTCTTGTATAAACTCGCTATCGTCTTGAAATCCCACTAGACCATCAGCATAATAAAATGAAATCTCATTGGCATCTTTGACCACAGAATAAAAACCAGTAAGTCTCCCAGTAAAAATCGGTGTTCTAAATATGTAATTAGCATCAAATGACATGACTTTTTCTTCAGTAATAGGTAAATTATTTATTAATCCATTTACATCACTTCCTACTATATTGTGATTCACCCTTGAATTTGTAAAGGTATTTCTGATGGAAGGGGCTTTTTGTAAATAAGCTGAATTAAAATCTAGAATATGTTTTCCTGAAAACTTATATGTTATACCAGCTTTAATTCCATATCCGTCAAACTTAATTTCATCACCTTTTCCAGATGAATTACCCGTATTTGCTTCGTTTTCAAAAATACCATCTCTTTGATAAGTTGTATTTGTTAAATCACCTGCTAAGTAAAACTCAAGTTTATTGTATGAAAAATTAATCATGGAAAATAGACTTATCTCCTCGGCATTCATTTTATAATGATACTTGAATTTATCTCCATCCGAAACAATGCTGTTTGGAGATAATAAATTATAATCTAAATTGTCGAATGAATCAATATTAGAGTATGAATAGCCACCAAGCATATCCGAAATCTCTGCAAAATTATCTGATACTAAGTTTCTGAAATTAACAGACGAAGTAATCTTGATATTCTCGTTTATTTCTCTGTTATAAGCTGAATTTATAGTTAGTTGAGTGTCATCAACTCTATCTTCATATAAAACATATGCGGCATTTAAATTGGATAAATTATTAGTAAGATTAGCATCATATATTCTATTCCAATTGATTTGACCATCGTTAACAAAATTTTCCTGAGCAATATAAGCTCCCTCATAATCAGGTCCATTTGTATCAGCTAAATAGTAGCTAGGCAAATCCTGATAATAAGCAGGGCTTGGGTTTCCACCTCCTGCATAATCTAACCTACTGTTACCCATTTCCCCAAATTGATATCCAACACTTGTTTCCAATGATGAATCTTCATCAATAGACCAATCATGATTTAATAATATTATGGGTTCAACAACTCTTTTTACTCTTGAATTTCTTTTTTCACCATCTTGATATCCCCAATATTCGTTATACTTAATCCCTTTCAAATCATATACCTCTTGAGTATTAGGTGATACTTTACCTCTTCTGTTAGGAGTGTAAATTGCAGCAAGGTTTAGACTATGCTTAATGTTAAATATTTTCTGAACTGACAGAAAAGCAGAGTTAGAATCATAAAAAGAAGCGTCTTGATAACCTTCATTTCCCCATCTTCTCCCAATCGAAAGAGAGTATGCCCATCCTTTTTCAAGCATACCAGAGTTATAGGTTGCCATTAATCTGTTTGAGTAACTTCTATTTGAGGAAGAATATGTGATTCTTCCACCCTCTCCATACTCAGAAGCCCTAATATTAATATTATTTGAACCTAAAATTCCCCCGAAATTATACTTAAGGGGAATAGATCCGTTTGATAATTCTTGATTTCTCAATACATCATTTAATCCACCCCAATTACTCCACTGGGGACGCCCATTATAGAGCTTATTCATCTTAATGCCATTTATATGAACAATAGCATTATCTGAGTCAAGACCTCTAACTTTGAAAAAAGACGAACTAAATTCATAAGCTGCAGTTCTGTAAAAAATATCCATAGATGAATTCAGTAATCCAGAAATATTATCAGATGCAGAAGTGTCATCGCTTAATTCATCATCACTTAAAGAAATACTAAAAAAATCTACCACATCATTTGTGGTAGAGAGATTATTAATTGTGTCATTTACAGAGATTTGTTCTTCAACCTGGGAAAAAATATTGAAGTTTGTAAGTAATATTATAATTAATATTAGTCTTGTTTTATACATATCGATAAATATTTCAACTATTACAATAATTAGGTTAAATTTACGGTTTAAATGTCAATTGTAAATACTTTTTATGAAAATTAAATCATTCTTTTATATAGCTTTTTCAGTACTAATTTCATTTAATTCACTGGCTCAAAATAAAGAGAGGAAATTCAAAATACACACATTAGCATTCTATAATCTTGAAAACCTTTTTGACACCATCAATGATGTTAACAAAAATGATGAGGCAAGCCCGATAATGGAAATAAAATATAATAGGGGGGAAATTTACAAACAAAAGGTCTCAAATATTGCTAGAGTAATTTCAGAAATTGGATATGATGTAACGAATAGACCTCCCACAATCGTTGGAATTTGTGAAGTAGAAAACAGAGCTGTTGTTGAAGATCTAATAGCAGACGGAAAACTTTCAAAATATAATTACGGAATTGTTCATTATGATTCTCCAGATAGACGTGGAATTGATGTTAGTTTATTGTATAATAAAGATATTTTTGAAGTAATAAATTCAAATTCACATGTTTTATACATCAACTATAATAATACAAGTGACAGAAGTTATACAAGAGATCAATTAGTTGTTAGCGGAAACCTTGATGGTGAGTTAATTCACCTTATTGTCAATCATTGGCCCTCTAGAGGAGCTGATGAAACTAAAAGAATGGCTGCTGCAGAGGTTAATAATAATATTATTGATTCACTAAGAAAGATTCATAATAACCCTAAAATTATTACTATGGGGGATTTTAATGATGATCCTTTTGACAAGAGTATCAAAAAGATATTAGGAGCAAAAAAGAAAATTGAGGATGTGGGTAAAAATGATTTATATAATCCATTTGAAGAAATATTAGTTGAAAAAGGTATAGGAACAAATGCGTATAGAGATAAGTGGCAATTGTTTGACCAAATAATTTTATCAAAACCATTCTTAAAAAAGAATTACAATGATTATCAGCTCTATAAAGCTGGTGTATTTAACAAGTCTTATTTAATAAACAAAAAAGGAAAGTTCAAAGGCTATCCTTATAGGAGCTTTTCGTATGGTGCTTTTACCGGTGGATATAGTGACCATTTACCACCATATATATTTCTTATTAAAGAAATAAAATAAAAATAAAAAAGGCTCTCAAAAATGAGAGCCTTTTTTATTTTTATGAGATAATGTTATTAGAAATTATATCTCAAACCTACATTCCAGGTTCTGCCTAATCCGAAGTAACCTTGGTTTGCAGTATCAATTCCATCATATAAAACACCTGTACCCTCTCCAGCCGCAATAGCAGACCTTAATTCACTTATGTAAACATTATCAAATACATTGTTGACGTTTAGTCTAATATCTAAAGTACCATCATTGACAAACATTTTAAAAGATAAACCCATATCAACTACATGGTAGCTTGGTAATTCAAGATTTTCTTTTACGGCACCGACATTAGCATATAATTCATCATAAAATCTAATATCTGAGTCAAAAGATAATCTTTCAGCTAAATCTACATCAAGACCTAGACCAGCTGAAAATTGAGCAGCATCGCCTACTTTTCCACCATCAACATCAACTGTCTCAGTAGAAATTATGTTTTGGTCTTCATCTTGTAATCTTGAGATAGCATCACCTTCATAAATCCAGTCTCCTAAAGAAAGGAACCCTTTTAATGTGTAAGGGACATTTTCCTGGGGTTTTGCAAAGAAAGTAAGCTCAACACCTTGGTGTAATTGAGATACACCTTCAGAAATATTATAGAATACTACGTCATTATCTACATAGAAAGATGAAGTTACCCTATCAGCCCATGATGTTCTATATAAATCAACTCTTGCAGAAAAATTTGGAACTTCATAAACGTAACCAGCCTCAAGACCAATAATAGTTTCATTTGAAGTATTTGGGTTAATCTGGTTTGTATAATTTAGATAGATATTATCGAAATATGGTGCTCTTGAGTAATATCCAGCGTTTACGTAAGCTTGACCATTTTCTCCAACTCCAAATCCAACACCAGCTTTAGCGTTAAAACCAAAATTATCTACCTTATCAGACTTTACACCGTCCGTTATACCTGCAGGCAAAGCTTCCCCTGTTGATTGTGAAGAACTTCCGTCTATTAAAGAATCATCAGCATATTGATAGTGATCCCATCTTTGATACATGGTTTTAGAAACAGATCCTTGGAAAAATGCTGAAAAATCATCATTTACATATTCCAGTTGAGTAAATAACCCACCATAATTAATTCTCTCGTCATTACTGTAAGCTATTTTTTGATCCTGAGAAAAATTATTAAAAGTAGCTTCCCAAGGATTAGCACCCATACTTTCTGTTGCTAAAACAAATTTATAAGTACCAAAAGAGCCGTACGTTTGATGATTATTATTTTGGTCTCTTAACCTTATATTTTCTTGCCATGAACTTAAACCATGGAAATTTTCTACAATTCTAAAATGTTCACCATAGTAAGTTCTTAAATCAACTCCTAGGTTAAAACTCAAATTATCTGATAACTTTGTTTCATAGTTAGAAACAGCTCCTAGCCAATTATGCATATTCATCGAAGCTCTTGTTATATAGTTATCATTGCTTCCAAAATATACACCTGCACCTGCTGGAACAGCAGCATTTTGGTCGTATATAGCATCATAATCTATGTAACCATCTTCCGTTCTTTGTCTATTACCTCTACCACCTGTTCCACCACCATTTCCAGTGGAAGCATACAATACAGTAGATAAGTTTGATTTATCACTAATGTTAAAGTCCCAATTTAAATTAAATACAGGTTTGTGATAAAAATTTCTTCTCTCTGTAAGGTATGTGTCACCATAGTAACCATAATTATTGTTATATTTTCTACCATAGTCTAAGTAAGTTGCAATTGACTTGGAGAAATTTTGATCATGCCACTGTGGTGCACCTGTCATTAAAAAGTTAAAGTTGTGTTTCTCATTCATCTTATATCCTAATGAAAAGAAATAAGTTTGACCCTGACCAAATGTTCCTTCAGCGTATCCATCACCTTGCCAATGGGTCAAAAGCATGCTTGTTGACCAACCATTATCATTTTCACCGGTATCATATGAAAATGTTGTCTTAAGATAATTGTCATTAGCAAAACCAGCATAAGCAAAACCACCTTGCTGCTTTGAGGTGGATCTCATAACAAAATTCACTGTACCACCAACAGATGATATAGCTAATTTTGAAGCACCTAGACCTCTTTGAATCTGAACAACATTTGCAATGTCGTTCATACCAGACCAGTTTGACCAGTACATTTTACCATCTTCCATTCCGTTAATTGGTTGTCCATTTAACATGAATGCAGTATTTGATTGATCAAAACCACGAACCGCAATTCTAGTGTCACCAAAGGCACCCGACTGACCAGCCACATAAATAGATGGAGTGTTCGCAAGTGTCATTGTTATGTCTTGGGTTCCAATCTTTTTTTGGATCTCTTCACCAGTTATAGTGGAAACCGCAACTGGAGTTTTTCTGTCTTCAGCAAGGTCAATAACCCCACCGCCGACTAAAAGAACCTCCTCTAATTCCTCAAGATCCATGGGTTCAGTCTCAGTAGACTCTTGAGCATATATCGTAGTCCCCATCAGAAGAAGAACTACAAAAAATAATTTGTGGGTAATATTTTTCATAATTTGTTTTAAGTTTAATTATAAGTGATAGAGCAAAAATAGATAATATTTTAACTTATTGTTATAAGAACTACAATAATTTTAAGCCAATTATTAACATTACAGATTAAAATACTAATATCTAATCTGTTGATGAATACCTTTTTAAAAGATTTTTTGTGGATGAATCTTGACTTCTAAAGTCTTGATTTTCAATATTTTCAAGGATTTTATCAGCAAGTTTTTTACCTAATTCTACGCCAAATTGATCAAAACTAAAAATATTCCATATAATTCCTAGAGTGAAAATCTTATGCTCATATATTGCAATCAGTGAGCCTAAAGATGCTGGAGTAAGTTTATTGATTAAAATTGAATTGGTGGGCCTATCTCCTTTTAACAGCTTGTGATTGGTTTTAACCTCTTCATCCATTGTACCTTTCATCAAAGCTTTAGTTTGAGCAAAAAAATTAGCCATTAAAATATCATGATGATCTTGATTTCCTTTAATTGAATTTTTAAAACCAATGAAATCTGAAGTTATTACTTTTGAACCCTGATGAAGTAATTGGAAGAAGGAATGTTGAGCATTGGTTCCTGTTTGACCCCAAATAATTTGACCAGTTTCATAATCAATGAGATTGTTTGATCTATCAGTTTGTTTTCCGTTGCTTTCCATGGATGCTTGTTGCAGATACTTACTAAAGCTTTTTAAATTTTCAGAATATGGGATTATGGCGTGTGTTTGGTAATTGAAAAAATTATTGTACCACAAACTCAAGCAAGCCATTAAAACGGGAATGTTTTCAGAAAAATCATTATTTCTAAAGTGCATATCCATATTTCTAGCACCCTCAAGTAATTCATTAAATTTTTTATATCCTATTGATAAGCAAATTGACAAGCCAACTGAACTCCACAAGGAAAATCTGCCCCCAACCCAGTCCCACATTGGGAAAATATTTTCAGAACTAATTCCATATTCAATCGCCTTTTCAACATTACTACTTACCGCAATAAAGTGTTTTGAAATATCATTTTCACTGGCTGTCTTCAAAAACCAACTTCTAACAGAGTTTGCGTTTGTTAGTGTTTCAATTGTTGTAAAAGTTTTTGAAACTATAATGAAAAGTGTTGTTTCTGGTTTGACTTTATATAAAACTTCGTAAAGATGGTCTCCATCAACATTACTGATAAAATGTGTATTTAAATCAGTTTTATAATGTGATAAAGACTCCACAACCATTGACGGCCCAAGATGAGAGCCTCCAATTCCAATATTCACTACATCTGTGATTTTATCACCCTTAAAACCTTTGTGATTTCCGTTATGTACAGATGTGGTAAATGATTTAATCTTCTCTTTTACAGTTTTTATTTCAGGAATAATATTTTTTTCGTCAACTAAAATTTTTTGATTTTCAGACGTTCTTAGTGCTGTATGGAGAACAGCCCTTGACTCTGTTGAATTTATTTTTTCACCTGTAAAGTACTTTTCAATTGATGATTTAAAGTCAATTTCAATTAATAAATCATTGAATAAATTAATTGTTTCAGAATTAATTTTGTTTTTTGAAAAATCAAAATAAAAATCTTGCCAGCTTAGACTTAATTTTTCAGCCCTATCAATATCATCCATAAACATATCGTAGATATGAATATCTTTAATGTCATTAAAATGATTTCTAAGTTTATTCCAAGAATTACTTTTAGTAGGGTTAGTTGACTTTAATGACATTATTCGAAATTTATTTGATTTAATGTTTCTTCTAGAGGAACTTTATATATTTCAAAATTAACTTTTAATTCTGAAGGAACTGGCCTGCCAGCAGGTAATTTTTGTTTAAAAGGATCAACCTGGATATTATTTTTCCAAAACCTATAACAAACATGTGGACCCGAGGTGTTTCCTGTCATTCCTATTCTACCTATCACATCTCCCTGCTTCACATATTGACCTTTTTTTACCCTGCCATTTTTTTGCATGTGTAAATACTGAGTTGAGTAAGTGTCATTATGTTTTATTTTTACATAGTATCCATTAGCTCTAGTATAAGCTGATTTTTCAACTCTTCCGTCAGCAGTTGCCATTATGGGTGTACCTGTTGGAGCAGCAAAATCAGTCCCTTTATGGGGTCTTACTTTATTACCATAGTAAGCGATTCTTCTTTTAAGGTTATACCTTGAGGAGATATTACTAAATCTAACCGGAGACTTTAAGAATGTTCTTTCTAAACTATTACCGTTTTGATCATAAAACTCCGTAATTTTCTTAAGTGAGTCCGTTTTGAAATTAAATGCAAATAGTTCTTCTCCATTATGTTTAAAATATGCTGCATCAATATTTTTTATGCCTACAAGAATCGTATCCTCTATATATCTCTCATTATATATTATTTTAAAACTATCCCCATTTTGAATCCTTGTAAAGTCAATCGTCCAAGCATAAATATCAGAAAGCTGATTGATTAGTTCCCAGGGCAATCCGTTTTCATCCATCGTTTCAGAAAGACTACTGCTTATCACTCCTGATGTTGCTTTATTTACGATTTTAAAAGGTTTTTTCTTATTATAGGCTGATATAGAATCAAAGTTTGAAAAATCAATTACTAAATAGTTAAGGAGGTTTGGCTGGTATATAAAGTACTGTGGGGTTGCTATAGAGTCCTTGGCTGAGAGAATAGTGTATGGTTTACCTGCAGTTAACCATCTTACATCAAAAGAATCTTTTATACTTTGAACAATGTTATATATTTGAGAATAAGACATCTTATTTCTCAGCATTATCTCACCAAAGCTGTCTCCAAACTGAATAGTATCTCTGTCGACTCGGAAATTATCTAAATTAAATCCAAATTCGATATTTTGCTTCTTTGGAGTTTTATCCCCTTTAATTTCACCAGTAGTTAAATAATTTAAAGCTAATATTAAACCAAAAAAACTGAAAGTAATTAAAAGGATAATAGCCCTTGTTTTTATAGAATCATAAAAACGTCTCTTCGTGTTATGTTTCCATGTTTCCGACATCTAATTAAATTTAATTTCAAATGGATTATTAAGATTGCTAAAGGATTCCAAATCAATACGTATTGACCCAACAATTATGTCAGCTTTTATCTTGATAGGGATTCTATTTTTATCAGCAGTAATCCACATGGTTAAACTTTCGTCTTTCTTGAATACTCTACCTGACTGAACATAAGGCTGAATTTTATAACATAAAATTTTACCAAAATTAGTATTTAAAATTTCAGTTGACAAATACTTTATTTTTAATTTATAATTTTCAGAATCAAAAAACATATCAATCGACATTTCGTTTCTGCCATCTAGTTTTTCAATACTGAAAAAATTTCGTAAGTAATAAAAAACCGAAACCATATCCTGAGAATTTTTCTTAAATGAAAAATCTTTAGTTGTATTATTTTTTAAATTATCAACCTTAGCAATTTGTGTTTTTTGATCAAATAGTATTTCAATATTCTTGGTGTATCCACCTTCATTTATATTTCGGATAAATTTATTTGGTAAAATGTCTTTTTTATAAAAATAGCTTTCATATCTATCGTGAACCTTAAAAAATAAATTTACAGCTCCAGTACTTTTGCCTATCATCTTTGCATGAAGTAATTCCTTGTTACTATTGACTTTATTTAGATTCACTGTTGCCTCACCTGCTTTAAACCAACCACTATATGAAAGTTTATATTTAAACCACTCACCCGATTTGAAAGCCATTTTATTTTGAGCATTTGCAAAATGCAATAAAAAAAACAGCAGGATAATTAGATGATATTTCATTTTAATTATTGAAATAGTTATAAATAATTCTTGCTTTATTCTGACCAACTACAGAAATTAGCTCTTCAATAGACTTTCTCTTAATACTGTTAACCGACTTAAATTTCCTAATCAGATTTAGTTCTGTTTTTTCTCCAATTCCCTTAATACTGTTTAATTCTGAATTAAGGAAATTATTATCTCTTCTATTTCTGTATTGTCTTAAACTAAATCTATGAGCCTCATCTCTTAGTTTTTGTATTAACTTAAGTGATTCTGATTTTTTATCTATATATAGAGGGGTGCTTTCATTTGCAAAATATATTTCCTCCAATCTTTTTGCTATTCCTATAATTGTAACTTTTTTTTCTATTCCAAGATCTCGCAGAACTATCAACGAAGAGGAAAGCTGCCCTTTACCTCCATCTATAATAATTAAATTTGGTAGGTTCTGCTTTTCTTTAATCAATCTTGAATATCTTCTGAAAACTACCTCTTTCATTGAAGCAAAATCATCTGGCGAGGAAACAGATTTAATATTAAAATGTCTATAGTCTTTTTTTGAGGTTTTGCCATTTTTAAAAACAACGCATGCTGACGAAGGAAATGAACCTTGAAAGTTGGAGTTGTCAAAACACTCAATGTGTTGAGGCAAAGATTCCATGTTTAAGTCTTTTTGTAAAGTTTTCAAAATCCTCAGACCACTGTCTGAAGATTTTGTTTCTAATTTTAACTTAAAGAAATTCATCTTGTAGTTTTTAATATTTCTTATTGACATTTCAACTAAATGTTTTTTTTCTCCTAAAACGGGGACAAATGACTTTTTATAATCCATTGATTCAACGTTTATATTTGAGCACATCTGTTTTGATTTTGATAAAAACTTAAGTTTAATCTGTGATATTAATTGTTCAAGTATTATTTTGTCTTGTATAATATTTGATTTCTTTACTTGAGTATTAAATGAGCTTATTATAAATCCATTTGAAATTTGAGTAAAATTTATATAAGCATAATCTTTATCAGAAATTATCACATAAATATCTAAATCTTTAATTTTTGAACTTACAACCATTGATTTAAATTGATAATTTTCTAAAGCTTTCAACTTAGTTTTATATTCTTCTGCTTTTTCAAACTCTTCGGCCTTTGATAAAGAAATCATTTGCTTTTTAAGCTGAGACTTTGATTTTGAGAATTTTCCCTTCAAAATACTCTTCACTGAAACTATTATTTCTTTGTATTTATTTTCAGAAATTAAGTTTGATGGTGAAAAATCATCTTTTTCAAAACCTAAGATTATAAAGTGTCCGTTTTTTTCAAGAACCCTCAGAGATAATTTTATTGAAGAATCATTTATGATTTTTTGGGGTAAATTATAATTTGTTTTTCGAATTGGATAAATGTTATTTATTAAATCCAAAAGAGTATTGATTGTCTTAATGTTGGTGTATGGTCCAAAATATTCTGAGCCGTCATTTATTACTTTTCTTGTTAAAAAAATTCTTGGGAATCGTTCATTTTTTATACAAATCCAAGGATAAGATTTCCCGTCCTTTAGTAAAATATTATACTTAGGTTTAAATTTTTTTATAAGATTATTTTCAAGTAAAAGAGCATCAGATTCTGTTTCAACAAGAATTACAGAGATATCATCGATATTAGAAACCAATGATTTTGTTTTTTCGTCTGAATGTTTTGAATTAAAATATGAGCGTACCCTGTTTCTTAAATTTTTGGCTTTACCAACATATATTACATTTCCAGACTTATCTAAAAACTTATAAACACCTGGTGATTTAGTTAGGTTTTTTAAATAATCAGTAAAGTTGATTTTTGGCATATATCAAATATACCACGAAAGTTAATTATGTGTAAAAGAACGATACACTATTTCTGCATATTCTTTGCCTCGATACTTAAAGTAGCATGTGGAACAAGCATAAGCCTTTTCTTTGAAATAAGTTTACCAGTTACTCTACAGATTCCATATGTTTTATTTTCAATTCTTATTAGGGCAGTTTTCAAATCTCTTATGAATTTTTCCTGTCTTAGTGCTAACTGAGAGTTGGACTCCTTACTCATAACCGTACTTCCCTCATCAAAAGCTTTAAATGTTGGTGAGGTGTCCTCAGTGCCATTGTTAAGATCGTTCATGTATGCACTTTTGATAAGTTCAAGATCATGCTTGGCTTTATCAATCTTTTCATTGATTACTTTTTTAAACTCTGCCAAGTCAGAATCTGAATATCTAATATTTACATCTTTACTCATAGTTTCAAACTTTAGTTATAAATATTTTTGTTTTTAATTCATCAAAAATAATATCTATTCCTCCTCTGCTTTCAACATTAAATTGAATGATGTTGGAAAGTGTTTCGGATTTGACATAATCTAGGTTTTTATTTATTGCATTTTGAATTTCATCGTCTCCGTTAAAAATTAAATTTATTCTGTCTGTAACTTCAAAACCTTCTGATTTTCTTAAATTTTGAATTTTACTTACAACTTCTCTTGCGATACCTTCATTTCTAAGCTCATCATTAATTGTTATATCAAGAGCAACAGTGATGTTTCCCCCATTTGCTACCTGCCATCCTTCAATATCTTTTGAAGAGATTTCAAAATCATCAATATTGAAAGTTATAGTTTTTTTGTCAATTAATAAATCAATTTTACCTGTTTTTTCTAGCTCAATTATACTATGAGTATCTAATGAATTAACAACACTTGAAATTTCCTTCATAAACTTTCCGTATGTTGGCCCAAGTTTTTTAAAATTTGGTTTAATCGATTTTACCAACAAGTCAGATTCTCCCTCCAAAAACTCAATGCTTTTTACATTTACTTCACGCTTAATTTCTTCAGAAACACTTTTAATTATGTTTTTTTCTTCAGAGTTATTTAAAGGGATTAATATCTTAGATAATGGTTGTCTTACCTTAATTTTTTCTTTTGCCCTAAGCGATAAAGTAAGGGAAGAAATTGTTTGGGCATAATTTATCCTTTGCTGTAATTTTAAATCAATTTTTGAATTATCGGCAACCGGAAAATCTTCCAAGTGAATGCTTTCAGAATAATTCTTATTTATATTTTTTGTTAAGTCTACGTAAAGCCTATCCATAAAAAATGGAGAAATAGGTGCAGACAACTTTGAAATATCTATCAACACTTTATATAGAGTTTGAAAAGCAGAAATTTTATCTTTTTCATATTCGCCTTTCCAGAATCTTCTTCTGCTTAATCTCACATACCAGTTACTTAAATTATCAATAACAAAATTATTTATAGCTCGTGCAGCTTTAGTTGGTTCATAATCATTATAAAATTTATCCACATTATTAATTAACGAATTAAGTTCTGATAAAATCCACCTGTCTAATTCTGGTCTCTCATTAAATTCGATTTCCTTCTCACTATAAATAAATTTGTCAATGTTTGCATAGAGTGCAAAAAACGAATAAGTATTATAAAGAGTTCCAAAAAATTTTCTTTTCACTTCGTCAACTCCTTCAATATCAAATTTCAAATTATCCCATGGGTTCGAATTTGATATCATATACCATCTCGTGGCATCAGGTCCAAAATCAGAAAGTGTTTTAAAAGGGTCAATTGCATTTCCCAGTCTTTTTGACATTTTTTGACCATTTTTGTCTAGGACTAGACCGTTAGAAACTACATTTGTGTAGGATACCGAGTCAAATACCAATGTACTTATTGCATGTAAAGTGTAAAACCACCCCCTTGTTTGATCTACACCCTCAGCGATAAAATCAGCTGGAAAAAAACTTTTTTTATCAATATACTCTTTGTTTTCAAAGGGATAGTGCCATTGAGCATATGGCATACTTCCAGAGTCAAACCAAACATCAATTAGATCGGCTTCTCTAAACATTTTCTTTCCAGACTTTGAAACCAAAATGATTTTGTCAACTATATTTTTGTGAAGGTCAATTTTTGAATAGTTTTCATTTGAAAAATTATTGGGTTCAAAATCTTCAAAGGGATGTTCTTTCATGTAACCAGCACAAATAGATTTGTTTATCTCTTTATACAATTCTTTTATAGACCCAATACAAACTTCCTCAGCACCATCATCTGTTCTCCATATTGGTAAAGGAATACCCCAAAATCTAGATCTTGAGAGGTTCCAATCATTCACATTTTCAAGCCACTTTTCAAATCTGCCTTCCCCTGTTGATTTAGGTTTCCAATTAATTTTTTTATTAAGTAGAACCATTTTGCTTCTGTACTTAGAAGCTCTAATGAACCAAGAATCGATCGGGTAATAAAGAATAGGTTTGTCAGTTCTCCAACAGTTAGGGTAACTATGCTTATATTTTTCAACTCTAAATGCCTTGTTTTCAATTTTTAGCTTAATGGCAATCTCAATATCAACAGATTTTTCAGGGATACTTTTGGAGTCATAATATTCATTTTTGACAAACTTTCCTGAAAATTCACCCATTTCTGGCCTGAATTTTCCCTGTAAATTAACCAATGGAACTAGATCTCCAGATTCATCTTTAACCAGCATTGGTGGTATCGGTGGTTTCGCATTTTTTGCTACAAATGCATCATCAGCTCCAAAAGTTGGTGCAGTATGTACAATACCTGTACCATCGCTCGTTGTTACAAAATCACCGTTGATAATTCTAAATGCATTTTCTGGATTATCGAAAGGTATAGCATAATCTAAAAGTTGTTCATATTTAATATTCTCCAAATCTTTACCCTTAAATGTACACACCTTAAGGAAAGGAATCTTTTTTGAATCAAATTCATACTTATTGATTTCATCTAAATCTGATATCTCATAGTAATTCCCTGAAAATTGTTTTAAAATCAAATCTTCTGCAACAATATAATCAGCCCTTAATCCTGTATATTGATTGAATGATTTGATTAATGAATAATTAATTTTTGCACCAACAGTCAATGCAGTATTACTTGGTAATGTCCAAGGAGTTGTGGTCCAAGCAAGAACAAAAATTTCATCATCTGAATTTAAAAATTTTGGGAGCTCAGCTTTCTTCAGTTTAAATTGTGCAGTAACAGTTGTATCAGTGACATCTTGATATGTACCTGGTTGATTTAATTCATGTGAACTAATTGCAGTCCCAGCCTTGGGAGAATAAGGTTGTATTGTATATCCTTTATACATTAGATCCTTATTATATATCTCCTTTAGAAGCCACCAAACTGACTCCATATATTTTGGGGTATATGTAATGTATGGGTTGTCAACATCAACCCAATAGCCCATTTTTTTTGTTAAATCATTCCAAATATCGGTATACTTCATCACAGCCTTTTTACATTCATTATTGTAATCTTCGATTGTGATTTTTTTTCCGATATCTTCTTTCGTAATACCCAAGGCGTTTTCAACTCCCAATTCAACCGGTAGACCATGTGTATCCCAACCTGCTTTACGCTGGACAGAATACCCCTTCATCGTCTTATATCTAAGAAATATATCTTTTATGGAACGTGCTAAAACATGATGAATTCCAGGGAGTCCATTTGCTGAAGGAGGGCCTTCAAAAAAGATAAATGGATTTTTATCATTTGACTTTTCGATTGATTTTCTAAAAATATCATTATCCTCCCAGTATGAAAGAATTTCATCGGAAATTTGAGATAGATTCAATTTTTTATATTCCTTGAAAGTCATCGATTTTTTGACATTTATTGAGGGAACGAAAATACTAAATTTACTTAACTATTAGGAAATCTTGTCAATCAAATCCTCTACACTTGTTAAATAAACTACTTCAATTTTTTTTGCTACTGTTGTATCACAATATTTAGAAATAAATATTTTAGAAAAGCCTAACTTTTCCGCCTCTTTAATTCTTTGATCAACCCTACTTACTGGCCTAATCTCACCAGATAATCCAACTTCAGCAGCAAAACAATAGTTTTCTGGTACATTTATATCATTATTCGAAGATAAAATTGCAACAATTATTGCCAAATCATTTCCTGTGTCTTCAACTTTTAGACCACCTGTGATATTTAAAAAAATATCTTTTGAACCTAAATGAAAACCTGCTCTTTTTTCAAGAACAGCTAATAACATGTTTAGTCTCTTCGAATTAATCCCGGTAGTACTTCTTTGAGGAGTTCCGTAAACCGCTGTGCTAACCAGAGCCTGCACCTCAATCAAAAAGGGTCTTGAGCCCTCTACAGAGGCACATATAGCTGTTCCACTTAGTTTGTGTTCTGATTTTCCAATAAGAATCTCTGAAGGATTTATTATCTCCTTTAGACCCTCTGAAACCATTTCATAAATTCCAATCTCATTGGTCGAACCAAACCTGTTTTTCTTAACACGTAAAATCCTATATAAATGATTCCTGTCACCTTCAAATTGCAGTACCGTATCAACCATGTGCTCCAAAACTTTTGGGCCAGCAATATTACCGTCTTTATTAATATGTCCTATTAACATGACTGGGATTGAGGTTCTTTTTCCAAAATTAATCAGTTCAGCTGTACAAGTTTTCAGTTGTGTTATACTACCTTGTAACGAATCAACAGTGTTTGTGGTCAAAGTCTGGATAGAATCAATAATTAGAATATTTGGTTTAATTTTTTCAGCTTGTGAAAATATATTTTCTAACTTATTTTCGGAATATATTAGACATTCTTTATTGGAATTTTTTATTCTGTTAGCTCTTATTTTTATTTGATTTTCACTCTCCTCGCCAGAAATATATAGAACTTTACTGTTTATTTTTAATGAAATTTGTAAAAACAAAGTACTTTTTCCAATTCCGGGTTCTCCTCCAAGTAAAGTGATTGAGCCAGGGACAATACCTCCTCCTAAAACCCTATTAAATTCATTGTCATTTGTTTCAACTCTAAACTCATCTTTTATCTCAATTTCGTCAACAGGGGTTGGTGTATTTTTTGAAACACTTAAATCTGAACTCATATGATTCCAAGAGCTAACTTGCGCTAACTCTACGATTTCCTCAGAAATCGTATTCCAACTACCACACTTATTACATTGTCCCTGCCATTTAGCATATTCAGCGCCGCATTCTTGACAATGAAATGTTTTTTTAATCTTAGACATAATCTAATAATTAAAATCTTGATTGATTCTATCAGCTAACTCTAACAAATATTCTTTTGTTAGGCCTTCAACTTCATTCATATTGTAAGCTGATCTATAAATAAGCATTGCTTTTTCTGGGTTTCCCCTTTCCTCATAAAATCTTCCCATATAATAGCTTGGTAATATTGTACCAGGATATTCCTGGTTTGCTAATTTTGATAAATCTTCATATAATTTAAATTGCTCAAATGATTCAATGTATTCCTCTATTGCCATAAAATCATTTATTGAAATTTTTTTATCGATATCATAAAAATCCTTTATTAACTTATATTTATTTTCAATATATGCAATTGGTGAATATTCTAGCTTTGTAATTATTGAGTCATATTCTTTCTTATCTATTTCTGGATAAAGTGAATAAAGTTTTTTTAAAGCAACTGGCAGAGCTGTAGAAGGGATTGTGTAATGATTATCCTTATCTAGAATAATTGATTCAAACATCAAATTATTATTTTTAATACCAGATAATGATTTTTTTAATTTGTTAACATTATCAATTATTGTTTCAAAATCATTTAAAGATGATAACAAAATATAACTGATTTTTGATTTAGTTTTTACTAGATTATTTATTAAAAAATCATTCATTCGATTAGATATCTTTGGACTAATTGAAATCACACCTCTAATAAGTGGGTTTTTTTTAAGTATAAAAAAATTTGCAAAATTTGCTGTTCTTTCATGGCCTATAATTATATTAAATTTAGAAATTCTGTAATTTTTTTTTAGGTACGGAATTAATTCTAAAACGATAAAATCATAGAATGATGCAGTGGACGAAATCGGTAAATTAGTTACATTATCAAAAACACTGGTATCATTAAATCTGGAGTTTTTTTGATTTATACCAACAACTATATGCTCGGGAATGTTTCCCCAAAATGAGAGGTAGTCTGTATTGCCTGAGACTAGATTAAACATATAATCTCCATCAAAAACTATAACTAGAGGATATTCTTTTTCTAAAGCACTGTAGGATCTTGGTAGCTGGATTTCCACAGTTCTTTCTTCATTTAAATATTTGGATGAAATAGTATCATGTAGCCTAGAAATATTTAGTGAATCAAGACTCTGAGAGCTTAATAAATTTATCGATAAAATAAAAAATACCGTATTTAATATATATTTTATCATTTGTTATTTCTGTTAATGAAAGGTAATACAAATAAGGATAATCCACCAAAAATTACCACCATCATTGTTTGGGATAACCAACTCACCCATCCAAATGCTAATGCTGTTGTAGATTGAATTCCATACCAACCCAATGATTCCTCAACGGCGAGTGGATAAATGCCTATTCCGCCGTTAGAAAACATAATTGATAATGCTGACAAAGTAAATGAAATCATTAATTTGAAAAATGTAACTTCATGTAGTTCAAAAAATGCGTTAGATGTTGCCCAGAACATAAGTATATACATCAACCATATAAAAATACTGTGAAAAATAAATAAATTCCTTTTTTTCATCTTAAAAATTACAGTCAAACCTTCAATAATTCCTGAAAAAAAATTTGCAATAGATTTATAATACTTTGATTTTTTCAAAATCCTCTTTAAAACAAATAACAGTAAGACAAAAACACTAAAGTAAATAAGAATTACTGATATTTCAGTATCCTGAGTTAATGAGATTAATTTATCAGAAATCCTCTGAAATTCTATAATTAATCCAATACATATTATAATAATAATACATATAATATCAATAGCTCTTTCTGCAACTATTGTTCCTAGTGTTTTTTCTAAGGGTATTTTTTCATATTTTGAAATCATAGTAGCTCTGGCTAAGTCTCCTGCCCTTGGAATTGTATAATTAATTAGATATGCAGAAAAAACCGCTAAAACACTGTTTATTAATCCAAGCTTATAGCCTAAAGGATTAATAAGAAATTTCCATCTGTATGATCTGGAAATATGACTCAAAGCACCAAGGATTATTCCTACAGCAACCCATGTATAATTTATTTCAAAAAAATATTGTGTGAAATCAGAAAAAACGATATTCCTAAAAGAAAAATAAATACAAAAAACACCGACAGAAATTGGCAGCAATATTTTAAAATAATTTTTTATCAAATCAACTTAATAAATTATTTTCCTCATTTGGAAAAATTATACTTGGTTTAAAGCTTTTAGCATCGTCAAGATTAATCGAAGCATAAGTTATCAGAATTAAAATATCACCAATATTAACCTTTCTAGCTGCTGCACCATTAACAGTGATTTCACCAGAACCTCCAGATCCTGGAATTACATAAGTAATAAATCTTTCACCATTGTTATTGTTCACAATATGTATTTTCTCTCCTTCAATAATATTAGCGGCATCCATTAAATCCTTGTCAATTGTTATACTTCCAATATAATTTAAATCTGCTCCTGTTACCTTAACTCTGTGGATTTTAGATTTTACAATTTCAATATTCATAAAAATTAATAAAGTTTTATATTATCAATAAGTCTAACACCGGAAACATATGCGGCAATGAATGCCCTATATTTTTCGGTTGGCTTGTATCTGATTGGTTTTAAATTTTGCTCATCAGCAATTACAAAATATTCCAATTTAATTTCTTTAAAATTTGACAAATTATTATATATTTTTTGTTCGATTTCATCTATGCTTAAAATGTCAATCTTTTCTTTTGTAAAATTAAGTGCTTTAAACAAATTTGTTGCTATTTTTTTTGACGAAAAATTTAATTTATTATTCCTTGAGCTCAAAGCAAGACCATCTTCAGATCTTATTGTTTCACATCTGATTAATTTAATTTTAAAATTTTTTTCTTCAATAAGATTCTCAATTATTCTAAGTTGTTGAAAATCTTTTTCTCCAAAATATGCATAGTCAGCTTTAATCAGGGAAAACAATCTATTAACAACAGTGGCAACACCAACAAAATGATTACCTCTAAATTTACCCTCCATATATCTGTCAAGCCCATTAAAATTAAATTCATCCAGTCTAATATCACCAGAATACAGTTCGTTTGGATTAGGGTTAAATACAATGATTTTATCTGAAATAGAACTTAATAATTCTAAATCCTTATGAATATCTGAGGGATAAGTTTTAAGATCATCAACACTATTAAACTGAGTCGGATTTATAAAAATAGAAACCAGTGTAGCATCATTCTGAGAGGTTGATTTATTAACCAAAGAAAGATGACCGTTGTGAAGTGCACCCATAGTAGGGACAAAGCCAATAGTTTTTTCATTACTCTTTAAATTGTTAAGATGATTTTGTAAATTGAAAATATCCCTTAAAACTAGCATTTTAATAAAAAATTAACAGCATGTAAACTTAATACATTGCAATTAATCTACATAATTTTTGTAATTTTGCTACCTCTTAGGGGCACTTCAAAAAAGTGAATTAATGAAAAACAGAAAGATTTTATACGTATCGTCTGAAGTGGTACCATACTTACCCGAGTCCGAAATTTCATCAATGTCCTTTGAAATTCCTAAAATGGTTAACAAACAAGGTGGCCAAATTAGAATTTTTATGCCTCGATACGGAAATATAAATGAAAGAAGACATCAATTACATGAAGTTATTAGATTATCAGGGTTAAATCTTGTGATTAATGATTTAGATATGCCGTTAATAATTAAAGTTGCCTCTATACCCAAGGAAAGAATACAAGTTTACTTTATTGATAACGAAGATTATTTCAAAAGAAAAGCAACATTTACCGATTCAAACGGTAAGCTTTTCGAGGATAATGATGAAAGAGCAATCTTCTTTGCTAAGGGTGTTTTTGAAACTATAAAAAGGTTAAACTGGCCGCCAGATATAATTCATATACATGGTTGGATGGCAGCATTGTTGCCGCTTTATTTTCAGCAGATCTACAAAGACGACCCAATCTTTCAAAACAGCAAAATTATAACATCCCTTTATGGTAATGAATTCGATACTTCGTTAAATAAAAATATGTTAGATAAAATTTTATTTGATGAAATTGATAACAAACTTATTAGTACTTTAGGCAATCCCACTTACGAAAATCTGATGAAAATAGCCATCGATTCATCTGATGCTATTATTAAAGGATCTGAAAATATTTCTTCAGAAATAAATAATTATTTAAAAAACTATAAAAATCCTATACTAGATTTCCAACCTAATGACAATTTCTCAGAACCGTATATGGAATTCTACGAAACCTTACTTGCTTAAATAAAAATGAAATTTAATTTATTTAAAATATTACTTATTGTTTTAGTTATTGCTTCATGTGAAAAAGATTTTGCAAGTTTTGACTCGCAGGTAATTAATTCTGAAAATGCGATAAATTTTTCAACAAATAGTGTAGAATATAATGTTACTTCCAGGTCTAAAATGGTAAATCCAGTCCAAACAAATAATTTACCTTCATTCCTGCTTGGAAGTTATAATCATCCTCAATACGGTAGATCAAACTCAAACTTCGTTGGTCAAATGGTACCGTCAGAGTATAATCATGAATTTGGAGAAAATGTTGTTTTGGATTCTGTTGTTTTAACTATTCCATATTTTTCAAGAGGTGTTGATACTAGTGAAGACGGTGATATTACTTATGAGTTAGATTCTGTTTACGGAGATTCACCGATTAAGATATCTGTTTATAAAAATAATTTCTTTTTTAGATCATTTGATCCATACTCAGATTTTGATACATCACAGAGCTACTTTTCTAACGGATCACTTTCTGTTGAAGAAGTTATTGATTCTGGACAACTTGAAGCTGAATTACTATTTGAAATTGATGAATTTATTCCTAGCAATAAACAAATTAATTTAACCGAAATAGATACATCGGGAAATACTTATGTTTCACAGAAATTAGCACCAGCTCTAAGGTTTAAATTAAACAATCCAAATGAAAATTTTTGGGAAAGTAATTTCTTTGAAAATGAGGGAAATTCAGTTCTTACCAATGAACCTAACTTTAAAGAATTCTTTAGGGGTTTATATTTTAAAGTTGAAAGTAATACAGAAGGGTCGTTAATGCTTCTTAACTTTGCTTCTTCTAATACTAAACTTACAATTCATTACACTTCAGATAACACCAGTATTGGTGATAGTGATACTGGCTCTGTGGATGAAATTGAAACAAATCAACATGAGTATACAATAAATTTCACTGGAAATTTGATGAATATATTTGAAAATGAAAATCCAATCGATGTTGGGTTATTAGATCAGAGCAATGGAAATGAAAATATATATTTGAGGGGGGGAGAGGGTATAATTTCAACTCTTGACCTATTTTCAGGAACAACAATTGATGATGATGGAGAAGAAATTAGTGAGTTTGATCTTTTTAAGGATTTTTTCTATGACGACATCATAGATGAGCCTATCAGAATAATAAATGAAGCTTACATCGAATTTTTTGTGAATCAAAATTTTTCAAATAATGACGAACCTGAAAGAATATATCTTTACAACTATGAACAAAATTCAGCTCTTATTGACTACTTTTTAGATCAATCTGTCAGTTCCTTGACAATAAATGCTAAAATAAATCATTTAGAGCCTCTTGTTAGAGACAGTCTTGATGATGATAGGGGTATCAAGTACAAGATTAGAATTACAGAACATCTAAACAACTTAATTTTAAGAGATTCAACAAACGCAAAGCTAGCGCTTGCGGTAATTTCTGATGTTGGATCGGTTCAAAATTTTAAAATTTTAAGTAGTGATTCAGAAAGTGAAAACAAAAGTTTAGCATCTGGTGTAATTTTAAGTCCAAAGGGAACAATTTTACACGGTAATTTAAGTCTAGATTTAGAAAAAAGACCTAAAATCAAAATTTACTACACAGAACCTGAAGATTAATTGACTGATATTCTAATAAATATCGATTTTTTAATTTGATCAATAAAATAAATTCAAAATAATTATGTGCGGAATTGTTGGTTATTTAGGAGAAAGAGATTCATTGCCAATTATTTTGAATGGACTAAAAAGACTAGAATATCGAGGATATGATAGTTCTGGTGTTGCTGTGTATAATGGGTCTAACATAGCTAGTTGTAAATCAAAAGGAAAAATTAGCAAACTTGAAAAGCAACTTCAAAAAAGAAAAAATATTTCTGGAGGAATTGGAATAGGTCATACAAGATGGGCTACTCATGGAGAACCAAGTGATGTAAATGCTCACCCCCAGTTTTCCAATTCTAAAAAACTATGTCTTGTACATAATGGAATCATTGAAAATTATTCAACAATTAAACAAAAATTAATTAAGGAAGGGTTTTCTTTTGACTCAGAAACTGATACAGAAGTTCTTGTTAATCTTATCGAATATGTGAAGGATAAAAATAGTGTCAAACTTGGAGAAGCGGTGCAAATTGCGCTAAATCAGGTTGTTGGTGCATATGCGATAGCAGTTATAGATAATGAAAAACCCGATGAAATTGTTGTGGCTAAACTTGGAAGCCCTTTATGCATAGGTATTGGTGATGATGAACATTTTATAGGAAGTGATGTTACACCATTCATTGAATACACCAAAAATGTAATATATCTTGAAGATGGTGAATTAGCTATTATAAGAAATCATAAGGAAACTTTTTTCAGAAAAATTTCTGATGACTCATTAATTTCTCCAACAATTAATAAACTGGAGTTAAGCCTTGATAAAATTGAGAAACAAGGATTTGATCATTACATGCTAAAAGAAATATATGAGCAACCAAAAGCTATCAAAGACACTTTGAGAGGGAGATTGAATGTTTCTAATGGAATAATTAAATTATCTGGTTTGGATGATTACATTAATAAGTTTCTTTCAGCAAAAAAAATAACCATAATAGCTTGTGGAACTTCATGGCATTCTGCTTTAGTTGGCGAGTATATGTTTGAAAAAATCGCCAGAATCCCAGTTGAAGTTGAATATGCATCTGAATTTAGATACAGAGATCCTGTTATTGAAAGAGGCGATATTGTGATTGCTATTTCACAATCTGGAGAAACAGCTGATACATTGGCTGCTATAAAATTAGCTAAATCTAGAGGTGCATTTGTTTATGGCATATGTAATGTAGTTGGGTCTTCAATAGCAAGAGAATCTGATTCTGGATCTTACACTCACGCTGGCCCTGAAATAGGAGTTGCTTCAACCAAGGCATTTACAACCCAAATGACAATTTTATATATGATGGCTGTAAAATTGAGTAAATCAAAAGGTGTCATTTCAGAAAAATTATATCATAAGTATATTCTGGAAATTTCAAATATTGATAAAAAGGTACACACGGCACTATCTTCAAATAATGAAATCAAAAAAATAGCAAAAGAATTTCTCAAAGCTACAAACTGTTTATATCTAGGAAGAGGTTACAATTTTCCGATTGCACTAGAGGGTGCGCTAAAACTAAAGGAAATATCATACATACATGCTGAGGGCTATCCTGCTGCAGAAATGAAGCATGGACCGATTGCATTAATTGATGAAAATATGCCTACAATTGTAATTGCAACAAATAAAATTAATTACGATAAAATTGTAAGTAATATTCAGGAAATTAAATCTAGAAAAGGAAAAATATTTGCAATTGTTTCTAAGGGTGATAAAGAGGTTAAAGAAATTGCAGATCACGTAATTGAAGTTCCTGACAGTATTGAATCAATTACTCCTTTTATAACAGTAATCCCTCTCCAACTTCTATCATACCATATTGCTGTGATGCTTGGAAAAAATGTTGATCAGCCAAGAAACCTAGCTAAGTCTGTTACAGTCGAGTGATTTTTTCCAACCCCAGAATTTAACATGAGGGAACAAAATATTAAAAACCTTAAAACTGAAAAACTTGGTATAACGATACTAAGAAATCTTCTTAACGGATTTGATGTTCCAAATAAATTACAACTTAAAAAATTATACGATATACTTAATATTGACTATAAAAAATACTCAAGGAGTGTTGATGGGGTTCTTTTAAATGTTAACTCTTTTGAAGATGTTAAATCAAAAGAAGATTTTACTCTGATAGAGATTAAAACAACATCATCAAAATCTGTGAAAGAACTACCATATGGTGTTTTTTTTGGATTTACAGAAAATGAAGAAAACTTATTTAAATCTATTAATAATTATAGATTGTGTATAGTTCATACAATACTTAAAAAATATATTCTCTTAGACTATAATGAGTACACTTCCCTAATCCAAAATAAGAGAGTTCAATTTCAAATCAATTTCAAATCAAAAACTAAATAATCTATTTTGAATTATTTGAATTTCAAAGTCTGAATAATTTTGAATTAAAGTTTTTCCTTTTTTTAATGTTAACAGAGAACTAAATTTTAATATAGGGATATATTTAAATCTAGTTGGGGTTGGAATCATTAAGTCTTTGACTGTGGAATAATTAAGTTTTCTAATTATTTTTTTAAGAAGAATTTTAAAATATTGATTTTAAAGTTGATGACACTGTTCCACAGAACATATATTTTATTCATCTTTTTTTTATTTTTCACAAATTGGTTTTCATTTTCAAATTGGTGAAAATTTTCTTCAAATATTTCTCCCAATAATTTTAATGTATGAGGGTTTGGACTAACCTCGTTTTTTTCTATCCGTTGAATAGTTCTTTCTGACAATCCAGATTTAACTGATAAATCCTTTTGTGAATATCCTTCTTTTAATCTTAATTCTTTAACTCTATTTCCTAATACCATGAGAACAAATTTATATAATAATTTGTTATTTCTCTTGACATCCCAACGACATTTCCACGACACTCCCAGGACATCTGACTACATTTTTATAACATAGTCACGACACTATATCTAAGAAATGGTGTTGGGGTTGGAAAACCTAAATCTGTAACGGTGGAGTAATTAAAATTCTTCCCAAAAGTTCGTTGTAAATTCCTCTGAGTATTCTGGCATTACATCATTTTTACCTGCGATGTTATCAAATTCATTTTTTGTTATTTTTTTGGACTCAAAAATCTGTAATTCTGTAGAACTTTTTTCATCGAAAATTAGATCCATTCTAAATGAAATTTCATTTTGTTTTCTTCTGCCCTTAACTTTTTTATTTTTTTCAATCAGCTTTATTGGTCTATCGAATCCTGCTCTTTGGCCAAAATTAATTTTTGCATAAGACAAAACATATTTTTCATTTTCATATTTTGAAAGAATCATTTTTCCATCACGCTGATATATATTGACAAATACACCCAATAATTTTATGCTATAAACAGTTTTAATATTTTTAAAATCTATTCTAACTATTGCAAAATCATCAGGGTTTATATATAATGTACCTGAGTATTTACTTCTACCCTTTGGATTAGCCTCCATTTTATAAACCAGATCATTACCAAGGATATCTATTTTGGGTTCTGAGAAAATATATTTAGAAGGTTTTAAAATAAAATTTAGCGGAGATTCCTTTTCAAAAAAGAGAAAATTATAAAATCTATTTATTGTACGTATTTGATTATTTGCAAAATCATCTTTTTCCTTAACTTCTTTTTCTTGAAATTTTTTTATCGATTCAGTGTTTGTACTATCAACTTCCTCTAGCCCATCAAGCTCTAAATCACCTCCAAATATTCCAGATTTAATTTTATAATAGGAGTCTGGTTTTAATTCATTTTTAAATGCTTCTTTCATTTTTTTATTAATTGACTCTAGTACTTCACCCTCCTTATTATAAGTTTCTCTAGACTTAATTATTTTAATCTTCTTTTTAATCTTATCATCAAAGCTTCTGTAATAATAAGCTAATGTTTCAAGTCCTGAATTGTTTTCTTTAGCAAGATTAGCCAGTAAGCTATCGATTAAACTTTTGTTTATTTCAGGGACTGAAGATTTAAACTTATTTATAATAAATCTTTCAGTTCTTGTATTAGATTTTCTACTTAAATAAATCTTATTTTCAGTAAATTGTTTTTCATAGTTCTTGTCAATATTTTCAAGTACCTTAGAAATAATTTCCTCTGAGCTTAATTTTTTGTTTGTTAAAATGACATCAGATAATTTTATTGGAGACTGAACGAGTTTAATCAAGGTATCGTTAAAATCCTTAATCAAAAAGGAACTTTTTTTATAACCAAGCATTGAAATATGCATTGAATCCTCTTCTGCTAATTGCGATGTAATTAACTCAAAACGCCCATCATCATCGGAGATTAAACCATTGTTATTTGAAAAGTAAACATTAGAATAAGGAACTGCTTTGCTGGAAATTGAATCAATGATTTGAATCTTAAAAGATTGGGAATTAATCTTCAAACCGTAGAATAATAAAAAAATGATTATTAAAATATTTCTAACCACCTAATGCCTTTTAATTTTGTTACTTTTATAAATATAACAAATAGTTAATACCAAATAAATATGCCTTTTACAAACGATGCAATAGTCTTTGGGATTTTAATGATTTCTTTGGGTTTTGTTTTTTATACTGAATCAATTAAAGACGGATTCTGGTACAAATTTTATAAAGTTATTCCTGGGCTTTTAATGTGTTATTTTATCCCAGCAATATTTAATTCTTTAGGAATTATTTCGTCTGAAGATTCACAAACTTACTATATAGCTAGTAGATACTTACTTCCTGCAGCGCTTCTTTTGATGACATTGAGTATTGATTTAAAAGCAATATATAATTTAGGGTATAAGGCTTTAATTATGTTTTTCACTGGTACATTTGGTATAATCATAGGAGGACCAATATCAATCTTGATTTTATCTATATTTTTTCCTGAGTTATTTAATGGTGCTGGTCCTGACGCAATTTGGAGAGGGCTATCAACTTTAGCAGGAAGTTGGATTGGTGGTGGTGCAAACCAGGCGGCAATGCTTGAAATATTTGAATATAATCCTCAAAAATACGGAGGGATGGTTTTGGTTGATATTGTAGTAGCTAATATTTGGATGGCTATGATTCTCTTTGGAATTGGAAAGAAAAAGTCAATTAATAAATGGCTAAAAGCTGACTCCTCAGCTATTGAAGAATTAAAAGAGAAAGTGACTTCATTTTCAAATAGTACTAAAAGGATTCCAAACCTAACAGACTATATGGTTTTATTGGCAATTGCATTTGGAACCGTTGGTTTATCACATCTAGGCGCAGAATATATTTCAGAATTTCTAACATCAAATTTTGAGGCTGTAGCTGATAAAAGTTCTGGTCTTTCTTCGTTTGCATCAAAGTTTTTTTGGATGATATCAATCGCAACATTTATCGGAATTGGATTATCATTTACAAAGGCTAAAAATTTTGAAGGAGTCGGTGCTAGTAAAATCGGAAGTATTTTTATTTACATATTAGTAGCAACAATTGGAATGAAAATGGATTTAGGATCTATTCTTGATGAACCTAAACTTATTCTGATAGGTTTAATCTGGATGTCAATTCACGCCGTTTTACTGATTGTTGTTGCAAAGTTAATTAGGGCGCCATATTTCTTTTTAGCTGTAGGAAGCCAAGCTAATGTGGGGGGTGCTGCCTCTGCTCCGGTTGTTGCTGCAGCATTTCATCCATCACTTGCTACAGTTGGGGTTTTATTAGCGGTATTCGGATATGTAGTAGGAACATATGGAGCAATGATTTGTACTTGGTTGATGGAATACACTTCAAACTTATAATTCATGGAAAAGAAAAGCACTCACATATTTAGAAAATCAAAAGGCCAAACTGTAGTTCAGGGTAAAGTTAATTTAACTGATGTTAACGGAAATAAAATTCCTCATGGTGATAGATTTACTTTGTGTGGCTGCACAAAATCGAAAAAACTTCCATTCTGCGATGGTTCACACAAATTAGAGGATTAGATTTATTGGAATAAAATTTGTGATTAAACTAGTGTGAAAAAGTTAATATCATTATTATTTGTGCTTCCAACGCTGATTTTTTCACAAATTGACGGTGCCATTAATGGATATATTTACGATTCTAAAAGTCAATTACCACTCTTAGGTGCTAATGTTATAGTTGAAGGAACCGATAAAGGAGCTATTTCAGATGAAAATGGATTCTTTGAAATTTCTAAAATTAAACCACAGTCATATAATTTGTCTGTTAGCTATATTGGATATCAATCAAAAAAAATATTCAATATCATAATTAAAAGTAAAGGAAATCAAACATTAGAAATATATTTAATAGAGTCAGTTCAAAAATTAGAAGAAATTATTTTATTTGAAAGCCCCTTTAAAAAATCAAAAGAAACTCCACTGTCCATAAATACTTTTTCAAGAGTTGAAATAGAAAGTTATCCGGGGGCAGATAATGATGTTACCAAAGTAGTACAAAGTATGCCTGGGCTTTCTCCTTCTGTTGGAGGTTTTAGGAATGACATTATAATTAGAGGGGGTGCTCCTAATGAAACCGTATACTATTTAGACGAAATAGAAATCCCAAATATAAATCACTTTAGTACTCAAGGTAGTGCTGGAGGTCCTCAGGGAATGATAAATATTTCATTTATCGACGAAGTAACTCTAAGCACTTCTGCATTTGGTGTTGAGTATGATAATCCATTGAGTGGTGTATTACAGTTCAATCAAAAAAATGGAAACCCAAAAGAGTTAAGTGGAAACTTTAGGTTTGGAGCCAGTGATTCTGCAATTACAATTGAGGGTCCTCTTTCAAAAGAAGAAAATAATAAAACAACCTTTATATTTTCTGCTAGAAAAAGTTACCTGCAATTTTTATTCAAACTGATTGGACTTCCAATCAGGCCTGACTATTGGGATTTTCAAGGTAAAATAAACCATAAAATTGATGACTATAATAGCCTAAATATTATAGGGCTTGGGGCAATAGATGACTTTTCGGTTGAAGCTCCAGATGATTTTGATTTTACACAACAATCTTTTCTTGAGCAAGTTCCGATAATCAAGCAAAACTCTACAACTATTGGAGCTTCATGGGTAAGAAAATTTAAAGAAACTAAAGGTCAATTTGTATTAGCAATAAGTACTAATAAATTGAAAAATATTTTCTCAAGATATTCTGATAACGAAAACTTGGAGGGATTATATTTTAGAAATGATTCACATGAGTGGGAAACAAAAATAAGAGCAAAAACAACGAGCTATATAAATGATTGGAAAATAACATGGGGAGGAAATATCCAATATTCAGACTATTTCAATAATACTACTGATTTTTATAATCAGATTGATTACCTGACAAAAATCAATTTTTATAAATATGGTTTTTTCGGTGGTGTTTCAAAAAACTTTATTAATTCTAAGCTTGACGTATCGATTGGGATTAGAGCTGATGAGGATAGTTTTAGTAATGGATCTAAACTCATCGATAATCTATCACCAAGAATTTCAACATCATACTCGATAAGTAAGAATCGAAGATTAAAGTGGAATTCTAGTGTTGGTACATATTTTAAAATTCCAACTTACACTGTTCTTGGGTTCAAAAATTTAACTGAGGAGTTTGCAAATATAAGTGCTAAATACACAAAAAGTAGTCATTACGTTACTGGACTTGATTACTCTATTGGTAATGCAGCAAAAATTTCTATTGAAGGTTTTATAAAGAAATATGCTAATTTCCCAGTTTCTGTAACTGACGGTGTATCTATTGCTAACAAGGGAGCTGATTTTGAAGTACTTGGGAATGAAGATGTTCTTACAAATGGTGAAGGTAGAACTAAGGGAATAGAATTTTTATTTCAACAAAAACTTACAAGGAATTTTTATGGAATTTTTTCTTACACTTTTTTCAAAAGTGAATTTACAGATATATATGGAAATTATCTTCCGTCTGTATGGGACAGCAAACATTTATCCTCTTTTAGTGGTGGTTACAAACTCAAAAGGAATTGGGAGATAAGTTCTAGATGGCGTTTTGCGGGAAAAACTCCTTATGTCCCATATGATCTAGAAGCCAGTTTAAATAATTACCCCAATATGGTTTTAGACTATTCACAACTTGGGAATGTAAAACTTGGTAACTTTTCACAATTAGATATCAGGTTTGATAAAAAATGGAATAAAGAAAATGTTTCGATAAACTTCTTTTTAGAAATATTAAATCTTCTAGCTCAAAAAATACCTACACCTACTGAATATGGTCTTGAAAGAGATGATTTTGGTAGTATATTAACTCCATTTAATCTTGTTGAAGTGGATGTTAACAGAGAATCAATTATCCCTTCTTTTGGATTTTCCATAGATTTTTAATCTATTTTAAGTCAAATCAACATTTTATATTAAAAATGTTAATTCTTTGAATATATGATAATTAAAATGTCAATATGGTATGATATTGATTGTCTTTTAGTCAAAAAATACATAATATTTTTAACAAAACTTTATTTTTAAAGGCCATTTTTTTACAATAATGTATTGCGTTAACAGATTATTAACATATATTTAACCAATTAAAAAATTAAACATAAACAAATTATGAAAGCAATTCTTAAGATTTTAATAATGTTAGTTGGGGTCTTTTCTTATGCTCAGACAACAGTTTCTGGTAGTATAACTGATCAAAATAACCAACCATTATCTGGCGCTACTGTTATTGTAGTTGGAACATCAAATGGTGTTGCAGCAGACTTTGACGGTAATTACACAATTACTGTGGATCAAGATGCTCCATTTAGTATCGAAGCAAGTAGCGTTGGTTTCAAAGCTGCAACTGTGAAAGTTACAGGAGACTCAACAGTGAATATTGTTCTAGAAGAAAATACAGCTTTAGACGAAGTTGTTGTTTCTGCTTCCAGAACTCCTCAGAGAGTTTTTGAATCTCCAGTAACAGTTGAAAGGTTTGGGACTAAGGACATCAGAACTACTGCATCTGCAGACTTTTATGATGGTCTTGAAAATTTAAAAGGTGTAGATATAAATGTGAATAGTTTTACTTTTAAGTCTATCAACACTAGAGGTTTTGCAACTTTTGCAAACACTAGGTTTGTACAATTAGTTGACGGAATGGATAATTCTGCTCCCGCTCTTAATTTCCCATTAGGAAACTTATTAGGTATGGTTGAAACTGATGTACTTGATGTTGAATTAGTTCCTGGAACTTCGTCAGCATTATATGGTGCAAACGCATTTAACGGTATTCTTTTAATGAGAAGTAAAAACCCATTTGATCACCAAGGAGTTAGTGGTCAGTATAAAAGAGGTTTAACTGAACAAAATGCTGCAGGAACAAACGAATTCCAAGATATTCAGATTAGATGGGGTCACAAATTTAGTGACAAGCTGGCTATGAAAGTAAACTTTGGTTACTTAACTGGTACAGATTGGATAGCTAATAGTGAAGAAGACAAGCTGAATAGAGCTGTTTTTGCTGGTGTATACAATAAAGACGGGATTAACATTTATGGAGATGAAGTTCAGACTAACATATATAGCGTAGCACAATCAATGGTTGGCTTAGGTCTTTTACCAGCTGGTGCTGAAGCACTAGTTCCTTCAACTAATGTTAGTAGAACAGGATATAATGAAACAGATATGGCTGAGCCTGACGCTACTAGCAAAAAGGCTGATTGGGGTGTATACTACAGACCAATAGAAGGAAGTAACCTTGAAATTTCATATGTAGGAAAATGGGGTACTGGTAAAACTTTATACCAAGGTATCAACAGATATGCAATCAAAAACTTTACTATGAACCAACACAAGCTTGAAGTTACAAACGATAACTGGTTTGCTAGGGCATATATGGTAGAAGATGATGCAGGTGATTCTTACGATATGACATTTGCCGCTATTAACGTAAACAGAAGATGGAAACCAGACCTTAACTGGTTTGCAGAATACGTTGGTGGTATTGTCAATGGTCAACTTTCTGGAATGACAATTGACCAAGCTCATGCATTAGGTAGGCAATTAGCGGATACAGGAAGATGGCTTCCTGGATCTCCAGAATTTGAATCCAATTTAGCTGAAGTAATTCAAGATCCAGATTTAACAACTGGAGCTAGATTTACAGATAATTCTAAATTCTACCACTTAGACTACAATTATAATTTTGGTCATATGTGGGATTGGGCTGAAGTACAAGTTGGAGGATCTGCTAGAAGATACTCGTTAAATTCTGGTGGAACAATCTTTACTGATGTTGATGGTCCAATTGAATATCAGGAAACTGGTTTCTACTCACAAGCTGTGAAGAAAATGATGGATGATAGACTTGTGGTAACCGGTGCAATTAGATATGACAAATCAGAATACTTTGATGGTCAATTTTCTCCAAGAGCAGTTTTAAGTTACACTGCTGGTGAGTACAAAAATTTAAATTTCAGAGTGTCTTACCAAACTGGATTTAGAACTCCTACTACTCAGGATTTATTTATTGGATTAGATGCTGGACAAGCTAGATTAGTTGGTTCTGCTGATGGTAATCCTGAAAGATATATTAGAGATTATGCAGTTAGTTCTGCAGGTCAGGCTTTAGGAATTCCAGCAACAGTAACACTTTCAGGAGCATCTGCATATAATAATGCATATGAAGCTAGTTCCGTTCAAGCTTTTGCTGCTGCTGGTGATCCATCACTACTTAGAGTAGCTGAAGTTGATTATGTTAAGCCAGAGCAAATGCAATCTATGGAATTTGGTTTTAGAGGTAAATTATCTAGAACATTCACCGTGGATGCTGCTGTATATAGAAATGATTTCCAAGACTTTATTAATACTCAAGTAGTTCTTTCTCCACTTTACGGAGAAGTTGGTGATGGAGGTCTTTCAGTGTTAGCAATTGCAAATCAAGATTTTGAAACATGGAGTTCTTACACTAATTCTCCTGCTGAAATTTCTTCCTGGGGAGTCTCTGTGGGAATGGCAACTAAAGTATTTGGAAGTTTTGATTTATCTGGAAGTTACACGCATTCAAAATTAGAATTTGAACAAGATTTATACCCAGATTTTAGAACAAATTGGAATACCCCTGAGCATAAATTTAAAGCTCAATTTGGAAATACCAGTTTATTTGAAAATATCGGGTTTAATGTTGCTTGGAGGTATTGGAGCGAATACTTATGGCAAGCATCTTTCGGTGACGGAATGGTGCCTGAAACTCATGTTATTGATGCTCAGGTTAATTTTACCCTTCCAAAATGGAAATCAGTTGTTAAAATTGGTGCAACTAACTTAGGAGGTGAAGAATACTTCACTGCATTTGGTTCTGGATTTATTGGTACTCAATATTACATTTCCTGGACTGCAAATAACTTTTAAAAATTAAATTAGAATTATGAAAATTAAATATTTATTACTCTCTGTTTTCATTCTAGCTCTTTGGAGTTGTGAAACAGACCTTGAGGATCCAAATGCTAATGGGCCTGATCCTGTAATAGAAATTACATCAGGAGATACAGATTTTAGTACTTTTGTTTCTGTAGGTGCAAGTATTACTGCTGGAACTAGCGATGGTACATTGTTCCTTGCTGGACAAATGAACTCATTTCCCAAAATCTTAGCAAATGTAATGTCAATGGCAGGTGGCGGTGAGTTTACTCAGCCATATGTTAATGATAATGTTGGAGGATTAACTTTATTCGGAAATGTGATTGCTGGTCCGAGACTTTTCTTTAATGGTGCTGGACCTGAAACAGTAAGTGGAACACCCAGTACTGAGGTTTCAAATATTATGCCTGGCCCCTATAACAATATGGGTGTTGGTGGTATGAATGCAATTCATGCATTAGCACCTGGATACGGTAATCTTGAAGGTGTAGCATTAGGTTTGGCTAATCCATATTTTGTTAGGATGGCTTCAAGTCCTGGTGCAAGTATTTTAGAAGACGTATTAGCTCAATCACCAACATTTGCTACAGTTTGGGTAGGTAATAACGACGCTTTAGGTTTTGCAACTTCTGGTGGAGTAACTCCACTCACAGATACAAGTGAGTTTGATTTTGCTATTTCAAATATTATGGGTGCTTTAGCTCAAGCCGGTACGGACGGTATAATCGGGAATGTTCCTGATGTTACATCTATTCCATACTTAAATACAGTACCTTATAATTCTATTCCATTAGATCAAGCAACTGCTGATATGTTAAATGCAGCGTTTGGAGCTTATAATGCTGGACTAATTCTAGTTGAAGCAATAGGTATGATTTCTAGTGAGGAAGCTGCTTCAAGAACAATAGTATTTGTCGCTGGTCTAAATGCTGTTACAATAGAAGATAGTGATCTTACTGATTTATCAGTTTTAGGGTTACCAAACTTTAGAATGGCGACTGCCGCAGATAAAATTATTTTACCTGCTGCAACAATATTAGGTACGACTGTTGGCGGAGATCCAACTCAAATAAATGGAGTTAGTGTAGCTCTTGCTGATAATTTTGTTTTAACTGCAAATGAAGTAATGGAAGTACAAATGGCTACTGCTTCATATAATGGAACAATTTCTGCAATGGCATCTCAGTTTGGATGGGCACACTTTGACGCGAATGCTGTACTTAATCAAATATCAACAACAGGTCTTCAAATGGATAATTTTACAATCACTGGTGATCTAGTGTTTGGGGGGCTTTTTGGTCTTGATGGGGTTCATCCAACATCAAGAGGTAATGCAATTATTGCTAAACTAATGATGGCTGAAATTGATGCTAAATATGGCTCAAATCTTTCTGATGCTGGATTAAATATTGGAGATTATCCAACAAATTATCCTAATGGTTTGTAACCTTTAGAAAAACAAACTAAAAAAAAAGTCTAGATTTAATCTAGACTTTTTTTTGTTTAAAATATTTGATTAAATCTTAAAAAATCTATTGAATATATTTCATAAAAAATCTATATTTGCGACTTAATTGAATTAGTATTTTTTAACCCTATTATCCATTAAAATGACATCAGGAAAAATAGCTCAAATTGTAGGCCCAGTAATAGATGTAGAATTTAGTTCCGAAGCTGGCCTTCCGAAAATTTATGACTCATTAGAAATCGAAAAAGCTGACGGTACAAAACTTGTTCTTGAAGTACAAGCTCACATTGGTGAAAATATGGTTAGAACAATTGCCATGGACTCATCTGACGGTCTTAGTCGTGGTACTGAAGTAAAAGCTACCAACAACCCAATTCAGATGCCAATTGGTAAAGAGATTAATGGTAGACTTTTTAATGTAATTGGAGATTCAATTGATGGAATTGGAAACTTACCAAAATCTGGTGATAGTGGTACCCCTATACATAGAGAATCCCCTAAGTTTGAAGACCTGTCCACTTCAACAGAAGTTCTTTTCACAGGTATCAAGGTTATTGATTTGATTGAGCCTTATGCAAAAGGTGGTAAAATTGGCTTATTTGGGGGTGCGGGTGTCGGAAAAACTGTACTAATTCAAGAGTTAATTAATAATATTGCTAAAGGACATGGTGGACTTTCTGTATTTGCTGGAGTTGGTGAAAGAACTAGAGAAGGAAATGATCTGTTAAGAGAAATGCTTGAATCTGGGATTATTAACTATGGAGATGAGTTTATGGAAAGTATGGAAAAAGGTGGATGGGATCTAAGTAAAGTTGATAAAGAAGCTTTAAAAGATTCAAAAGCAACATTTGTATTTGGACAAATGAACGAACCCCCTGGAGCCAGAGCTAGAGTTGCACTTTCAGGTTTGACAGTAGCCGAATACTTTAGAGATGGAGCCGGAGATGGTCAAGGAAAAGATGTCCTTTTCTTTGTTGATAATATATTTAGGTTTACACAAGCCGGTTCCGAGGTTTCCGCTTTACTTGGTAGAATGCCTTCAGCTGTAGGTTATCAACCAACATTAGCCACCGAAATGGGTGCGATGCAAGAAAGGATTACTTCTACTAAGAATGGTTCAATTACCTCTGTACAAGCTGTATATGTACCTGCAGATGATTTAACCGACCCTGCTCCTGCAACTACTTTTGCTCACTTAGATGCAACAACTGTACTTTCAAGAAAAATCGCTGAGCTAGGTATATATCCTGCTGTTGATCCGCTTGACTCAACATCTAGGATTTTAACTCCAGAAATTTTAGGAGATGATCACTATAACTGTGCTCAACGAGTTAAAGAGTTGTTACAACGATACAAAGAATTACAAGATATTATTGCTATTCTTGGTATGGAAGAATTATCAGAAGAAGATAAGCAGGCAGTAGGTAGAGCGAGAAGAGTTCAAAGATTCTTGTCACAACCTTTTCATGTAGCAGAGCAGTTTACCGGAATTCCTGGTGTACTAGTTGACATCAAAGATACGATCAAAGGATTTAATATGATCATGGACGGAGAACTAGATCATTTACCAGAAGCTGCTTTTAATCTTAAAGGAACAATTGAGGAAGTAATTGAAGCTGGTGAAAAAATGCTTGCCGAAGTATAAACTTTTTACAGATGATATTAGAAATAATTTCTCCAGAAAAAATAATCTTTACCGGCGAGGTAGAGTCCGTTGCTGTACCGGGTATTAACGGTGAATTTGAAATGTTAAATAACCACGCAGCAATTGTATCAAACCTAAAAAAAGGTGCAATAAAAGTTTACGGAAATATTACCCTTGATGATATGCAAAAAGAAATTTTTGAAAAGTGTGATAGGGGTTATTACTTAGATATCAAGTCTGGAACTGTTGAAATGAAAAATAATAAAGTAACCGCATTAGTTGAATAGAGAATCTACAGTTTCTTAATTACATTTGTTACAATTCCCCAAATAATTAGCTGATCATCATCTTTAACCTCAATTAGTTTATAACTGGAATTTTCAGGTTTTAACCAAATTTTATTTCTTTTTACGATAAGTCTTTTCACTGTAAACTCGCCTTCTATAAAGCAAACTGCAATTTTATTGTTACCTGGCTCTATACTTCTATCAATTACGATTAAGTCCCCATCTTCTAAACCGGCATTAATCATTGACTCTCCTGAAACTCTAGCAAAAAATGTAGCTTCTTTATTTTTTATTAGTTCCTGATCAAGGCTTATTCTTTCCTGCTTAAAATCTCCTGCAGGTGAAGGAAATCCTGCCGAGATTCCGGTATTGATTAAAAGTGCATCAAGATTAGTATTCTTGCTGGGTGTGAAAAAATTTAAATTATTCTTGTTTTTCATTTAATCTTAATAATATCATCAATTTTAGTTGTATAGCAAGGTGATAAAAACTCCTGCTTCATCTTCCATTTTCTTTTTAAATCTTGATTTGCCAACTTGATTTTTTCACCATATTTAGAGTTAATGTAATCCATTGTCTTCATCAAAGGCTTATGCCTGTAATCTTCATTTTCAAAAATACCAAGTTGATAGCTATTATCAGGAACAAGACTAGTCACAATTACACCAGCCTTTTTGTAATCTATTTCGTCTTGAAACATATTTTCAATTGCCTTTAGAGCATAGCTGTTTAAAACAAATGAAGAGTTTGTTGGATATGGTAATGTTACAACCCTAGAACAAGAATGTTGTCGCAAATCTTTTCTGAAATAATTACTTCTTATAAATATAATCATAACATTACACAGAGAGTTCTGTCTTCTTAACTTTTCAGCACAAGAAAGTGAAAAAGTTGAAACCCTTTCTTTTAATTTAGCTAAATCTGAAATAGGTTTTTCAAAAGACCTTGTAGTGGCTATAGACTTCTTAATCTTCAAGGAATCTAAATCTAAATTTGACACACCTTTTAATTCTTGTTGAATCTTTAATTCAACAATAGATAAATTTGATTTGACCCATTGTTCAGGTAAATTAACAAAGTCTGATGCATTTTTACATCCTATATTTTGAAGGCGTTTGGACAACCTTCTACCTATTCCCCATATATGGTTAAGTGGAAAATAATTTAATGCTTTAGATCTTTTATAGTCTGTATCCAAAACATATACATGCTTTGTTTGATGTGGAAATTTTCTTGCTATTTTATTAGCAATCTTTGCTAATGATTTTGTGGGAGCAACACCTACAGAAGTTGGTATTCCAGTACATTTCAAAATTGTATTTCTCATTTTTGAGGTATAGTTTAAAAGATCATAATTTTCATATCCTTTAAATTTTAAAAAAGCCTCATCAATACTATAAATTTCAACTTCTGGGATAAACTTTGAGATTGTTGTCATTACACGATGACTCATGTCTGCATATAAAGGATAATTTGAAGATAGAACAATCACATTATGCTGGTTGATGATTGATCTATATTTAAAAATAGGAGCTCCCATAGGAATTCCTAATCGCTTAGCCTCATCACTTCTAGAAATAGCACACCCGTCATTATTTGATAATACAACTACAGCCTTGCCGTTTAAATTTGGATTAAACACCCTCTCACAAGAGACGTAAAAATTATTACAATCTATTAAAGCAAACATGATATAAATATAGGTTTTTAAAGGTTTGAAAATTATAATATTTCATAACTTATTTAACAAAAAAATAATTTGATAAGTATAAGCAAATAAGTACTTTTAAAAAATCAATTTTTGATTTAAAATCATGAAAAAAACTCTGCTAGTAATATTAATTTTTCAAGCAATTACAACACACATAAATGCACAAGAAAATAAATCAGAAATTCAACTTGATCAAGTTGAATTGATTTCTAGTCCGAGAATAGAAATTAAAAATACAGATAATTCAATTAGTGTTTTAACAATCTCAAGAGAAGAAATTAAAAAAAGTACAGCGACGAATGTTAGCGAGTTGCTACAACAAATAGCAGGACTGGATATAAGAAGAAGAGGTGCAGAGGGTATGCAAGCAGATCTTTACATAAGAGGAGGCTCGTTTGATCAAACTTTATTATTGATTGATGGGATAAAAGTTGAAGACCCGCAAACCGGTCATCACACAATGAATATGACACTGCCGTTAGAAGTGATAGAAAAAATAGAAATCACAAAGGGGTCGGCAGCAAGAATATACGGACAAAATGCATTTACTGGGGCCATAAATATTATCACAAAAAAAGATGTTGAAAATAATATTGCTTTGAAACTTGAAGGAGGATCATTTGATCAAAAAAGAGGAGGCTTAACAGTTCAAAGAAAACTTGAAAACTCAGATATATTATTTAATTATAACAGAAAAGAATCCAAGGGCTACAGATATAATACAGACTTTAAAAATGATGAATTTTTCGTCAAGAGTAATTTTAAAATAAAGAGGCAGAATATCTCAGCTATTGGAGCTTTTAATGAAAGAAAATTTGGTGCAAACGGATTCTATGCAAGCCCAGCAGCAATTGATCAATATGAAGAAACGCAAGCCAGTATAGTTGGATTAAGCACAACATACAAAAAAGAAAAATTAATCATTAAACCTAAATTTTATTGGAAGAGAAATCAAGACATGTATGTATATTTAAGGCAAGACCCTTCGGTTTACAGAAACCTACATATCTCTAATAAAGTCGGAATTGAAGTTAATGCATCTACCCCAAACTCTCTGGGTAATTTAGGAATAGGTTTTGATTTGTCAAAAGTTTACTTGAGCAGTAATAATCTTGGTAATAGAAATAGAACCATGTTAAATATGTTTATTGAGCAAAAAATCAATTTTGAAAATCAAAAAATTGATTTAACACCTGGTGTAGCTATTACATATTTTTCTGATGTATCAACAAGTTTGAACTATCAAAATAATTTTTTTAATAATTTATTTTTCTATCCAGGGATGGATTTGGGATACAGAGTTGACCAAAATCTAAAACTTTATAGTAATATCGGTTACACTTACAGAATACCCACTTATACAGATTTATTTTATTCAAGCCCCACTACTTTAGGTAATGAAAACTTGAAACTTGAAAAAGCCCTAACCAAAGAATTTGGATTAAAATATTTAAAGAATAATTTCAATCTTAGTATGTCTTTGTATCAAAGGGATGCGTCAGACATAATTGATTATGTTAGGAATAATGAAACTGATCCTTGGCAAGCAACTAATATAAGAAAAATAATCACCGATGGTTTTGAATTAAACATGAGTTATAAATTCTATTCGGGCGCTTTTAGATCACAAATTTTAAATATTGGATACAGTAATATTAATGATGAGCTTTTAGAAACCAATTTTGCTTTTTCAAGATATACTTTGAATTCTTTAAAAAATCAAATTACTGCTACTTATGTATTTGAGGTTAACGAAAAGATATCATCTACTTTAGCATACAAAAATGCTGAAAGAGTATATGAGGAAAATTATACAATTATTGATTTTAAAACCACATTTAAACTTGAGAAACTAACACTATCGTTAATATTAAATAATATATTAGATGCAAAATATTCTGAAACAAATCTGGTTCCTATGCCTGGGTTTAATACATTAATAGGAATAAAATATTCGTTTTAATTTACATCTTTTAGTTTTTCATAAATAAGGCTGTTTTCCCAACCTCTATATGTGAAATAATTTATAAATGATCTTTTCTTTTGATCCATTGACCCTTTTAAAAATTTAATCTTGTTTGTCGAAAATTCATTGAAATAGTTTATGTAATCCTCTTCTTTAATTTGATTAATATGTTCATTAATTGTCTTTATATCAATACCTTTTAATCTCAACTCATACTTCAACTTAATTCTTCCCCATTTTTTTATTCTAATCTTTCCTTGGATAAACATCTTAATATATCTTTCTTGATTTAAATAATCATTATGAATCAAATATTCTATAATATCATTGGTAGATTTTGAGCTTGTTTTCAACGAAAATAATTTATTTTTTACTTCCTTAACGCACCTCTCTTGATAAAGACAATAAGATTGAATTTTTTCAATTATAATCTTATCATCTTCCGTAAAACTAATAGGCATAGCTCAGAGAAAAAATAAAGTTTAAACCAGGTGCTGAAATTCCTGATGAATAGGGTCTATACAATTTATTTGTTATATTCTCAACAGTAAAATTGATATTTAGCATTTTGGAAAAAGAATATTTTGATCTAACATTAAATGTCATCCATGACGGCGAGTATGGGTTACCATTTTCGTCTAATGCATACATATAAGATTTCGCCCTTTCAGACTGAGCAAGTTTGTTAAAAGAAATTTCAGAGTTATAATTGATATATGAATCGATGGTTATATTTCCATTATTATAAATAAAATGGAAATTACCATAGTTAGGTGGTATATGCCTAACTGGCATTTCAAAAGGTAATTTATTTAACTCATATCCCGCAATTAAATTGTGCTGAGATTTTATGCGAAAGTTTTTATTTAAAAACATGTTTATCCCAAATTCAAATCCATAAATAAAAGACTTTGAGCTGTTTTGAAGTGCTTGAATTTGGGATAGTTCCCCGTCATAAATTATTTCTGACACACCATTATTCAATGTAAAATCATCTCTTATAAACGAATTATATAAATATGTTACGTATGATGAAAAATCTAATTCAATATTATTCTTTGTTCTAAAGTAACCTCCAAACTCAAGCCCAAAAGATCTTTCTGGTTTTAAGTCAGGGTTAGGAACAACTACACTTCCAGGTTCAGAATCAAAAACCTTAGAAAGATCATCTATATTTGGTGATCTAAAAGCTGTATTGATATTAAACTTCCAATTATTATAAATATTTCTAACCCAGCTTAGTCCTATACCTCCAACGAATGCTCCATTTTCAAGAGTTGTATTTTCATACATAAAATCATAAAAAATATTATTTTGAGATAAATCTGATTTTAATTCTGTTAAACTATATCTTACACCACTTTGTAAAAATACATCTTCAATAAGTTTAGTTTTGTAATTAAAGTACAGTCCCACAGAATTCAAAGATGAATTATTAGGATATCTTGTTGAAATTGGGGTTTCAGATAAATCACTTATATTAATACTTTTAGCAAATGAACCAACCTTGTTTTCTATCATCTCTAGCCCATATGTAATATTAGAATTTTCTGATATTTTTTTATAAAAATCTAGATTAAAAGAAAATATATCCAATTCCTCTTCTCTTGATTTTAGAAAACCATCACTAAACCTTCTACTGTTTCTACTTTCTGAGAATTTCTGATATGATGAGCCAAATTTTAATTCATCATAAAATTTAGTTTCTTTTGAAATAAAGGTCAATTGGCTGTTTATCAATAGCCATTCCTGTGGTCCATAATACCACTCAGAATAATAAAGGCCTTGATTTTCATTAGACCTTATCAGCCTGTCATATCTAGGTATATTTCCAGTTTTTGAAAAATGAAATCCTATATCAATACTTAAATTTTGATTTGGCTCATAAAGAACTTTTTGCATAAAGTTAATTTGGCTGTATGCTGTATTTCTCTGAACTCTTGGTTTTGAGTTAGTTACTAATATATCATCACCTGTTGAATTTTGATTAATATAATTTAGCCTTAAATAATCTGATGGCCCGTTTTTACCCATGGTTAAATTTCCAAACTCAGATTTTGAAAAACTTGATAAAAAAGCAATTTTTTGACGTCCATAATTAAAATCAAAGTGATACATTTTTTCATTTGAAGCCGATGAATATCTAGAGTTTATATTTATTTGAATATTTGGACTTGAATCATTTGATAACTTGCCTTTTTTTGTGTAAAAATTCATAACTCCTCCTATGGCATCGCTACCATACAAAACAGATGCTGAACCCATAATAACTTCAGTGTTTTCAATATTCAGTGGAGAAATTGATATTACGTTATGTATATTTCCGCTTCTAAATATTGCATTATTTAGTCTTACACCGTCAACTGATAAAACTAGCCTGTTAGTTGATAAACCTCTTATAATTGGGCTTCCGCCACCTAATTGACTTTTTTGAATGTATACATAACCCCCTTTCTCAAGTAAATCTGCACTTGTCATTGGATTTGTGAATTCAATCATTGAGCTATTGATTTGAGTTACTTTTTTCGAGACCTCTCTAAACTTCTGTGAAAATTTTGAAGCTGAGATTACTACTTCATCCAGCAACTCATTGTCATACAATAATATTAACGTCTTTTTTAGTTTAGACTTTGGGAGTTTTTCTTCCTTGAATCCATATTGCTTTATCGTTAAAGTATCGGAACTAAAAAATTTATCAAGACTTACATATCCATTTTTATCTGTTGTCTCGTAATTACTAAAATCACTGAATATTGATACCCCAATTAAAGGTTTATTATTTTCATCAATTATGGTTAGACTCTGAGAGAAGCCTGTAATTGTCCACACTAAAAAAAGATAAAACTTATTCACAATCAAAATAATTTTCTGAGAACTTCAAGTGACTTTACAGAAACAAAATTTTCAATGTGTAGTTTGTAATACAGAATGATGTTATCAAGTAAATTTTTTCTTTGCACAGAGTTAATGATTAGTGAATTAAGTTCATCAAAATTTATGCCTAAAATCATATTAAAGCACTCCAATTCTTCATGAGAAATAAGATACTTTGAATCATCAGTGTTTGTGTAACAACCATGTTGCAAATCAAAAAATTTATAGTCTTTGTTTTCAGTTTCAGGATAGAACCCTAAAAACCTAGATAACTTAATTAAAAAAGCTAAATGAAAGGAAGAATTAAATTTAGTATCATCATAGTACTTAATCGAATTCTCAATAAAGGTAAATAGTTCAAAATCTTTTTCTTGATGAACTAAAATTTTAGATAAAATCTCGGATAAAAAAATAATAACACCCATTTTTTTATAATCAGTGTGAATTGTTCTGAGACTAAATTTATTTTCAAAATCTTTAAAGTAATGCAAGCTTCTTTTACTGTTAAAATCAAATTCAATTTCAAGTAAGTTGAGTTGTTGAAAGTAATTAGTTTTATTCTTTCTAGAACCTCCCCTTACGATAAAAGAGGTAATGCCTAAATCCCGAACCAATAACTTTACGATTAAATCATTGTCTCTATACTTAAGCTTACTTAAAACAATAGCACTAGAAGAAATAATCATTAGCGAATTATCATTAGTTTTAAAATTTTTGTCTCATAAGATTCCAAATCGGAAAGCATTATAATATAGACACCTGAAGCAACATTTTGATTTCTCAAGTTTTTACCATTCCAAAATGCAGTTCCACCGTCAATTTCTAAATTGAAATTTCTGTATCTAGAATTAATATTGGATTGGGCTTCAGCTACCAAATTTCCTGCAATATCAGTAATCTTAATATTAACATTTTCGGTCAAACCCTTAATTTTAATCTTTTCATTTTGTATGCTAAATTGTGGTCTAACTGGGTTGGGGAAAACAAAACTATTTGAGAAGTTTTCAGAAATTGAACTGCCACCAGTATTAAAGCTTGCTAATCCTTGATCAGTTGCAAAATAAACCTTACCGTTGGTAGGATTTATAGAAATATCATTAATATTATTTGAAGGAAGTGGTGAGTTTTCCTTTGTAAAGTGATAAATTGTTTGTTGACCATTAGGTGAAAAATAAAATATACCAGAACCAATTGTTCCAACCCATTTATTGTTTGCGCCATCTACTTCAATATCTGTAATATATTGTTGTTCTAGCAGTTCTCTAGGAATACCGTCCTCTAAAATCACAATCTTCTGAGTTGTAATAACAGGGGCGTCAAAAAAGTTAGATGTATTATATAAAACTCTAAGACCCTGGATTGTTCCAATCCATAGATGATTGTTATTATCAATAGCAATTGATTTTACATATGATGATGGCATATCAGATTGGTCTTGACTAAATACTTTTCTAAGTCTAATATTTCCCGAATCATTACTAAATCCAATTAATCCAGATCTTAAACTAGCAATCCATTTATTTCCATAATCATCTATCTCAATATCATTAAATCCAAGTTCATCCTGAAAACCGTCACTTATAATTTCGGTAAAATCATAACTATTCCAGTTATAATTTTCAAGGTTGAATGATTTTAAAGGATTGTCAACTTTGGAATTTAAAATCCACAAATCACCATTGTCGTCAAATTCAATATCAGAAATTCTAATACTCACATATTCAATATTAGAAGTAGCAATGCTTTCTAATCCACTATTATTATTATCATAAAATTCAGTAAAATTAAAATTATCCATTTCAATTAATCCTCCATGAAATGAACTTATAAAAACATTATTATTATCAAAGGGGTTTATAGCAATATTATTCAAATTTACTGCTTGATTGGGAATGGAATCTTTAGTAATATTTAACCAACTTTCTAAATTTTCATCATAACTGCTAATACCACTAATTTTTAGAGGGTGTGGATTAAAATATTCTGTATAATTCCCAAATGAAGCCCAGGTATAATTATTCAATGTTTCTACAGAAAATATATTATTTTCTAACGGTCCGTCAGGCTTTAGATAGGAAAAATCACTACCAATATTTTCTATTACTAAAACACCTTTTTCTTCAGTTGCAATATATGTTTTATTATTTTTTACAACTCCATCATTGAAGATTGTCATATATGTTTCAGATTCAAAAATATTTAATATTTGGGATAAATCATTATTATAAACTATACAATTATCTTCAGAAATAATAACGATTTTTGAGTCATTACTATTAACTTTTTTTATTTGATTTTCTAACGTTAATAAAGTGATTATTTCATCATTTTTTATGCTCATCAAATTAAAATTATCATAGAATAATATATTGTTTTCATTTATCAATAACTCATTTATATTCCCTGTGTAAGTTGTTTGCCAGCTGTTAAAGTCAATTAAATTAGATTCGATATTTGCTCTTAAAATTCCTAAATCTGGACTTGATGCATATATAAAATTTTCGTAAACAATAGTACTACTTATATTTAGCATTGAAGCAAAACCTCCTATATAATAGGTGTCTCCAAATTCAAATTCGTTTAAATCATAGACAGATATTCCATAGCCTGTTGAAATTAACAATCCATCTCCATTCACGTAAAAGTGATTTATTGTTTTTTTATCAGCAGGAATTGTAGGTTTATTTAATATGTCATAAATATTAATTATTGTATTTGAATTCAAATTAATTATCTGTAAAAATCCGCTTCTGTAGCCTATCACTATAAGATTCTTATTTTCAGAATGATAAAGAGCTGAAATTTCAGCTCCAGATAATCCATTTAATGTGTCAAATTTTTCAATTTGAGAGTCAAGAGTATTATATGAAAAAATTGAGTTATAGGAGGCAAAATAAATCTTATTTTCAGCGTTAGCAGCTGAGGAAATTGAATTGTAAGAAAAATATGTTTGCCAACCTGAATATGCCGATGAATTAGTTTCAATTGACAGTTTGTTTTGTTGAGAATATAATAAGGATACTGTAAAACAAAAAAATAAAAATAACCTGGTCTTTAACATATGATACTAGCAATTATATCTAATAAACGACAAATATACCGGTATAATATATATAAAATAAAAAATCAGATTACTCCTTGAGCTAGCATAGCATCAGCAACTTTAACAAAACCGGCAATGTTCGCTCCTTTAACATAATTTACATATCCATTTTTTTGCTTTCCATGTTCAATACATGAATTGTGGATATTCAGCATTATTTCACGAAGCTTTTGATCTACCTCTTCACGTGTCCAATTGTATCTCAAGGAATTTTGAGTCATTTCTAAACCTGAAGTAGCTACTCCACCAGCGTTTGCAGCTTTTCCTGGTGCAAATAATATTTTTTCCTTAAGAAAAACTTCAATTGCATCTTTGGTGGAAGGCATATTTGCGCCTTCACTAACACATTTACATCCGTTATCAACTAATATTTTTGCATCTTTACCGTTCAATTCATTTTGTGTTGCGCAAGGCAAAGCTATATCACACTTTACAGACCAAGGGGTCTTGTCTTTTTTAAAAATAGCTTTAGGATATTTTTTCACATATTCTCCGATTCTTCCTCGTTTAATATTTTTTAGATACATTATAAATTTTAATTTTTCCTCATCTAATCCTGAAGAATCGTATATATAGCCAGAAGAATCAGACATTGTCAATACTTTCCCGCCAAAATCTAATACTTTTTCAGCAGCATATTGGGCAACATTTCCTGATCCTGAAATAACTACTTTTTTGCCCTTAATACCATCATTTTTCTGAGCCAACATATCCTGAACAAAGTAAACCGTACCATAACCAGTTGCTTCTGGTCTAATTAAAGAGCCTCCCCATGAAATACCTTTACCTGTCAAAACTCCCGTAAATTCATTAGCAAGTTTCCTATATTGACCATACATGTAACCAATTTCTCTACCACCCACTCCAATATCACCAGCGGGTACATCAGTATTTGGTCCAATATGCCTATACAGTTCGGTCATAAATGCTTGACAAAATCTCATTATCTCATTATCACTTCTACCCTTAGGATCAAAATCACTACCTCCTTTACCACCACCCATTGGTAGGGTTGTTAAACTGTTTTTGAAAACTTGTTCAAAAGCTAAAAATTTTAAAATACTCATATTTACGGAGGGGTGGAACCTTAATCCCCCTTTGTAAGGCCCAATAGCTGAATTCATCTGAATTCTATAACCTCTGTTTACCCATATTTCTCCCTTATCATCGACCCATGAAACTCTAAATGCTACAGCTCTTTCAGGTTCACACATTCTCATCAAAATATTTTTACCATGGTAAATATCATTTTCTATAATATAAGGAATGACCGTTTCTGCAACTTCTTCAACAGCCTGCATGAATTCTGGTTGGTGTCCGTCTCTTTTTCGAACAATGTTTAAAAAAGCGTCAATCTTTCTTTTCATAATTGATAATTATCCTAACCTATAATAGGCCGAAATTAAATATTAAATAAAATTAGGGATTTAAAATTTTTATTTTACCAAAAAAAAATAGAATAATTAACAATTTTATAAAAAAGCATTTTTCAAATCATCAATTAAATCATCAACATCCTCGATTCCAATACTTAATCTAATTAAGGAATCTGTAACCCCAGATTTTTCCCTTTCTTCTGCTGGTATACTAGCGTGAGTCATAGTTGCAGGATGCCCGCACAATGACTCAACTCCTCCAAGAGATTCAGCTAAAGTAAATAAGTTAAGTTTTTCTAGAAATTTTATAGTTTGTTCTTTGCTATAATCTTTAATTCTAAAAGAAAGCATTCCTCCAAAATCTGACATTTGTTTTTTTGCAACTTCATGATTTTTATGAGATTCTAAGCCTGGCCAATATACTTTCTCAACCATTTTATGGTCATTTAAAAAATGTGCAACTTTATGTGCATTTTCACAATGTCTCTGAATCCTCACATGCAATGTTTTAATTCCTCTCAAGGTTAAAAAACAATCTTGAGGTCCAGGTACTGCACCACTTGAATTTTGAATAAAGTATAATTTTTCAGCAATTTTATCATTGTTTAACATTAAAGCGCCCAGTACAACATCACTATGACCAGCTAAATATTTAGTAGCTGAATGCATTACTATATCAGCACCTAAAGTTAGAGGATTTTGCAAGTAAGGAGATGCAAAAGTATTATCAACTACCAATAATAAATTTTTAGGCTTACTAATATTTGAAAGTGCTTCAATATCAAAAACATTTATCATTGGGTTTGTAGGCGTTTCAGCCCAAATAACCTTAGTTTTTTCGTTTATTAGTGATTCTACATCTGAAACATTATGTAAAGATGTGAAATGAAATTTCAATCCATATTTTTCGAAAATCTTAGTAAATAAACGAAATGTGCCGCCATATAAATCATTTGTGCTGATTACTTCATCTCCGGGGCTGAGCAATTTTATAATTGCATCAATTGCTGCTAAACCAGATGAAAATGCAATACCATATTTTGCATTTTCAAGACTAGCAAATGAATTTTGAAGAGCTGTTCTTGTTGGATTATGAGTTCGCGAATATTCAAAACCTTTGTTAACACCAGGACTTTTTTGAGCATAAGTAGATGTTTGATAGATTGGCTGCATAACCGAATTAAATGCAGGATCAATTTTTTGACCTCCGTGAATTGTTTTAGTGTTAAATTTCATAATTCTATAAATTAAATGAGGTCATATTAGCTGCAAACAAATGTATGGATTATCTTTAAAACTCAATTCATTATAATGAATAAAAGAATCCTAGCTCTTACAGCAGCTTTAATTGCAACCTCAATTTTTGGATTTAATCATACAATTGCTAAGGAACTCATGCCAGACGTGTTGTCCCCAAATGCATTATTATATTGTAGGGTGGTTGGTGCTGCGGTATGTTTTTGGTTTCTTTCATTATTTGTTAAAAGACAGAAAATAGAGCTTAAAGATTTTAAATTAATTTTTATTTGCGCAATTTTTGGAATGGGTTTGAATATGATCACCGCACTAAATGGCCTTTACAATTCAACTCCTATCAATAGCGCAATTATTACTACTCTTGCACCAATATTTATTTTTATTATTTCAGTAATTATTCTAAACGAAAAAATTACTAAGAGAAAATATGTTGGGGTATTTATTGGATTTTGTGGGACATTAACTTTAATTCTTCTAAATGAAAAGTCGATTTCTGGTGCCCCCAACATAAATCTAGGAAATTTTTATCTTTTTATAAATAGTATTTCATATGCACTTTATTTTATTTTGGTCAAACCACTTACCAAAAAATATAGTATGATTACAATAATGAAATGGCTATTTCTGTTCTCCATATTTATTAATATGCCATTTGGACTGATTGAGTTTTCAGAAATAAAATGGGTTGAAATTTCTGGAAATTCTTTTCTTAAAATTTCTTACGTTGTTATCTGTACAACATTTCTTGTTTATCTATTGAACTTATTTGCCCTGAAAAACTTAAAGGCTTCAACTGTTGGAATGTTTATTTATCTTCAACCCGTTATCGGTATTCTATTTGCAATTTACAGAGGAGCTGATAAACTAACACTTGCTGATATAACATCGGTGATTCTTGTTTTTACAGGTGTTTATTTAGTTTCTAAAAAAACTAGCAAAGCAACTTAAAAATCTATTCATATATTTGCTAAATATTTCATAAAATGATTAAGTCAATGACTGGCTATGCCAGTGAATCTTTCATAATTAATTCAACAAAATTTATTGTTGAAATAAAGTCTGTAAACAGTAAAACATTAGACTTAAACATAAGATGTCCACATTTTCTAAAATCTTATGAAAATGACTTAAGAAAGGAGATTTCAAGTAAACTTTTTAGGGGTAAGGTTGAGCTTAATGTTAATTCTGAAATAGGGGCAAATACTGATGAAATTAGTATAAATCAAGAAATTATCAGCAACTATATTCAACAACTTAAGGGATTAAATAACATTAATTCATACGATCTTTCTGAGTCGACGAATCAATTCCTAAATATTTCCAGTGAAAAAGACTATTTGAAGATTGCAATGAGACTGCCAAATGCGTACTCGTCAAAATCTATAGATTTAAGTGATTCTGAGATTACAACTATTATTGACAAAATTTCAATAGCTACGAAAAATCTTAATGATTACAGGGCTAGAGAAGGTTCAGAAATGGAAAAAGATTTTAGAAATAAAATTTCTCTAATTAAAAAGTTATTAGGCAATATTGAAAAAATTGAAAAAGATAGAATTTCAAAAAAAAGAGAAAAACTTCTTGAAGAACTTAAAAAGATAGATTTAGAAATTGATAACAATAGGCTTGAGCAAGAAATGATATATTATTTAGAAAAATTTGATATAAATGAAGAAATAATCAGACTAAAAAGTAATATTTTAATTTTTGAAGACACGCTTCAGTCAAACCATCCGGTTGGCAAAAAACTTGGGTTTATTTGTCAAGAAATAGGGCGTGAAATAAATACAATAGGCTCTAAAGCTAATGATGCAAACCTCCAAAAACATGTTATTGAAATGAAAGATAACTTAGAAAAAATTAAAGAGAACATCTTAAACATCCTGTGATGAGTAATTCAAAATTCATAGTTATTGCAGCCCCTTCCGGATCAGGAAAAACCACTATAGTTAATAGGCTTCTTAACGACAAGAGCTTAAGTTTATCTTTTTCTATTTCAGCAACATCAAGAGCTCCGAGAAACAATGAAGTTGACGGAATTAATTATTTCTTTTTAACAAAAGATGAGTTTATTAAAAAGATTGAAAACAAAGAATTTGTAGAGTGGGAAGAGGTTTATAAGGATAATTTTTATGGAACACTTACTACTGAATTAGAAAATTCCGTTAATAAAAATTTAGTTTTTGATATTGATGTTATTGGAGGTTTAAATATTAAGAAAAAATTTCCAAAACAAACTATCACAATTTTTATTAAGCCACCAAGCATTGATGAGCTTGAAAACAGATTACGAAACAGAAATTTAGATTCAAATGCTAGTATAAAAATCAGAATCGAAAAAGCTAAAGATGAAATATTGTTAGCGGATAAATTTGATTACATTGTTGAAAACAATATTCTTGAAACAAGCTATAGTAAAGTATTTGAATTGGTTAAATGTTTCTTAAATGGTTAAAGAAAAAATTGGTTTATTTTTTGGTACTTTTGATCCTATTCATAATGGACATTTAAGAATTGCTAAATATATTACTGAAGAAAAATTGGCTGACAAAGTTTGGCTTGTTGTTACACCTGAAAATCCGATAAAACTGAGAAGTAAAATATCAGGTTTTAATCATAGATTTAATATGGCTAAAATTGCAACTGAAAAATACGATAATATAATGCCAAGTGACTTAGAAGTTAATTTAAAAAAACCTAATTATACTATCGACACACTGGAATACATTTCAAACAAACTAAAGGATATTGAATTTAGTTTAATTATAGGGGAAGACAATTATAAAATTTTTGATACTTGGAAAGATTATGAAAAAATACTAAGCAATTATAAGATCTTTATCTACCCACGCAAAGGAACACTAAAAGAAAACCCGTACATAATTAACAAGAATGCTATGTATATCGGAGGTCCAAGAATTGATTTAAGCTCGACTAATATTAGAAATATCGTGTCTAATAAATCTGATCCAAAAGATTTAATTTCTGCTAAGGTTATGGAGTATATTAATAGTAATAAATTATACCAATGAAAGAAACTAAATTAAAATTTGGAGTAATAGGAAGCGGAAGTTGGGCAACTGCGTTAATTAAAATTCTTTCTGAAAATAATGGCAATATAAACTGGTATATCAGAAATATAGAAAACATAGACTTCATTAAAAAGAATTCTCATAATCCAAACTATTTAAGTTCCGTAGAGCTTAATCTAAAAAAATTGAAAATTTCTGCAGAAATTAATGAAGTTGTAGAAGCCTCTGATGTAATTATTATAGCTATCCCTTCCGAGTATGTGAATTATGAGATGAAAAAAATTGATATCGATATTTCAAACAAAATAATAATATGTGCACTCAAGGGGCTTGTCCCAGAAACTGATCTTTTATTCGGAGAACACATGCAAAAATATTATGGTATTTCAATTGAAAGGTTTTTGGTAATTGGGGGGCCATGTCATGCGGAAGAGGTTGCATTAGAAAAACTATCATATCTTACCATTGGGTCTACGAACTTAGAATTATGTAAAATAATCTCCAAAAGATTCAAATGTAAGTATATAAAAGTAAAAGCCTCTGATGATATCATTGGAATTGAATATGCTAGTATGCTTAAAAATATATTTGCTTTGGCTGTTGGTATTTCCAATGGTTTAGGCTACGGAGATAATTATCAAAGTGTATTGATGAGTAATTCTATAAAAGAAATGAAAAGGTTTATTTCAAAAAGACATAAAATTAAAAGGAATATAAATAATTCGGCATATTTAGGTGATTTACTAGTTACAGGATATTCATCTTTTTCAAGGAATAGAATGTTTGGAAATATGATTGGCAAAGGTTACACTATTAAAGCAGCTCAACTTGAAATGAAAATGGTCGCCGAAGGATATATTGCAACAAAAAAAGCATATCTACTTAACTTTGATTCAAAGAAAAAAGCGAAAACACCTATCATTGATGCAGTTTATAAAATTCTTTACGAAAAGAGAAGTGCTAAAAAAATATTTAAAGATTTAAGTGATATAATATCTTAAAATGAAGATTTAAATTGATCTAAAAATCTCACATCATTTTCACTTAGCAATCTTATATCATCAATTTGATGAAGTAGTAAAGCAATCCTATCAATCCCCAGCCCAAAAGCAAATCCAGAGTATTCATTAGGATCAATTTTACAATTTTCTAAAACGTTTGGATCAACCATCCCACAACCCATAATTTCAAGCCAGCCAGTTCCTTTAGTCATCTTATAATCTGTTTCATTATTTAAGCCCCAATAAACATCAACTTCTGCACTAGGCTCAGTAAATGGAAAATAAGAGGGTCTAAGTCTAATTTTTGACTTTCCAAATAATTGGGTTGTAAAATATTCTAATGTTTGTTTTAAATCTGCAAAGCTGACATCTTTATCAATGCATAATCCTTCAATCTGATGAAAAAAACAATGAGAACGGGCAGAGATTGCTTCATTTCTATAAACTCTTCCAGGTGAAATTGTTCTAATAGGAGGTTTATTATTCTCCATGTGTCTAACCTGAACAGAACTTGTATGTGTCCTAAGCAAAACGTCGGGGTTTTTTTCTATGAAAAATGTGTCCTGCATATCTCTTGCAGGGTGATGCTCTGGGAGGTTCAAAGCGCTAAAGTTATGCCAATCATCTTCAATTTCTGGTCCCTCACTAATTGTGAAACCGATATTAGAAAAAATATCAATTATTCTATTTTTGACTACAGAAATAGGGTGGCGAGATCCGATATTAATTTGATCACCAGGTCTTGAAACATCATTGATTTTTATATTTTCAGAAGATTTAGAGCTACTGGCTTTAAGCGCTTCTACTTTATCCTGAGCTAAAGTTTTTAATTCATTTAATAAACGACCAGCGTTTTTCTTTTCACCACTATCTAAAGATTTAAATTCAACAAAATATGAATTTAATAAACCTTTCTTTCCCAAAAATTTTACTCTAAACTCCTCTATTTCAGCAATTGAATCAGATTTGAAATCTTGAATCTCCTGAATATCTTTTTTTATTTTATCCTCCATAATAATCTATTCCCAAATTTATGAAAACTTAATTAATATAATTTGATTTAATAAAATAGTTAATAATTGCTTTTTTCATTAGAATTGCTTGCTCCCCTGGCTTTAGATTTGGTAATTTTTTAATTAGCTTATAGTGAGGCCAGCCATCTTCATCTACAAAGTCAAATTCATAATATCCATAATCACTTAATAACTTACAAACAGCTATATGTATAACTTCCATTTTTCTTTGCTTATTAAGTCTTTTTTGAAATTGACCCAATTCCTGTAATCCAATCAAAAAAATTATTGAATCTAAATCAATTATTTGATCATCTGAAAAATTAACAGAAAGTTTATTTTTTAATTTATCCCACTTTATTTTTAACTCAGATTTCAATGCTTAACTTTATTACAATATTACCTTTACTAATATAAAGAAGTTAATATTTATTAAATTAACTACAATGAATATTTTATTATGAGTTGCCTAGATCTTTTTTTTGGATTAATAATAGCCTGGGGGACTTACAGTGGTTTCTCAAAAGGGTTAATAAAAGAATTAGCTTCAATAGTAGGAGTTATTGCGGGGATATTCTTAGCAAAAAATTACTACCCATACTTAGATTTAAAACTAAAACCGATTTTTGAATCTGATGCAAATTTTATATCTATTCTTTCAGCTACAGTGATTTTTTTGATAACAATTATGCTATTTAAAATTATTGCTAAAATTTTAACAAAACTCTTAAAAATAATTACACTTGGTTTACTAAATAGAATTATTGGATCAGTTTTCGGACTTATAAAAACAGTCTTTCTTTTATGTATTTTGGTTTTTATATTTTCAAATATTAACAAGGTGATAAGTATAATCGAAACAGAAAAACTTAATCAATCTTTTATTTACTCAAAAATTGAGAAAATTAATAATCTAATAATTGAAAGTAATTATAGGGAAAATGGTAATGAGGAGTGATGAAGATCTATTACTAGCTTTCCATCATTTAATTTATACCCAAATGTAAACTCCACCTTTACTACATTAGCTGAATCATCTTTGAAAAAGTAATTTCCCATTGCAATTGCTCTACCATCTTCTATAATATATTCTGAATTTTCAAAATTCACCTCAACCCAGGGCTTCATGGCAAAACCGTCATCTTCAGGGCAAAAAGAATCATCTCCTCCTAGGAAATATGATAATGCCATTTTAAATGTTGGTCTAAATTGTTTAACAGATGCTTTTGTAGGTTTGAATAATATATCATTATTTTCAAAATCATACATTTCATTTAAAAATGAAGTAGTGTATTTAATGCACTCCAAATTATTATCCTTTAAGCTTCCGATTCTTATAATTCCTTCGCCCCATTTTTTTTGAGCTTCATGAATTAATTCTTTTGTTATCATATTGTCTTGATTTCTTTATTATTAATCCAGCCTTCTTGACCATTTACCAATTTTATTTTTACCCATTCTTCATTAAAACTGTCTATTATCTTTACTTTAGTACCTAGGTGTAAAATAAGCAAATTTTCACTTCTTTCATTTGGCTCTGATTTAATTTCAGTTTTTGTTGAAAAGATAATTGCATATTGTTCAACATGATTTTTTTCATAGGTATGAAAGCTAATTCTTAATGTTGTTCCGATTATAATAAATAAAACGAATAAAAAAGTAAATGAAGCTCTTTTGAAATTAGGTTCTTTAGAAAAGAAATATAAGACAAATAGAAGAAGAAACAGTAATGATAAGATTATTGGTATATAGCTCCATATAGAAAAACTCAGAATATTTGAAATTATATTTAATTGACTTTCGATAAATGGTTCTGGGATTTTTGTTATATCATCAATAATTGCATTATTAACCATTTTTAAATTATTGATTGCATCTTTGTCATTAGAATTAAGTTTTAACGATTTTTCATAAGACAATATACTGTTTGCTATATCATTTAATTTGTAAAACGAGTTTCCAAGATTATAGTAAAGTTCAGCTGAATGAAATCCTGAATCTAAAATTTGATAATATAGCTCGATTGATTCTTCATATTTTGAATCATTATAAAGGTTGTTGGCCTCTGTGAATTTATCATTCAAATCGGAAAAATCAAGCTGGTCTTGACTGTGAAGATTATTAGAAATAATCATTACAAAAAGAACAAAAATTATATTATGTAAATATTTTAATACCATTAACTAATATTTTTCAAGCTGCTCAATAAATCGTTTTGTCTTATAATAATCATCGCTCATTGCATCTATATTTAAAGGGGTATATCTTGCAAGTTGACAATTTTCAAAAATCTCAAATAATAAATCAATTGTATTTTTTTCTACATTCATTTGCTCCAGATTAATTTGAATAACTTCATTTTTAAAATCGGAATTTTTAATTTTTAGCTTTGTCTTTAAATATATTGTTAATGCTTTATCAATAGATTCATAAAATTTTTCTTTGTTACCGATTAAGACCTTTGACTCATCTAAAAGTTTATTTATTTTATTTCGGGCAAGCTTTAGTTCATCAATCTTTTTTGAGTTATAATTTCTAATAAACTTACTTACAACTATAATTATAAAACAGATTATTAATGGTGCAATTAATAAAATCCAATAGAAAATTGAATTAAAAAATATACCCTCGTTTACTTTTGAAAATTTTGTTTTGGTTTTAAAGGATGAGAATTGACTTTCAGATAATTGAATTTTATTTGTTTTAATATTCTCAGAATTATCCTCGGAATCTAAGGAAGGTTTGTAAACTCCTTCAACATCAATAAAAATTGGATCTGAATAAATGGTTTTATACTCTTCTAACCCGGGATCAAAAAACGAAAATTTTGTTTGGGGGATCGTATACTTTCCTGGGTTGTTGGGAACAATTGTATATTTATTGTTTATTTTTCCTTTAATTCCATTTGATCTAACTGAAACATTTGATATTTTTTCAGGCTCGTATACCTCTAAGGATGCTGGTAAAGATATCTTTGGATCATCAAATAAATTAAAATTACCTTTACCAGAAACAATCAAACTTAATTGAAATGCCTCGTCTAATAACAATTCTTTTTTATCTGATTTAATCTCAAAATTAAAGTTCCCAACGGCACCGGAAAAGTCCATTGGTTTATTATTAAGCGGCAATGGCTTAACATCAATAATTGAGCTTCCAGAGGAAACAGTTTTGTTTACGCTTGATGATATAAGATTTCCGAAAAAATCTCTCCTATTTGAAGGAACCTGAACAGAAATATCTAAAGTTAATGGCTCAATTTTTAACTTACCTGTTTTTTGTGGATACAATAATGTTCTTCGTAATACGACATACCTGTAAGGTTCGCCTTTGTATGTACCATTTTGAACATTCAATGACTTAATATCAATATTATTACTCCAAAAATTAGCATATCTTGGAGCCTCCAATTCCCTCCAATTATCTACCCCTGTGTCTGGTGCAACATAGAGCTTATAGATGACTGAAACTGCTTCATTTAAAAAAGGAGTGTTATCGGATAACTCAGCAACCAAGTGTATCTTTTTATCTGCTATGTAATTTGGATCATTAGGATTTGTTGGTTTATCAACAGCTGATATTACAATAATTTTAACCGGAAGAGTTTTATAAATTTCCCCATCTACTTCAATGGAAGCCTGACCAATTTCAAAAGAACCTTTTTCAATTGGAGATAAAAAATATGAATAAGTTTTAGAGTATGATCTTTTACCGTTAATCCAAGAATTTCTGATTGATTGACTTGGACCTCCAACAATTCTAAAGTTTTCAAAAGTTGGTGGTATAAAATTATCACCATCTTTGTCAACTGAAAACTCTACTTTGACTCTTTCATTTAAACCCAATTGATTCTTACTCAATTTTGTGGTAAAATTAACTTGTGAAAAGGCTGAAAAGCTAATCAGGAAAATAATTATATATATAAATTTATTTCTAAACATTACCAGTCTTTTTCTGAAACAACTTTTGTGCCTTTTTGTTTCTTATCATTTACTTTTGCTTGAACTTTCTTTTCAGCATTTTCCATAGCCTTTAATATATTTTTAATCTGTTGAGGAGAAAGTTTTGATTGTTGATTCTTGGTTTCTTTAGGTTTTTCAGATTTATTATCATCCTTGTTTTGATCATTCTTATTTTGATCATCTTTATTCTCGTTATCCTCCTTCTGATCGTCTTTGTTTTGATCTTCTTTATTCTCATTATCCTCCTTCTGATCGTCTTTGTTTTGATCTTCTTTATT
>PABM01000005.1 GCA_002702745.1 Flavobacteriaceae bacterium | reverse complement strand
TCAAAATTTCAAAGAGCCGATGGAGGGACTCGAACCCACGACCTGCTGATTACAAATCAGCTGCTCTAGCCAGCTGAGCTACATCGGCTTAAACATTTTTTTCAAAAAAAAGCCCGCTTTAAGCGGACTGCAAATGTAAATATTTATTTTTTCAAACAAAACAAATTATATTTTTTTTTAATCTGAAAATAAACTTATGTTAACCCTTATTTCTAGGATGTGTTTTCTTGAAAACTTTTTTGATTTCTTCGATTGATCTATTGGTATAAACTTGTGTTGCAGCAAGACTTGTATGACCAAGTAAATCTTTTACAGAATTTAAATCAGCACCATTATTTAAAAGATGAGTTGCAAATGAGTGTCTTAAAATATGAGGACTTTTTTTTGATTTAGTTGAAAATTCAGCAAAATACTTTTTAGTTATACGGTAGACTAAATTATCATATATACTTTTACCCTTGGATGTCAACAAAAGCTTATCATTACTTTTAATATTTTTAAGCTCATCTCTATATTTTAAATATTTATCGATTGACTCTATTGTTGAGCTAATTAAAGGAATATATCTTTCCTTGTTTCTTTTTCCTAAAACCTTTATCCTTTTATTTGAATAATCAATATTTTGAATTTTTAAATCGATTAACTCTTGTCTTCTGATTCCAGTTGTGTATAATAGTTCAAGAATAAGATAGTCTCTGTGGCCTTCAAATGATTTATCAAAGTTTAAAGGATTTAAAACATTTGAAATTTCAGTTTCAGAAAAAGGTAATTGAATAGTTGTCTTAGTTTTTAAAGCTCTGTGTTCGTTTAAGGGATTTATTTTAATATCACCTGTTTTTAACAAAAACTTATAATAACTCTTTAAGGAAGAAATCTTTCGATTTATTGAAGTATTTGATAATTTATCACTTACAAGTGATACGATCCATGACCTAATTTGAGAATAGTTAGCTTTTTTAATACCCTTTTGATCAAACTTATCTAGGTTAAAATCATAAAAAGTGCTTAAATCATTTTTGTAAGCAATAATGGTCTTTTGAGAGTAATTTTTTTCTAAAAGTAAGTAGTCGAGAAATGATTTAAATTCCATACCTTAAATAAGTATAAATTTATAAATTATTAATCAGTATGAATTAGTAATGGAGATATAAATTAAATATCTTCTTGGTCTCTAAGTCTTTGTACGTGCTGAGCTTTTTGAATTACAGCTCTCCTCTTAATTGAAGGTTTTACAAATTCTTTTCTAGTTTGTAATGATTTCTTAGTTCCAGTCTTGTCAAACTTTCTCTTGAAACGTTTTAGTGCTCTGTCGATATTTTCTCCATCTTTAATAGGTATTATTAGCATATTACAAACCTCCTTTCTTTAAAATTAGATGCAAATATAAACTAAAATTAATCTTACGAAAGACTTTATCGTTAAAAAATTAATTTTTTATTGCTTCTAAATATTTTTTTAATTGCTCCTTAACAATTGGGAATAAGAAGTAAAGACCAATCATGTTTGGAAATACCATTGCAAAAATCATAGCATCTGAAAATGCCCAGATTGAATTCATACTAGCTGCAGCACCTATAACCACAAACATTAAAAAGAGTACTTTATAAGTTAAATCTGCAACTCTTCCTCTTCCAAATAAAAACTTCCAAGATTGAAGCCCATAATAAGACCATGAAATCATTGTAGAAACAGCGAACAATACAACAGCAATAGTAAGAAATATATCAGAACCAGGAATGTACTGAGCAAATGCTTTTTGAGTTATACCTGCACCTTCATACATAACGCCATCAATCATTACTCCCCCCATTCCATCTCCTCCATAAACAAATGCTCCTGTTGAATTAAAAGTTATGATTACTAGAGCAGTCATTGTACAAATTACTACAGTATCAATAAATGGTTCTAATAGAGCAACTAAGCCTTCAGATGCTGCATATTTTGTCTTTACCGCTGAATGAGCTATAGATGCGGAACCAGCTCCAGCTTCGTTAGAAAAAGCAGCTCTTTGAAAGCCTACCATTAATACCCCAATTATTCCTCCAACTCCAACAGCTGTAGGATTGAATGCTTCTCGGATTATTAATGCAATTGCATCATCAATAAATGAAAAGTTTATTGTTAATATATACATACACGCTAAAATATAAAGCAATGCCATAAATGGAACTACTTTTTCAGTAACAGATGCAATTCTTTTGATACCACCAATAATAATTATACCTACCAAAGTAGCTAAAACAATTCCTATCATTGCTCCAGCAAAAGTAGATTCATAGCCGAACAAGTTTTTAATAACTATTGTAGCTTGGTTTGACTGAGCAGCGTTACCACCACCAAAGGAACCCCCAATGCAAAAAATGGCAAATAGTGAGGCAGCAATTGTACCTAAAGTTTTAAAGCCTTTTGATTTAAGTCCTTTACTTATGTAATACATAGGGCCTCCGAAAACTACCCCATCCTCATCAATATCTCTGTAGTATACCCCCAGTGTACACTCAACAAATTTTGTAGACATCCCTAATAATCCACAAACAATCATCCAAAACGTAGCACCTGGACCTCCAAGTGCAATAGCCAATGCTACACCAGCAATATTTCCATTTCCAACGGTTCCCGAGACAGCTGTTGCTAGAGCTTGAAAGTGTGATACTTCGCCATCTTTTGAATCATTATCATTTTTTTCAAGTTTATCATACTTCCCTCTTACTACGTTAATAGCTGTCCAAAAATATTTTAGGTTAGGAAATCCAAAATAAATTGTAAAAAACAATGCACTACCTACAAGCAAATAAATTACAAATGGATAATCTCCAATTGGGTAAAAAACGTATTTACTAAAGAAATCTGAGATTGGTTGAAATGCCTCGTCAATTCGCTGATCTAAACCTAAATCTTGTGCACTTAGGTTTATAGAGGTAAGTAGTGATAAAAAAAGAAATATATATTTTTTCATGCTAAGTTTTTGAATGAAGATTACAATATGAGAAAAAAAATAGATTTTTAAAAATTAATTTACATGTAACCCATCTCTTGCATCCAATCATCATTGTATATTTTTTTTAAATAACGACTCCCATGATCGTGAAAGAGAACTACTACTAAATCATCAGGATTAAACTGGTCTTTTAACTGTAATACCCCTTTTATGGCCGCACCCGCTGAATTCCCCAAAAACATCCCTTCTTGTTTTAACAACTCTCGACAAAAGACAGCAGCATCTTTATCAGTAACTTTAGTGAATCCATCGATTATATCAAAATCAATATTTTTAGGAATCATATCTTCTCCAATACCTTCAGTTATATAGGGATAGATTTCAGTCTTATCAAAAACACCTGTTTCATGGTATTTTTTAAGAACTGATCCGTAAGCATCGACACCCCAAATTTTTATATTTGGATTTTTTTCTTTTAAGAATTTACCAACACCTGAAATGGTACCCCCGGTTCCTACTCCAACTACAAAATGAGTAACTTTTCCGTCAGTTTGATCCCAAATTTCAGGACCAGTAGATTCATAATGTGTCATTCTGTTACTTAAATTATCGTATTGGTTTACATACCAAGAATTTTCTGTTTCTTCAGACAACTTCTTTGAAACAGAATAATATGACCTGGGGTCATCAGGCTCAACATCTGTTGGACAGACTATTACATCAGCACCAAAAGCTTTTAAAATATCTGCTTTTTCTTGAGATTGCTTATCACTAGTAACAAAAATACATTTATAACCTCTAGAGATAGACGCAATGGCAAGTCCCATCCCTGTATTTCCAGAAGTACCTTCAATAATAGTTCCTCCAGGTTTAAGATAGCCTTTATTTTCCGCCTCAATAATCATATTTAAACCAATTCTATCCTTTACAGAATTTCCGGGGTTAAACGTTTCATATTTTGCCCAGACACTGCATGGTAGATTTTTAGTAATATTATTTAATATTACTATGGGTGTATTACCTATAGATTCAGTTAAATTATTGAAGTAACTCATTTCGAGTTGCAAATATAATTTAATGTATTTTATAAAAAAGCTATTATTTAGTTAAATTTAATCGAATCTTTTGGGTTAATTCTTGAGACCAATAGACTTGGAATAAAAATCGACAAAACACATAAGATAAAAGCAATTAGGTTTAAAGAGATTATGTGAAATAATTCTATATGAATTGGAACACTATCAACATAATATATTTTAGGATCAAGAGAAATAATTTTATATTTCTCTTGAGTAAAAAGAATCAGTAATCCAAAAATATTCCCAATTAAAATTCCTATAAAAATTAAATAAGAGGATGTGTAGATAAAAAATTTCTGTAGTGAAAAATTTGTGATTCCCAGAGCCTTTAAAACTCCTATCATATTTGTTCTTTCTAAAATTAAAACAACTAAAACAGAAATAATATTTATAGATGCTACAACAATCATAATAAATATTATAGCATATATATTTTTATCAAAAAGATCTATCCATTCATAAACAGAAAAATATTTTTCCTTTGTTGTAATCACATCGAATTCTGAAGGAGAATTTAAATATATTTCTTCGCTGATTAGTTCCAGGTTTGATTGTTCATTCAATTGAATTTCAATTGAACTAATTTCATCATTCTCCCATTTTAAAATCCTTCTAATTTGATTTATATCTCCAAAAATATATTTTGAATCAAGCTCTTGAAAACCTGAATTAAAAACTCCAACAACCTGTAATCTTAGTATAGACGGTTTGGGGTTTTCAGATTTTGAAAATAACATTTGAAAACTATCACCTAATTCTAAATTTAATTTATTTGATAATGTTTTTGAGATTAAAACATCATTTGAGAAACCCTCAGAATAAACAGGATTAGTTCCCTCAATAATATATCTTTCAATTCTACTGAAATCATAACCCTTTTCAACCCCCTTGAAATAAAGCCCATCAAAATCATTTAAAGTTCTAACTATTCCAAATTTTGAAATTATCTTATCAAAATTTTTAATCCCTCGAAATTTTCTTAAATCTTCTAGAAATTCTCCTGAAGGTAATATGGGGTTAATAGCGTTTTCATTAATTGTATTGTTGAAGCTTTGGATTGAAATATCTCCCTCAAATGCGGAAATCTTATCCTTAATTTCCTTTTGCATTCCGATTCCAACACCTACCGAAACAATCATTACAATCATGCCAATAGAAATTGCAGTAACCCCAATTTTTATTATTGGAGCTGAAATACTATTTTTATAAGATCTAGCACTTAAAATTCTTTTTGATAAAAAATGTTCAAAATTCAAAATTCAGTTCTTTTTTTATTTATATCACTTTATTTTATTTTTTCAACCTATCCTATAAGTGAAACTAATAATGTTAAATCTAATATTATTGTTGGTGCAAACCAAATATCGAAATATGAAAATCTATTAAAAAATAAAAGGATTGGAATAGTTGCAAATCATACCTCAGTGATATTTAAGAAAAACTTAGAGCACACGCATTTGGTTGATTCCTTAATTAAATTAGATTTTGATATTAGAAAAATTTTCGCTCCTGAGCATGGCTTCAGAGGTACTGAGCCTAATGGGGCCAATATTAACGACGAAATTGATATTAAAACAGGTATAAAAATTGTTTCATTACACGGGAAAAATAGAAAGTATGGTGAGATTGATGATTATGATCTAAATGAAATTGATATTTTAATTTTTGATATTCAGGACGTAGGAGTTAGATTTTACACACATATTTCTACACTGCATTATGTGATGGAAGCATCTGCAAGAAATAATATCCCATTGATAGTGATGGATAGGCCAAATCCAAATGCTCATTATGTGGATGGACCAGTTTTAGATTTGGAAAATCAGAGTTTTGTGGGGATGCATGAGGTTCCCATTATCTATGGTCTAACTATAGGTGAATATGCTAAAATGATTAATAATGAGGGTTGGTTAAACAATAATATGAAATCAAACATAACTATTATCGAATTAAAAAATTATAACAGAAAAGTGACTTATGATTTACCAATCCTTCCGTCTCCTAATTTACCTAACTGGAAATCAATAAACCTCTATCCGTCTTTGTGTCTATTTGAGGGTACCAATGTAAGTGCAGGAAGAGGGACTGAAATGCAATTTCAAATTTACGGCAGCCCTTATTTGAATAAGGAGAAAAACAACTTCAGATTTACTCCAAAAAAAAATAGTGGATCAAAATATCCAAAACATGAAAATGTATTATGCTTCGGTAAAAATTTATCAGAAAATAAAAAACTAGATAAGTTTGATTTATCATTCTTATTAAACGCTTACTCAGATACCAATGATAAACAAAACTTTTTCAATAATTATTTTGATAAACTTGCTGGAACCAAAAGTTTGAAAAATCAAATTATGAGTGGGCTTTCTGAAAAAAAAATAATTCAATCTTGGAAAAAAAAGTTGGATATTTATAAAAAAATGAGAATGAAATATTTAATTTATTAGAAATTTTTTATGAATAAAAATATCTTAGAATATAATAATGTTGAAGTAAAATTGGACTCTGATTTAAAAATATCAGACCTGTCATTAACAATTAATCAAGGAGAATTTATTTTTTTAATTGGAAAAACTGGTTCAGGGAAATCAAGTATTTTAAAATCAATGTACTCAGAGAATAAAATCATAAAGGGTGAAGCCAAAATTTCTGATACAAATCTTAGAACAATTAGTGAAAAAGAAATTCCCTACTTAAGAAGAAAAATCGGTATAATATTTCAAGACTTTCAGCTATTAAAGGATAGAACTATTTATAAAAATTTAGAGTTTGTTTTAAATGCAACTGGCTGGAGCAATAAAAACAAGATTAAAGAAAGAATTAATTCGTGTTTAGAAAAAGTTCATATTTCAAATCTAACTGATAAATATCCTAGTCAACTTTCAGGTGGTCAGAAACAAAAGGTTGCAATTGCAAGGTCTTTACTGAATGAACCTGAAATAATTATTGCTGACGAACCCACCGGAAATTTAGATCCTAAAAGCAGTATTGATATTATGGATGTGCTTCAGGAAATAAATCAAAATGGAAATACTATTGTGATGGCAACACATGATTTCATTCTTTTAAAAAAATATAGAGGTAGAATATTAAGATGTAAAGACGGAAAAATTGATGAAATACAGCCAAATGAGTTAAATATAGAAACTGCATACCAATGATTTCGATTTTAATTCCTTGCTACGATTATAATGCATACCCACTTGTGAGTAAATTAGAGAAGCAAGCATTAATACTTAACATAAGTTTTGAAATAATTTGTATCGATGATGCATCATTTTCATCAAAGAATGAAACAAACCAGAAAATTAATTTATTGACAAATTCAAGATTTATTGAATCCAAAAAAAATCTTGGCAGAATTAAGAATAGACTTTTATTAGCTGAAAACTCCCAATATAATTGGTTACTATTTATTGATGTTGATACAAATCCAGTTAGTGAAAGTTTTTTAAAAAATTACACATCCCTTATAGATAAAGGAACGATATTTTTTGGAGGAAGTGTTTATAAAAAATCTGAAAATAGTAATTGTGGTTTGAGATATACGTTTGGAAAAAAAAGAGAAGAAATTAATTCAATTAAAAGAAATAAAAACCCATTTAAATATATCTCCTCAAGAAATTTTATGTGTAAAAGGGATGCAATAATTGAAACCTTATCTAAAATAGAGAGTGTATCCTACGGAAACGATTATATTTTTGGTTCAATTCTTAAAAAAAAGAATATTGATATTATACATTTTGATAATCCCGTTTTGATTGAGAATATTGACGAAAACTCAATTTTTATTCGTAAAACTAACCAAGCCTTAGACAATATTGTAAAGTGCTACAAACAAGGTAAATTAGAAAAACATAGCATTTCCTTACTAAAAGTATATAGAGTTATAGATTCGCTTTTTTTGAAGGATATTTTCATAAAATTAACAAATATTTTTAGGGACAAAATCGAACAAAATCTATATAAAGAAAATCCAAATTTATTTTTGTTCGATATCTACAGACTAAATTATATATGTAAAATTAATTGATTTTAGATTTTTGGAATTCACTATAATCTCTAAAATAATCAGATTCTTCATAATTTTCAGAAGCTAAAACCATGCATATTGCACCGGATGAAAAATTATCCATTTCCCTCCAAATTCCTTGGGGGATTAACAAACCTTTATTTGGCTTATTAAGCATAATTTTCTTCTTATTTATTCCATCATCCAATAGCACTTCAAAACTACCACTAAGTGGTATCATAAATTGAATTAAATTCTTGTGGGCATGACCTCCTCTATAGGCATCACTGGGTATATCATATAAATAATAAACTCTTTTGATATTAAAAGGAATTATGTCTTTTTCAACAACTGAAAGCTTCCCTCTACCTTTTGGGTCAATAATTTTAGGAATATCTATAATTTTTACATCCTCAATAGTATTCATTTTAATGATTTAAATTTTTTAATTCCTTTAATTCCTACCAAAAACTTCGGTATAATTTCATAAAAATATATCATATTTTTTTTCTTTAACAAAAAAATATGATGTATGAGCTTGACATAAGACAAATAACCATAAAACTTATAAAAAATTGCCGCCCTTGCAAAAATATTTTTATCAATACCAGCATCTTGACCTGAGCTTTCTGTGGGGTGAGTTAGAATAACCTTAGGGCAAGATATTATACTTAGGTTTTTTTCAAGAATATTTCTTAAAAAAATGTATTCATCTGCCGTTTCAAATACAGCACCAAGCCCAAACAGAGGGTCAAATTTAATATTATTAGCAAAAATCTTTTCCCTTTTAAATGCTATTAAAAAAGAATTTATATATGAGATGGATTTGTAATTATGATTGGTCACGGAAGGATAATTTTTAAAAAGAGAGCTATTATTATTTTTTGCATAATAAGTAATTACATCAGAGTCATTTTGATAGAATGAGTTTATTATAATTTTATAGAAATCTTTTTCATAGACAACATCATCGTCACATAATAGACATATATCACCGCTTGATTTTGAAATTGCAAAATTTCTACTGTTTGATAAGCCATTTGCCTGAATGTTATAATATTTTATATCAAATTTTTCAGAAATAGTACTCAAATCTTTTTCCGATTCAGATTGATCAACAACTAAAATGGAATAATCTATTAAGTTGCAGTTCTTAAACATTTTATATAAAAATGACAAGTCCTTTTTCCCTTTTGTAGAAATTAAGATCTGTAAATTATTTGATTTTTTTAATACTTGTGTCATTAAAAAATTATATTTGACAGTACTGAGAACAATATAATGAAAATCTTACTTATTGGAGAATATAGCAATCTTCATAATTCTTTAAAAAAAGGATTGTTAAATCTGGGTCACGAAGTTATTCTGCTTGGAAGTGGAGATGGTTTTAAAAAATATGATGTAGATATTTTAATAAAGTCAACGATTTTTGAAAACAAATATTTAAAGATTATTGCTAAAATCATAGACAAGGTTTTTAAGTTTAGTTTAAACGAATTAGAGATCTATTTTAAATCCAAAAAAATAATAAAAAAATTAGCTGATTTTGATATTGTACAGCTCATAAACGAAAGGCCATTTAATACATCAGCAAATTTAGAAATTAGCCTTCTAAAACATGTTTTTAAAAATAACAAGAAAGTTTTCTTATTAGCCTGTGGTGTGGATCATAAAAGTATAAGTTATGCGTATGATAAAAAATTTAAATACTCCATACTAACCCCTTATTTTGAAAATAATTCTTTAAAAAAAGAATACCGACACATATTAAAGTATCTGGATTCAGATCACAGCAAACTAAGTAATTATATTGCACAAAATATTCAAGGAATCATCTCTTCAGACTTAGATTATCATATTCCTTACGTCAATTCCAAAAAATATCTTGGATTGATACCTAATCCTATTGATATTGATACATTAAATGAAGATGGTAAATCTTTCAACCAAAAAATTGTGATACTACACGCAATTAACTCAAAGAATAAATTAAAGAAAGGGAATAAATTTTTTAAAAAGTCATTATCAATTATTGAAG
>PABM01000004.1 GCA_002702745.1 Flavobacteriaceae bacterium | reverse complement strand
GAATAATGAACGAAAAGGTCTTCTCCTGTTTCGTCGTTTGTAATGAATCCATAACCTTTAGATTCATTGAAAAATTTTACTGTTCCTTTCATTATAAATTATAAATTTCAGCAAATGTAATCTATATTCTTATAGTAATTGATTTTTTCAAGTATTATTTTTTAGTTTTTATAGTTATCATATAAATACAAAGGCATTGATAATGAAAATCCAACTAAAAACAATGATAACATATATTTAATAAACGATTTGCTATCAATTTTTCTATTATAAAACCTGTAAATAATAAAAACCAAATACGAAGTTGCAGCAACTGTGATATCCATAGTTATCATTGAAATTGCATGATTAGAATAAATATCAGTCCAAAACTCACTCATTGACCAATTATTTTCAAGTAAAAAATAATACAACTGATAATAAGGTAAGATAACACCTAAAATACAGAGAACTAAGAACAATTTTTTCATAATATTTAATTAATAATTATTTATCAATTTAATGAATCATCTGAATCTTTATCATAATATTGTAAAATAAATTCAATATTGTGTTAGAGGAATATTTCGATTGCCCATATTGTTGGCAGAATCAATTAAAAATGGTGGACCCTTCAATTGAAAATCAAAATTTTATAGAGGATTGTGAAGTATGCTGTAACCCAATTGATTTTCATATAACAGTTGAAAATAATGAGGTTGTTTTCTTTAATTGCGAAAAAATAGATCAATAAATTTTAAATATGTCAAATACTAAAGAACTAGACTTAATAATCTGGGGGGCAACAGGTTTTACAGGCCAACTGGTCAGTGAATATATTAATAAAAAATATTCCAACAGTACTCTAAAATGGGGAATTGCTGGAAGAAATAAAGAAAAAGCTTCAGTTGTAGCTAATCGATTAAATATAGACAAGGAAAGAATTTTCATCGCTGATAGTGACGACATTGAAAGTCTTATCAAATTAACTTCTAAAACAAAAGTAATTTGCACAACCGTTGGTCCTTATGCAAAATACGGTTCAAATCTTATAGAAGCCTGTATTAAAACCAATACTAATTATTGTGATATTACCGGAGAAACTCAATGGATTAGAAAAATGATAGACAAATATCATCTGAAGGCTAAAGAAAATAAAATTAAAATCATCAATTCCTGCGGATTTGATTCGATTCCGTCTGACATGGGAGTTTTTTATTCCCAAAAAAAGGTTTTTGAAAAAACAGGAAAATATACAAACAAGATAAATATGAGGGTCGCAGGTGCTAAAGGAGGAATAAGTGGTGGCACATACAATAGCCTTTCAAATGTTTTGGAGGAAGCACGTGTAGATAAAGAAGTTAGAAAAAATTTGACAAATCCTTATGGTCTCAATCCGATAGACAAACAAACTGGGCCCGACAAAGCAGATCTTCAAAGCGTGATTTTTGATAAAGTTTCAAATTCATGGATTGCCCCTTTTGTAATGGCAGGAATTAATACAAAAATTGTAAGAAGAAGCCATGCACTAATTAATTTCAAATACGGATCAGACTTTTCTTATGATGAGGCAACATTGTCAGGAAAAGGAGTTTTTGGCCAAGTAAAAGGATACTTGAGTTTGATTCCTATTTTTTTAGCAACTAGAAAAAAAGGTAGTTTCATAAAAAATATTGTAGATTATGTTTTGCCTAAATCTGGTGAGGGGCCTTCAAAAAAAACAAGAATTAGCGGATACTATAACCTGCGATTTTATTTGACACAACAAGATAAAATATACTTAAGTAAAGTTATTGGCGATATGGACCCTGGTTATGGGTCAACTTCTAAAATGTTGGCTGAAAGTGCTGTTTGTCTTGCATTAGATAAAACACCTAAAACTTATGGGATCTTAACTCCATCAGTAGGATTGGGTGACCCACTCTTAAAAAGACTACAGGAAAATGCAGGGTTAACTTTTATTTTTGATTAACTACCAATTCCACTTTTCTCAGAAATATGTTTTTGTTAATCTTTTTGTTTTCTTCTTTGAAGAAGATCGTACCATCAACTAAAATCCATTTATTATTTTCTGAGCCGATATTTATTTTTTTATTTAATGAATCGTCAATTACTATTTCATCACCAACTATTGACCATTTGACTTCTTCTTTCTCATCATAATCAAAAAAATTTAGAGTCAGTGTAGCTGTATTATTTTTTTTGAAAAGAATATAAATATCTGCGGTATCCAAAATGTCTTCTGCAAAACCTGATGCCAACTGTACCGCCATTTTCTCAAACATATCAAGATTTTTTGTTTCTTCTTTTAAAAGTTGTTTTACTTTAACTTTAACCTCCCACTTTCCTATTACATCAGATTTAGTTAGTTTATTTTGAGAAAACATTAATGAGGAAATCAGAAAAAATAAATATAAAATTCTCATAGATTCAATTATATATTTCAAACTTACCTTATAAATATCTTAGAATTGTTAAAAAAAAACTAATCTTTAGTTAAAGATGATTAGTCAATTTTTTTGAATAAATTTCAGCAGTGAAAAAAATTATTTATACACTTATTTTACTTACAATACCCTTTTTGTCTAACATATATATTAAGGATTTTAACTATAGTCTGGTTGGTTTTATTATCATGGGTGTTTTAATTTTTTCATGTCTTTCTTTTATCAGTTTTATGAATTTTTTTAGCGGAATTAAAGAAAATATTAGCTATAATCATTGTTGTTACAGTCTTTATTTTATTGTGGGCAGAATTAGCAGTAGGAATATTTAGAAGCCCCTTTTACCAGAGTCTAAATTAAAATTTTAAGTGTCTAACAGTATTCGTACCATCATACTTAATTATTTCGTTAAGAGATGCAATTCCAAGTTCAAGATGATTTTTATCGTATAACTTTGAGTTTTTATCATCCTCAATCTTAGTTTTAATACCATCAGGTATCATCGGTTGATCAGTAACTAAAAGTAAAGCTCCTGTTGGAATTCTATTGTGAAACCCAACAGTAAATAAAGTTGCTGTTTCCATATCAATTGAATATGCTCTAACTTTTTTAAGATATTTTTTAAATTTTAAATCAAATTCCCAAACTCTTCTGTTTGTGGTGAAGATTGTTCCAGTCCAATAATCAGTTTTATTATACTTTAAAGCTGAAGAAATTGCTCTTTGTAAAGAGAAAGAGGGCATTGCTGGAACTTCAATTGGAAAATAATCATTAGAAGTTCCCTCCCCTCTTATCGCGCCAATTGGTAATATATAATCTCCGATTTTTATTCGGTTTTTTAAACCTCCGCACTTACCTAAAAATAATACTGCCTTTGGCATTAATGCGGTAAGCAAATCCATCACAGTTGCTGCATTTGGACTTCCCATTCCAAAGTTTATAATCGTAATATTATTATGAGTTGAAGATGGCATATTTTTGTCAAGCCCGTCAACAGTGGTGCCATTTAAAGAGGCGAATTCATCAACATATTTTTGAAAATTTGTTAATAATATATATTCTCCAAAATCAGAAATTTCTACTCTGGTATATCTTGTAATCCAATCCTTTACTATTTCTTTTTTAGTTTTCATGTAGTAAAGTTAATAAATAAAAAAAACCCCGTTTATCGGGGTTTTTTAATCTACAAAAATAAAAATCTAATTTTCTTGTGGAATTCCTTGTGAATTTGTTCTTGGTGACCAATGAGAGTGCATGACTTTCCACTCTCCATTTTCATTTACCCATGTTTGAGATGCTCTTGTGGCATAAGGCACATTTTGATCTCCTTCATTAAAATTAATCAAACCGTCTGCATCAAATGTAATTACCGCAGTATTCATATCAGGGGACATAAAAACCTGATGATTTGACATTTCAAAAGTACCAAAATCCCAACCTCTATCATTGTTAACCTGCTCCTCAGTTTGAACAGCTAAAGCAGATCCATTTGAATTAAATATTGTAGTTCCTAATTCTGGAGAAATCCATTGACTTGCCATTGCCCAATCTTGAGAGATATAAGCGGATTGAAAATCATTTGAAATTTTTACAATTTTAGATACTAGCGAATCAGCATCAATAGCGGGTTCATCTTCTGTGGGATTAGCACAAGAAAAGCTAATCATAATTGAAAGTAAAAAAATAAGTTTTTTCATAATTATAAAATTTGTTAGAATCTTTATAACTAAAAAAAAGGTGGTTTATTGTATTAATCAGATAATTTATTTGGAGAAGATCTGTTAATTAAATATTCCAACATAAATAAGATTATTATTATTGAACCATTGGCAATCCCTAATTCTATAATACTTGCGTTATTATTAGAAAGTGCATTAATTGCTGAAATTCCAATGACAACAAAGAAATAAGTCATTTCTTTTACCTTAATTGTTTCGGTTCTAAATCTAAGAATAGCAAAAATTGCAAAAAGCCCTAGTGCAAATCCCAAATCCAATTTTACATTACTGAGCAAAAAACATAATAAGAAGGTAATAAGTCCAGCTGAATTATAAGTGAAAAAAAATTCATTAAGAGACTTTTTACTTTTGTTGTTAAATTTCAAATAAATACACTTTGAAATAAATAAAACCACAAAAATATTTAGCAAAAGGATTGAAATTAAACTGGTTAAATCCTGATCATTTACAAAAATCAACTCCACATCTATAGTTTTTTTACTTGCAAATGCAATTACGAAAAAAAATGAAACAATTCCTAATCATATTAAGGTTTTAAAACAGTTTTGTAAATTGTTGAAAATTAATAAAATGAGAAGAATATTACTTTTTACATTATGTATAAACTTAATTTCAAGTATTTATGCACAAAAAGAGGATAAAAGAAAAACAATAGATTCTTTAACAAGTAAAATGACGATAAGTGAAGGGTTAATCAATACATATTTTAATGAGGAGAATAAATTATATTTTGAAATATCTGAAAACATATTAGGGAAAGAGCTTCTCGTTGTCACAAGGTTAGCTCAACTTCCTGGAGATTACGCAGGCTACCTTAATGCTGGGTCAAAGACAGCTGAACATGTAGTTCAATTTGAAAAACACACAAACAGAATTCTTCTAAGAGAAGTAGGTTTTACAAATATTTCTGACGAGGATGATCCTATTTCTAATAGTGTTTTAGTGAATAATTTTAAACCAATACTTGCAGCATTTGAAATTAAAAATTCAGAAGATCATAAATATTTAATTGACGTTACAAGCTATTTTATGTCTGATTCACCTGGATTTAATATTATCAGGTCTTATGAAAAGGATAATTATAAAATTGGAGGTGTGGATAAAAAAAGAAGTTTCATTGATTCTGCAAGAAGCTTTCCGCAAAATACAGAAATACTTCACACTCTGACATTTAGTGCAAGCAAAGCAACGAGAGCTAATCGAACAAAAACATTTAGCTTCCAAGTTAATCACTCTATAATTGCTTTACCTGAAGATAAAATGCCAATAAGATATGAGGACGAAAGAGTCGGATGGTTTACAATTAATAAAATTAATTACAGCTCAGAAAAATTAAAATCTGATAGTTATAATATAATAAGAAGATGGAGGCTTGAGCCTAGTAATCTAGAGGCATATAAAAGAGGTGAGTTAGTTGAACCTGTAAAACCAATTATCTACTACCTTGATCCTGGTACCCCCATGAAATGGAGAAAATATTTTAAAATGGGTGTTGAAGATTGGAATAGTACATTTGAAAAAGCAGGATTTAAAAATGCTATAATTGCAAAAGACCCTCCAAGTAAAGAAGAGGATCCAGATTTCAGCCCTGAAGATATTAGATACTCAACTGTAAGATATGTTGCTTCTACTACAAGGAATGCTATGGGCCCCAGTGTGTCTGATCCACGAACAGGTGAAATTATTGAAAGTGATATTGTTTGGTATCATAACCACTTGAGGTCATACAGAAACAGATACTTATTAGAAACAGGTGCTGCAAATTCCAGAGCAAGAACTCTTTTAACACCTGAGGAAGAAATTGGTGAAATGATGAGGCAAGTCATCGCACATGAAATTGGACATGCATTGGGTTTGCCTCATAATATGAAAGCAAGTAGTGCTTATCCAGTGGATTCACTGAGATCAGGTAATTTTACACAAAAGTTTGGAATAGCCACTACAATAATGGACTATGCTCGATATAATTATGTAGCTCAACCAGGCGATGAAAATATAAGATTTGTTAGGCAGCTTGGACCCTACGATGATTATTCAATCGAATGGGGATATAGATATTATGGCAAAACTCCTGATGAAGAAAAAGAAATTTTAAGAAAATTTGTTGACAAAAAATCTCTTAATCCAATCTATATGTTTGGTAGCTATGGAAATGATCCCAACTCTCAAACGGAGAATATTGGTGATGACCCTGTTAAAGCTAGTATGTATGGAATTAAAAATTTGAAAATTGTTGCAGAAAACCTAAAAGATTGGACGGTTGAACCAAACGAAAACTACAATGAACTAGAAGAGCTTTATGGTGAATTAATCGGAGTTTACAGAAGATATATATATCATGTACATTCAATTGTTGGAGGTATCTATGATACCCCGCACAACCAAAACCAAAAAGGGGTTTCAAGATATTTAAATGTTGATGTCAATAAACAAATTGAAGCTCTAAATTTTTTACAAAAACATCTTTGGAAAACTCAAAATTGGCTTATGGAAAAAAACCTGATTTCTCAGATTAAAGGAGAAGGTGTATTAAACACTCTTCAAGGTCTTCAACTAAGCGCATTCAATAGAATGTTAAATAGTGACAAGCTAAACAGAATATTGTCGTCCAAAGAATCCCTGAATGGAAATGGATTATCGGTAAGCGGTTTGATTGATAATTTATTTGAATCAATAATAAGAAAGCCTTCAAATGTAGATCTTTCTGAGCAAAGATTACAAATACATTTTGTATTAAGATTAGATCAACTTTTAGAAGATGAAAAATTAAACCCCACGATTAAAAGCAAATTATTAGAAACTAAAAACGAGATTCAGAAATTTGCGAAAAGAAAATCTGGAGCTCACTATAAATATTTAAAATCAATAAGCAAATAAATATGGAATGGTATAAGAAAAACAGAAAATATTTTTACGCAGCTGTAATATGTTGGTTTCTTTACAGAGTAATTACATCTATGATGTACTAAGCTAATCTAGCATATATCTTAGTGCAAGCGAACTTTTTGAGAATGAAATTTTTAATTCATTTTCTCTTTCTTTAGATCTTCTAATTTTCAATGATATGTGGTTAGTATTTGAAAATTTATTTATCAATTCATTTAGTGCTGTCCCGTGAAAGAAACTTCTCTTTTTAGGCTTAAGAAAAATATTATTAATTTCGATTTCAACCATTTTTTGAAGCTTATATTCTTCAAATGAAATTTCATTAAAACCTATGAATGCAGAGCTATTGTTCGAAAATGAAGTTAAACTAAATAATAATAGAAAGGCTACTAAACGATACATGTTGAAAGATAAAAAATAATTTACAATTCAGGGTTTTCTTTTTTTGAATAGTCTACTTTCCAAAGACCTATTCTATACATAAAAGGACTTCTGAAAACTAATTTATCTGGATACTCAACTTCTCTTTGTTTAATAATAGATATTATTTTTTTTATATTCTTTGAGCTAAGCACATTATTTTTTTGAATCCTTAAGCATAATTTATCATTAAAATTAACAAACCAAATTGTTTCCTGTCTTTCCTCTTTGCCATATCTATCTTTAGTAATTTCTGTTACATTTATGAAATGTTTAATATCACTCCAGGATTTTACATTGTATTTGACATTTGGAAAAAATAAAGACTTTGAAATACCATTAGAATTTACTGTAACCCTAAATAAAATTAGATTTATTAATATAAATAATATTGGCAATGAGAATTCAATATAATCTAATATTTGGATCTCTCCATCATATTGCAGTCTTAATATAAAAAAAATAAAACCTAACGAAAACATTGTTCCCACATAATTCAGCTTTAATGTTGATGTATCTTGCATATTAATATCACTAATTATAAATAATGCATACAGTGTAATTTTTGTATATTGTGCAAAATAAAAAATTTTATGAAAAAATATATTTATTTATTCCTATTCGGCCTATTTATATTTTCATGCTCTAACTCAGAAACAGATAATACTATCGTGAATCTGACAACAAAAGAGCATATTCAATTAATCAAAAACTACGAAGGTAAAATTGAAATTAGTTTTGACGAATTACCTGAAGTTTCTCAAAATCACATAAATAATCTAGAAAATAATATTACGGCTGAATTGATATTATACGCTGAAAATTTAGGCTATGAAGTTAAACTTAGAAGACAGTCTAGAAGTTTAGTTTCTATTTTAAATATACTTTATATATACTTTGATGAAAATGGTGAACCACTTTTTGATGAAGATTATGATGGTGATTATGATGGTGATTATGATATTTTTGATGAATGGGAAAACTTCATGTGTTTTGATATACAATTCCCCATTTCTATTACAATGCCCGATAGTTCTCAAATCACTGTTGGCAATGAAGATGAATTGTATGAAGCTATTGAGTTATATTATGAGATGAGTGATGAATATGACGACTTACCAGAAATAAATTTTCCATTTAATATTGTTTTTTATTACGAGGATGAAAACGGAAATGAAAATGAAGAGGTAGTTGGTGTTGGTAGTTATGAAGAACTAGAAATGTATTTTGAAATGTGTGATGATGGATGGGATGACAATGACGGATGGGATGACGAAGGTTGGTTTGAAATTGACTGTGTTGATTTAGTATATCCAATTTCAATTGTAAATCCCGAAGGTGATATTATTTCGGCAGAAAGCGAAGATTCACTTCACGAATATATTGATCAATATTATGAAAATTGTAATAGTGACAATTGTGGAGATTTCTCACTTGCCTATCCACTGACTGTTGAGTACTATTCTGAAACTAATGATCAAGTACAAACATTGACGATTAATTCTGAAGAGGAATTAGAAGCATTATTAGATGAGTATTGTTATGACGACGGATGGGACGATGAAACTTGTGGAGAAATAGTTTACCCAGTCACTGTTGAGGCGCCAAATGGAGAGCAGTTTACAGCAAATAGTGAAGAAGAAGTTTACAGTTTTATGGAAGAATGGTACTCAAATAACTGTAATACTGTTGAATGTGATGATGACTTTGAAGTTGTGTATCCAATTACTATGGAGTTTGAAGACGAACAAGGTGAAATCATTGTTATGACTATACAGTCAGAAACTATGCTTGATCAAATCACGGAACAATTCTGTGCCGATTAAAACGGCCCTTACTTAATTTTTATTAATATAAAAAAATTTGTTTTACAATTATTTATTACACTTGTTTAGCTTGTAGTAATGAAGATGATGATGAAAATTGTATAATAGGAGAGTTACCTATTACGACCTAAGTTGTTATGAACTTTATGAACCAGTTTGTAGATGTGATGGAATTACTTACTCAAATGATTGTTATGCCTTAGCAGCAGGAATTTCAAGCTGGTTAGAGGGCGAATCTGAAAACTAACGACTATAATTAAAATCTTTTACCGATTGAAATACCCCCTTTAAAAGTTGCTTCGGGTCTGTAATTGTCAACTTCATAATCAGAATCTGGATTATCATTTCCACTCTTAGCAAACAAATACCTTCCAAATCCTAACATATATTCAAAAGTCCAACCTTTTTTGTTGACCCATTTTCTACCAACTCCAACTCCAGGAGCAATATCCCAAGCTTTTATTTCTTCGGTAGTTGAATATGGCTCATTGGGCATTGGGTTATAAAAGTAGGTGTCTCTTTCATATTCTATATTAGAAAACTTTATAAACACTTCGGCAAAATATCCCTCACCACCGAAATCCGTTTTATTTAAAAAATAAAATCTGTAAAAAGGATTCAATGAAAATTTTTCGGACCAAGATCTTGAAGCATTATTATCATTAAAATTTAGAAATATATCTGCCCCATATGACGAATATGAATCGTTTATTTTTTCATATCCAATATTTAAAGCAGGCTGACTTAATAAATCTATTACATCAAGTTTTATTTCTGAATTTCCAATTTCATCAAATAACTCTGTAACTTGTTTATCATTTTTTAAAACTTCAACTTGTTGAACATCTTGACTGAACATTTGGTTAAAAAAAAGTATATAAATTAAAACTAGAGAATATCTCATAATTATTTTTTTACAAATCTAGTTTCTGTTTGCTGGTTTTGAGCATGATTATTGTTAATTTATTATTAAAGTTAATCTATATATTATTTAAATTTGCACAGTCAAAATTTTCATGTTGAAACCGAATCAAAAATCTAAAAGCTCAAAACAAAATCAAGTTGAAAAAATGTTTAACTCGATATCGTTTGAATATGATTTACTTAATGCAATAATGACATTTAATAGTCATAAAAGATGGAAGAAAAATATTTTGAATATTGCCAAAAAGATTAAGCCAAAAAATGTACTTGACATTGCAACCGGAACCGCAGATATTGCCATTAATTTAGGAAGTATTTCTGATTGCAAAGTAGTTGGAGTTGATATTTCAGAACAAATGTTAAGTATTGGTCGAGAAAAAATATCAAAAAATAAATTAGATGAAATGGTTAGTTTAGAAAGAGGAGATGCTGAAAATCTAAATTTTAAAGATGGTTATTTTGACCTAGTTACTATTGGTTTTGGTGTAAGAAATTTTCAAGATTTAGAAAAGGGACTAAGAGAAAGCTTTAGGGTTTTAAATAAAGAAGGCACTCTCATCATTCTTGAGACATCTGTCCCAGAAAACAGAATTATGAAATTGTTTTACTCAATATTTACAAGAACATATATTCCTATTATGGCAAGGATTTTTTCAAAAGATAAATCAGCATATAAGTATTTACTAAACTCAGCTGAAGCATTTCCTTCAGGAAGAAAGTTTAGTAATATTTTAAAATCTATTGGTTTTGGAAACGTCATGGTTAAGCCAAAATTATTTGGATCATCAACTATATATATTGCAACCAAATGATTTCAGAATTTAAGTTTTTTAGTGATTTAAATTTTTATTTAAAAAACAACGAATCATTTATTGTTTTTAAAAAGCCAAGTCATAACAAGATAATTTGCCTCTATGGAGATGTTTTAGAGGGACAAATAAATGATTTTGACAATAAAAAAGGATTTTTATTTATGCCGTTTGACTCTGAAACAAAAGGGTATCTATTAACACCGAAAATAACCACAGAGACTGAATTTCATTTAAAGATTAGCAATAACTCGAATCAACAGCTTTCGATTAAGGAATTTAATTCAAAAAAAAATTCCTACATCAATTTCATTGATAAAACAATAAATGACATAAAAAGTTCAGAATTAGAAAAAGTGGTTTGTTCATCTATTTTTAATTTAAAGTTGAACTATAATTCTTCTATAGAATATTTTAAAAAACTACTGCAGTTGAATCATGACGCTTTTTGTTATTTATTTTATCATCCTGAAATTGGAGTATGGATTGGTGCTTCACCAGAAAAGCTGATTGATTTAAATAATAATATTGTCACAACTTTTGCCTTAGCAGCTACTAAAAAGGATATGAATCAAAGCTGGACAGATAAGGAATTTAGAGAACAAAAGATTGTCGAGGAACAAATAGTAAATGACCTTAGTAGTGTGTGTACAAATATTGAAACAGGATCCATACAAACCGTTAAGGCTGGAAATATTTTTCATCTTAAGTCAGTTATAAAGGCAAGAACTAAAAAATCCTCATCAGGTATTATTAATTTACTTCATCCAACACCCGCAGTAGCCGGTACACCCAAAAGCAAAGCAATTGATTATATCAATCAAATGGAAAATTATAATAGATCGTTTTACACAGGTTTTATGGGTTTATTTGAAAAGAATTCATGTGATATTTATGTAAATATAAGGTGCGCAAAAATAGTTGATGATAACTTGTCAATATATGTTGGTGGTGGAATCACAAAAGATAGTAATGCTTTAGACGAATGGACTGAAATAGTAAATAAATCCCAAACAATGCTTGGGGTATTTTACAATTGATAATGTATATATTTAGTAAATTTACATATGGCTAAATACCCAATAATTCCTGTCGCACAAACATTAATTTTGTCATGTCTTAATTTTGATTTTCTTGATGTTGTAATTTCCCCCGGATCTAGAAATGTTCCGTTAGCAATTGGTTTTGCATCAAATAAAAAATTCAAGTGCTATAGTATTGTTGATGAAAGGTCTGCAGCTTTTTTCGCTTTGGGATTATCACAAAAATCAAAAAAACCAACAATTTTAGTTTGTACATCTGGCTCTGCACTTTTAAATTATTATCCAGCTGTAGCAGAAGCTTATTACAGTGAGATACCGCTTATTATTTTATCTGCTGACAGACCAGAATACAAAATTAATATTGGTGACGGACAAACCATAAATCAAACCAATGTCTTTGAGAAAAACATACTTTATTCAAACACACTGAGTCAAGATTGTACTCACGCAACAGAAGAAATTATAAAAAGCAACTTGCAAAAAATAATTGATCATAAAGATGATCCCTTAAAGATTGAAAAATTACAAAAATCAATTCAGGCTAATAATGAGAAAATTATTGATAAAGCATTTAACCTATCGCTAAATAAAATGCAGCCAATACATCTAAATGTACCCATGGAGGAGCCTCTTTATGACTTTTCGTATTCTCCAACAATCAGTGTTAAAACAAGGAAGAGGTTAGAAATAAGCCTGTCCAAAAAAGACTTAAAAAATTACTATGATACAATTTATAAAGCAAAGAAAATATTAATATTAATCGGAGTTTCTGAAGCAGAAATTTTATCACAAAAATCAATTGAAAAAATCAATTCACAATCATCAATAGTTGTAATGAAAGAGCACACATCAAATGTTTTTAACGACTCATTTATATCCAATATAGATAGATTGATAGCTCCAATTGAACTTCAATCTAATTCCAACCTTATATTTGATGACTTATCTCCTGAAATTGTTATATCAATTGGTGGTATGATTGTTTCAAAAAAGATTAAATCGTTTTTGAGAAATTATAAACCAATAAAACATTTTCATATAGGAAATAATATTTCAAAAGATTCATTTTACTCCGGAGTTAAACACATTAAGACTACAGCAAATAAATTTTTTGAAAATATTAATCTAAATAAATCCGATTCAAACTATTTTGACAAATGGAATCAATTAGATAGTTCAAAACTTGATTTGCATAATCGATACTTGAAGGTTATAAATTTTTCAGATTTAAAAGTATTTGAAATTTTGACAAACTGGATTCCAAAAAAATATAATATTCAAGTTGCAAATAGTACTCCAATAAGATATTTTCAGTTATTTGATTTAAAAAATAAGAATATGATGTTTGCTAATCGTGGAACAAGTGGAATTGATGGCAGCACATCCACAGCAATTGGAAGTTCTGTACAAAATGATTCACCCGTCCTTCTGGTGACTGGAGATTTGAGTTTTTTTTATGATATAAATGCTTTGTGGAATAACTATATTCCAAAAAATTTTAGAATAATTATTATAAATAATTCTGGAGGTGGAATATTTAAGATTTTACCTGGTTTTAAAGAGAATAATCTTTTTTCAGAATTCATTGAAACACAGCATAATCTCTCAGCCAGACTTATTGCAAAAATGTTTAACTTTAATTATACTAAGGTCTCAACAAAGTTTGGACTTAATTTATATTTAAGAACATTTTTCAAAAATTCTAAAAGCCCAAAGATTTTAGAAATTAAAACTTCCAGTGTTAAAAGCACAAAAATATTAAAGGATTATTTTAGATATTTGTCAAAGCTAAAAAATATAAAATATTAAAATGAAATCTTCTTGGAAAGAAATAAAAAAATACGATGATATAAATTTTGAAATTTATAATGGAGTAGCAAAAGTCACTATCAATAGACCAAAAGTTTATAATGCTTTTCGGCCTGAAACAAATATTGAAATGCTGGATGCATTTGAAATTTGTAGAGAAAGAAATGACATTGATATTGTTGTGATTACCGGAGTAGGGGAAAAAGCTTTTTGTAGCGGAGGAGATCAAAATGTTAAAGGCACTGGAGGATATATTGGTGATGATGGAGTTCCAAGACTAAATGTCCTAGACTTACATAAAAAGATAAGGGAGTTGCCAAAACCTGTAATTGCAATGGTAAATGGATACGCAATTGGAGGAGGTCATGTTCTGCACGTAGTTTGTGATTTGACCATCGCTAGTGATAATGCAATTTTTGGTCAAACAGGTCCCAAAGTTGGAAGTTTTGATGGTGGCTTTGGCTCATCATACCTTGCGAGACATGTTGGACAAAAGAAAGCTAGAGAAATATGGTTTTTATGTAAGCAGTATTCGGCCCAAGAAGCATTAGAAATGGGTATGGTTAATAAAGTTGTCCCTTTGGAAATTTTAGAAGAAACGGTATTAGAGTGGTGTGCTTTAATGCAGAAAAGAAGTCCTTTAGCATTGAGAATGATTAAAAGAAGTTTAAATGCAGAGCTCGATGGTCAACATGGATTAATGCAACTTGCAGGTGACGCAACACTTCTGTATTATTTAACAGAGGAAGCTCAGGAGGGTAAGGAAGCATTCTTAGAAAAAAGAGACCCTAATTTTAGAAAATACCCTAAATTCCCATAAAACAGAAAATCAAAATTTTTGAAGTTTCACTCGACAAAAAAAATAAAATATTGGATTCAAGCAACAAGAATTGAAACTCTTCCATTGTCAATTTCTGGAATTATATTAGGATCTTTTTTCGCATTCTATAATTACAGTTTTGATAAAATAATTTTTGTTCTTTCAATAACTACTGCAATCTCTTTTCAAATTTTGTCAAATTTTGCAAATGATTATGGAGATGGGATTTTAGGGACAGATAAGAACCGAATTGGCCCAAAAAGGGTTATCGCATCTGGAAAAATCACACTTGAAGAACTTAAAAAAGGTATATTAGTTAATGTATTTATATCAATTACGTTGTCATACTCACTAATTAAGTATTCATTTAAAAATGATTATCTATTTATTGTAATTTTTCTCTTTCTCTCCATATTCTCGATATTAGCTGCTATAAAGTACACAATTGGAAAAACTCCTTATGGTTATTATGGTTTTGGAGATATTTTTGTATTTATATTTTTTGGATTATTAAGTGTGTTTGGTTCATACTTTCTACAAACAAAGTCTGTAGATTATGAAGTATTTATTTTGGGATCTGTTATTGGATTTTTATGTGTTGGTGTATTGAATCTAAACAATATAAGAGATATAGAAAATGATTCTAAAATGAATAAAAAAACGATTCCGACGCGAATAGGTTTTGAGAATGCTAAATTTTATCATTATTGTTTAATTATCATATCTATCCTTTTAACATCCACATTCGCTACTAAATTTAAATTATCTAATAACTTTATTTTTATTATTGTCGGAATCCTTCCAATTTCATTTCATCTGTTTAAAGTTATTCAAGCAAAAAGTCCAATTGAGTTTAAGCCTCTATTAAAACAACTTGCGATATCAACTTTTTTCTTTTCAATATTTATGTCAATTTTCCTGATTTATGAACGCATATTTTTTTAAACATAATTTAGAATTCAATATACCAAGCAGAACATCAAGAGATGTTTTATATAAAAAACCTAGTTGGTATTTAGTGATAAAAGATCATAATAGGATTGGTATAGGGGAATGTAGTATTATCCCGGGATTAAGTTTAGATAGGATTAACGAAATAGAGACTAAGCTTGATTATATCTGCAGAGAAATTTCCTTAGACAATAAATTAGATATTGAAGAATTTAACGATTATCCAGCCATTAAATTTGCTTTGGAAATGGCTCTTAAAGATTTTAATTTTTCCGAATCACCGTTTAAGATAAACGACTCAAATTTTTCAAATTTTCAAGATAATATTAAAATCAATGGCTTGGTTTGGATGGGGGATATAAAATACATGAAGTCACAAATTATAGAAAAAGTTAAAAGTGGCTTTTCATGTATAAAAATTAAAGTAGGTGCTCTAAAATTTGAGTCAGAATTACAGTTGTTAAAAGAAATAAGAAGAGATTTTGCCTATGAGGATTTAGAAATTAGATTGGATGCAAACGGTGCATTTAAAATTAATGAAGCATTAGAAAAGATTGAAAGACTTAACGAATTTTCCATTCACTCAATTGAGCAACCAATTAAAAAAAATCATTGGCAAGAGATGGCAAAACTTTGTCAATTATCACCAATTCCTATTGCTTTAGATGAGGAATTAATCGCAAGAAATATTAATAAAGCTGAGCTATTAAACACTATAAAACCAGATTACCTAATACTTAAGCCAAGTTTATTGGGAGGCTTTAAAGAGTGTGATAATTGGATTAGTTTAGCCAAAGAAAAAGAGATTAAATGGTGGGCAACAAGTGCGCTAGAGGGAAATGTTGGGTTGAATGCTATAGCCCAATGGGTATACACAAAGAATAGTAAACTCAGACAAGGATTGGGTACAGGAATGCTATTCAAAAACAATGTAAATTCACCATTAGAAATCTCATCAGACAGTATTTATCTGAATAAGAATAAAGAATGGGATTTAAAAATTTTTAATAAAAATTGAAAAGTAAGTTTATACATAAAGACTTTAAATTACATGGTATTTCATATACTGAAAATGGTATTATGGAATATTTAAAAGAAAAACAAGATTATTATAATTTTTTAAAATCCTGGTTTGATAATAAAGATTATATTTTAACAAATACCTCAGGCTCAACAGGAAAACCTAAAGAAATTAAGTTAAATAAATTAGACTTAATTGAATCCTCAAAACTTACAGCTAGATACTTTGATTTAAAAGTTGGAGATAAAATTATAAATTGTTTACCTATAAAATATATTGCAGGTAAGATGATGTTAGTCAGATCATTAGTGCTAGGTCTTGACTTACATATATTTCCAGTGACTAGCTCTCCTATTCTAGATTTAAAAAAACATTATGAGCTAATTGCATTTACTCCTATACAATTAGAAAATTCAATTCCATTTATTGAAAAAATTAAAAAAGTATTAGTTGGAGGTAGCCCTGTTCAGGACAGCTTAAAGGAAAAGATTTTAAAATCTAAATCAACGGTTTATGAAACTTATGGAATGACTGAAACAATCACACATGTTGCAGTTAGAAATCTTTCAATAGGAGAGAAAGAATTTACAACTTTACCTGGAATTGAAATAGGTAAGATTGACAATTGTCTTTTTATAAAACCAAATCATTTATCCATTGAAGTGGTTCAGACTAATGATGTTGTTGAATTTACTAATAAAAATCAGTTTCTAATTCTTGGAAGAAGAGACTTTATAATTAATTCAGGCGGAGTTAAAATAAATCCTGAAGCTATTGAAAAAAAACTCTCAAAGTATATTTCTGCAGAATTTGTTATTAGTTCAATCGACCACAATAAATTTGGAGAAGTAGTAGCTTTAGTTTTTAAAAAAAATATTCCTGACAATTACAAGAAAGCATTTACTGAACTGAGTAAATATGAAATTCCAAAAGAAGTTTTAGCAATAGATAATTTACCAAAAATTAACGGGAAATTGAATAGGCTTAAAATCCGAAACTTGATAAATCATAATTAAAAGTTAATATTTCTTTCTCGTTCAATTTATTTAATTCTTGGCATGGCATTTGAAAAGTGAGAACTTTAACATTAAAAATTGATTATGAAAAATTATTTTAAAATTTTACCAATATTATTTTTATCATTATTTATAATTTCATGTGATGATGATAATGATGATGATGGTGTTTGCTGTGCGGGATCTTCAATCGTTGACTTAGCATCTCAAACTGAAAGTTTAAGCACTTTAGTTTCTGCATTACAAGTTACTGGTCTGGATGCAACTCTTAGTTCACCAGGCGCTTTTACTGTTTTAGCACCAACAAATGATGCTTTTGATGCATTCTTAACGAGTATAAATGCGGCTAGTTTAGAAGATATCCCAGTTGATGTTTTAACTAATGTTTTACTTAACCATGTCATTATCGGTGAAGTACAATCGAGTTCGTTAACTAATGGTTATGCTTCAACTCAAGCAACTAGCTCAGCTTCAAATACTAATATGTCAATTTACATTAATACTGACAATGGTGTAACATTCAATGGAGTTTCTTCGGTAACAACTGCAGATGTAGTAGCTAGTAATGGAGTAGTACACATTGTAGATGCTGTAATAGGATTGCCTACTGTGGTGACTTTTGCCGTAGCTGATCCAAATTTTGGAATATTAGTACAGGCACTTACTAGACCAGATTTAACACAATCTTTTGTTGGGCTCTTGAGCATTCCGGCAGGTTCTGCACCATCACCATTTACTGTATTTGCACCAGTAAATTCAGCATTTGAAAATTTATTAATTGAGTTAGGGATAAGTGATTTAGGTGATATTGATGAACCAACACTATCGTCGGTTTTATCATATCATGTTGTGGTAGGCGCAAATCAACTTTCAACAAATTTGTCTGATGGTATGGAGTTTACCACAGCCGGTGGAGGAGCATTACTCTTCAATTTTGGAGATAATGGCGAAGGGATTCTAACCGATAATAATGGACGTACTAGCAATATTATTGCAGTTGATGTTCAGGCTGATAATGGAATTATACATGCAATTGATGCAGTAGTATTACCGTAAACTATTCAATATTTCCATTTTAATTTGAAACACCCCTTTATGGGGTGTTTTTTTGAAATAATTTAATATTAAATTCTAAATGAATTTGTTATATTGT
>PABM01000003.1 GCA_002702745.1 Flavobacteriaceae bacterium | reverse complement strand
TTTAGAATATCATCATTACTTAGACTTAAATCAAACATACCAATACCGTCAGTATTATCATCGCATACCTCCAAAGAAGAAGGAGATGTATTTACCTGTGGAACATCACTAACAATCAATAAGAGCTCTAAATAAGTGAAGCAGTCAGTGGTTATTGTAGTGTCCTCAACTCTAACATACACAGTTTGCTCATAAGCAACAATATTATTGTAAGGACCGGTTATCGGGAATAAATTATTTTCTGCATCAGACAAAGTCTCATGATAAGAAATTAATAGATTAGGTAAGCCATTGGCAATTACTGTATCAGAGTCTGTAAGGTTAAATACTCCAAAGCCATCAGCATCGGCATCACAGTATTCTAAAGCAGGTGGAGTATCCACAGGGGGTGGTATCTGTACAAATAATTCTAAAGTAGTGTCTGAGTAACAACCTGTTAGTGGAGTCATATCATCTTCAATTCTAACATATAGAGTTTGTGGGTTAGAAGTATTTGTATATGATGTAGTGTTTTGAATAGCATTTAAACCTGCATTCATATCTTCCTCAGTTTCGTGATAAGTAACAACATTCTCTACAATCCCAGCCATAATTCCTTCGGTTACAACAGATATGTCTATAATCGCTATTCCATCTATATTATCATCGTCACAAACAATCAGTGGAGTAGGTGCTACAAAAACGGGTTTTGGTTCAACGGTTAGTGTAAAGTTTATATTAGATATAAAACAACCTGTTGTAAAAGGGTCACTGTTGTCTACTTCTACTCGAACGTAAATGGTTTCCTGACTATTAACTGTATAAGGACTTCCTAAAGCATTTAACCCTGTATCAGCGTTTAACTGAGAGTCATGATAAGTCACATTGTACAGATTAGGATCTTGTAACCCTAATACTTGCGAATCATAATCTGTAAGATTTATATCTATAACACCTGGAGTGTCTGTACATAAAATCTCATCTGGTATGTCGTTATAATCAGGTACAGATAACACTTCTAATCTCATAGTATCAATTCCAAAACAATCATTACCTCTTTCAATTCTAAGATAGACTGTTTGAAAATAAGGCACTTCACTTATATACTCATTAGGTAATTGATTTAATTCCAATAGTGCATCTTCTTCACTCACATAATATGCAATGTTAAGCTCACTAGAATCAGCAACATCATCAGCAGGATCGGAGTTGTTATTAAGAATATCAATAATTTCTGACAACACATATTCATTTGCATCACTTAGAGTAAATAACCCCAGCCCGTCGTAATCATTTCCGTTTCCTTCACTGTTATCGCAAACAGTTAGTCCAGCATCCGGAGGTATTGGATTATATATAGCTTCTAAAAAGAAGTAAGAAGTAGTATAGCAAGTTGTAGCTATATTTTCTACCCTGCAAAAGATCGGTTGAGTGTCCCCAAGAGTTGTGTTAACGTAAGCAGTAGGATCAGGAATAGCATTAAGGCCTGCATCTAAATCTGCCTGAGATGTATGGAAGGTAAGAACATAGTTATCTGGATCATCTCCTATGACAATATTTTCAGCAGCTTCTTCCAAATTAAAAATAGTGTAACCATCATTTGGTGTATCACCTGGGTATGCGTTACCAATATCGCATTGAACTAAATCAGTATTTACAATAATATTTGGTAATGGATTAACGGTAATATTAAACGAACCAAAACTGAGGCAGCCTGTTACATTATGTTCTAATCTGATAAATATGGGCTCACTGGCAGCAGTTGTATTTTCATAATTTTGAAGCTCAGTAACAGAAAGTGCATTAGTATTATTTTGAGAATCAGTAAGTGTTGTAAAGTAAGATAAAGTCACATCTTGTCCATTGATAATTTCACTATCCAAAGTGGTTATATCAAATATTTCTTGCATATCACCAGAGTTGTTATAATCACAAAGTTCATAATCCGCAACCTCAATTACAGCAGGTACATTAACTATAATTTCTTGAATTGTTGTAGAATAGCATTCTGTCAAATCGTTTTCTAAGCGAACGTAAAGCTCCTGGTCAAACGGAGATGATATATTTTGATAATTTAAAGGAAGTGCACCCAAAGCATCATCAGCATCCTCTTGTGTGAGATGATACGTAAGACTAATTCCAGTCTGACCATTTAAAATTGCAGAGTCTAATAAGCTTAGATCCATAGTTGTTATTCCGTCGTAGTTAGCGTCACATACTTCTGAAACTGGTGGTATAACCACTTCCGGAATAGGATTAACAACAAGCTCAAGAGTAGTAATTGCTACACAAAGGGTTGCATTATCTTCTAATCTAACATAAAGCGTTTGATTATCTGCATCAACATTCGTATACAATCCAACCAATCCATTTAAATTATTTTCGGCTTCATTAATAGTTTCATGATAGGTTACAGTAATTCCAGTTTGTCCATTTAAAATTTCATCAGTTTTAGTTTCTAAGTCAAAATATGATACTATTCCGTTATAATCATCATCACATTCCTCCAAAGGAGTTGGAACTATTGTGACTGGAACTGGATCAATCAATAATGTTGATGATTCCGAATATAATATACACCCAAACCCATCTCTATCAACCAAAGCTCTAAATTGAAAATTATCAAATGATAAAGGAATATCAATAATTTGTAATGCAGCACTATCGGATCCAGAAAAGTATGTATTATCAATAAGATCACTCCAATTTATCCCATCAGATGATGATTGCCATTGGTATTCATCTATTGTTGTTGATTGAATTGTAATTTGAATTGAACCATTTTCACAAACAATAATTTCTGGTTCAGGCTGAACATTAATAACAATTGGTGCATTGATTATGTAGTCATCATTGATTGGGAGTGTATAACCATCAATTCCAGAAATAACAATTCCAGTTATTGGATCGGTATCAACTGGATTATCTCCCAATATTCCATCATCATTATGGTCTGTATAACCGGCTTCAACTGCATCAAAGCAACCATCGGAATCTGAATCTAAGTTTATGTAGTTGAAAAAATTATCATCAAGAAATGTTGAATTTTCAACTGAGTAATTCAATGTTCCAGAGTCAACTAATGTTTCAATTGAGTTATTTAATCCGTTATTTCCAACAACAGCTCCGTCAATTACTCCATTTAAGTCACCATCATTTACTAAAGATAAAGCCCCAGACTCATGAAGATCAAAAATACCATCATTATCAGAGTCTAAATCCAGATAATCATATACTCCATCATTATCAAAGTCATTGGGCGTAAAGTCATTTGGAAAAACATCATCGATACCATCATTATTTAAATCAATACCAGAGATTGGAATATAACTATCACCACTAGCTTCAATTAAGTCGGTAATACCGTCGTTATCACTATCATAATCTCTTGCATCCACTATACCATCGTTGTCAGAGTCAATCGGAACACATGTAGCAGTTAAATTAAATGTCGCAATTCCGGATGTATCAGATGAGTTAAAATGTGATAATTTAAAAGATTCGGTTAAGTGAGTATAAAATTTAAAACTAGAAATTGAACTATCTAAAGACGTTCCATTAATTTTAAACCTTATTTCAAAATTTGAAAATTTAGTGACACCAGATTCAAAAATTCCGTCAAAATTCGTGTCAATTAAAATTTCGTCATTAGGGTCAAGAAGCGTTATTGTTTTGTCAAAAGGAACCGTTATGCTAAACCATTCATTATTATCCATTGTGAAATTACCATCTTGTAATGATGAATAATTGAAACTTAAACTTGTATTTGTATCAAATTCAAAAAGTATTGAATTCCAACCGTCTTGTATTTCAGAATTGCTATTAAAATATGAAGGAGGTGGGAATGAGGTGAAGTTTCCGTTATTGTCTCCTTCCCAGCTTGAGGAAGCAGTATTTGAGTATGCATCAGCTGATATCAAAAAGTTTCCAATATTATTACTATTATTTCCTGTAATATCAAAACCGACTTGAAGGTTTGATAAATTTGACAAATCAACACTTTTATTTCCGTTTGATTCAACACAATCTAAAATACCATCATTATCATTGTCGAGATCAATATTATCATTAACACCATCATTGTCATAATCTTCAGGGCATGCGCTTACAGGAATATTATTAGATAAAACTTCACCAGAACAATCAGAGATGTTTGCAGAAATTTGATAATAACCTGGATTGGATGGTGTGTAATTTGGCTGATTTGCACCAACTAATTCAACTCCATTGTAAAACCACTGGTACTCATCATATACAGATATACTATTTAGGTTTAACGTTAAATTAGGAATACACAAATCATCAGCATTTATTAAGGGTTCAAGAATAATTTCTGGTTTTTCTTCAAATCCAGAGTAATATCCACCAAAGGTAGCGTACTCATATGCTCCAAAAGTAGCAACATAAACTTGAGAAGTTGACTCAATAGTTATATTTCCCAACAACCCCTCAATTGTATAAGATTCAAAAAGAGGGTTTGCAATAACTGTTTGAGCAACAGCATTGTAATCTGAGATTGGGTTTCCGTTTATAAATAAATCTGCTCCAGTTTCAGTAACAATTGTAATTACACCACCAAAAATTTCCGATCCAATTTGACTTATAGCTGGAATATTATCAACGCTGTTAGGAGTTTTACAATTGATTGGAGGAACAAAAAACAAACCAACATTTGCAACACCGGTTGTTACTCCAAAAAATCCCTGAGACCCCGGTCTTATCCCACCAAGAACCTGGAAAGCAAATGATGGCTTTGAAGTTGTAACATACATGTTACTAGATTGGTTTGTAGGGGGTTGGTCATCAGTATTTAAAGCCGGATTTAATGAGACTCCGTTAACCGTTTCGGGATAACCGTCGTTATTGACATTTCCCCCACCTGAATAAACAGTATGTGAATATGAAACCCCGTAAAATGATGAAGGGATTGAATAGTATTCGCCTGCATTCAATGTAGTTTGTAAAACTCCATTTACATAAACCTCAGTATTATCTTCATGTGCTACAATTAGAGGTCTTTCAACTTCATCAGGTCCTAAACCTCTAACAAAGATATATTCGTTTCCAACTATATCGGCTGGAACAAGTTGGTCAATACCAAGATCTTGACCCGTACTATCATTATAATTTGCATTACTACCAGTAAATGAGCCTGAATTAACAGCAATCGGTTTATTAGATTCAATTAGGGCTCCAATAAGCCCAGAGGCATTAGCTGAATTAGTACTACTCGGATAAGGACTAATTGCAACAGAATAACTTTCTCCAGAATTCAATAAAATATTTTCAGTAGCTATATTGTTTAGAATAGTAACTCCGTTTCCAAATTCTTTAAAATCAACAATGGTGTTATCTTGTGTTGCAAGAACAGATATAAAATTTAAATAATTTGAGGGAGTGCCTCCAAAAAGATTCCCTTCATTTTCAAAACTACCAGCTCTAAATTCTTTTCCTAAAGCAGTAGTGCCTTTACTAACAATTGTTCCAGCTTGATAGTCACCTCCTGAAAATAGTCTAACTGATACATAAGTAGGTGAATCTGATTCAATTATAAAACCTTTATTTTCAAAGGGGTTTCCATCTAATTGCGAAGTTCTAATAATAAGATTTGTATTTGGGCCGTTTCCAATGTAATATTCCCAAGGATTAATATTTGATATTGTTTGATTTATTTCAATACCACCAATTGGTTTGATTGTGACATTCACAGGAGAATCGCTTGGAGTTGATACATATATGTATTGTGATTCCGGATCAGCTGAACTGTTTCCTGTTGATGTTATAGGAGGAATATAGTGTGTTTTACTATACTGAGGAAAAGTTTCATGAAAATTTATTAAAAAGAGTAAAAAAATAATTAACCTTAATATTTTCATGTAATTTTATTTGTTAGAATAGCAGAAAGAATGTTTATATTTTCAAACAAAAATAAAGCCAATTCAAAGTAACTAAAGATAATAAAAAAAAACACCTCATATTTATGAGGTGTTTTATATAAAACTTATTTAATAATCTCGTAACTTCTATTTATAAAGTTGGTAAGGTCTTCACCGATGAGAAGGCCATGAGAGAGCTTGGCTAAATCTAAACTTTGATTTATTAATCTTTGCTGTTTCTTCTTAGTTTTTGTATTCAAAATTTGAGAAATAAGTTCTGAGTTTGTATTTACAACTAAATTGAACATTTCGGGCATGTTACCTGCCCCAAACATTCCTCCTCCGCCACTTTGTTGCATTTCTTTCATTCTTCTCATGAATTCAGGATTAGTTATTATAAAAGGATTTTCTTTAGGGTCCATAGGTTCTAGTTTTATTACAAACTTTTCGTCATTAATTGTGGTTTTAACAATTTCCTCTAATTCCTTTTTTTGATCATCATTTAATTTAGACAACTTATTTTCATCCTTACTTATTAAATTATCTACATGGTCAGAGTCAACTCTCGCAAATTGAATTTTTTCTTTTGAAGACTCTAATTTTTGAATAAGATGACTAACAATTGGAGAATCAAGTAATAAAACTTCATAGCCTTTATTTTTAGCATTTTCAATGTAACTATGTTGAGCTTGCTTGTCTGAAGCATAAAGAATTACCAGTTTATCATCTTTATCGGTTTGTTTCGCTTTGATTTTGTTATAAAGTTCCTCATAAGTGTAAAACTTATTGTTAACAGTTGGGTAAAGTGCAAATTTTTCAGATTTTTCAAAAAACTTTTCCTCGCTTAACATTCCATATTCAATAACAATTTTAATATCATTCCATTTCTTTTCAAATTCATTTCTATCTTTTTTAAATAAACTAGTTAGTTTATCAGCAACTTTTCTAGTTATATAGGCAGAAATCTTTTTCACTGCTCCATCTGCTTGTAAGTATGATCTGGAAACATTTAGAGGAATATCTGGGGAATCGATTACACCTCTCAGGAGTGTTAAAAATTCAGGGACAATTCCTTCAACATTATCAGTGACAAAAACTTGATTTTGATATAATTGTATTTTATCTTTTTGAACATTGACATCGTTGCTTAACTTTGGAAAGTAGAGAATCCCAGTCAAATTGAAAGGATAGTCGACGTTTAGATGAATGTTAAATAAAGGTTCTTCAAATTGCATCGGATAAAGTTCTCTGTAAAAATCTTTATAATCTTCCTCTTTCAAATCTTTAGGTTGCTTAGTCCAAGCAGGATTTGTGTTGTTGATAATATTGTCAACTGTAACAGTTTTAGGTTTTGCTCCCTCTTTTGCGCCTTTAGCGATTGGAAGAGTTTCTTCTTTTGTTCCAAATTTTATGGGAACAGGCATAAATTTATTATACTTTACAAGCAAATCTGAAATTTTTCCTTCTTCTAAAAATTCTTTAGAATCTTTATCTACATGTAAGATTATTTCAGTTCCTCTATCTTTTTTATTTCCTATATCTAGGGTGTAATTTGGAGATCCATCGCATGTCCAGTGAGCAGAGGGTTTGTTTTTATAAGATTTAGAAATTATTTCAACCTTCTTGGCAACCATAAAGGCTGAATAGAAGCCGAGACCAAAGTGTCCTATGATTCCAGAGTCCTTGGCGGAATCTTTATATTTTTCTAAAAATTCTTCCGCACCAGAAAATGCAACTTCATTGATATATTTTTCTATTTCATCACTTGTCATTCCTAAACCTTGATCAATTATGTGAATTTTTTTTCCTTTTTTGTCAATTTTGACTTCAATAATTGGATCACCTAAATTAATTTTTTCTTTACCGATACTTGCTATATGTTTAAGCTTTAGGGTAGCATCCGTAGCATTACTTATTAATTCACGTAAAAATATTTCATGATCACTATACAAAAATTTTTTTATCAGTGGAAAAATATTTTCAACTGAAACATTAATATTTCCTTTTTTCATTTATAATAAATTTTAAGATTTTGTTCAATAAAAATGCCAAACAATTATATATGTCAATTTGTCATAAATAATTGTTTAATCTTCATCTAATCCAAGACTTTGACTGACTTCTCCTCCATAAATATAATGATATGCTCTCCAGATATTTCCTGCCTCACCCTTTTCATATTTCCAAGCAATATTTCCTTCAGGAGTTACTTCCCACAAACCATAGTCTGACTCGGTTATAAGTGTGTTTCCATTGGAGAGCCTTACAGCACCCGATAATTTAGTTGCAAATAAGTTATCATTGGTGTAACTCCAATGTATAGTTGGTTCATTATTAGCATTAGAATTTAAATTCAATTGAACAGGTAATTCTAGTTCATATACTACTGATTGACCTGTGGAGTTTCCATTTACATAAACCAAAACATTTCCTTCACCTTCAACGTCATCTTCCAATAAATTTGGAAAATGGTTTTTATCAAATAATTTACTTCCTAAACTGTTATAAGTTGTCGGATTGCCAAATCTGTATATTAGGTCACCACCCTTATCGTAATTTCCACCTGAGTTAGATTGTGCTTCTTCGGTTGTAGTACTATGATCAATCACCCATATTTCATCGTAATAATTTACACTTAAGAATATTACGTCGGTCAATGGATCATAATCAATACCATTAGCATGCATTATATCTCCACCATCAAAAAAATTACCTCCTGGAGGATTATCTAAAGAATAATTAATATCAATCTTTCCAGGATTAGAATTTAAATCTCCGTAATTAGCTAATCCTTCAAATTTATCTTGAATTATATGATCCCAACTTCTCCATTCCCAAACAACTTCATTATTGGATGGGTTTACTTCAATTATTTTTTCCGTAAAAATATCATTATTAAAATCAGCTCCATTAATCACAGCTATGTCGTTTGTGATTCTCTCCCAAACCATAAGTAAAATATTTCCGTTTGGTAACATTTCAACATCATGATGGGCAACGAAATCATTATCACTTACAGAATATTCCCAAAGTACATTTCCGTTTTTATCAATTATTTTGGCTGTTCCTCCGAATCCTCCAAAATCTATTATTGGTTCAGTAGCTTTGAATAGACCAACAATATTACCGTTATTTAGAATTTCTAAATCGTTACCAGAATTTGTATCAAAATTCCACTCCCAAACCTTAAAACCTTCTTTATTTATCAAATAAGAATTCGTTGAATTATTTTCAACAACAAAAATGTAATCGTCACTTATTAAGTTTTCATCATAAACTTCTACATATTCGGAAAGTATAATAGGTTCTGGTTGATCATTATTATTATCCTCACAGGCTGGAAATAATAATATTGCAAGTAGTGGTAGTATTAGAAAAAAGTGTCTATTCATTTTATTTTTTTGAACAAATATACAGACCTAAAATTGTAATTAAGCCATTTATAGGAAGTAATTCATATCCGAATATGTAGAGATTTTCCAAAGCATATTCATTTGCACAACCCCAAGTTTTAAATTTACACATCAAAGTAATAGAATCATTAAAGTAAGTATATAAAGTTGGACTTATATTAATTAAATAGGTTAAGATTGGTGCAAGAATTACAACTAAATAAATCAAATTTCCATTAAGTTTTCGGCTACTGTAAAGACCAAAAACAAATAAACCAAGAAGTGGTCCGTAGGTGAATGATGCTACGGTTAGCAAACTATCAATTACATTACTACTCAAAATATATTTAAAAATAATTATGGTAATCATCAACAATAAACTCATTCCAATATGAACTATCTTTCTTATTCTTTTATTTTCTTTTTCATCTTTATTATCCATTCTAAGAAAATCAATGCAAAATGAAGTAGTTAAAGAAGTTAGTGCACTATCTGCGCTACTATACGCTGCTGCGATTAAACCTAGTAAAAAACTTATACCTAGTATAATTCCTAGCTGACTGTTTAGTGCTATTTCAGGAAAAAGTAAATCAGTCCTAATTTGGCCACCCATTTCTGGAATTAAAATACCGTTAAGGTCTTTATATGTAAACAAAAGAGCTCCCAGGAACATAAATAATGCAGTTACAAAAACCAATACAAAACTGAAACTAATCATGTTTTTTTGTGCATCTTTAATTGATTTACATGTAAGGTTTTTTTGCATCATATCTTGATCTAAACCTGTCATGCATATTGTTACAAAAATTCCTCCGATAAATGATTTTAAAAAATGATTTCTGTCATAAATATCATCGATAAAAAATACTTTATTAAATCTATTAAATTCGTCAGAGTAAATGTATTCACTAAGACTCAGGTCAATACTATTTAAAATCGATACTATGGATATAAGTACGGCCAAAATCATAAATAAAGTCTGCAGAGTATCTGTCCAAACAATAGTTTTTATACCACCTTTAAAAGTGTAAATCCATATTAATCCAATTGAAATTCCTACAGTGACAGGAAATGGAATATTCCAATTATCAAAGACAAATTGTTGTAAAACTATTGCAACCAAAAATAATCTAAACGAAGCACCTAATATCCTTGAAAGAAAAAAGTAAAAGGCTCCAGTTAAATGAGCTGCTTTTCCAAATCTAATTTCTAAGAGCTCATATATTGAAGTAAGATTTAGTTTGTAATAGACAGGGAGTAGCACATAACAAACAATAATATAGCCCACAAAGTAACCCAAAACCACCTGTAAATAACTAAACTGTGAACTTTCAATCCATCCAGGTACTGAGATAAATGTTACTCCCGATAGAGATGCTCCAACCATCCCAAATGCAACAACATACCACTTAGAATTTCTTCCTGCTTTAAAGAAAATATTGTTACTATCATCCTTGCCTGTTAAATATGATATTACATAAAGAACCAAAAAATATAATACGATAATAAAAATTATAGTAGTAGAATTCATTTTTATTTTTTTGCTATCGTAAGTTAATTATAATTTTTTTACATTTTTTAAAAAAAGTAGTTGGCCTAATGATTGTAACCTCTTAAAATTTGTAAGTTTGTCTAATGGAATTTTCTTCAAAATTTATTCAAAATGCTGTTAACGAAATTTCTAATTTACCAGGGATAGGAAAAAAATCCGCATTACGTTTGGTTCTTTTTTTGTTAAAACAGCCCGAATCTCAATCTCAAAATCTTGCTAATGCAATTTCACAGATGAGATTGAATGTAAATTTCTGTAAAAAATGCCATAATATTTCAGACACTGATTTTTGTGATATCTGTGCAAATCCAAGAAGAGATGAATCAATTATTTGCGTAGTTGAAGACATTAGGGATGTAATGGCTATTGAAAAAACTAGTTCCTTTAATGGTTTATATCATGTGTTGGGTGGAAAAATTTCCCCAGTTGATGGAATTGGTCCTAATGATTTAAATATAGATTCACTGATAAAAAAAGTCAAAAATAATGAAATAAACGAGGTGATTTTTGCGTTAAGTACTACAATGGAAGGAGATACTACAAATTTTTATATTTACAGACAGATTTCTGAGTATAATATAATAACTTCTACAATTGCAAGAGGAATTTCTGTTGGTGATGATTTAGAGTATGCTGATGAGATAACTCTCGGAAGAAGTATTAGCGATAGAATACCGTTTGAAAAATCACTAAAAGGCTAAGATTGAAAATTTCTGTAATTATTGTTAGCTATAATTGTAAAGCATTCCTTGATTATTGCCTGCAGAGTGTTTCTAAAGCTTTAAAGCCAATTGATAGTGAGATAATAGTAATCGATAATTGCTCATCGGACGGATCAGTAGAATATTTAAAGTCAAAAAAATATGACCTTAAATTAATTGAAAACAAAAAGAATTTAGGATTCTCAAAAGCCAATAACAAGGCAGCAAAATTAGCCAAAGGTGAATATTTGTTTTTTTTGAATCCTGACACAATTATCCCCGAAGATTTGATAGACTCATTTTTTAAAAATAAAAAACCTAATATGGGAATTTTTAGTTTTAGAATGATTGACGGAGAAGGAATTTTTTTAAAGGAGAGCAAAAGAAACTTTCCTAATATTAGTGTTATTTCAAAAAAACTTATTGGTTTAAATAGTGGATACTACTCTGATTTGGGTGAATTTGACTCAGGAAATGTTGACGTGTTATGTGGTGCAAATATGATTATTGATAAATCACTTTTTTTAGATATTAATGGTTTCAATGAGGAATATTTTATGTTTGGAGAGGATATTGAGATTTCTCACGAAACATTTAAAAAAGGGTATAATAACTTTTATTGTGGAAGTTCTTCAATAATTCACTTTAAAGGGGAAAGTACTGTTAATGACATTAACTATTTAAGAAGCTTTTATGGGGCAATGCATATATATTTTAAGAACGTTTTTTCAACAAATCCGTTTTTGTTAGGCATTATTAAAATTATTTTGAGACTAATCATAATTTTAAGTGGAATATGTCCAGTGAAAACAAAAACAAGAAGTAAGCCTAATCAAAATTTTTTATATGGTATTAAGCCGAATAATCGATTAGAAAAAATATTTGGAGATATTTTAATCATCAAAAAAATGGATAAAACATTAAAGGATTGTAATCTCATTTTTGATTCTAATTTCTTAACCAACAAGGAAATTATTAATTACATTGACAAGTTTAAAAACAGAAATAATATTAATTTTTGGTTTTTATCTTCTGATTATTCATACATCATAAAGTCAAGTGGAATGAACCAAAAAGGTAATGTTATTTTTTTATGATTAAATAAATATTAAAATAATGAATTGGACTATTTTCACTAATTTTGAATACACGAATCAAATCTATTTTAATGTCAAAATTTGAATTAAAATTACCAAAAATGGGTGAGAGTGTTGCTGAGGCTACCTTGATCGCATGGTTAAAGGAAGTTGGTGACACAATTGAATTTGACGAACCTGTATTGGAAATTGCAACCGATAAAGTTGATTCTGAGGTGCCTTCTGAAAAAAAAGGTATTTTAATTGAAAAATGTTTTAAAGTTGATGATGTGATTTTGGTTGGCCAAACAATAGCGATTATCGAAACTGATAAAGTTGATGTAGAAAAAGAAACTATAATTGAGAATCTTGATCTTGAAGAGAGACCTGAAAAAATAATAACAGAAACTCATTCAGAAAAAGAATCAGCGGAGCAGATGACTGATTCTTTAGAAAAATCTGCAAAAGTAATTCTAGAATCTGATGAGGCCTTAAGTTCAAATAATGGGTTTTTATCCCCGTTAGTTAAAAACATGATTAAAAAAGAGGGTATCTCTTCTGAGGAGTTATCTCTTATAAACGGTACTGGTAAGGATAATAGAATTACCAAAAATGATATACTATCTTTTTTATCTAACAGGAGCTTGACTGTTGATGATTCAATTAAACTTAAGACAAAAATTATTCACTCCGAAAAAATAGATACCTCTGATTTCAGTGATGAAGTTATCGAAATGACAAAAATGGGAAAGTTGATTTCTCAGCACATGACAGATTCGGTTAAAACCTCTGCGCATGTACAGTCTTTTATCGAAGTAGATGTGACAAATATATTCAACTGGAGAAATAGGGTTAAGTCAGGGTTTGAAAGCAGGGAAGGACAGAAATTTACATTTACTCCTATATTTATAGAGGCAGTAGCAGTAGCTATAAGGCAATACCCAATGATGAATATTTCTATTTCTGATGATAAAATTATCCTCAAAAAGAAAATAAATATAGGAATGGCAACTGCAATCTCTGACGGTAATTTGATTGTGCCTGTGATAAAAAATGCTGATCAATTAAACTTAGTTGGTATGGCTAAGTCAGTTAATGATCTAGCACACAGAGCTAGAAATAATAATTTAAACCCGGATGATGTTGCTGGTGGTACTTACACGGTCACTAATGTAGGGGTTTTTGGAAGCATCATGGGTACGCCTATTATTAATCAACCACAAGTTGGTATATTGGCTTTTGGAGCTATCAGAAAAATGCCAAGTGTCATAGAAACTAAAGAAGGTGATTATATTGGAATTAGAAAGAAAATGATTATTTCACACTCGTACGATCACAGAGTCGTAAATGGTGCGCTTGGAAGTAAGTTTATTAAAGCTGTAAAAGATCACCTTGAGAATTGGAATTTAAATCGTGAAATTTAGTTGTAATGAAAATAATTTGTGTTGGAAGAAACTATACTGATCACATTAAAGAATTAGAAAATAAAAGACCTGAAAGCCCTGTATTATTTCATAAACCTGATTCCTCAATAATTTTAAAAAATAAGCCGTTTTTTATTCCTGATTTTTCAAATGAAATACATTATGAATTAGAGTTAATCATTAAAATATCAAGAATTGGTAAGCATATTCAAACTAAATTTAGTCACAAGTATTATGATTTTATAGGATTAGGTGTTGATTTTACTGCAAGAGATATCCAGAATAATCTTAAAAAAAATGGTCTTCCATGGGAAAAGTCTAAGTCATTTGATGGATCTTGTTTTATAAGTGATTGGATTGAAAAATCTAAATTTGATGATATCAATAATATTAATTTCAAACTTGAGTTGAATCAAAAAACGGTTCAAAATTCAAATACCAGATTAATGCTGTGGAAGGTAGACGAGTTAATTTCATATATTTCAAAATATTTTACATTGAAAATTGGAGATATCATTTTCACAGGTACACCATCAGGAGTTGGTAAGGTTGGCATTGGTGATGAACTACAAGGTTATCTTGAAAATCAAAAATTATTTAACTTAAAAATAAAATAGAGCATTGATTAATCTTATTTCAGTAATAAATAAAATAAAATATCAAAATCTGACATTATCAGTTGCCGAGAGCTGTACTGGTGGCAAAATTGCTTCCAGTATTGTTTCTCATGAAGGGGTTTCTGAATTTTTCTTAGGCGGTGTTGTTTCATATTCTGTTGATTCAAAGATTAGAATTTTGAATATCGGTAAAGAAAAAATTGAAAAATGTGGAGCTGTAAGCTCTGAGATAGCGAAAGAAATGTCGATAGGTGTAAAAAACAAATTTGAATCCGATATTTCTGTTGCAGTCACAGGTAATGTGGGCTCAAAATCAGGAGATGGTAAATCTGCGGTTGGAAAAGTTTTTATAGCTATCAACTTCAATGACAAAATAGATACATGGGAGTTTAATTTTAATAGTGACAGAAAAACAAATATTGAAAGTGCTGTTTCTAATGTATTTAGCCTTCTAAACAATATTTTATAAAAATTCAAAAAATTACCTTGCTAATAACAAAAAATTTGTAAATTCGCGGCTGAAATTATATATTTTACTGAGAAAAATCTTTATATGGCACGTGTATGTGATCTTACCGGAAAAAAAAGAATGGTTGGGAATAATGTTTCACACTCTCTTAATAGAACAAAGCGTACTTTTGATACAAATCTTATCAAAAAACGTTTTTACATCCCTGAAGATGATAAATGGATAACACTAAAGATAACTGCTTCTGCCTTAAAAACAATAAATAAAATTGGTATTAAAGCAGCATTGAAAGATGCAAAACTTAAAGGATTTTTAAAATAATTTTAAATGGCAAAAAAAGGTAACAGAGTTCAAGTAATTTTAGAATGCACAGAGCACAAAGACAGTGGTATGCCTGGCACTTCTAGATATATTACAACAAAAAACAAGAAAAATACACCTGATAGAATTGAACTTAAGAAATTCAATCCGATTCTTAAAAAGATGACCGTTCACAAAGAGATAAAATAACTATACCATGGCAAAAAAAGCTGTTGCATCATTACAATCAAAATCAAAAAGACTTACAAAGGCTATAAAAATGGTTAAGTCACCAAAGACAGGAGCATACTCATTTGTTGAATCAATTCTTCCACAGGAAAAAGTAAACGAGTTTTTAAGTAAATAAATCTCCTTACTTATTTTATCCTTTTATAACTTACTAAGTTTCTTTTATCATATATTTATAACATAATTATTTAATTCTGTAACATGGGTTTATTTGATAAGTTTTTTTCTCTTTTCAAGAAAAAGAAAGATAAAGAACCTCCTACTGATGAAAAGGAAAAAAATAAACCTGAAGAAATAGAAGAAATTTCAGAAACTATTCCTAAACCAGAACCAGAACCTGAGCCAGAACCAGAACCAGAACCAGAACCAGAACCTGA
>PABM01000002.1 GCA_002702745.1 Flavobacteriaceae bacterium | reverse complement strand
CGTGCTGAATACTAAAGATAATACTCAAAGTAATTAAATAAATGGGACAAAAAACAAATCCAATAGGAAATAGAATTGGCATAATCAGAGGATGGGAGTCTAACTGGTATGGTGGTAATGATTATGGAGATAAATTAGCTGAGGATCAGAAAATCAGAAAATATGTTCATGCTCGTTTGGCCAAAGCAAGTATTTCAAGAGTAATAATTGAAAGAACCTTGAAGATTGTAACTATCACAATTACTACTGCAAGACCTGGAATTATTATTGGTAAAGGAGGTCAAGAAGTTGATAAATTAAAAGAAGAGTTAAAGAAAATTACAGCGAAGGATATTCAATTGAATATTTATGAGATTAAAAGACCTGAATTAGATGCCTTTCTTGTAGCATCAAGTGTTGCAAGACAAATAGAAAATAGGATTTCATACAAGAGAGCAATTAAGATGGCTATCGCAGCTTCTATTAGGATGAATGCTGAGGGTATTAAAATACAAATTAGTGGTAGATTAAATGGAGCTGAAATGGCGAGAAGTGAGCACTATAAAGAGGGAAGAATTCCACTTTCAACATTTAGAGCTGATATTGATTATGCAATGGTTGAAGCACATACTACTTATGGAAGAATAGGAATAAAAGTTTGGATTATGAAGGGTGAGGTTTACGGAAAGAGAGATTTAAATCCACTTGTAGGTCTTTCGAAGAAACAAGGTAAAAATAACAGAAGAAAAAGAAATTAATCAGCGATGTTACAACCGAAAAAAACTAAATATCGTAAGGTTCAAAAAGGTAGAATGAAAGGTAATTCTGGTAGAGGTCATAGGCTTTCTAATGGAATGTTTGGAATTAAGTCTCTTGATTCTAACTTTTTAACCTCAAGACAAATTGAAGCAGCAAGGATTGCGGCAACAAGATACATGAAAAGGGAAGGTCAACTTTGGATCAAAATTTTTCCAGATAAACCGATTACTAAAAAACCCCTAGAAGTTCGTATGGGTAAAGGTAAAGGTGCTGTTGAATATTGGGCTGCTGTTGTTAAACCAGGTAGAATACTTTTTGAAGTAGGTGGAGTCCCTATAGGTATTGCAAAAGAGGCTTTGAGGCTTGCTGCTCAGAAGCTACCTGTCAAAACAAAATTTATAATCGCCAGAGATTACGAATCATAATATTGAAAATATGAAGCAACAGGAAGTAGTAAAATTATCAAATGAAGAGCTTAATGAACAGCTCGTTGAAAATAAAAAGAAATACAATGAGCTTAAGATGGCTCATGCTGTGTCTCCATTGGAAAATCCAATTCAGATTAAAGCTGTAAGAAAATCTATAGCTAGAATCATGACAGAATTAAACAAAAGAGACGACAATTAATTTATTCTATTGAATATGGAAAAAAGAAATTTAAGAAAAGAAAGAATTGGGGTTGTTACGAGTAACAAAATGCAGAAATCTATTGTAGTTTCTGAGGTAAAAAAGGTTAAACACCCTATGTACGGAAAATTCGTTTTAAAAACCAAAAAATATGTTGCTCATGATGAAAAGAATGATTGCAATATTGGAGATAGAGTGAAGATAATGGAAACAAGACCAATTAGTAGGTCAAAATGTTGGAGACTAGTAGAAATAATTGAAAGAGCTAAATAATTATGTTACAACAAGAATCAAGATTAAAAGTTGCTGATAATACCGGAGCTAAGGAAGTTCTTACTATAAGAGTTCTTGGTGGTACAAAAAGAAGATATGCTTCAATTGGAGATAAAATTGTTGTTTCTGTTAAATCAGCTACTCCTAACGGAATGGTGAAGAAAGGAGCTGTATCTTCTGCAGTAGTTATCAGAACGACTAAAGAGGTTAGAAGAAAAGACGGATCATATATAAGGTTTGATGATAACGCATGCGTATTGCTAGATTCATCTGGTGAAATGAAAGGTACTAGAGTTTTCGGACCTGTAGCAAGAGAGCTTAGAGATAAGAAGTTTATGAAAATTGTTTCATTAGCACCTGAGGTACTTTAAAAATATTTGTATGAGTAGAAAATTAAAAATTAAAACTGGAGATATCGTTAAGGTTATTGCTGGAAATCAGAAAGGTAACCAGGGTAAAGTCCTGAGAGTATTTGCTAGTAAGAATAGAGCTATTGTTGAAGGCGTAAATGTTGTAAAAAAACATAACAAGCCTAATTCAAATAATCCAAAAGGTGGAATTACAGAAAAAGAGTTATCTATTGATATTTCTAATATTTCTCTAATAACATCTGATGGCCAAACAACAAGAGTCGGTTTTAAAATTGAAAATGATAAAAAAGTTAGATATTCAAAGAAATCTGACGAAGTATTATAGATATGAGTTATACACCAAGATTAAAAAAGGAATATAAGAGTAGCATTGTCTCTAGATTAACAAAAGAATTTAGTTACGATAATGTTATGCAGGTACCAAAGCTTAAGAAAATTGTAATTTCCAAGGGTGTAGGTGCTGCTGTAAATGATAAAAAGCTTATTGATCACGCGTTAAATGAAGTCACAGATATCTCGGGTCAAAAAGCGATTCCAACAATGTCAAAAAAGGATGTTGCATCATTTAAATTGAGAAAAGGAATGCCAGTTGGTGTAAAAGTGACTCTGAGAGGTGAAAGAATGTATGAATTTCTTGATAGGTTTGTTACAACTGCTCTTCCAAGAGTTAGGGACTTCAACGGGGTAAAAAGCACTGGATTTGATGGGAGAGGTAACTATAATTTGGGTGTAACTGAACAGATTATTTTCCCTGAAATTAATATTGATAAAATCAACAAGATTTCAGGTATGGACATAACATTTGTTACTAGCGCTCATTCTGATATTGAAGCTATGCAGCTTTTAAGTGAGCTTGGATTACCTTTCAAAAAGAAAAATGAGAATGATGAAAAACCAGTAGTAGAAACCAAGCCATCTGTTGAGGAGACACCAGAGGTTGAGGCTTCTGTTGATGAGACACTTGAGGTTGAGGCTTCTGTCGATGAGACACCAGAGGTTGAGGCTTCTGTTGATGAGACACTTGAGGTTGAGGCTTCTGTCGATGAGACACCAGAGGTTGAGGCTACTACTGAGGAGACACCAGAGGTTGAGGCTTCTGTTGATGAGACTCCAGAGGTTGAAGAGGATATTAAAGAAAATAATAAAGAAAATTAAATTTTAATAAATTAGAATACTATGGCTAAAGAATCAATGAAAGCTCGTGAAGTAAAAAGAGCAAAAATTGTAGCTAAATATGCTGAAAAAAGAAAAGCTTTAAAGGAAGTTGGAGACTATGAAGGTTTACAAAAACTTCCAAAAAACGCTTCTCCGATTAGAATGCATAACAGATGTAAATTAACTGGTAGACCTAAGGGATACATGAGAAATTTTGGTATTTCTAGGGTTCTTTTTAGAGAAATGGCGAATAAAGGGTTAATACCTGGAGTTAAAAAAGCTAGTTGGTAAAAATATAAAATTAAAAATATGAATACAGATCCTATAGCTGATTATTTAACAAGAGTTAGAAATGCGATAAGAGCAAATCATAAAGTTGTCTCTATTCCTGCATCTAATCTTAAGAAAGAAATCACTAAAATATTATTCGATCAGGGATATATTTTGAGTTATAAATTTGAAGACGATACTACTCAAGGTAGTATAAAAATTGCCCTAAAGTATACTAAAGAAAATAATGAATCAGTAATAACAAATATTTCTAGAATTAGTAAGCCTGGTTTAAGAAAGTATTCAAGTTCAACTGATTTACCAAGAGTTTTAAATGGGCTAGGAATTGCTATAGTTTCTACATCTAAAGGTGTTATGACTGCTAAGCAAGCTAAAACAGAGAATGTTGGTGGGGAAGTAATTTGTTACGTTAATTAGAAAAAAATAAAAAAATGTCTAGAGTAGGAAATAATCCGATTATAATACCTGAGGGAGTTTCTATTGAAATTTCTGAAAATAAAATTATTGTCAAAGGTAAATTAGGAGAAATTGAACAAGAATTTTCTGACGTAATCGTTAAAATAAGTGATGGTGTTCTTAAAGTTGAGAGAACTTCTGAAGCTAAAGACCATAAATCAAAGCATGGACTTTACAGAGCTTTAATCAACAATATGGTTATTGGTGTTTCACATGGCTGGACAAAAGAATTGGAGTTAGTTGGAGTTGGATATCGTGCGTCTGCACAGGGACAGAAGCTAGAACTTGCGTTAGGTTTTTCACACAGCGTAGTAATGAATTTAGCAAACGAAGTTAAAGTTGAAACAGTCTCTGAAAAAGGATCAAATCCAATTATCAAGCTTAGTTCTTTTGACAAACAATTAGTTGGACAGGTCGCAGCCAAGATTAGATCTTTCAGAAAACCTGAACCATACAAAGGAAAAGGTATAAGATTTGTTGGAGAGCAAATAAGAAGAAAAGCAGGAAAACAAGCTTAATTTTTAAATTATGAAGTTAACTAAGAAAAATAGAAGAATCAGAATTAAAAACAGAATCAGGAAAATAGTTTCAGGAACTGAAACTAATCCAAGATTATCTGTTTTCAGAAGTAATAAAGAAATTTATGCTCAATTGATTGACGATGTTAGTGGTAATACTATCGTTTCATCTTCGTCTGCTGAAAAAGAAATTTCAAAGACCAAAGGAAATAAAACTGAAACTGCTTCATTAGTTGGTAAAAAACTTGCTGAAAAAGCTGTTTCAAAGGGAATAAAACAAGTTTCTTTTGACCGTTCTGGATATTTATATCATGGAAGAGTTAAATCTTTAGCAGACGGTGCAAGAGAAGGTGGATTAAAATTTTAATTTATGTATCATAACTATAAAAGTGTAGAAAGAGTAAAACCGGGAGGCCTTGAGCTTAAAGATAGTTTAGTAGGGGTTCAAAGAGTCACTAAAGTTACTAAAGGGGGTAGAACATTTGGGTTTTCAGCAATTGTTGTTGTTGGAGATGAAAATGGAGTTGTTGGTCATGGCTTAGGAAAGTCTAAGGATGTTTCTAGTGCTATTGCAAAAGCAGTCGAGGATGCTAAAAAGAATTTAGTAAGAATACCTATAGTTAAAGGAACTTTACCTCATCAACAAAAAGGTAAATTTGGAGGAGCAAGAGTGAATATCATTCCTGCTGCACCTGGTACGGGGGTTATTGCTGGAGGTGCGGTGAGAACCGTTCTTGAGGCTGTTGGTGTGCATGATGTGCTATCAAAATCTCAAGGATCGTCTAACCCTCACAATGTTGTAAAAGCTACATTTGATGCATTACTTAGATTAAAAAATGCACATACTATAGCTAAAAACAGAGGTATAACATTAGAAAAATTATATAAAGGTTAAAGGAGATGGCAAAAATTAAAGTAACACAAACAAGAAGTTCTATCAATAGAACAAAAAAACAAAAGCTTACATTAGCTGCTCTTGGGTTAAGAAAGTTAGGTATGACTATTGAACATGAGGATACACCTAATATTTTAGGAATGATTAAAAAAGTTAGTCACTTAATAAGTGTTGAAAAATAAAGAAATGGATTTAAGTAATTTAAAACCTGCTAAGGGTTCAATTAATAAAAATAGTAAAAGAGTCGGTAGAGGACAAGGTTCTGGCAAAGGTGGTACTGCTACAAGAGGTCACAAAGGAGCTAAATCTAGATCTGGTTACTCTAAAAAAATTGGTTTTGAAGGCGGTCAAATGCCGCTTCAAAGAAGAATTCCAAAATTTGGATTTAAAAATATTAACAGGGTAGAATATCAGGGTGTTAACCTTGATACAATTCAATCCCTAATTGACAATAAAAAAGTTAAAAGTACACTTGACTTTGAATCGATGGTTAGCTTAAGATTAGTTCGTAAAAACGAACTTGTAAAGATTTTAGGTAGAGGAGAATTAAAAGGGAAAGTTAAAGTTTCAGCTCACAAGTTTACAGCATCAGCGAAATCAGCAATAGAAGCTGCTGGAGGAGAAGCGATAAACATATAAATTAATTATGAATAAGGTAATTGAAGTATTAAAAAATATCTGGAAAATTACAGAGTTAAAAGATAGGATCTTTTTGACTCTTACTATGTTATTAGTTTACAGATTTGGTGCTCAGGTTGTACTTCCAGGAATTGATGCAACGAAATTAGGGCAAATTGCTGAAAATACCGAGCAGGGTATTCTGGGTTTATTAAATGCTTTTACTGGTGGCGCATTTGCTAATGCTTCTGTATTTGCACTAGGAATTATGCCGTACATTTCTGCTTCAATTGTTGTTCAGTTGATGGGTATTGCTATTCCTTATTTGCAAAAATTACAAAAAGAAGGCGCGAGTGGCCAGAAAAAAATTACTCAGATAACCAGATGGCTGACAATAGCAATATGTTTGGTTCAATCACCTGCATATTTAACTGCTTTACCAGCATTAGGGATTCCACAGGATGCTTTTCTACTTGGTCAAGGTGGAATATTCTACTTTTCCTCAATAATCATATTAGTAACTGGCTGTATTTTTGCAATGTGGCTTGGAGAAAAAATTACGGATAAAGGAATTGGAAATGGCATCTCACTTCTGATTATGGTAGGTATTATCGCAACAATGCCCCAGTCTTTTGTTCAAGAGTGGGTTTCAAGAGTAACTGAATCTAATGGTGGTTTAATCATGATTTCTATTGAGCTTGTAATTTGGATAGCTATTATTTTAGCATCGGTTATGCTTGTATTGGCCGTAAGAAAAATTGCTGTTCAGTACGCAAGACGTACTGCATCCGGCGGATTTGACAGAAATGTTGCTGGAACTAGACAATATATACCACTTAGACTTAATGCTTCAGGTGTAATGCCTATAATATTTGCTCAAGCAATTATGTTCGTTCCATCATTTTTAGGTGGATCAATTAAAAATGTTGATTCTCAATTCATGTCTACTTTTGGTAGTTGGATGGAAATTGAATTTGCTGACATATTTGGCCTTTGGTATAATATCGTATTTGGACTTTTAATTGTAGTATTCACTTACTTTTACACTGCAATAACTGTCCCAACTAATAAAATTGCTGACGATCTTAAAAGAAGTGGAGGCTTTATTCCTGGAATTAGACCCGGTACAGATACTTCAAATCTTCTAGATACGATTATGTCACATATAACTCTTCCTGGTTCTTTATTCTTAGCTCTTATTGCTGTATTTCCTGCAGTAGTTGTTAAGTTTATGGATGTTCAAGCAGGATGGGCATTGTTTTTTGGCGGAACATCTCTACTGATTATGGTTGGTGTTGCAATTGATACTATGCAGCAGGTAAATTCATATTTACTTAACAAACATTACGATGGGCTTATGAAATCAGGTAGGGATAGAAAACCAGCAATATAAAAAATTATTCATATGGCAAAACAGGCACCAATAGAACAAGAAGGAACAATTATTGAATCGCTTTCGAATGCAATGTTTAGGGTTGAATTAGAAAATGGTCATGTTGTAACCGCTCATATTTCTGGAAAAATGCGTTTGCATTATATTAAATTATTGCCTGGTGATAAAGTAAAATTAGAAATGAGTCCTTACGATTTAACTAAGGCAAGAATAACTTATAGATTTTAAAAGATGAAAGTAAGAGCTTCAGTAAAAAAGAGAAGTGCAGATTGTAAAATTGTACGAAGAAAAGGGAAACTTTACGTTATAAACAAAAAGAATCCTAGATTTAAACAAAGACAAGGTTAATATTATGGCAAGAATAGCAGGAATAGACATACCAAAGAACAAAAGAGGTGTAATCTCTTTAACTTATATTTTCGGAATAGGAAATAGCAGAGCTTCTAAAATATTAGATACTGCTGGTGTTGATCACAGTAAAAAAGTTTCAGATTGGACTGATACAGAAGTTGGTAAAATTAGAGAAGCTGTGGGAGCTTTCACAATAGAGGGTGAATTGCGCTCTGAAACTCAACTTAACATCAAAAGATTAATGGATATAGGTTGTTACAGGGGAATCAGACATAGAGCTGGTTTACCTCTAAGAGGTCAGAGAACTAAGAACAACTCTAGAACAAGAAAAGGTAAAAGAAAAACTGTTGCTAACAAGAAAAAAGTAACAAAATAATTATAGTATATGGCAAAATCTAGTACTAAAAAAAGAAAAGTTGTTGTTGAATCAAACGGAGAGGCTCATATTGTAGCATCTTTCAATAACATAATTATTTCCCTTACCAACAAAAACGGTGATGTTATTTCGTGGTCATCAGCTGGTAAAATGGGATTTAGAGGAACCAAAAAGAATACACCTTATGCAGCACAAACGGCAGCTGAAGATGCTGTTGCAGTTGCTAAGGACGCTGGTCTAAGAAAAGTTAAAGTTTATGTTAAAGGTCCTGGTAACGGTAGAGAATCTGCTATAAGATCTATACATAATGGTGGTATAGAAGTAACGGAAATTGTTGATGTTACCCCTACCCCACATAACGGATGTAGGCCACCAAAAAGAAGAAGAGTTTAATATAAGTATAACAATAGAGGTTTTGATTATCGAAGGATTGACCTTAATTCATAATCACTCTAATAAAAATTAAAAAATGGCAAGATATACTGGTCCAAAAACAAAAATCGCTAGAAAATTTGGGGAACCAATATTTGGAGACGACAAATCTTTTGAAAAAAGAAATTACCCTCCAGGACAGCATGGAAATAGTAAAAGAAGATCCAAAAAATCAGAGTATGCTATCCAGTTAATGGAAAAGCAAAAAGCAAAATATACCTATGGTATTCTAGAGAGACAATTCAGAAATCTATTCAAAAAAGCAACAGCTTCAAAAGGAATTACAGGAGAAGTTTTATTACAGTTGTGTGAATCTAGATTAGACAATGTGGTTTACAGAATGGGTTTATCTAACTCAAGAAGAGGAGCTAGACAGTTAGTGTCTCATAGACATATTACAGTCAACGGTGAAATTGTAAATATTCCATCGTTCAATATGAAACCAGGCGATGTTATCGCAGTTAGAGAAAAGTCAAAGTCCGTTGAATCTATCAATAACTGTTTAAAGAATTCATCTCAGGTATATGAATGGATTACGTGGAATGAAGATATTATGCAAGGAACATATGTTTCTATGCCTGAAAGAATCCAAATTCCTGAAAATATTAACGAACAATATATAGTAGAATTATATTCTAAATAAAAAATTATAAATAAGATTATGGCAATATTAAATTTTCAAAAACCAGATAAAGTAATAATGATTGAATCTTCTGATCATGAAGGAAGATTTGAGTTTAGACCACTTGAGCCTGGTTACGGATTAACGGTTGGTAATGCATTAAGAAGAGTACTTTTGTCTTCCCTTGAAGGTTTTGCAATTACATCTGTAAAAATCGAAGGAGTTGATCACGAATTTTCTACTATCCCTGGGATTGTAGAAGATGTAACTGAAATCGTATTAAATCTGAAACAAATAAGGTTTAAGAGACAAATTGAAGATGTTGACAATGAATTAGTTTCAATTTCTATTTCTGGTCAAGACAAAATCACGGCTGGTGATTTTCAAAAATTTGTCTCTGGTTTCCAGGTTTTAAATTCTGATCAGGTAATTTGTAACCTTGACCCAAAGGTTCAGATACAGATGGAAATCACAATCGATAAGGGAAGAGGCTATGTTACTTCTGAGGAAAATAAAACTGCGTCAGCGCAGTTAGGAACTATTTTTGTTGATTCGATTTTTACACCAATTAAAAATGTGAAATATCATGTTGAAGATTTTAGGGTTGAGCAGAAAACAGATTATGAGAAATTAGTTTTTGATATAGCTTCAGATGGTTCAATAACTCCTCAGGAAGCACTTACTGATGCAGCTAGAATTTTAATACATCACTTCATGTTATTTTCAGATGAAAGAATTACTCTTGAAGCTGATGAAATTGCAAAAACTGAAACTTATGATGAAGAATCACTACACATGAGACAGCTTTTAAAAACTAAATTAATTGATATGGATTTATCTGTGAGAGCACTTAATTGTTTGAAGGCAGCTGAGGTTGACACTCTTGGAGACCTGGTATCATTTAATAAAAACGACTTAATGAAGTTTAGAAATTTTGGTAAAAAATCATTAACAGAATTAGAAGAGTTAGTTATGCTAAAGGGTCTAAGTTTTGGAATGGATTTGTCAAAGTATAAACTTGAAAAAGAGTAAAAAGTTAAAGTAAAGAAAGAAAATGAGGCATCGTAAAAAGTTTAATCACTTAGGAAGAAAAAAAGGACACAGAAGTTCCATGCTTGCTAACATGGCATGTTCACTTATTGAGCATAAGAGAATTAATACAACGTTAGCAAAGGCAAAGGCATTAAAGAAATTTATTGAACCTTTGATAACAAAATCTAAATCTGATACTACACACAACAGAAGAATCGTTTTTTCAAGAATGAAACAAAAAAATGCTGTTGCTGAGTTATTTAGAGATGTAGCTGTCAAGGTTGCCGATAGACCAGGTGGATACACAAGAATTATTAGACTGGGTAATAGACTTGGTGATAATGCTGAGATGACTATGATAGAACTTGTAGACTATAATGATACTTATGTAATCAAGAAGAAGAAAACAACAAGAAGAGGTCGAAGAGGAAAAAAAGCTGAATCTGTTTCTGAAGAAGTTGTGAATGAAGAGGTAGTAAATGATACTTTAGAAGCTCCTGCTGAGGAAGCTCCTGTTGAGGAAGCTCCTGCTGAGGAAGCTCCTGCTGAAGATCCGGAAAAACAAGAAGACAAATAATTTTAGATTAAAATATGAGAATAATATTCATCTTAATTTTTTTAGTTTCGAATTTTATTATTTCCCAATTAAATAATCAAACTGATTTTAGGTCAGCATTGACTGGTGAGAGCACAAATTTTGGAACTTCATTTTTTTATAATCAACCTAATAAGGTAATACTGGGCTCAGCTTATCTATTCGATGAGTGGGATAATGATGGTGAAATACAAACTTTAACAGGAGAAAGATTTTTGGTAAGAAATATTAATTTAAATATCAGTAGAAACGCATTTGAGGCGAAGATAAATGATAATGATTCTATATTCTCTTTCACTTTCAACAACATAAAGCAAATCCTAATTAACGGTAAATCGTATAAGAATTATTTCTATAATGAAGATAATAGGGTTTATGAATTAATTTATTCTGGAAGTGACTTCACTTTCTTAAAAGGTTTTTCTGTCAAGTTAGTAACTGGATCAGGAAACCCAATGGTTAATAGATCAAATGATAAGTATGTTAAAAAAGAGTCTTACTTTATCAGATCTGTAGAAAATAATATGATAGAAAGTTTTAAACTATCTAAGCGTTCTTTTAATAAGCTTTTTGAAAATAGTTCACTGGACGTTAAACGTATATTAGCATTCATAGATTCGAGTAATCTTTCGTATAAAGATGAGAATGATGTAATCAAAATACTGGAATTTGCTTTTGGTAACTAAGTTTTAACAAAAAGGAGCTCAGCTCCTTTTTTTTTTAATAAAAAATTATGATTTTAACGATTATAAATTATTTTTGTTTAACCTTTATTCTAAATGCAATATAACCAGAGAAAAAAAGCAATTATTTTACTTGAAGATGGTACTATTTTCCATGGTAAATCTATTGGTAAAGAAGGCTCAGCTTTTGGAGAAGTATGTTTCAATACTGGTATGACAGGTTATCAAGAAATATTTACCGACCCTTCATACTTTGGACAATTAATGGTTACAACAAATGCCTATATTGGGAATTACGGTGTGAAGAAAGACGAAGTAGAATCAGACTCAGTTAAAATTGCAGGTTTGATTTGTAGAAATTTCACTTATAACTTTTCTAGATATGGGGATATTGATTCTTTATATAATTTCTTTGAGAATAATAATTTATTAGCTATTTCTGATGTTGATACCAGAGCACTTGTATCATATATAAGGGATAACGGTGCAATGAATGCCGTAATTTCTACTGAAATAGATAATATCGATGACTTAAAAAAACAACTCGCAAAAATCCCTAGTATGGATGGTTTAGAGTTGGCTTCAAAAGTATCAACTAAACAACCCTATTTTTATGGTGAAGAAAATGCAAAGTATAAAATCGCTGCTTTGGATTTAGGAATTAAAAAAAATATATTAAGAAATCTTTCCAAAAGAGATTGTTACATAAAGGTTTTCCCATATGATGCTTCTTTTGAGGAAATGAAATCATGGAATCCTGATGCATATTTTATTTCAAACGGTCCTGGTGATCCTGAACCATTGAAAAGAGCGCAAAACGTTGCAAAGGAAGTTATTGAAAATAATTTTCCACTATTTGGTATATGTTTAGGTCATCAAATAATAGCTCTAGCTAATGGTATTTCAACATATAAAATGCATAACGGACATCGCGGAATAAATCATCCTGTAAAAAACTTAATTACAGGAAAAGGTGAGATTACATCTCAAAACCATGGCTTTGCCATTAACAGAGAAGAAACAGAAGCTCATAAAGATATTAGAATAACTCATATTCATTTAAATGACGATACTGTTGCTGGAATCGAAATGAATAGTAAAAATTGTTTTTCTGTTCAGTATCATCCTGAAGCAAGTCCTGGTCCACATGACGCTTCTTATTTATTTGATCAGTTTATAGAAAATATTTCAAAAACAAAATAGATAGATGGCTAAAATAAAACATATTATAGCCAGACAAATATTTGATTCTAGGGGTAATCCCACAGTTGAGGTTGATGTTATAACAGAAAATTTAATTACCGGAAGAGCTGCAGTACCTTCTGGAGCTTCTACTGGCGAGCATGAAGCAGTTGAGCTAAGAGATGGAGGTAGTGACTACCATGGGAAAGGAGTCTTAAATGCAGTTTCAAATATTAATAATATTATTTCTAAAGAATTAGTTGGTAAGTCTGTCTTTGATCAAACTTCAAATGATCATTTGATGATAAAAATTGATGGTACTGAAAATAAATCAAAACTAGGTGCTAACGCAATATTAGGAGTTTCTTTGGCAATGGCAAAAGCCGCAGCAAATGAAAAAAACTTATCTCTATTTAAATATTTAGGCTCTGATTCAAATATGCTTCCCGTTCCAATGATGAATATCATTAACGGTGGTTCTCATAGTGATGCCCCAATTGCATTCCAAGAATTTAT
>PABM01000001.1 GCA_002702745.1 Flavobacteriaceae bacterium | reverse complement strand
TGGGCCTTAAGCCTTTATAAAGCTGAAGATTATCTAAAGGCAAAAATTCCAATGCTTCCAATCACAAACGGCAATGAACTTACAGAGGGAGTTATTCCATCATAGTCTTTTATTTTAGTAGTTTTTTTTACCCTGCAATTAAACTTTGAGCCAATAAAGCTTTCATGTACAAATTCCTCTCCAACCTTTAATTTATTTTGAGAAAATAATTGAGCCATCCTTGCTGAGCTTCCGGTTCCACAAGGAGATCTGTCAATAGCTTTATCTCCATAAAAAACTGCATTTCTGGTGGAGGATTTTGAATCAATTGCTTTACCTGTCCATAAAATATGAGAAACATTTTTTATTGACTTGTCATAAGGGTGAATAAATTTTTCTGAATATTTTATATTGATTTTATCTCTTATTTCTCGGGAGTATGAGATAAGTTCCTCGGCTTTAAAGTCATCAAGGTCAGAATAATTTTTTTGCTTTTCAATGATAGCATAAAAATTACCACCATATGAAACATCAAAATCTATTTTACCTAAATTGTTAGAAATTATAGATAAGTTTTTTTCAGCTAGAAAACTGTCAACATTTACTATTTCTACCCAACTTACTTTTTTACCTTTTTTTAGGTAAGTTACCTGAATAACTCCAGCAGGAACCTCTATGTTTAGGATACCTTTAACTTTGGGCTTTACCAAATTTTCTTCTAAAGCAATTGTAACTATTCCAATTGTACCATGACCACACATTGGTAAACAGCCAGATGTTTCCAAGAATAAAATAGCAAAATCATTTTTAGAATCTTGAGGAGGGAAAATCATTCCGCCACTCATCATGTCATGACCTCTAGGTTCAAACATTAATGACTTTCTGATCCAATCAAATTTTTTTAAAAAATCTAATCTTTTTTCGCTCATCGAAATCCCATCTAAATCAGGTTTTTCTGATAAAATTAATCTAACTGGATTACCACATGTATGTGCATCAATACATTCAAAAATGTGTTTACTCATTTTTTTTCTCTATATAATTATTGATTCTCCTCTCCAGGGTAGGTAATGTAACTGTTCCGTATTCTAAAATTTTTTCATGAAATTCTCTAATATCAAATTTATCATTCAATTCATCTTTTGATTTATTTCTGAGCTCACGGATTTTTAGTTCACCTATTTTGTATGATAAAGCTTGACCTGGCCACGAAATATATCTGTCAATTTCAGTGTTAACCTCGTGTAAAGACAATGCTGTATTTTTTGACATGTAATCAATGGCTTTCTCTTTTGACCATCCCTTTGCGTGAAGTCCAGTGTCTACAACTAATCGACAAGCTCTCCACATCTCGTAGGTAAATTTTCCAAATTTTTCATAAGGAGTTGTATAAATACCCATTTCGTCAGCTAGAAACTCTGTGTATAGTCCCCAGCCTTCTCCGTATGCAGACAGATATAAATTTCTTCTAAATCTAGGAATACTATCTCCTAACTCATTATTTAGGGCGCTTTGAAGGTGATGTCCTGGAACTGCTTCGTGAACTGTTAAAGCTGGTATTGTATATAGAGTTCTACTTTTTAAATCGTAAGTATTTACCCAATAATAACCTGGATCTGTACTATTTTTTGAAGTACCTACATATCTACCACCTGTATATTTTGGAGCTATTGCATCAGGAACTGGTGCGACTCCATATGGTTTTCTTGGTAGAGTTTTAAAGAATCTTGGAAGTTGTTCATCAGCTCTTTTGGAAATATCTCTAGCGTACATAAGAAGCTCCCTTGGAGTTTTTGCATAGAATTGATCATCAGTTCTCAAAAATTCGAAAAATTCTTCAAAGGAACCATTAAATTTCAATTCATCAATAATTTTTATCATTTCTTTTTTAATCCTAGCCACCTCTTTTAAACCAATTTGATGAATTTCATCAGCTGTATATAATTCACTTGTCGTATAATAGTTGATTCTATTTTGATAGAATTCAGATCCATTGGGGGTTTCTGAAACCCCAATGGTAGTCCTTGTTTTTTTATAATATTCCTTTTCAAAGAAATCTTTAATTCTGATAAATTGAGGCACAACACTCTTTTCGATAGCATTTTTTGCTGCAGCAAGTATCGAATCTCTTTGAATTTCTGTTATGTCATTGGGTAGTTTGTTAAAAGGAGAATAAAAATAATTTGATTCAAAATTTTTAGTGATATGATCATTATATGTTGATTCGTAACCTTTAAAAATTACCAAAGGCTGAGATACACCTTTGTCTAGTCCTTTTCTTAAAAGAGGCAAATATTGATCAACATATTGTGGTATATCATTAAGCTTATTTAAATAATTTTTGACTTGCTCATAATTGTACATCGGTCTAACATTATAAACTAGACTACTATGGAAACCTGAATCAGAAAGTAGCGGATTTAGAAATCTTTCAAAATCATAATATGCAATAATATCTTTTAACACAAAGGATAATAATTCATATGAAATATTATCATTTTCGTCCAACTTATTAATATCAATATCATCTAATTTTAGTAAAAGACTTTCAGCAAATTCTTTCTCAGATTTAAAGTATTCTTCAGAAAAATTGCCAAGAGGATAATCCTCAAAATTATAGCCTTTATGATTTTGGTATTCTTGAATAATTGCGTCCAGTTTTTCATTGTCTCGATTACATGAGAAAAAAAGAAAAATTGATAAAAAAAGGATTTTATATTTCATAATCTTAAATATTTTAAAAATCAAATCTAGTTATTAGAGGCAACACCGTTAATTTTACGGTTTATCATTAATGGATTATCATTTTTTAATTCGTTTGGAAGTAAATTTTGAGGAAAGTCCTGAAAACTTACTGGTCTTAGCCACCTTTTTATTGAATTTGTTCCAACAGCTGAAAATCTTGAATCAGTTGATGCTGGATAGGGGCCACCATGGGTCATTGATGGGCAAACCTCTACTCCAGTCGGTACTCCGTTAAATATAATTCTACCTACTTTTAATTCTACAGCATTAATAATTTTTTCGCTTAAAAACTTTTCGTTAGTATCTGCTAATATTGTTCCTGTTAGTTGTCCTTCCATTGAATTAATTACCTGAAGCATTTCATTTTGATCCAAACATTTTACAATTAACGAAAATGGACCGAAAATTTCATCTTGTAGCTTTTTATCTTGGATGAAGTTTTTAGCTGTTACGGTTGAAATAACGTGTTTTGGAAAATTAGCTTTTGACTCAGAATCCACTTTTGTTAGAACTGAAACAAGTTTATTTTTTTTAATTTTTTCAAGACCATTGTTATATGCATTAAAGATATTGGGGTGGAGCATACAACTTGGTGATAATTTTTCAATTTCCTCAACTAACTTTTTTATAAATAAATCAAAAATTTCTGATTCAAAAGAAATAATAATACCAGGATTAGTACAAAATTGCCCAGATCCAATTGTTATTGATTTAGCAAATTTTTCTGCTAATTCAGCATATTCTTTTTGAAGTTTTTCTGGAAATATTAGCACGGGATTAACACTTCCCATTTCAGCGAAAACCGGTATAGGATTATCTCTTCTTGATGCTAAATCATAAATTGCACGTCCTCCTCTCAAACTACCAGTAAAACCAACTGCTTTGATTCCAGGGTTATTTACTAGCTTTTCTCCAACTTCAATTCCTTTACTATTCAGATTAGAAAAAACTCCATTAGGCATATTAGTTGTTTTTACAGCTCTAATAATCGCCGCAGAAACTAATTCCCCTGTTCCAGCATGCATTGGATGAGATTTTAATATCACAGGACACCCTGCAGCCAATGCTGAAGCAGTATCACCTCCTGCGGTTGAATAAGCCAAAGGAAAATTGCTTGCACCAAAAACCGCAACTGGTCCAAGTGGGATTAACATTTTTCTTAAATCAGGTTTTGGAACTGGAACTCTATTTGGATTTGAGGTGTCAATAGAAACTTCTTGAAAGTCTCCGTTGATTAGGAGTTCTGAGAATGACCTCAATTGATTAATCGTACGTGCTAATTCTGCGAGACATCTACCTTCGGTCAAACCTGTTTCAGAACAATAAATATTTACTATATCATCCGAAATTAATTGCAGCTCATCTGCGATTTGATTTAAAAATTTAGATTTCACTTCAGACGAAACAAGCTTATATTTTTTAAATGCTTTGAATGCAAGTTCCACTGATTTTTGAATTTCTGAATCACTTGCCTCAAAGAAAGTTGTATCATTTTCAATATTTAATTTTGGGTTAAATGTCTGAAATATTACGGACGAATTTGAAGATAAATTGTCTCCAATATAATTTTTACCAGTAATCATAATTAAAATCTATATTTTGATAAATCAGGTCTATTTTTAATTCCTGTATTTATAATTTCTAAAACATTTTCTCTTTCTTTGCCGAATAAAGGTACTCTTGGGAGTCTTACATTTTCAGAACCAATTCCTAGTGTTGTTTCCGCTAACTTTATATTTTGAACTAGTTTTGGATTTATATCTAATTCTAGTAAAGGTAAAAACCACCTGTATATTTCTATTGCTTCTTTTATTTTATACTGTGATTGAAGTTTATAAATTGCAACGGTTTCCTCGGGAAAAGCACAAACCAATCCAGCAATCCAGCCATCTGCACCCATTAACAAACTTTCAAGAGCAATCGTATCGACACCAGTCATGATTTTTAATCTGGAGCCATAAGCATTTTTAAGTCTTGTTACATTAGATATATCTCTAGTTGACTCTTTAACTGCCTTTATATTATCACATTTTAAAAGCTTTTCAAACATGTCAATTGTAACTTCAATTCCATAATCAAATGGGTTATTGTATATCATAATAGGTAGATTCGTAGAATTGGCTATAGCTTGAAAATATTCTATCGTCTCCTTTTTTCCTGACTTGTAACGCATCGGCGGTAATACCATTAACCCACTTGCCCCAAATTTTTCTGCACACTTAACGCTTTCTAGAGCATCTTTTGTTGACTGTTCGGCAATATTGACAACTACTGGAATTTTATTTGAAACAAAATCAACAGTATTTTGGGTTAATATATTTTTTTCATCCTGGGTTAAAGTACTTGCCTCTCCCAATGATCCACCTAAAACAATTGCATCAATACCTGCTTGCAGCTGAAAGTCTAAATTTTTATTAAAAAGAGCCAAGTCTAATTTATCATCATTACTAAATTTAGTAGTGATTGCTGGCATTACTCCACTCCATTCCATATATAAGATTTTGTATTGAAGATAATGTTTTTTTACTAATTTATTTTGGTCTAATTTGTTATAAATAAGTCAGAGGCAACTCCGTCAGTTAAAAATTTATATTCTTTTGAAGTATGAAGTTTATTATTTGTTTTGACAAGCACACCTTCTTTAATTTTAAGCTCTATTTGTTTATTTAAATTATCCAAATTCAAATCTGAAAACTTTGATTTAATCAATTCTAAATCAATTCCATCTGAAGTTCTTAAACCTATCATTATTACTTCATTTAACACATCAATTTGTGATAGAACCTCTGATTCATTGGGTAAAATATTTTTTTTAATTTTTTCAATATACTTCTGATTATTACTAATATTCCATGTTCTTGATGCACCGTCAAACGAATGTGCTGATGGCCCAAAGCCAATATATTTTTCCCTGTTCCAATATGTAAGATTATTTTTACACTCATAACCAGGTTTTGAAAAACTTGAAAATTCGTAATTATAATAACCTAATTTTAACAACATATCATAGGCATATTCAAATTGTAATTTCTGATCCCTATCTTCAACTTCCTTTATCTTATTCTTTTCAATCAATTTTTTAAGGGCTGTTTTTGGCTCAACAGTTAAAACATAAGTCGAAATATGGGGTATATCATAATTTAATCCAATTTCAATGTTTTTTTTCCATTCATCAATTGAACTTTCAGGTATTCCATATATTAGATCAATAGAAAAATTAGTGAAATTATTTTTTATTTTTTCAATTGAATCAATTGCAGTTTTTGAATTGTGACTTCTATTCATTAAAACTAAATCAGAATCAATAAAAGATTGTATCCCAAGACTAACCCTATTAAAACTATTTTTTTTCCATACTTCAATTTTTTCAATACTAACATCATCAGGATTACATTCAATTGTAATTTCAGTATTATTAGAAATTTTAAATTTTTTATGAATTTCATTTAAAATTTTTTCTAATTCTTTTTCAGTTAGAATTGACGGTGTTCCTCCTCCAAAATATATTGAACCAACATTATCATTCAATTCATTTGATCTTAAAGAAATTTCACTTACAATTGAATCAATAATTAAATCTTTTGATTTTAACGATGTAGAAAAATGATAATTACAATAGTGACATGCTTTTCTACAAAAAGGAATATGAATATATATACTACTTATGACCCTCTTATTTTATCTTTATTTTTATTTACAAAGCTTGACCAACTAGAATATTTTGTTTCCTCAAAAGAATTTTTTGAATTATAAAAATGGCATACAGCAGCTGCCAGTCCGTCTGTAGAATCTAAATTTTTAGGCAACTCTTTTATTGCTAATAAATTCTGAAGCATTTTTGCTACTTGTTCTTTACTAGCATTACCATTACCTGTTATTGCCTTTTTTATTTTTTTTGGTGAATACTCTGTAATTGATATTTCTCTTGAAAGACCTGCGGCCATTGCTATTCCTTGGGCTCTACCAAGTTTTAGCATACTCTGAATGTTTTTACCAAAAAAAGGAGCCTCAATAGCTATTTCATCAGGATTAAACTCCTCTATTAAAGAAATAGTTCTTTCAAATACTAATTTTAGTTTTAAATAATGGTCTTTATGTTTTGTTAAATTCAATTCATTCATTTCTATGAGATACATTTTTCTGTCCTTTATTTTAATTATACCAAAACCCATTATTGTTGTCCCTGGATCAATACCTAAAATTATTTTTTCACTCATATTTGTTATTCAGTTGAAATTATAATTGGGATTTTAAAAATTACATCAACTTGCTGACCTCTTTTAATTGCTGGATATAATTTTGGAAAATTTGAAACAGTATTATTAAATGAGCTAATTATAACTTCTTTATATTTATGATTTTTATCTAAAATATTGATACTTTCAATAGAAATTAGACCGGTTTTATCAACCATTAAAACCAAATTAACTGTATCAACAAGTGTTCTATTCAGAATCAAATTATTTTTTTTCAAATTAGCTGTAAAATTATTTGTAATGGTTTCAACAAAACATTTATTTTTTTGTGAAACACTATTCAACTCTAAACAATTCTCAAAAACGGGATATTGATCAACTTCACTCCAGTTGAATGATTTTAGTTCTTCATTAATAAACTCATCAACTGAAATTTTTCTGTCAATTTGAAAATCATATTCACATGAATTAACCAAAAAAAAGAAAATAAAAATCAGAGTTATTCTCACAATAGATATTAATTAATTAATTAATTTCATAAAGTTAATCGATTTTATTTAAAATATTCTTAATTATAATATGGATATATTTTTATTGATATTGTCTTTTGTTTTTATGATAGTAGGGATTATAGGAAGTGTAATTCCTGTTTTGCCAGGCCCCCTGAGTTCATGGTTGGGACTATTCATTTTTAGTAATATTTCAAATGTACAAGTAGAAAGTAAAATACTTATTTTTTGCTTAATTATTGGATTAATAATTTTCATTCTTGATTATATAATCCCAATATATAGTTCCAAAAAATTTGGAGCGAGTAAATTTGGAATAATAGGAGCTTCAATTGGCACTTTGATTGGCTTATTTTTACCACCATTTGGGATCATAATTGGTGCATTAATTGGTGCAATTGCTGGTGAATTATTTCTAAATAAAAATTTTGAAAAATCAATTATAGCCGCTGCTGGAGTTTTTCTTGGTTTAATCGTTTCCGGATTTACAAAAACATTAATATCAATTGTATTTTTAGTAATCTATATTAATTTATTTTTGAATAATTTTAGCAATCTATTTTGATCCACCGCCAACTGTAATTGTTGGGATAATTTCAGTTATGAAGGAATTTGTATTTTTTTCTAATCCAAACCATTTTGAATTCATTCTATCAACTAAAAGCTCGACTGATCTAATTCCAATTTCTGGACCATGCTGATAAATAGTGGTTAACTTTGGACTAGAATACTCTGAAATTGTTTTATCACCAAAACCTACAACCGATATTTCTTCAGGTATTTTTATACCTAAACTTCTTGCAATATTAACAGAAATTACACCACAAATTATATCAGCTGAGATGATTGCATCAGGTTTATTTTTTTCAATAAACTTATGGATTTCAATGTGTTTATCAAGATTTTTTGAAATCCTTAGAATTAAATTTTTGTCAAACTTTCCATAAAAGTCATAGGTAGCTTTTCTAAATCCATTAGCTCTATATTTACCTACATTTAAATCATTTATTGTTGTTACAAAACCAATTTTTTTTCTCCCCAACATTTTCAAACTTTTGACTTCATTATAAATTGCATCAAAATCATCAATAATAACTTTGTCACAATTAATTTTATCGGTTACACGATCAAACATGACTATAGGAGTATCTTTCATCGTAAATTCCTTTATATGAGAGAAGTCATTTTTATTTAAAGTCTCTTCAGACATTGCAATAATTACTCCGTCAACATTCCCACTTGATAAAATTTGAAGACTATCTATTTCCTTTATAATTGATTCTTTTGTCGTGACCGTGATAACATCATAGCCATATTGATCTGCTGAATCATGAATACCGTCCAATACTTTGGAGTAAAATCTATTTAAAATATCGGGAATAACAACCCCAATTGTAAGAGTCCTGTTACTTTTAAGGCTAAGTGCTATTTTGTTAGGCTTATAGTTGCGCTTATTTGCTAATTTTTTTACTTTTTGAATCGTTTGAACACTTATCTCTGGACTATCATGTAGCGCTTTGGAAACTGTTGAAACAGAAACTTTTAGTTCCTTTGCTAATTCTTTTAATGTTATCATTAATCAACTAAATAAAATTCTTTATAGTTGCTTACATTTGAATCTGTACCAATAAAAAGGTGAAACTTGCCAAGTTCAGATTCCCATATATTATTGAATGAATAAAACTCTAAGAGGGAATTATCAATTTCAAAATTGACAGTTTTACTTTCGCCTGGGTTTAATTCAATTTTTTTAAATCCTTTTAATTCTTTCATAGGTCTCGCTATACTACCTACAATATCTCTCAAATATAGCTGAACAACTTCTTCACCATTAAAACTTCCTGTATTTGAAATAGTTACTGATGCATATATTTTAGAATCTCTGGTCATTGAATCAGAACTAATTGTTAAATCAGAGTATGTAAAGTTGGTATAGCTTAATCCATATCCAAACGGATATAAAGGACTATTTTCAACATCAGCATAACCCGAATTTGTCACTTGTTCTATTGAGGTACTTGGTCTTCCTGTATTTTTAAAATTATAATAAACTGGCACTTGACCAACATTTCTTGGAAAAGACATAGTAAGTTTTCCGGAAGGGTTATAATCTCCATAAAGAACTTGCGCTATGGCGTTACCAGATCTAGACCCTAATTGCCATGCCTGAACTATAGCAGGAATATTTTCATCTTCCCAGCTTAAATCTAGTGGTCTACCACTCATTACAACAAGAACAATGTTTTTATTTACTTTCTTTATTTCTTTTAACAGATCCTTTTGAAGACCTGGTAAATCAATATTTGTTCTACTTCTTCCTTCACCTGACTGATGTCCTTCTTCACCAAGAACCATAATTACAATGTCAGATGTAGCTGCAGCTAATTTAGCTTTTCCAAAATCAGATTTATCTTTAAAGTTTATTTTAACTCTATTATGAAAATTGGTTTCACCATAATATAAATCAACTCCTTTTTGATATATAGTTTTATTCCCTTTATATTTTTTCATTCCCTCAACAACTGAAACAGCTGAGTTATACTCAACCTGAGATCTCCAGTTACCTAGAGTACTATTCTTGTCATTTGCCAATTGTCCAATGATGGCAATTTTTTGATTTTGTTTTTTTAATGGCAATAATTGGTTATCATTTTTTAATAAAACAATAGATTTTTTAGCTGCATCTAAAGCAACCATCATATTTTTTTCACTTCCAAGTTCAGAATCTGATCTATTCTGATCACAATATTTATATGGGTCTTCAAATAAACCTAACTCATATTTCACTCTTAAAATCCTTCTAACAGCATCATCTAATAATTCTTCTTTGACTTTTCCTGACTCTACAAGTCCAACTAATTTACTTACATATAAACTTGATTCCATGTCCATATCTGAACCTGCAATTAAAGCCAATTCAGCTGCATGTTCTCCATTACTCGCAAAACCATGAGGTATCATTTGATCGATTGAACCCCAGTCAGATACTATAAATCCGTCAAAATTCCAATCTCCTTTTAAAATATCTCTTTGAATATGTTTGTTACCAGTAGCAGGAATCTCATCAAGAGTATTAAATGAATTCATAAATGTTCTTACACCCGCTTCAACAGCTGCCTTAAAAGGAGGCATTATAGTATTGTGTAGAGTATACTGATTAAAATCTGTGGTATTATAATCTCTACCTGCTTCTGAAAATCCATAACCAGCAAAATGCTTTGCGCATGCAACTATAGTATTTACTTCACTTAGATTATCTCCTTGAAACCCTTTAACACGTGCTTTAGCAATTAAACTTCCTAGAAAAGGGTCTTCCCCGGCTCCTTCCATGACTCTTCCCCATCTGGCGTCTCTTGAAATATCTACCATAGGTGCAAATGTCCAATTCAAGCCATCAGCACTAGCTTCAGTAGCAGCAATTCTTGCAGATTTTTCTAAAAGTTCTAAGTCCCAACTTGATGATTCGGCAAGAGGAATTGGAAACATTGTTTTGTAACCATGAATCACATCATGTCCAAAAATAAGTGGAATTCCTAATCGAGTTTCCTCAACAGCAATTTTTTGTAATGCTCTTATTTCTTCAACTCCAATAACGTTTAACATAGAACCAACTTGACCATTTTTTAGTTCATTATATCTTTTCTTCTGATAATCTCCCTCGGGCATAGGACCAGTAGCATCCCAAAAACCATTATACTGATTCATTTGTCCTGCTTTTTCAGCTAGTGTCATCTGAGAAATTAGATCATCAATAAATTTTTCTTTTTCTGTCAAATTAGAGTTTTGACATGATGTAATAAAAAATAAAACAAAAAGGCTATAGATTAATTTTTTCATAATTGTTATTGATAAATTCTTATATAATCAACTTCCATAGTTGATTCGTTAAACTGAGGATCTACATCAAACCAATGGCCACCCATTGCAACGTTTAAAATAAAAAACATTTCTTGGTCGAAGGGCCAATTTTCTGAATCTTTTGGAGAAGGTGAATATGTATAGTATAAAATATCATCAACAAAAAACTGAATTCTATTTTCGTCCCAATCAATCGAATAAATATGAAATTCTTCATTATAATCACTAACATTGGTGTGTCCATTTGTCCAGGTATCTCCATGGCTCATAGGGGTATGAATTGATCCAGCTACAACTGTTGGGTCGTGTCCCCAATGTTCCATAATATCAATTTCTCCACATGCAGGCCATCCAACTTCATAATGGTTTGCTCCTAATAACCAAAGAGCAGGCCATGTGCCACCACCTGTCGGTAATTTGGCTCTAATATCAACTCTTCCATATTGAAATTCAAATTTATCTCTGGAAACAATTCTGGCAGAAGTATATTCATAACTAGCCATATCCTCCCTCTTTGCTGTAATCTTTAAAACCCCGTCTTCAACTTTAACATTATTTAGACTACTTGTATAATATTGAGATTCACCATTACCCCAACCCCATTCACCATTTCCAATTTCGTGGGTCCAAGTATTAGAATCCACCGCACCATTATAATTGAACTCCTCAGACCAGGTAGCTTCTGGAGCATCACCTTCAACAAATAAATCAAAAGTTTCAACAGCACTGGTATAATGACCTGACGAAGAGTAGGCATATACATATACTGAATATGAGTTTACACCTTCATCACTATAAGAATATTCCGTTTGACCATTAATTGATTGCTGAGTAATACCTCCTCCGAACCTGAATTCATAATTTACCGCATCAGTAGCAGACGCAATACAAATAATTGATCCTGATCCATCTCCGTTTGGGTTTGAACCGTTTTGTCCAATAATGCTGATATCTAAAGTTAGGTTTGAGGGAACTATAACCTCATGATTATCAGAGTTATTGTTTGAATCAGCCGGCTCATCTGATGAACAAGCAATTACAAAAAACATTAAGAAAATGATAATTTTTAAATAATTCTTCATTATTGTAGTTAGAGTTTGACAAATATAAAAAATAAGAGAGAAGTTGATTGAACTTCTCTCTTATAAATTTAAATAGTGAATAATTTATTCTTGGTTAGTAATTTTTGCATACCACGCATTTGTATCTAATCCAATTGTTTTTAGGTAAAGTTCAGATGAATCGGAATTTCTGTGGGTAATAATATATTGATGATTGCCGCCAACATAATTTCCCGTAAAACCATTTCCACCGAAATTTAACACCAAATACCCATCATCATTTTCAGAAATACTCCAACTAAAACTAAAGTCATCTGCTGGGTAAAATGGATGCTCATTAAATTGATTTGGAGTTAATCCTTGATCCCCATTAAAATCTTCTTCAAGTGCAGTTGCATTACCAAAAATGAAACCTTGAGTTAAAAATTGAGCTGTACCGTCAGACGAAAAAATAATCCTATCATCATACATTCCAGTACTGGACTGTTGAAAAGGAGAAGCACTATACCACTCAGGGAATGTATTGATTCCGTCATGAAAAGAAGCTGGGTCATGAACTCCAATATGTCCGTCTGCCTCTGCCATTACTCTCCAAGATCCAGATATTAATGCGTTAACAAGATCTTCAGGTGGTTCATAAGTATAAAGTACCTCAATGGAAACATTGGTTTCAATCGATTCTCCTGCAATTCCTAATGCAATTACTGAAATGTCATATAAAAACGTTCCAGTACTGGTAAAAACCGTTGAAAAGACACCACTTGGTTCCATGTGTTCAACCCCATTACTTATAAATTTATATGTTATAGCATTATCAGCACTAGCTGTAAATGTAACATTGCCGCTTCCATCACCATATGGATTGTCACTGTCGGCCCCTTGAATTAAAGGAATAACATTTAGATTTGATGGGACAATAATCTCTCCTAATTCATAATTATCTTGCTCACAGGAACTAAAGATTAATATTGAAAACGCAATTAGTAAATATTTTATTGACTTCATAATAATTTTGTATTAATTAATTTATTTTAATAACCGGGGTTTTGTTCAAGCCCTGAAATATCAATTTCTTGTTGTGGTATGGGAAATACTTCATGTTTCCCTTCGATGAATCCAGGTATAACAGACGAAGCTCTTGCTGTTCTGACCAGGTCAAAAAATCTATGTCCTTCTAATCCAAGCTCAAATTTTCTCTCTTCATATATAGCTTCTGTTAAATCAGTACCGGTAGGAAAAATTTCAAATTCTTCATCACCATCATAAGCTCTTAGTCTTACTTGATTTAAAAATTCTTGCGCAATTCCATCGTCAATTCCAGACCTATTGTAAGCTTCTGCAGCCATCAATAGTACATCTGAATATCTAATAATTCTGAAATTTGTTAGATAATTTAGTTCTGTTTGCCCTCCTGACTCTCCTGCTCTAGGAATATATTTATTATTAAAATAACCTGTATGATTATATCCTTCAGAGTATGTAGCACCAGTCGCTTGAGCAAAAGCCTCAATATCTAAGATTGTAGCATCCCTTCTAGTATCATCCGGATGAAATGAATTGTAAAATTCAGCTAATGGAACATTAAAACTCCAACCTTGAGCATATTCGGGTCCACTCCAACCTCTTGGTCCATTCATGATGATAGCATAATTACCCTCACTACAGTGAGCACATCCCCAATCATACCAATTGGATTGATTTGAATATTGGATTTCAAATACAGATTCAGGGCCATTTTCACCAAATCTCAAAAACTGACTTCCATAGTCAGCTACTAGTGAATAAACACCAATTACATTATCTAGTGCTGCTGCTGCTTCAGAAAATTTGTCCTGATATAATAAAACCTTTCCAAGTAAAGCATAAGCTGTATACTTATTTACTCTTCCAACTTGAGATTGTGAATCAGGAAAAGTAGCTATAGCATTCTGCAAGTCTAATTCAATCTGTGCATATACTTCTTCTTTAGGTGTTCTTACTAGGGTACCAGCATCTCCAGCAGTAAGTCTAGCTTCGGTAAATAAAGGTACATCTCCAAAGAATTTAACTAACTCAAAATAATAATATGCTCTTAGAAAATAAACTTCTGCATACATAGCTTCCTTACCATCAAAATCTATATTTGCTTTATTCTCTTGCATGTAATTTGCCCTATTAACTCCTTCATATAAAAACTGCCAAATTTGTCTTAACACATTATTTTCAGGATAGTGTGTCATATTATCAATTTGTTGAATACCTATATAGTCTGTTGCACTTTCTCCTCCACAAAGTGATAGATCAGATGCGATTGCCCCTAATTGAACATTAAAGAATAGCCATTGTAGAACGTCATAGGTACCAACCAACGCCGCATCATAATCTGATTGCTGTTGAAAATATATTTCAGATGTAATTTGATATCCTTCAATTGCCTCATAATCTACATGATCTGTACATCTATTTAAAAAAGAAATAGATAAGATTAGTATTAATAGTGTTTTAAATTTTTTCATAATATTTTTTATTAAAATTTAATATTGACACCCATTGACCAGATTCTTGGCTGTGGGTAAGTTCCATAATCTATACCTGTATTTAAAACTCCACCAACTGAAATTTCGGGATCATATCCGGAATAGTCTGTTAGTGTAAGTACATTCTTAACCTGAACGTAAGCTCTTACTTCATCAAATCCCCACACCTCTGTTAATGAATCTGGGAATGAATAACCAAGCTGAATATTCTTGATTCTTAAATAACTACCATCTTCAACAAATCTGTCAGATGCTCTATTGTTATTATTTGAATCAACAAATGTTACCCTTGGCTCATCAAAACTAGTTCCTAAACCTGTCCATCTAGCAAGAGTTGAAGCAAATCTGTTGGTGTAATTTAGATTTCTTTCATAAGCTCGATATATATCATTTCCAATAGAAGCATAGGTAAATACACTTAAATCAAATGCTTTGTAATCTAAATTTAAGTTCCATCCGATTGTAAAATCTGGAAATGGATCACCAATTTGTGTTCTGTCAGAGTCATTTACAATACCGTCACCATCTATATCAACAAACCTAATGTCACCAGGAACTGCACCATTTTGAGTTGCATGATTATTAACCTCATCTTGAGTTTGGAAAATACCATCGGTTACATAACCAAAGAAATAGCCTGGTGAGAATCCTTCTTCAAATCTTACAATATTTCTATAAGGGATTCCATATCCAGCTCCCCAAATATATTTATCTCCGTTATTTATTGAAATAACTTCATTCTCAGCTGTTGTGAAATTTAGATCAGATGAAATTAATAAATCTCCAACAGAAGTGTTTAATGAAATTGTAGCATCAATTCCAGTACTTTTTGTACTTCCAATATTAGTTGTTGGATAGGAAGGAACACCAAGATATAAAGAAAGATTTGGACTAAATAATAAATCGTCAACTGTCTTATTAAAATAGTCAACTGAAAGGGAAAACTTATCGTTAAATATTCTTGTATCAATACCAACATTCATTTGCACTTGATTTTCCCAAGAGACATCATCATTAGGAATAGATCCTAGAGAAGAACCCGGAGTAATAGTACCGTTAAATACATAACTAGGGAATGTTGAAATTAGGGAAAATTGAGGATTAATATTGTCATTTCCTAAAGTACCATAACTTGCTCTAAATTTTAGATAATCTAAGACAGGAACTTCATCAAAAAAGTCTTCTTTCGAAATAACCCATCCAATAGATGCTGATGGAAAAAATGCAAATTTATTGTTTCTACCAAAAGATGTACTACCATCAACTCTTCCTGTAAAAGAGGCATAGTATTTTTCATCATAGTCATATAAAATCCTTCCAAAGTAAGATAGGTTTCTATTAACATATTGCCATGAGCCTGATGTTTGCTGTGAAGCATTTCCGGTAGCGGCACTCACATCAGCATAATCCCATGAATTAAATGGAACGTCTTCGTTAGTTGCTGAAATATTACCTCCTTTACCTTCACCGATTGAAAAACCAGCTACAGTTTGAAAACTATGGATTTCATCAATTGTAAAGTCATAATTTCCATAAAGCTCATATGTGTAGTTAAAGAAATTTGTGTTTCCCTCAAATACTCTGTTGTGAGTTGAAGTAATATTTCCCTCACTATCAATAGTAACTATAGGACTCAAATCTGGATTAGCATTTGTTTGGTTATGTCCGGTTCCGTAAAATTGGAAAGGAACAAATCCTTTGTCGTAGATATTTACGTATGTGTATCCGAATCTAGATGTAATATTAAGATTTTCCATTAGCTGATGTTGAAGTTCAATTTTACCTTGAACCTTGTCAACTTTATTTTTATTATATGTATTGTCAATTTGAGCTAGTGGGTTAACAATTTCTTGAGTAATTGTTTCACTTATTCCAAATGTACCATTTTCATATGGACTTACAGTTGGATCAAAATTTAACGCATTGGATAACACACTTGTTATACCGTTTTCAGCTAAACTTTTGCCTTTTATATTTGAGTAATTAATATTTACTAATAGTTTTGTTTTTTCTGTTAAATCAGTGTTAATATTAGTCGTAAAATTGGTTCTGTTAAAAAAAGATTTTTCACCACCTGCAACTACACCATCCTGTCCAGTGTATGCTGCAGAAACATAATAAGAGGTGTTTTCACTACCTCCAGATGCTGTAATAGAATGATTAACAATTGGTGCATCAACAAGAACTTCATCTTGCCAATTTGTTCCAGCCCCAAACCCAGAAATATCCTGAAATACAAGTCCCTCACCTGCATTTGAACTAGCCTCATTCAAAATTACCGCATATTCTCTTGCGTTTAAAACATCTATTGTTTTTACCACCTCTTGATTACCAACAGATGTACTTAAGGTGAATTTAGTTTCAGAATTTCTTTCTCCAGATTTTGTAGTAATCACAATAACTCCACTTCCACCTTTAACTCCATAGATAGAAGCTAGTGCAGCGTCTTTTAATACATTTACTGATTTAACATCGTTTGGGTTTAAGGAGTTTAGATCATCGATTGAAGCAGAAATTCCATCGATCACTACAAGTGGATCATTTCCAGCGTAAGAAGTAATACCTCTTATTAAAACAGTAGGTTTAGAACCTGGTGAACCACTTGATATAATGTTTATTCCTGATGCTTGACCCTGTAACGCGTCTTCAACTCTTATTGGTGAAGAAGCTTCAATTGCGTCTGAATTAACTGTCGAGACTGCTCCAGAAATATCACTCAGTTTTTGAGATCCATAGCCGATTATTATTACCTCATCTAATTCACTAAGATCCTTATCCATCAAAACGGAAAAATTATCAGAAATAAAATCTGTTGATGAAATTTTTAAGTTCAAAGTTTTATAGCCAACATAGCTAAAAACTAATGTTGATCCAGATTCATAATTTGATATTGTAAAATTACCATCAAAATCAGAAACAGCTCCCTGACTTTGTCCTTGAACAACTATATTAACGCCTACTAAAGGTTCTCCGTCTTCAGAATCAGTAACAGAACCTGATAGGCTTTGCGCTTGTAAACCTGTACAAACAGCAATAAAAGCAATAGCAAAGTTTAGTATTGATTTTCTCATGTTAAGATTAATTTATTTTAAGTTAATTTAATGATTTGTAGAACTATTTTTTTGAAAAAAAACAAAAAAGAAATTTAGATTGTCTAATTATTATAAAAAATACATAATCTTTAAAAATTATTCAATAAAAAAAACGTTTTCGTAAAAATTCAATAATATAAATACATCAAAACACGAAAACGTTTTCGATATACTAAAACAAAAAAGCCTCCCAAAAGGAAAGCTTTCATTGGTTTTAAAAAACCACTTGTAAATTAATACAAGTTCAACACAATACAAAGATAATTAATTTTTTAATATACCAACATCAAATAGTTGTTTAGCAGAATTAATTATTTCGATTTCTGCATTTTTTGGAAACCACTCAAGAATATCATTAGCATTTTTTGTGTGTAGTTTTTCAAAAGTACCCAACCTTTTTGCGATTGACCTCAATGATGGGATAAACAGAGCAATAAATTTGAAAATAAAATTAGGAATTACTCTAGTAGGTACTTTTTTAAAGCCCGCTTTTTTTAGAATCTTTGTTAACTCCACTAGTTTAATTGTTTTTTCAGAAAGTAAAAACCTTTTTCCGTTTGATTTTGTTGACTCCATTGCTCTTACATGAGCATCAGCTACATCCATAACACCTACAACACTGATTGCCATATCAGGAACGAATGGTAAATTGAATAATTTTTTTATAGTTAATCTATTTGACATGCTAAGCACTCCTGTTAAAGATGGACCTAAAACTAATACTGGATTAATAGCGCAAGCAGTTATATCTGACCTTTCCACCATTTCCCACATTTTTTTTTCAGACTTTGTTTTACTGATTTCATAGGGAAGCAAATTTTTATTTGATAAATCTGTCCAATCGTCATCACCATGCTCAGATTTATCATTTCCGTATATAGCAGCGTAAGACGAAGTTTGGACAAATTTTTTAGCACCATTTTTAATTGCCGCATTTAAGCATCTAGTCATCCCTTCAACTGCAGGCTTCACCAGAGAATCTTCATCAACATCACCAGGAATTACTGGTGAAGCAACATGCAGAACGTACTCACATCCTTTTAATGCATCATTCCAGCCCTCGTCTTTTAAAAGATCTAAAATTGTAAAATTTAAATTTTCAAAAGCTACATTGTGTTTAATTAATGATTTTTTAACAAAGTCAATTTGACTTTCCTCTCTAACTGAAGTTACTACATAATATCCCTTTTCTAATAAAATCTTTATGCAATACATTGCAATATAACCAGAACCACCGCTTACAAATACTTTTTTCATATATAAAAGTCAAACGGCTAATGTATAAATTTTTTGGTATAGTATTTGGGTTTTTTAAGGTATGAGACATCTTTTGTTATTATTTATATTAATTTTTAGCCAGCAATTTCTTTTATCCCAACAGTTTTACACTGATAAAGGAGTGACAAAATTTGACGGTTCCAAAGCAGCCTTTGAGCCCATTAAGGCAAATAATAACAATACAGTTTCTATAATAGATTTATCCACTGGTCAAATTGCAGCAGTTATACTTATAAGTGATTTTGATTTCAGATTAGGGCTTATGCAAGAACATTTCAATGAAAACTATTTAGAAAGCAATGTGTATCCTAAGTCAACATTTGAAGGTCAAATAAAAAACTTTAGTCTAAAGGAATTAACTCAAGACTTTAAAGAACATGAAATTAAAGGTGTATTAACCATTAAGGGCGTCAATAATGATATTATCACAAAAGCTAAAATCAGAAAAATAGATGAAAAAATAGAACTTTCATCCGGATTTTCCGTTATGCTAAGTGACTACAAAGTCAAAATTCCAAAAATTGTTTTTAAAAAAATAGACGAAGAAGTAAAAATTAACTTAAATTTCGTTTATGAAAGAAAACAATAATTTAAAGTTTTTTACATTTTTTTTTATTATTATATTCTGTAATTCGATAATTAGCCAAAATAGTTTATTAGAAGAAATTGATTATAACAATGAAGATTATAAAGTTGGATTATCGACTTTTAAAGCTCATAAGATAATTAATGGTCAATCAACTAAACAATCAAATAAAAAAGAGCTTTTTTTATATGTTGCTCATAGATTTGGGTCTATTAACGGAGGAATTAAAACTCTTTTTGGACTTGATATAGCAAATACCAAAATTGAAATGTTTTATGGACTTTCTGATAATTTTCAAGTTGGATTTAGTAGAGAGTCATTGAAGAAAACGTATACAATAAATTTCAAAAATAAAATAACAAGCCAAGAATCTAATTTTCCTGTAAATATTTCAATTTATAATAGTTTTAATTATAATTCATCTGATTTCATGGCTCCAGGTGTTGATTTGTCATTTTCTGATCGATCAATATTTTTATCTCAATTATTAATATCCAATAGAATTAGTGAAAAGCTTTCATTTCAGCTAACTCCTTCATTCATTAAAAGAAACTACAATGAGGAAAGGCTTCTGTTTGAAAATGGGGAAGTAGTTTTCGAAAATGGGTTGCCAGTTTTCACAACTTTTGACAGAGAGTATAATTATGCTTTAGGACTAGGCACCAGCTACAAAATTAATAAACGAACTGCACTAAATTTAGAATATTTTGCAAACTTAAATAGGGTTGAAAATTCATCAAATTCTGACGCAATCAGTCTGGGAATAGATATTGAAACCGGAGGTCATGTATTCCAATTAATATTTTCAAATACGCAAAGCATTGATGATGTTTCAGTCATTTTAGATGCTGAAGGTGACTGGACTAAACGTCAAATATTCTTTTGGTTTAATATTTTAAGAATATTTTAGAATTACTCTTTAATAAATCTTCTGACAGAAGTTGTTGAGCCGCTTGTCGCTTTTACTATATAAATACCTCTAGTTAATCCTGAAATATTTAAGCTGGTTTTTCCATTTGTAACATTTGAAATAGTACTCATATTTTGTCTTCCAAGCAAATCGTATACTTCAATTGATATTTGATCATTGCCAATATTGTCAAAAGAAATATTAATAATGTCAGATGCTGGTACAGGGGAAATATTAAAATTGAATAGATCTTGCTCTCCCACTGATGCGGTCGCAGTAACAGTTACAGTACCATACATCGAGTTTGGGTGCGGATCACATATGTATGTTGTTACACCAGGAACAGTAAATGTATGTGAAAACTGGTAACCTGGACCATAATAATCACTTTCAAACATTTCCATACCTCCAGTGGATCTGAGATTATGTGTTCCTGAACCCCATGTCCATATAACGACATCATCAACAGCGATTGTAATCTGCTGATTAGTACTTGACATATTCCAATTTAATTGATGAGTTGTTTGAGAATATATTAAGTTAGTGAATAGTAATATTAATAGTAATTTATATTTCATGTTAAACAATTTAATATAAAGTTTACAACTTCTGTACCAAAATATATTTGGGTTTTTGGCACAAATATTGAATTTTACAATTATAATTTAGAAACAAATAATTTTTAGTAAATGAAAAAAAAATTAGAAAACAGAAGGGAATTCTTAAAAAAAGTTTGTCCTACTATAGCATTCGCTTTTTTTGGACTATCATTTTTAGAAGCATGCTCTACTGGTGATGATTCTGATAACTATAATTCAGGTGGTAATGATCAAAATGGTGGATCAGACAATAATGATAATAATAATGATCCGTTAGGATTTAGTTCGTCGGGAAATGTATTTACAATTGATTTAACTCATCCAAATTTTTCAAATTTATCGTCTGTTGGTGGTTGGATGAATGGATACAGCATAGGACTCAGCATGTTGTTTTTAAGAATTAGCTCTGATCATATTCAGGCTTATACAAACGTTTGCCCTCACCAAGGAACTCAAAACCAGTGGTCCTTACAATCTGGAAATATTTTTAAATGTGCTAATCATAATTACTCTTTTGATAGCACCTGTGAAACCTCTAATTCACTTCCGTGTTATTCTGCAAATATAGATGGTGATAATCTAATCGTTGCTACTTAATAGGTTAGCTTGAAAATTTATTTGGAGAAATTATATATTGCAAAGGTTGCTAGCCAATGCTCACCTCCATAACCACTTTCAAACATAATATTATAACCTGCCTCAGAGTGATTTTTTGCAATCTTTAATAATAAACTTTTATCACTATTCTTTTCAAGTTTTTTTGCAATATCTTTTAAAGTCCATGCTCTGTGAAACATTAAACCAATTAAGTGACCGATACCCGGATCTTCTGGATCAAGTACTTCAGGTGGGTTGATTATCTTACCAAAACTCCCTTTATGAAATGAAGGTAAAAATTTATACAACCAGTCATTAAACTCTCTTTTTTCAAGAATTTGAGACATTAATGCAGCCTCAGCAAGGCAAGGGGAAAGAAAATCTGTGCCTGAGGGCTCATATTGCACAGGGCAATCTATATCTTCTAGAAAATTTTGAAGACTATATTCCTTAATCTTGTTAAATAATAACTTGTCATTTGCAACTATAGAATACTCCATCATAAGTGAAAATGAAAATGCAGTATTCGCATGAGTTCCTGGTCTAAGAGGAGTTGAAAGTTTATCCAAGAATAATATGGTTCTTTCACTAAGGAGATCGACAAGCGGCTTCATATTATTTGCCCATTTCTGAGCTTTAACATTATCCCAAGAAACTAGTTCAGAATATAATTTCATTAACCAAGCCCAACCATATGTCCTTTCAAATCCCTTTGCAAAATCTTGTTTAAAAAATTGATATTCCTTATTTAAATTTTCCTTACTTAGATTTTTATCAAGTTTCGATAAAATAACATCTCTGTCCGTTATTTCTGGATAATCCTTTAATATTTTGACCATCGCCCAATGCCCATGAACAGCAGAATGCCAATCCCAGCACCCATAAAACGAGGGTGTAAGTTCATAGTGTGGCTTTAACCAACTTTCATCACTAAATCTGTATCCAATTTTATATGGATATTTTTTATCAACACATTTTACCGAAAGAGACACCAGTTCTTTGGCTAATTTCTCATTAAGTCTGATATTTTCGATTTTTTCATCTTTATTTTCTGAGCAACCTGTAATCAAGATTATTATTATAATAAGATATTTACTTGTTTTTGCTAGCATTTAATTAAATTATTTCTTTAATATTTTAAATGTTTTTAGACCAATCTTGACGCTATATATTCCCGATTGTAAGTCTGAAATATCTAATATATTGTTGCCAATAATTAATTCTGAATCAAAAACAGACTTTGAGTTGATATCAAAGATAATTACGCTTTCATTTTTTGATTGATTATTTATATTTAAATATGAATCAATCGGGTTTGGATAATAAGAAAAATCGCTGTAACCTTCATTATTAGTTAGAGAAAGACTACAATCTTCAATTAAACCATTAATTGAGTATTTCGACACAAAATCCCAAATTTCATTATCTGAATTTATATCCATATTGCCAAAGCTCCCAGGCCAATCATGTTCACCTCCATTAACTCTAAGCTCAATAACTGATACACAAGAATCTCCATTTTCCCAAACCCTTTTAGTCACACTAGAGCCATCAATATTGCTGTAATCAGGAAGCTCAATTTCAATTGGATCATTTTCTGTATTATTAAAATTTGCCCAATATTGATGAGTATCATCGGCAGAAATATAATATGTTACACCATTATAAACTACACCATTATAATTTGATTCATAATCTTCAGTTCCAAGAATTGTCATTATTGCAGTAGGATGTTCAGGGTTACAATTTTCATATTGATATTGACCCATCGTTCTTGCAACAGCTACACCTGAAGCAATTTTATTGTTTAAACGACATAGTAATTCATATACAAATTCACCACCTAAAGAATAACCACATGCGTAAATCCTTTCTAAATCAATTTGATATTGATTTGACAGCTCTGAAATTAAAGCATCGACAAAATAAATATCATCATGATCAGAGTCACCTTTGAAGATCCAGTTTAAAGATCCATCATCAGTGGGGTCAGCGATTGCTTGTGGATATACCAAAATAAAATTATTTTCATCTGCTAAGTTTCTCATGTCAGAAATAGCAATTTGTCCCTCTGAATTACCGTTTCCACCATGAAAATTAAACATTAGTGGAGATAAAACATCTTGAGAGTAATTCATTGGAATATATAACTCATATTCCCTCGTGTTTCCATCATACTCAATTGTTTGACTGATAAAATTCTGGGCAGTTAGTACTTTGCAAAAAAACAAGAGAATTATTAAGGAAATAAATCTGTTTTTATTCATAATATAAAAATAAAAAAACCTTCTCAATTTTAGAAGGTTTTTTAGCGGTCTGGACGGGACTCGAACCCGCGACCCCATGCGTGACAGGCATGTATTCTAACCAACTGAACTACCAGACCAATTTAGTGTGAGCAAATATACATTTGATTTTCATTAGAACAAATATTTTTATTCAAATTAATCTTGTGATATTATTAGAACAAACTATCTAATGTTTGTGCATAGTCATTTTTGGAAGAAACTCCAACTTTTCTGTCAACAAGCTCACCACTCTTAAATACAAGAACAGTAGGGATATTTCTTACACCAAATTGAGCGGCATATTGTTGATTAGAATCGATGTCAACTTTTCCTATAATAGCTTTCCCTTCATATTCCTCACTCAGCTCGTCTATTATCGGACCAACCATTCTGCAAGGACCACACCAAGCTGCCCAAAAATCAACCAGTACTGGTTTATCACTTTTTAATACTATTTCTTCAAAATTGCTGTCTGTAATCTCTAATGCCATAATTTTATTTTAAAGCCCAAAAATAAGTATTTTATCTAATTTAATTTGTAAAAAATATTTTTTACTTCAAGTTCACTTAGAAGTTTAGGGGAAATATTTACTTTATGTTTTTCACTATCCATCTCAACCATAATTTTTTCTTCGTCATCATACACAACAAAACTTAAATTATGCGAACCGTCATATTGACTTAAAAGGGATTTTATCAAACTTATTTTTTCATTTTTAATGTCATCTAATTTAAGTTGAATTGATAATTTTTTAGCAAATGTCTTAACTACATCTTGTAATAATTTGAAATTGGTATACTGAATCCTTGGATCCCCTCTAACTCCAGTTTCTTTATTTAACCACCCTTCAGTAATCTTGGTTTTAATATGTAGAAAGTTATTTAAGGTTAGAAAATGCTTAAACCTTAGATATTCTTCTCCAAAAATTCTAAAATTATATGAGTCAACATAATCCTCTAAAACAAAAAATGCCCAACCTTTACCTTGTCTACTTACTCTGTGCTCAACTTCAGTGATAACTCCTGCTACGTTAATTTCTTTATTGACAAAATCTTTAAGAGACTTAAATACACTCACATCACCATTACAAAATGACTCCATTTCAACTCTGAAATCATCAAGGGGATGACCTGAAATATAAATACCAATAACATCTTTTTCTTTTGTTAACTTTTCAATAGTTGGCCATGGTTCAGCCTGAGGTATCTCTGGATTTGATACATGCATATCATTTGTTCCTGCAAATAAGCTTACCTGCGAAGAATTCTTATTTTCTTGAAACTTATTTCCATGTCTCAAGATTTTTTCGATAAAAGTTATTCCATCTCCATTATCATGAAAATATTGAGCCCTATTAATTTTAAATGAATCAAATGCTCCCGCTGCCGCCAAACTATCGAATGCTTTTTTATTTGCGGCCCTTAAATCAACTCTTTGTGACAGTTCAAATATTGATAAATACGGACCATTTAACTTCCTTTCACCAACAATAGCTTTGACTGCAGAAGCACCAACTCCTTTAATAGCACCCATCCCAAAACGTATCGCATTATCTTTATTTACAGAGAACTTATAATATGATTCATTTAAATCTGGACCTAAAACCTCTAACTTCATTCTTTTACATTCACCCATAAAAAAAGTAACATTTTTTATATCATTCATATTATTGGATAATACAGAAGCCATATATTCAGCAGGATAATTAGCTTTTAAATATGCCGTTTGATATGCAATCCAGGCATAGCAAGTTGAATGAGATTTATTGAAAGCATAACTCGCAAATGCTTCCCAATCTTTCCATATCTTTTCTACTTTTTCTGTCTTAAACCCTTTCTTCTCTGAATTTTCTAAAAATTTGGGTTTCATTTTATCCAGCACATCCTTTTGCTTTTTACCCATAGCCTTTCTAAGAATATCTGCTTCACCCTTTGAAAAATCGCCTATTTTTTGAGATAATAGCATAACTTGTTCCTGGTATACTGTAATTCCATATGTGTCCTTTAGGAATTCTTCCATTTCTGGAAGGTCATAAACTATTTTTTCATCTCCATGTTTTCTTTTGATAAAACTTGGAATATACTCCATTGGACCTGGACGATATAATGCATTCATTGCAATAAGATCATCAAAAACTGTAGGTTTTAAATCTTTTAAATGCTTTTGCATTCCAGGTGATTCGTATTGAAAAATTCCGACGGTTTCTCCTCTTTGAAACAATTCAAAAGTTTTTTTATCGTCAATCGGAAAATTGTCAGGGTCTAATTCTATTCCGTATTTAGCTTTAACAATTTTGATGGTATCTTTAATAAGAGTTAAAGTTTTTAAACCTAAAAAATCCATTTTAAGTAACCCTGCTTGCTCAACCACAGCATTATCAAATTGTGTAACAAATAAATCTGAATCTTTAGCAGTTGCAATAGGTACAAAATTTTTGATATCATCTGGTGTTATTATCACACCACAAGCATGAATTCCTGTGTTTCTTAACGAGCCTTCCAGAAGTCTTGCTTGTCTAATGGTTTCAGATTCTAGGTTGTCAGACTGGGAAATACTTAGTAATTGATTTATTTTATCTAAATCATCTGCTCTAAATTTATTTCTTAGTTCTTTATGATCTGTTTCGAAAATAGAACTTAGCTTAGTCATATTTGGAACTAGTTTAGCGATTCTATCAGCGTCCCCCAGAGGGAGATCTAGAACTCTGGCAGTATCACGTATTGATGACTTTGCTGCCATAGTTCCATAAGTTATAATCTGAGCAACCTGATTTTCTCCGTATTTCTCAATTACATAATTAATCACCTTATTTCTTCCAACATCATCAAAATCAATATCAATATCAGGCATGCTAATTCTATCTGGATTAAGAAATCTTTCAAACAGTAAATCGTACTTAATAGGATCAATATTTGTAATCCATAAGCAATATGCCACAACCGATCCTGCAGCAGAACCTCTGCCTGGCCCAACTGACACGTTCATTTCTCTAGCTTTTCTGATAAAATCCTCTACAATTAAAAAATATCCAGGATACCCTGTATTTTTAATAGTCTCAAGCTCAAAATCAATTCTTTCTTTTAATTCTTTACCAATCTCATTATATCTTTTTTTAGCTCCGATATATGTCAAATGTCTTAAGTAATTATTTTCACCCCTTTTCCCATCATCATCAATATCTTTTAGGTCTATAAATTCTTCTGGAATTTCAAATTTTGGTAATAAAACCTCATTAGTGAGGTCAAATGCTTCAATCTTAGAAATAATTTCGTTGGTGTTTTCAATTGAGGATGGAAGATCAGAGAAAAGTTCTTTCATTTGATCCTGTGTTTTAAAATAGTACTCGTTATTAGGTAAGCCATATCTAAAACCCCGACCTCGCCCCTTAGGTGTTGAAAGTTTTTCACCATCCTTAACGCATAATAAAATATCATGAGCAGCTGCACTAGCATTATCTAGGTAAAAAGTATTATTAGTAGCTACTAGTTTAACTTTATATTTTTTTGAAAATTCTATCAAAACATCATTAACGGTATCTTCATCATCTTGTCCATGGCGGTTTATTTCCAAATAAAAATCATCTTTAAAATTGTTTTTCCACCAAATCAAAGATTCTTCAGCTTCTTTTTTTCCGGTGGTAAGTATCTTGTTTGATATCTCACCATAAAGATTCCCAGAAAGGACGATTAAATCGTCTTTAAAATCTATCACCAGATTTTTATCAACTCTGGGTAAATAATAAAATCCTTTGGTGTAAGCAAGCGATGACAGCTTTGAAAGGTTATTGTAACCATTTTTATTTTTAGCTAAAAACACAACCTGATATCCATTATCTCTATAGTTTTTATTTAAGTGGTCTTCACAAACATTAAGAACACATCCAATAATTGGTTTAATTAAGCTTATATTTTCTTCAGAATTATCACAGTTTTCCTTGATTTGTCTGTTTTTCTTTTTAACTGCGTCAACAAACCTAAAGGCTCCCATCATATTTCCAAGATCTGTCAATGCAACAGCTTTCATATTACATTCGTGTGCTTTTTCAACAAGCTGTTTGATTTTAATGGTAGATTGTAACATCGAGAATTGACTGTGGTTATGTAGATGAGTATAGTCTAAATCTGTAAGATTAGTACTTTTAAGTTCTTTAGTGTGTATAACGTCTGGTTCATTCTTACTTTTTTCAAGTTTATCTTTTAAATCTTCAGATTTTTTCTTGAGATTAACATGCTTTATTCCAGCCTTCCCTGTTTTTTCAGGGTTGTTTTGAATAAATTTTTCAAAATAATCATCCTGAACCTGTAATTGATCTTTTTTAAAGTTTTTTATTCTTATCAATTCCAAAAAACATCTTGCAGTTGCTTCAACATCAGCTGAAGCGTTGTGAGCATCTTGAAAAGGAGAAGAAAAAAGAAATTCGTGTAGTTCCGTTAAAGTTGGTAATTTAAATTTACCACCTCTACCACCTGGCAGTTTACATAGTTCAGCTGTTAGCTCTGTACAAGTGTCAAGCACATCTTTCAACTCAATATTTGAAGCTAAACCCCTTCTGTAAAACTCACAGCCAATTACATTTAAGTCAAAATTTACATTATGTCCGATTATGAACTTTGATTTCGAGATTGAATCATTAAATTCATTTAAAATATCATCTAAGTTAACCCCTTCTTTTTCAGCTAATAGAGTTGAGATACCATGAATTTTTTCAGATTCAAACGGAATATCGTAATCATCTGGTTTTACAATGTAACTTTTATTTTCGATCAAATTTCCTAATTCATCGTGAACCTGCCATGCTAACTGAACGCACCTTGGCCAGTTTTCAGTATTTGAAATAGGCGCTTTCCAATTTTTTGGTAAACCGGTAGTTTCAGTATCAAAAATTAAATACATTGATTAAGTTAATTTAATCTTGATTAGCAAACGTGAATGGAATTCTGTAAAAAATACCTTGAGAAATATTAGTTGTAATTGTACCTGAAAAATCAAAAGCATCAAAATGAAAATGACCACTAATTATTTTCTTTTCACTGCTGAGTTCCGTAATAAATAATTTACCTTCTCTGTGAAAACCAATACTTCCAGGAACAAAATTTTCTGTAGAATATTGTAAACTATCATCCTGAAAAATAGCTGAACTTGAGGAATTACCATAAAAATTAAATTCACCTATTTCTGGACTGTAAACATTTAAATTAATTGACCCCAAACCATTTATTCCAAAAATAGTTAATTGGTCGTTGGAAATTGTTGCGTTAAAATCATCTGTAATCCATTCAGTATCACCATTTAAAAGTGCCTGAAATTCGGGTGTATTATTTGAAGTATCATCCGAACAGCTCGAAAAAAAAATAAATAATAATGCAAAAATTATTTTTTTCATGAAACATCAATTTAAGTAAATGTAATACAAAAATTTCAAAGAATTGTCTGTGAATTATAATTTTATATTATATTTGCCAGCTCATTAATAAACTTGGTCGAGAACCTTAAAATTTAATAATTATGTCAGTAAAAATAAGACTACAAAGACACGGTAAAAAAGGTAAACCATTTTACTGGATTGTCGCAGCAGACTCTCGTTCTAAAAGAGACGGAAAATACCTTGAGAAATTAGGTACTTATAATCCAAATACAAACCCAGCAACAATAGAAATTGATATTGACTCTTCAGTTAAGTGGCTTCAAAACGGAGCTCAACCAACTAAAACTGCAAGAAATATACTTTCATATAAAGGCATTATGTTAAAATATCATCTATTAGGTGGTGTAATTAAAGGCGCTTTCAATGAAGAAGAAGCCGAAAAAAGGCTTAATGCATGGTTAGAGGAAAAAGCTCAAAGAATAGACGAAAAGAATTCTGAACTTCAAAAACTCAAAGAAGAGAAAAAAGCCAAAGCTATTGAAAACGAAAAAATTGCTAACAAGGCAAGAATAAAGGCTCAAGAAGAAGCTCTAGCAACTCCAGCAGAAGAAGCTCCAGCAGAAGAAGCTCCAGCAGAAGAAGCTCCAGCAGAAGAAGCTCCAGCAGAGGAAGCTCCAGCAGAAGAGGCTCCAGCAGAAGAGGCTCCAGCAGAAGA
>PABM01000012.1 GCA_002702745.1 Flavobacteriaceae bacterium | reverse complement strand
TTTACAATTAAAATATTATTGGACCTCGCAAAATTTATAATTTCAGAAAAATACTCATGGGATGCTACTGCTCCTGTTGGCATATGAGGATAATTAATCCACATTATCTTAACACTAGATAAATCAAGTTTAGTTAATTGCTCCAAGTCAGGCAACCAGTTATTTTTTTCATTTAAATCATAATATATAATTTCATTTCCAATCAACTTTGTTATAGATGAATATGTTGGATATCCGGGATTTGGTATTAAGACTTTATCATCTTCAGAAAGAAAAGACATTGAAATATGAAAAATTCCCTCCTTACTTCCAATCAATGGTAAAATTTCAGATTGATAATTTAAATCACAATTATAATGTAACTTATAAAAATTTGATATTTCCTTTCTAAATTTTTCAACTCCAATATAACTTTGATATTTATGCGCTCCATCTACATTTAACGAATCTTTTAATTTTTTTATTACCGGAGATGGAGGAGATAAATCTGGACTACCAATTCCAAGATTTATAATATCTTCTCCAGAGTCAATTAAAGACTTTACGTCCCTGAGCTTGGAGGAAAAATAATACTCACTTAATCCTTCTATTCTTTTTGAAAATTCAATCATCTTTAGAGTTTTTGTATTCACCTAATACTTTAAAATCTTTAGCCATAATTTCAATTATAGATTTAGCCTTAAAATAATCTTCTAATTCGTCAAAAGTAACATCAACAAAAAATGAGTATCTCCATGGAGTTTGAATCTTAGGTATTGATTGAATCTTAGTTAAATTTAACTTACAATCACTTAAAACATTTAAAATAGCCGCTAAGCTTCCTCTTTTATGATCCAATTCAAATTTTACTGATGCCTTATTAAAATTAAAGTTTTTGGTTGGACCTTTTTTTTGAAGAATAACAAATCTTGTTTGATTCTTTTTTATAGTTTGAATATTATCATTTATAATATTCAGCCCATAAATTTTTGAGGCTAAATCACTTGCAATTGCACCTAAACCCTTTATTTTATTTTCAGAAATTTTCTTTGCTACCTGAGCCGTATCCTTATCCTCAATTAAAACAATATCAGCATTATCTTTAAAAAAATCTCTACATTGAAGAAGAGCCATGGGATGAGACTTAACTTCTTTTATATCTTCAATTGATTGGCCTTTTAAGGCAATCAAATTATGTGTTATTTGAAGATAATATTCACCTACAATATTTACTCCATATTCATCAATCAATGCATAATTAGAAATAATAGATCCAGCAGTAGAATTTTCTATTGCCATGATAGCATAATCTATTTTATCATTAAATAAATTTAAAATCAATTCTTCAAAGTAAAGATATTCAATCAAATTAATATCTTCTTCAAAATAGTTGTTTGCAACTATGTGATGAAATGAACCCTTTATTCCCTGTATACCTATTTTTTTTTTCATAAAAAAAAAGTCTCGAAATTTCGAGACCATAAATAATTCTGATTAGTTATATTACAACAGCCTCTACATCCTTTTTAAATAAAAGAAGTAATAGAAGTTAAAATTGTAGTTAAAAAATAGCATTTTTAAATATTGATTGGTCTAATGTAAATAATATTTATTAAAAAAAAGAAAAATTAACTAAAGAATATAATCTGTAGATACAAAGTTAGAATTATCAGAACTTAACAAATCCTTAATTATTTTATTATTTTCATTATTATCCTTTGAGGCAACAAACGTACGAATTGAAAATGATCTTAGTGCATCATGGACACTTAATGTACTGAATGCAGAATCTTTTCTTCCTGTAAATGGGTAAATATCAGGGCCTCGTTGACATGAACTATTTATATTGACCCTACAAACTAAATTCACAAGGGTGTCAATTAGAGGACCTAGTTTCTTTATTTCCTTTCCAAAAACACTCACCTGTTGTCCGTAATTTGATTCTGCCATGTCATCAAGTGGTTCATTAATATCTTTAAATGAAATTATCGGAATCACTGGTCCAAACTGCTCCTCTTTATAAACACTCATATCTTTAGTAACAGGGTATAAAATAGCGGGATATACATAATTTTCACACTGAATTCCACCTTTAGCATTAACTACCTTAGCACCCTTCTGTTTTGCATCAGTAATTAGTGATTGTATGTATTCGGGTTTATTTGGTTCTGGTAGCGGAGTTAACTTAACGTTTTCCTCCCATGGATTTCCGTATTTTAATTCATCAACAGCCTTAGAAAACCTGTTGAGAAATTCATCTCTAATTTCATCATGGACATAAATTATTTTAAGAGCGGTACATCTTTGTCCGTTATAAGAAAGGGATCCGTTTATACATTCCTGAATCGTTAAGTCTAAGTCAGCATCTGGCAATATAATCGCTGGATTTTTTGCCTCAAGACCCAAGACTAATCTTAGTCTATTTTTCTTTGGATGAGATTCTTGCAAGGAATTAGCTGAAGAACTATGTCCTATTAGTGCCAAGACATTTACTTTACCAGACTCCATAATAGGAGTTGCTAAAACCCTACCTCTTCCAAATAAAATATTTACTACACCGGGTGGAAAATGTTTTTTGAAAGCTTCCATTAATGGAGAAATTAATAGCACACCGTGTTTAGCTGGCTTGAATATCACTGTGTTACCCATAATTAAAGCTGGAATTAAAAGACAAAATGTCTCATTCAGCGGATAATTATATGGTCCTAAACAAAGAACTACACCAAGTGGTCCCCTACGAATGTGTGCATTGATACCACTATGTTTTTGAAATTTTGCAGAATCTCTATCAATTTTCTTGTAAGCTTCAATTGTATCGTAAATGTAATCTACGGTTCTATCAAATTCTTTTTGAGAATCAGTATAGTTTTTTCCAATCTCCCACATCAATAACTTTACAACTGTATCTCTTTTCTGCTTCATTTCTTCAACGAAGTTTTCCATTGCATTAATGCGATCAATAACCTTCATTGTTGGCCATAAACCCTTTCCTTTGTCGAATGCATTACAGGCAGAGTCTAGCGCCTTAATAGCTTCATCCTTACCCAAACTTGGTATTTCACCAAGCAAAGTAGGCTTATATTCAGGAGTTGATGAGATTGTAGAATAAACAGGTGAAAATTCACCATCCCATTTAACCAACTTTCCATTGACCAGAAAGTTATCTTGCTTTATCTTTTCAGTTATCTCAAACTCTTGTGGTATCTGCTTAAATTTAAATTCCATAATAATAAATTTACTATGCATCAATTTCCATTCCAAAAAAATAAATCACTAAGTTTGGAATACATTAATTACCTTTTTCGATGCTTTCAAGTATTAAACATCGCAACAATAAGCAGAAATATTATTTATTAAATTATTTAAGCTTATTAATTCCAGATTTTCTCTACAGAAATAGTTTAAAAAAGAAATTAAACTCTCTGTCTGATTTTGATTTTGAATATATTAAAAATAGGGTAAACTATTACAACAAACTAAACAAAGAAATTAAGCTAAATAAGGATGTTGAAAGTCTTAATAATTTTAAAATTAAAAACTTCCATAGAACTTATTTTTTTGATACCTACAAATACACTAGATTCTTTGAAAAAAGGTTAAAGTTAAAAATGCTATTTGGAGATATCACTCATAGCCCTGATGTTCCATCTATTGTAAAAAGTAGACCAATCAATGAGAATAATCAAAATTCAATTTTGCTGAAGCTAAACAAAATCAGGCATTTTACATATACAAAAGATTCTAATGAATTTGATAATAAAATTAATAAACTAATTGGAAGATCTGCGATAACTAAAAAGCATAAAAAAAGAATTGATTTTTTTAAAATATACTTTAATAATCAGTTATGCGACCTTGGAGCAATAAATAAGAATACACCACACCCAGAATGGCTAAAAAATAAAATATCAATAGAAGATCACTTAAAATATAAATTTGTTATGTGTGTAGAGGGAGTTGATGTTGCTACAAATCTAAAATGGGTAATGTCTTCAAATTCAATTGCTGTGATGCCCAGACCTAAAATTGAATCTTGGTTTATGGAAAATAAGCTAATTCCGGAAAAGCATTATATTGAAATAAAGGAAGATTATTCAGATTTAGAAAGTAAAGTTGAATACTACATTAAGAATCCTGAAAAATGTAAAAGGATTATCAAAAACGCCAATGATTATGTTATACAATTCAAAAATAAAAGCAGAGAAGATCTTATATCATTGTTAGTTTTAGAAAAATACTTTGATTTCACTGGACAGCAAGAAAAAACTAGTTTTTTGGATTATTAGATTTCCAGGTATCAGCTCTTTTTTTTATTTCAGGCATTCTAGAATTATCGTTATTTCCTCCACAAATTATACAACCAATATTTTTATTTATGATTTTATGTCTATAATGTCTTAGAGCAGCACTTGACATTGCACCTGCCGGTTCAGCAATAATATTTTCATATGATTTTAGTTCTAGAATAGAATTACATATTTCATTCTCATCTAAAATTATCAAATCATCTAAATGTTCTTTACAATAATCAAAGCTATAATTGCCAACTTTTTTAACCGCAACTCCATCAACAAAACCATCAATTCCACTTAAAGTAATTAACTTATTTTTATTAATAGATTTAGACATTGATGGAGCTCCTTTAGGCTCAATTCCTATTATTTTTGTCATAGGACTTAATTGCTTGAAAACATTTATTGCGCCTGAAATTAATCCACCACCTCCAATTGGAATAAATAGATAATCAAGATGATCTTTAAATTGATTAATTATTTCTAAAAATAATGTAGCCTGTCCTGCAATTACTTTTTTATCATCAAAAGGATGAATAAAAGTTTTATCATATTTATCACATTCTTGCAACGCTTTTTCATAAGCCTGGGTAAAGTTTTCTCCAAATAAAACAACCTCAACATTAGTTTTTCCAAATTTTTTAACTTGTTCAATTTTTTGATTTGGAGTAGTTGTAGGCATAAATACTTTTCCCTTATAACCCAGGGTGCTACAGCTAACAGCAAAACCTTGAGCATGATTTCCAGCACTAGCACAAACTATTCCATTTATTACTTGAGAGTGATTTAAGGATGAAATTTTATTAAAAGCACCTCTTATCTTAAATGATCTTACTTTTTGTAAATCTTCCCTTTTAAAAAATATATTAGAATTATAGTTTTGAGAGTAACTTTCAATTTTCTGGAAAGGAGATTCAATTACTACTGTCTCCAGTATTTGGCTAGCTTTTTTTATTTCATTTAATCCGATAAAATTACCCACTAAAATAAATTTTTCATCGCTGTCATAGACTTTCTAAGCTCTAGTCCAGTCTTTTCAATAGGATGATTGTTTATTTCAAAGTTAATTTTTTTAAGTAAGTCTTTATCAATTTCCATATTAATATTAGGCTCTATCCCTAAAGAAGATAAGCTTAATTTACTAACATAATTTTTTAATATTGGTTTTGCTTCATTTGCAAATAAGTAACATCCGTATTCAGCTGTATCAGAAATTATACTATTCATTTCATATAATTTCTTTCTTGCAACTAAATTTGCAATTAAGGGTAATTCATGTAAAGATTCATAATACGCTGATTCGTCAATGATACCAGCTTCAACCATTGTTTCAAAAGCTAATTCAACTCCCGACTTTATAAATGCTATCATGGCAATTCCTTTTTCAAAATATTCACGATTAGAAATAGCCTTTTCGGTTGAAGGTGTTTTTTCAAATGCTGTCTCACCAGTCTCCTCCCTCCAATTAAGAAGTTTTTTATCGTCGTTATTCCAATCTTCCATCATACCTTCTGAAAACTCTCCAGACATTATATCATCCATATGCTTTTTAAAAAGGGGCGTCATAATCTCTTTAAGTTCTGCTGCAATTCTGTTTGCTTCGATTTTAGAACTGTCAGAAATCGAATTCATCATTTTAGAAATACCTCCGTGCTTTAATGACTCAGTAATAATCTCCCAACCATTTTGAATTTGTTTTGCGGCATATGTCTTTTCTAAACCCTCGGAAACCATTTTTTCAAATAATAGTATTGATGCCGTCTGAAGTACACCACATAAAATAGTCTGCTCTCCCATTAAATCACTTTTTACTTCTGCAACGAAAGATGATTCTAGAACTCCAGCCCTATTTGAACCAAGTGAATACGCATATGCTTTTGCTAAATCTAATCCTTGACTATTGGGGTCATTTGCAGAATGTACTGCGATTAATGTCGGCACACCAAAACCTCTTTTAAACTCTTCTCTAACTTCTGTTCCTGGACATTTTGGAGCAACCATAATTACCGTTATATCTTCTCTGATTTTAATTCCTTCTTCCACTATATTAAAACCATGTGAATATGAAAGAATTGAATTTTTTTTCATTAGAGGCATAACAGTATTAACTACTTGAGTATGATTCTTATCAGGCGTCAAATTAATTACCATATCAGCATTTGGAATTAACTCATCAAAAGATCCAACTTTAAAATTATTACTACTAGCGTTTATGAATGACTTTCTTTTTGATGAAATTGCACTATCTCTTAAAGCATATGAAATATTTAAACCTGAATCTCGCATATTTAAACCCTGGTTCAGACCTTGTGCACCACAACCAACAATAACAATATTTTTTTCTTTTAAAATATTATTTTCATTTTGAAACTCATCAATATTCATAAATCTACACTTAGACAACTGTGATTTTTTCTCTGATTTGTTAAGTGAATTGAAATAATTACTCATATCGTGTTATTTTTTTTTAAAATCGGTTAGTATTTCTGAAATCATTAACGGAGCTTTTGTTACTGCAATTCTCGCAGATCTAACATATTGTAAAATCCCATATTTATTTAACTTTTCATAAAGGACATCTAGCTCGTGTGTTCTGCCTGATTTTTCAATTACAAAAAATTCAGGGTTAACTGTTACTATAATTGCATTACTTTCTTTAATTATATTTTGAATTTTTCTATCATCAAATAACAAAGATGATTTTATTTTAAACAAACATGACTCTTGATATATAGTTTCTTCATCAGTGTGATAGTATGCCTGAATAACTTCAATTTGTCTGTTAATTTGACCAACTATTTTTTTTATCAACGATTCTGCTGTAACTACAAGAATAGTCCATCTTTGAACATTTTTGATTTCTGTCATTGATGAGTTGAAGCTTTCAATATTAATGTGTCTTCTTTGGAATATAGCTGAAATCCTATTTAGCAAACCTACACTATCTTCAGTGTAGACAGAAACTGTATATTTTATTAAATTTTTTCCCATAACTAGTTAGCTTAATCTTATTTCTGAAACTGAAGAACCTGTGGGTATCATTGGAAATACATTATCTTCTTTTTCTACAACAACTTCCAAAAAATATGGTTCATCAGATTTTATCATTTCCTCTACAGCATTAGCTAAATCTTCTCTTTTAGTTACCCTTTTAGCTTTTAAATAGTAACCTTCAGCGATTTTTACAAAATCAGGATTTACCATTTCAGTTGAAGCATATCTTTTATCAAAGAATAATTGCTGCCATTGTCTCACCATTCCTAAAAAGTCATTATTTAAAACAACTATTTTAACAGCTGCTTTTGTTTGAAAAACAGTACCTAATTCCTGAATAGTCATTTGATAACCTCCATCACCAATAACCGCAACAACTTCTCTTTCAGGACAAGCCATTTTGGCTCCAATTGCTGCTGGTAATGCAAATCCCATAGTTCCTAGCCCACCGGATGTTATATTGCTTTTTGTTTTATTAAAATTAGAATATCTACAAGCAATCATTTGGTGCTGTCCAACATCTGAAACAATAGCCGCATCACCCTTGGTTTGAATATTAATTTCCTTAATTACTTCACCCATTCTTAACCCATCTTTCTTTGGGTTTAAATCATCATGTATTACTTTTTTGTATTCAATTTCATATAATTCTTTAAACTTTGCATGCCATTTTTTATAAGATTTATTGTCTGTTATTTTTAAAATTTCATTTAAAGTTTGTTTAGCATCACCTAATACTGCAACATCTACTTCAATATTTTTATTTACCTCAGCGGGATCAATTTCAAAGTGGATAATTTTTGCCTGCTTTGCATATCTATTTACGTCACCTGTAACTCTATCGTCAAATCTCATTCCTATTGCAATAAGCACGTCACATTCATTGGTAAGAACATTTGGTGCATAATTTCCATGCATTCCAAGCATTCCAACATTAAGTGGATGACTTGTTGGAATTGCAGAAGCTCCTAGAATCGTCCAAGCTGCAGGAATTCCAGATTTTTCCACAAATTTAATTAGCTCTTTCTCAGCATTACCTAAAATAACACCTTGACCCCAAACGATAAAAGGTTTTTTTGCATTATTTATTAATTCAGCAGCTAGTTTAATATTGTTGAGATTAATTTTTGGTTCTGGCTTATAACTTCTAATACCCTCAGTTTTTTGGTAAGAAAAATTAATTTTTTCAAATTGGGCATCTTTGGTTATATCAATTAAGACAGGTCCAGGTCGTCCGCTTTTAGCTATGTAAAATGCCTTAGCAAATATTTCAGGAATTTCTGATGCTTTGGTTATTTGATAGTTCCATTTGGTAATAGGCGTTGAAATTCCGATAATATCAGTTTCTTGAAATGCATCACTTCCAAGCAAGTGTGAACTAACTTGACCGGTAATACAAACCATTGGAGTAGAATCAATTTGAGCATCTGCTAAGCCTGTTACTAAATTTGTAGCTCCAGGTCCTGAAGTTGCTATAGCAACTCCTACTCTGCCAGAAATTCTTGCAAAACCTTGTGCAGAATGAGTAGCACCTTGTTCGTGTCTAGTTAACACATGATATATTTTATCTTGGTATTTATATAATTCATCATAAACAGGCATTATTGCTCCTCCTGGATATCCATATATGATATCTACTTGCTCCTCTAATAAACATTTTATAACAGCCTCACTACCGGTAATTTTTGACATAATATTTTAATTAAAATTCATCAGTTACACATCCCAAAGAAGCTGAAGAAACAACATTAGCGTATTTATATAATGATCCTTTTTCAACCTTTAATGGAGGGGTTTTCCAATTTTTTCTCCTTGTTGCTAATTCTTTATCGGAAACATGTAACGTTATAGTATTACTTTCAGCATCAATTGATATTTTATCTCCATTTTTAACAATAGAAATATTTCCACCCACCTGTGCTTCAGGGGTTATATGACCAACAACAAAACCGTGTGTTCCACCTGAAAATCTTCCATCTGTAATTAACGCAACATCTTTTCCTAAACCAGCACCCATAATTCCAGCAGTTGGCTTTAACATTTCTGGCATTCCAGGGCCACCCTTTGGACCCACATATCTGATTACCACAACATCACCCTTTTTAACACTCCCATTTTTTATGCCAATATTTGCTTGTGCTTCAGAATCAAATACATTTGCTGTACCGCTAAAATGAAGCCCTTCCTTTCCGGTTATTTTAGCAACACTTCCTTCTCTAGCTAAATTTCCGTATAATATCCTTATATGACCTGTTTCTTTTATGGGGTTTTCAAATGATCTAATTACATCTTGTTCAAAACTTATATTTGCAACATTATCTAAATTTTCCTTCAAGGTTTTTCCAGTTACGGTTAAACAATCGCCATGTAAAAAACCTTTTTTGAGTAAATATTTAAGTACAACAGGAATTCCTCCGATATCATGTAAATCTTCCATTAGATACTTTCCACTAGGTTTTAAATCGGCAATAAAGGGAGTTTTTTCACTAATTCTTTGAAAATCATCAAGTGTAAAATCAATTTTTGCAGCTCTTGCAATTGCAAGAAAATGTAAAACTGCATTTGTTGATCCTCCTAGAGCAACAACAGTTGTTATAGCGTTTTCTATTGATTTTTTGGTTATTATATCTAATGGTTTAATATCAGCCTCAATTAGTTTCTTCATCGACTTTCCTGTGTCAATTGAAACTTTATTTCTTGTGTTATTGTTGGCAGGAATTGAAGAAGAAAATGGTAAAGACATACCTGTTGCTTCAATAGCCGAAGCCATAGTATTTGCAGTGTACATTCCTCCACATGCTCCAGACCCAGGACATGATTTTTTGATAATTTCTTTGTATTCTTTATTGTCAATTGATCCTGAAACTTTCTCTCCCCATGCTTCAAACGCAGAAACAATATCTAATTTTTTCTTTTTGTGGCAGCCAGAATCAATTGTCCCCCCATATAGTAAAATTGATGGTCTATTCAATCTTATCATTCCCATCAGTGCACCTGGCATATTTTTATCACAACCAACAACGGTGATTAAACCATCATAACTCATCGCTTGTACAACTGTTTCAACAGAATCTGCAATTATATCTCTGGACGGTAAAGAATATCTCATTCCTGGTGTTCCCATAGAAATTCCATCACTTACTCCGATTGTATTAAAAATTAAGCCAACAAAATCGATACTATTAACTCCCGATTTTACGTCTAAAGCTATATTATTAAGATGCATGTTACAAGGGTTGCCTTCGTATCCAGTACTTGCAATTCCTATCAGAGGTTTATTAAAATCTTCATCTGAGAATCCAATAGCATACAACATTGCCTGTGCAGCAGGTTGTGAATTATCCTGTGTAATCGAGGAACTATATTTATTTAATTTTTCCATCTGTAAAAAAGAAAATTACCTATGTAAATAAATTTAAATAGATAATCTAATCTGTAAAGAAAAACTTTTTCTTCAATTAAAAAAAGAATTATTCAGAAAACTTAAAGACTATAAATTAGTCTTAATGTGATAAATCTTGGTTGAATAAAGTATTCATTGGTACTAACAGAGATATTAGATACATTTGATTGACTTTGGGATTTTGTATCCAATAAGTTAGTTGCTCTTAATTCAAACTCCCATTTACTGTCCTTATCCCTTCTGTAAGAAATAGCTGCATCAAAAAATTCATAATCGTTAATAATTGAATTTTGATCTTTGAACTTGGTCGTGGAATAATTTGATCTGAAAGTAAATGATTTTAATATAAGTGCATCTATTTCAATAAATGGACTTTCTGTGAAATACTTAGTTTCTAAATCTCCAATATTTGTTTCACTTACCGAGTACTTCATACCGGCTTCGAAGTTGGGAGCATTCTTAAATAAAGTCCTCACAGAGGCATTATAGTTTTGAGAGAAAGTTTCGTTTAAGCTTGGCCTTGAGGTGTCCTGTATAAATTGATTAAATTTAGATAAATTAAAGTTTGTCCCTAAAGTTCCTCTTATCTTACCAAAAGATCTTTGATATCTTCCGAATGCGGATATATTTTCATCCGCGAATCCAGAATTAAAGGGACTACTTGTAGCAATTACACTTTCAAAACTAGTTAGATTTCTTATTTGATCAATAGATTTATTGTAGTTGATTCCAGCATATACATTTGTATAATTAAAAAGGTTAAAACTATAATAGTTTAAACTTATATTATGCGAAATTGCATTTTGTAAATCCTGTGTGCCGATAAAAATTGAGTTGTAGTTATTTAATACTAGTCCTCTAGCAATTTTACTAACATCTGTAAATTGTGTTCTCATTGCATAATTTAACCTGAGTGTCTCGCTGTCCTTCAGTTGAATAATCATATTAAAATCAGGAAGGAGTTTAAAAAATGATTTTTTATAATTTATAAATCCAGCGTCAAAAGCCTCATTCTGAGAATTTTCAGAATTGTATGAATGAGCTGTAAATCCTGGGCTGATTGTAAATTTTCCAGTTTTTAATCTATAATGTAATCCCAAATAAATGTCATTAAACACATACCTAACATCATTATAATCTGTACCATTAATTATTATAGGAGTTGGATTATATATTTCATCACTTGAACTGGAGAGAAACTGAAAAATATCTGAGCCAAATTCCTGCTTACTGTAAATTGTTCCAAAAGTCAAATTAATATCGCTCTTTTTATTTATAATATTCCAGTAATCAACTTTAGCATCTAGTTGGTTTGACTTAACCTTTTTTTCCTGAGCAATATTATAAAAGGGAAGAGAATTATCCAGTCCTAGTCCAGTAGCTGTAGTTTGATAGTTCTCGTTATTTTCCAAAATAGCATTATAAAAAGGATCTTCATCCTTGATTAAATGTTGGGCTTCTAAAGCAAAAATATTTTTTTCATTAAGTGTGTAATAATAATTCAGGTTCTGATTTATACTAAATGTTTCAGCATCATCTAATTGATCAATAGCTCCAATAACAGAAGATAAATAATTTTGATCTTGAGATTCATTTGTTAATCTGCCTAAAATCTCGTAATCAAGCTGATTATTGACATTTGGGATATATTTTAATGAAAACTTACCAATTCCAAGCTCACTAATTTGAGAAGTGTTTGTTTGGGTATATTCATCTGGAATATTTTGAGGTAAACCAACATATTGAGTGCTGTTATTTTGTTGTATCTCAGTCTCACTATTTGTCAGAATTAAAAAGGCAGAATAGTCAATTTTCTTATCTGGTGAATAGCTTGAGTTTATTGCAACAAACTCAGTATTAATATCCTTTGCTCTATTATTTTGAAGCTGTAAAAAACTAAGATTATTGTTTCCAAGAGAAATATTTGTACCGCTTTTTCCACTTGGTCTGTTAAAGCCTGCTGAAAAATTCCAATAATCTCTTCTTGTAAAGGCCTGTTCACCAATATTGTTCAGATCGCCAATAACATTTATACTGTAGGTTGGGCTGTAATAAAAAAGCTTTGGTTGAAAAATGTGCAAGTCCAGCTTTTGATTTTGTGTATAACCAGGTGATTCACCTGCACCTGCAAGTATATTTCCAAACCAAAATTTATCTTTTCCTTTTTTTAACTTAATATTAATTGCAATATTCTCCTGATTATTTTGAACTGAACTAAGTTGACCAACTTCTGCATAATTCTTTAAAATTTGAACCTTATCAACAGCTTTTGAAGGAATATTCTTCGAAGCAATTTTAGAATCACCATCAAAAAAATCTTTTCCTTCAACCATAATTTTTGTGACAGCTTTCCCCTCAACCTCTATTTCACCATCGTCATTAACCTCAACTCCAGGTAGATTTTTTAAGACATCTTCAAGCTTTCTCTCTGTTCCAGTTTTAAAAGAATCGGCATCATAAACAAGCGTGTCACCACTAACTACTACTGGCATTTCATAAGTCAATTCAACAGCATCTAGCTGGTTGTCAGATCTAAGCAAAAAGTCTTTAGCTAAATCAGTTTCCCCTGATTTAAATGTTTGAGAAAATGTAGCCATCCCTATATAGCTAACTTGGAGATTATAATTATTATTTTTCTTTAAATTTAACTTATAAACCCCTTGATTGTCTGACATGGCAAAAGTCTCAAGAGTATTTGATTCAGAATCAATAAGAATTATGTTAGCCAATTCTAGAGGAGTGCCTAAACTATCGGTAACCTTACCACTCATCTTTATTTGAGAAAATGTCATTGAGCTTATTAGTAAAAAAAGAATTATAGTATATTTTTTCATTATTTAATTTTTTAATGATAGTTCATACATGTCCCTAGGAACCCTAGGATTCATTAATTTAAACCAAATCACCGGAACAAAAGAAAGTAAAATACTTGTTGGATAACCATAAGGTAATTGCGGGGAATCATCAATCGAGCTCAAGTTTTGATATTCAGTTTCGGCTATCCTATGGTGATCACTATGCCTTGTCAATTCATATAGAACTATTCTCCCAAGAATGTGATTTGAATTCCATGAGTGTTTCTGTTGAACTCTCTCATATCTTCCAGATGGTAATTTTTTTCTAAGTAATCCATAATGTTCAATATAATTAACACTTTCAAACATTATAATTGAAAAAAGAGCAGCGAGTAGACAGAATACCAATCCTTTTAACGAAAACAGAAAGAGAATCAAAAGTAAATATGACAGTTGAATTATAGCATACCAAAACATATCATTATAAATTGAAAAAAATGAAATTTTTTTCTTTGATAATCTATTCTTCTGAATTTTTATAGCACTTAAGAGCTCTCCCCGAATAGCACTTATCCAAAAAGAATATATTGGCTCATTATATTTTGCAGTTACAGGATCCTCTTTTGTTGCAACATTTAAATGGTGGCCAAAGTTGTGCTCTAAATAAAAATGCATATAGAGAGATGGTATTAAAAGGAATTTCCCTAAAAACCTTTCATATGTTTTAGTCCTATGACATAATTCATGAGCTACATTGATTCCATTAGAAACTATAACCAAGCCGACTGTGAGTAGTGAACCGATAAATTCTAGTGAAAAATAATCATAGATTATAATTTTTTTAAGCGAAAAAAATAGTAATCCAAACACAATTGGAATATTCAAATAAAGCATAATATCAAAAATCCAATGAATTGCCTTTTCTGACCTTTTTGTTTCTAGTTTGTCAATTCCTAGGGTTGTAAGAATGAATTCTACAATCGGAATAATAATAAATATGTAGGCAGGCGTTATAAATAACCAATAACCTTCAAAATAAATTCCGATTAATGCTGTCAAGGGAATAGAATACGCCATCAAGTATTTAAAATCTGAAAACAGAAAACTATTAAACAATTTTAAATCACTTCTATTCATTTGAAACTTAGTTTTTTCTTATTGATTTAGATCTTCCACCTCTCCACATTTCTCTCATTTCTTTTGTTTTTACCTCGACAATATTTTCAAACTCGGATCTTGACACAAATTCACCTTTAGTTGGCTCTGAAATCTGAATTCTTTTTTCCGGATTCATAACAACTTTAGTACATAACATAACTGTTTTATCTGTTATAAGTTCTAAAATTAGACCCGGAAGACCACCATATTCAGCAGGACCATGGCTTACGGGAATTTGAGGAGTATACCACGCCGTAATAGTTTCAACTTCTGCGTTAACAACTACTTCATTCAGCTCTTCGACTTTTTTATTAGTGTTATCAACTGAACTTTTTTTCTTAATCTTATTATCTTTAGTTTCTTTTGACTCTTTTTCGGCTTTCCTCCAAACACTAGTCATTGTTTTTGGTTTTTTTACCTGTGCCGTCGCTTTAAAACATAGATAATTACCAATCATCTTCTGTTCTTTTTGCATAACCCACTTGATTTTATTTGCATCGTTTGAAATCAAAAACTTTTTACCCATAAACTCTGTACTTTGCAGTGATTTTTTTGTTGAAATATCCTTAAAAACCGGACCACCGGCAGATGCCCACATTCTTCCCCATCCTCTGCCACCACCACTTCCTGGTGCATCTAGCCTTTCCTCTTGCTGATAAACAGATTTAGTCTTGTCAAAGGTTAATATGTAAACTGGTTCTAAAAAAGGTTTCATTCTTTCTTTCATTGATTTTTTTTGTTCAGCGGACATTCTATCTCCCCATGATCCAAAATCCATGGATGTTTGTGTCTTATAAAAGGCCTGACCTTGAAAGTCCTGAGAACTAATTGTTAAGGGAAATAAAAGAATAAATAAGTAAAGGATTTTATTCATATTTTTTTGTTTTAAATTTAGAAACTACACACCAAATCAACTGTTAATATGGAGTTAAATTAATCATAATATTTTTGTACATTGACATTATGAGAACACAATTATTGTTCCTTTTTGTTTTTTTAAATTATTTTTCTGCTCACAATCAAATTACTTTAGATAAAATTGACAGGATTAGTTACGATAATAGCAATCAATTAATTTGGGTTGATAATCTGGGAGAATCTTATTTTTTGGAAGGGGATAAATTAAGAAAAAATAAGAATTTTATTTTTTCAGATTCTTCATTAGGTCTTTTGAATAAAGTTGATTTTTATAATAACTTCAAATTAAAAGTATGGTACCCGGCTTTTAATACCCTAGTAATTTTAGATAATTATTTAAACGAAATAACAAGAGTTCAGTTTAATAAAGCCTCATCCATCTTTGAAATCTCTAATATATCATCTGCAAATGAGAATGATGTCTGGGTTTATGACGAGTCAGACATGAGTATAAAAAAATTTGATTTTTTTAATCAAGTTTTTATTGATAACGTCCAAACTCAAATTGATGGGAATTTAATTGACATGAAAAGTAATTATAATTATTTGTGGGCTTTAACAGAAAAACACCTTTATAAAATAAATTATAACGGTTTAATAATTTTTAAAAAAGAAAATAGATTTGCGTACACAAAAATAGGATTTTATAAAAATGATATTTTACTTTCGAATGAATCAGAATTGTATCATTTAGAAAATGACAAAGAATTATTCACAAAAATTAAACTTGAAAAATTATTTGTAAAAGATTTTTTCGTAATCAATGAAACCTTGTATATTTATGACAAGGATCATTTAAACAAATATTTAATTTTAAGTAACTAAAATGCACATAGCAATAGCGGGAAATATTGGTGCCGGAAAAACTACATTGACAAAGCTTCTGGCTAAACATTATAAGTTCAACAAGCAATTAGAAGATGTAGTTAAGAATCCTTACCTAGATGATTTTTATAATCAGATGGAAAGGTGGAGCTTTAATCTTCAAATTTATTTTTTAAATAGCAGATTTAGGCAAGTAAAAGAAATTCATGATAAAAATAAAAATGTCATTCAAGACAGAACTATTTATGAAGATGCAAACATTTTTGCGCCTAATTTACACGCGATGGGTCTGATGACCAATCGTGATTTTGAAAACTATAGGTCATTGTTTGATTTGATGGAAGAGAATGTCGCAGCTCCTGATCTTTTAATATATTTAAGAAGTTCCATTCCAAATCTTGTATCACAAATTCACAAACGTGGACGTGAGTATGAAAATTCTATAAGCATTGAGTATTTAAGTAGGTTAAATGAAAGATACGAAGCTTGGATTCACAATTATAAAAAAGGTACATTATTAATTATTGATATAGACGATTTAGATTTTGTTGAAAATAAAGATGACCTCAGAGAGGTTATCTCATTGATTGATAAAAAGATGAAATAAAAAAAGCCTAATATGAGGATTTTTTTATTGTCTATTTGGAATACATATTAATAAAATTAATTTTATCTCCATCAAAACGGAAAGATTCCATCCAGCTTTTAATTGTTGATTCACCGTTTGATTCAATAATGTTTCCTTCATCCCATAGTAAAACCCATTCATCACCATTATCACCTGTAACTGCAAGGTTAACGGCTACACTATAATCTTCAATACCAACTTCAGAATATGTCTCTGTAATATATTTAATGGCAGATTCCTTACCTATAATTGATGAACCATCAGAAAGATTAAAAACAACATCTTCTGAAAGATAGTCAACAACTTTAGTGTAATCTTTAGCTATTAAATCTCTCACCATAGATTGTACAATTATTACCTTATCTTCATCACCCATTTCAAATGTATCAAGATATGTAGCATCATATATATAATTTACAGATGATTTTTTTTCGACGTCATGGGTTCCATGACCTCCTAATATCGGAGCAATTACAAGACCGATCAAACAAGTAAGTTTTATTAAAATATTCATTGATGGTCCAGAAGTGTCTTTAAAAGGATCACCAACAGTATCTCCAGTAACAGACGCTTTGTGAGCTTCAGAACCTTTGTAAGTCATTTCTCCATTTATTTCAACTCCTGCCTCAAAAGATTTTTTTGCATTATCCCAGGCACCTCCAGCATTATTTTGAAATATTGCCCAAAGAACTCCACTAACAGTAACTCCTGCCATATATCCGCCAAGCATTTCAGCGATTAACTGGTAATCTAATCCAAATAACATTGGTAAAACTGTAATAATTATCGGTGTTCCAATGGTTAATATTCCAGGTAACATCATTTCTCTAAGAGATGCTTTTGTAGAGATGTCAACACATTTATCATATTCAGGCTTCGCTTTACCCTTCATAATTCCAGGAATTTCTTTAAACTGTCTTCTTACTTCATAAACCATTTCCATAGCAGCTTTTCCAACAGCATTCATAGCTAATGCTGAAAACACCACTGGAACCATTCCTCCAATAAATAACATTGCAAGAACTGGCGCCTTAAATATATTTATACCCTCAATTCCGGTAAATGTTACATACGCTGCAAATAAAGCAAGAGAAGTAAGCGCTGCAGATGCAATCGCGAATCCTTTACCAGTTGCAGCGGTAGTGTTACCAACTGAGTCTAAAATGTCTGTTCTTTCTCTAACGATTGGATCTTGACCACTCATTTCTGCAACCCCTCCAGCATTATCTGAAATTGGTCCAAAGGCATCAATTGCTAATTGCATGCCAGTTGTTGCCATCATAGCTGAAGCAGACAGTGCTACCCCGTAAAATCCAGCAAATGCATAAGCAGCCCAAATTGCAGCTGCAAATAATATCACGGATCCAAAAGTAGAAATCATTCCAGTTGCTAAACCAGCAATAATATTAGTGGCTGCACCCGTGCTTGATTTTTGAACAATTTCAAGAACAGGTTTTTTTCCTAGTCCTGTATAATATTCAGTGATAGCTGAAATAAACCAACCAACGATTAAACCAGTTAGAGTAGCAAAGAATACGTTAATAGAAGAAATTTCTTTTAAACCTTCACCAAAAAATTCCATATTTAGAGTTTTTGGAAGCATATATTCAACCAGCAAATAACATGAAATAGCGACTAATAAAATTGAAATTCCATTACCCTTATTAAGAGCTCCCATAACTTCAGCCTCTTTAGCGTCGTTAGAATTTATTTTAACGAATAAAGTACCAATCAATGAGATTATAATACCAATACCAGCAATAGCCATAGGTAATAAAATGGGTCCAATTCCACCAAAAGTATCATTAATTGAACCACCCATGTCTGAAATTACATAATTTCCAAGAACCATAGCTGCGAGCACTGTTGCTACATATGAACCAAAAAGATCAGCTCCCATACCAGCAACATCTCCNACATTATCTCCAACNTTNTCAGCAATAGTAGCNGGATTTCTCGGGTCATCNTCNGGNATACCAGCTTCAACTTTNCCTACTAAATCTGCTCCAACATCNGCAGCTTTTGTATAAATNCCACCACCAACTCTNGCAAATAAAGCAATAGATTCAGCTCCTANNGAAAANCCTGCNAATGTTTCAAGAACNACTGTCATNGTATCACTTGCNGATCCATAATCAGTAGCTGACCATACTCCANCCATAAAATAATTNAAGAATATTATAAANAAAGNAGTCAANCCNAAAACAGCTAANCCAGCNACNCCTAATCCCATTACTGTTCCTCCAGCAAAAGAAATTTTNAATGCATTTGGTAATGATGTTTTAGCAGCTTGAGTTGTTCTTACATTNGTTTTNGTNGCNATCTTCATNCCTATGTTTCCAGCATAAGCAGAGAAAAATGCTCCAAAAATAAANGAAACTACTATTAANATATGTGTTGTNGGTACAATAAAGGAAATACCTGCTANAACANCACTTACNANCAATACAAANACNGATAATAATCNATATTCAGCATTCAAAAAAGCNAGAGCACCTTNATAAATATGATCAGAAATTTCTTTCATCTTTCCGTCTCCGGCATCTTGTTTCATAACCCAAGATCTTCTTANAAAAACATAAGCTAAACCNAAAGCAGACATGATTATTGGCATGTATATCATCATTGNATCCATAGTTAATTTTTTTAATTAGTTGGCAAAAATAGTGAAATAGAGTTAATTACGNAAAACTCACGGATTATTTGTANAATACCTTTTTAACTGCTTTGATTACATCTTCACTNTTAGGAAGCCACTCTTTCAGTAAAACGGGTGAATAAGGAGCAGGNGTATCAGCTGTATTAATTTTTTCAATNGGAGCATCCAAATAATCAAAAGCTTGTGATTGAACNNGGTAAGTAATCTCAGTTGCAACNTTTCCNAAAGGCCATGCTTCNTCCAAAATAACAAGCCTATTTGTNTTTTTTACNGANTTAAGAATTGTTTCATGATCCATTGGCCNAACNGTTCTNAGGTCAATTATTTCACATGAAATATTTTCTTTGTCTAATTCATCAGCTGCCTTNTATGCTTCNTTTATAATCTTTCCAAATGATACAATTGTAACATNAGTTCCTTCTCTTTTAATATCNGCAACNCCTATNGGAATTGTATANTCACCNTCNGGCACCTCACCTTTATCNCCATACATNTGNTCACTTTCCATGAAAATTACAGGATCATCGTCACGTATTGCTGATTTCAANAAACCTTTAGCATCATATGGGTTAGANGGAACNATAACCTTTANACCTGGAGTATTTGCAAACCAATTTTCAAAAGCTTGAGAATGAGTTGCAGCTAACTGTCCAGCAGATGCCGTAGGNCCTCTGAAAACGATTGGACAATTAAANTGACCGCCAGACATTTGTCTAATCTTTGCGGCATTATTAATAATCTGATCTATTCCAACAAGAGAAAAATTAAAAGTCATATATTCGACAATAGGTCTGTTCCCAGTCATGGTTGAACCAATTGCTACACCAGCAAATCCAAGTTCAGAAATTGGAGTATCAATAACTCTTTTTGGTCCAAATTCATCAAGCATACCTTTTGATGCNTTGTAAGCACCATTGTATTCAGCAACTTCTTCACCCATAAGAAAGATACTTTCGTCAGTTCTCATTTCCTCNCTCATTGCCTCACAGACAGCTTCTCTAAATTGAATAGTCCTCATAAAATGTAATTTTTGACAAAAATAATAAAGCGGTTAAAATTAAACATTAATTAAGTTAAAAATATTTACTAATCACAGATTTTTATTTCTCAAATTAGTAACTTTGATAAACAACTTTTCAATTCANTTATTATGAAAATTCTTGTTTGTATTAGTCATGTTCCAGACACAACATCAAAGATAAATTTCTCTGAAAANAACACTGTTTTTGATAAAACTGGTGTTCAATTTGTTATAAATCCAAATGATGAATTCGGGTTAACAAGAGCTATTTGGTTTAAAGAAAAAAATAATGCTGTTGTCCATNTNNTCAATGTTGGNCTTTCNGATACAGAGTCAACACTTAGAAAAGCACTTGCGATTGGTGCAGACAAAGCAATAAGAATCAATCACNATCCTAAAGATGGGTATTCTGTTGCTAAGTATATTTCAAATTATATNTCAAACAANTCNTATGATTTAATTATTGCAGGAAGAGAGTCGATTGATTACAATGGNGGAATGGTNCCTGGAATGATATCTGCATTTACAGANATTAACTTTATTGATAAATGCATTGATTTGAATATTTCTGGTGATTCAGTTGAGGCNTCTCGNGAAATTGAAGGAGGTAAAGAAAATATTTCGACAAAATTACCATTGATTATAGGNGGACAAAAAGGGCTAGTTGAAGAAAGTGATTTNCGAATTCCCAACATGAGGGGAATTATGATGGCAAGAAAAAAAGAACTTGAAGTAGTTGAGGTTAACGAAGATTANCAATCNACAAACTCTAAAAGTTTTGAAAAACCNCTNCCTAAAGNNGAAGTAACTCTCNTTTCGGCAGATGAAATAGATAANCTAATCGATTTATTACACAACGAAGCAAAGGCAATATAATATGGATATACTAATTTTNGCAGAAACTGATGATAAGGGTAATTTTAAAAAAGATGCTTTTGAAATTGCNTCCTATGCATATGAGATTTCATCTCAAACTGGAGGNAGTGTNAAGGCAATATGTTTTAATTCAAAAAATCCTGAAAAATTATCTGATTATGGAGTTAAAAAAATAATTAACTCAGAAAANGANGAGCTAAAAAATTTTGATNCTGGAATTTATTCNGATTGTATAAGTGATGTTTTCAAGAGTGAGAATTGTAGTATGCTTGTCTTNAGCTCGAGTTCAAACTCAAAATACATTGGNGGNATACTTTCGGTAAAAATTGATGCAGGCTACGTCACTAATATAATTTCAATACCGGTTAAGGATAATAATTTAGTTGTTGTGAGAAANACATTNACAAATAAGGCTTTTGAGACTGTAGAAATAACTAAAAGTAATAGTATTTTGGCCGTTTCAAAAAATTCTTTTGGNNTAAAGGAAAATCCTACANAAACTGAAATTTCANANTTTAATTTTAACATTTCAGAAAGAAGAAATAAAGTATCTTCTNTTGAAAAAACATCAAATAAAGTCACAATCGCNGATGCNGATATTGTTGTTTCTGGNGGAAGAGGNTTNAAGGGNCCNGAAAATTGGCATCTCATTGAAAATNTAGCTGANGTTTTAGGTGNAGCTACAGCNTGTTCAAANCCTGTTTCAGATTTGGGCTGGAGACCCCATAGCGAACATGTTGGACAAACAGGAAAACCTGTTTCATCCAATTTATATATTGCTATTGGAATTTCAGGTGCAATTCAACATTTGGCTGGAGTTAATTCATCTAAAGTAAAAGTTGTGATAAATACAGATCCTGATGCTCCTTTTTTCAAAGCAGCTGACTATGGAATTGTTGGAGATGCATTTGATGTTGTTCCTAAACTAATTGATAAGCTGAAAGAATTTAAATCAGCAAATGATTAGAGTTTATTTTTTTTACTTAAAACATAATACTAGTTTTACATTATGAATCTTGTTCAATTATTAATTAACGGAATTTCATATAGTCAAACTCAAAATGGTGCCTACGCATTAATTTTAAGTGAAATTGAAGGTGAAAGAAAATTACCGATTGTAATTGGAACCAATGAAGCGCAATCAATTGCTATTGCAATTGAAAAAGAAATCAAACCTCCGAGGCCATTAACTCACGATTTATTCAAAAATTTTTGTGAAAGATTTGACATTAAAATTAAACAGGTAATTATTCATAAACTTGTTGATGGGGTTTTTTACTCTAGTGTTATTTGTGAAAGAGATGGGATCGAAGAAGTAATAGATTCAAGATCTAGTGATGCTATCGCCTTGGCTATAAGATTTGAAGCACCAATATATACCTATGAAAATATTCTTAAAAAAGCTGGAGTTTTATTAAAAATTGAAAGAGAAATTGATGAAAAATCTTTGCTTAAAGAGTTGTTTTCAAATGAAAAACCTGAAACAACAACAATTGATGATCTTAAAGAAAGGTCAAAAAAAGAATTAGAGGAATTATTAAAAATTGCTGTTCAAAATGAAAATTATGAATCAGCAGCAAAAATAAGAGATGAAATTTCTAACAGATAAAAAAAATATAATTTTAACAAGCTTGTTTTTTATTTCTGCAAATACTTTTGTTTTTGCACAAGAGCAAAATATAGTTCCCAGTAACGGGTTTACTCTTGAAGGATTTCTTAGAGGTTTCTTAGGTATATCATTTTTAATTTTAACAACTTATCTGCTTTCAAGTAATAAAAAAGCAATTAACTGGAAAACCGCATCGACAGGGTTACTTCTTCAACTTATTCTTGCGGTTGCAGTTCTAAAAATTTCTTGGGTTAAGATGATTTTTGAAAGTGCAGGAAAGGTTTTTGTTAAAATTCTTGATTTCACAATGGAGGGCACGAAATTTTTATTTGGTGATTTAGTGAGTGCAGAAAATTTTGGAAATGTATTTATTTTTTCCATTTTACCTACTGTAATATTCTTTGCTGCATTAACATCTATTTTATTCTATCTTGGAATTATACAAAAAATAGTAAGATTAATGGCCCTACTATTATCAAAACTTTTAGGAGTTTCTGGTCCAGAAAGTTTAAGTGTGGCAGGAAATATATTCCTTGGTCAAACCGAATCTCCGCTGATGATTAAAGCATATCTTGAAAAAATGTCTAAATCAGAAATATTGCTGGTGATGATTGGAGGAATGGCTACAGTCGCAGGAGGTGTACTAGCTGCTTATATTGGTTTTCTTGGTGGAGATGATCCAGAGCTTAAGGTTTATTATGCAAAACATCTTTTAACCGCATCAGTCATGGCTGCACCTGGTGCAATTGTAATTTCTAAAATTCTTTATCCGGAAACAGAAAAAATTGATTCAAATATTAAAGTATCTCAAGATAAAATAGGTTCAAATTTTTTAGATGCTATTTCTATAGGAACATCAGAAGGTTTAAAGTTAGCTGCTAATATTGCTGCGATGCTTTTAGTATTTATCGCCTTCATTGCATTAATCAATTATATATTAAGTGGTTTTGGTGATCTAACAAATTTAAACGATTGGATCAGTAACAGAACTGTTTACTCTGAATTGTCTTTAGAATTAATATTGGGATATATTTTTGCTCCAGTTATGTGGTTAATAGGGGTTGCTAATGAAGATATTACACTCATGGGGCAACTATTAGGAATAAAATTAGCAGCAAGTGAATTTATCGGATACATACAGTTATCAGATTTAAAAGATGCAACAAATTTAATTCATTTGAATTATCAGAAATCAATAATAATTGCTACTTATATGCTGTGTGGTTTTGCAAATTTTGCTTCTATAGGAATTCAAATTGGTGGAATTGGAGCCCTTGAACCTAAACAAAGAAAAAATCTTTCAAAGTTTGGATTTAAAGCACTAATTGGTGGTACTTTAGCTTCTCTTTTATCAGCAACTATTGCAGGTATGATTATTGGCTAAAAAGTTAATAACTTTTAGTTTTCTTTTTAATTAAGATTCTCACTATTAATTATTTTTACTAACTGTATTTTATGAGACAATATTTAGATTTAGTTAAACATGTTCTTGAAAATGGAGAACTAAAAGAAGATAGAACCGGAACTGGCACCAAAAGTATATTTGGATATCAAATGAGATTCAATCTTACAGATGGATTTCCAATGGTTACAACCAAAAAACTGCATCTAAAATCAATTATTTATGAACTTTTATGGTTCTTAAATGGTGATACAAACATAAAATACTTAAAGGATAATGGTGTAAATATTTGGAATGCTTGGGCTGATTCTAACGGTGATCTTGGTCCAGTTTATGGCTTTCAATGGAGAAATTGGAATAATGATGGAATTGATCAGATATCAAATTTGATTAACGATTTAAAAAATAATCCAAGTAGCAGAAGGCACTTAATTTCAGCTTGGAATCCGTCTGTTTTACCTGATACTTCTAAATCATTTGAATCCAATATTTCGAACGGAAAAGCTGCTTTACCCCCCTGTCATGCTTTTTTTCAATTTCATGTTATTAATGGAAAGCTTTCATGTCAATTATATCAAAGAAGTGCAGATATTTTTCTTGGTGTTCCATTTAATATTGCTTCCTATTCATTATTAACCCTCATGATAGCTCAGGTTTGTGACTTAGATCCTGGTGATTTCATTCATACATTTGGTGATGCCCATATTTACAGCAATCATTTCGACCAGATGAAATTACAATTGACTAGAGAGCCCAGGAAATTACCAACTATTAAAATAAATAATGAGGTTAAAAATATTTTTGACTTTAAATTTGAAGATTTCATTTTGGAAAATTACGACCCTCATCCGCATATAAAAGGTAAAGTTGCCGTTTAATTTATTTTAATGAAAAAATCTATTACTATTATTGTTGCTGCTGCTGAAAATAATGCAATTGGTAAAGACAATGACCTTATTTGGAGTTTACCCAATGACCTAAAAAGATTTAAAAAATTAACCTCTGGACACAGCATCATAATGGGAAGAAAAACTTTTGATTCATTTCCTGGGTTGTTACCAAACAGAAAACACATTGTTATCTCTAGAAATAAAAATATTTCCTTTTCTGATGAAGTTACAGTTGTAAATAACTTTGAAGATGCTATAAGAGAAACAGGTGATGATGAAAATCCTTTTATTATAGGAGGTGGACAAATTTATAAATTAGCCATGGACCTAGGTGATAAAATTGAACTTACAAGGGTTCATGAAGAATTTAAAGCTGATACTTTTTTCCCAAAAATTGATGAGGATAAATGGGAACTTATTAATGAGAAATTTAATGAAAAAGATGAAAGACATCAATTTTCATTCACATATAAAACTTATATTAAAATTAAATAATGAAAGCATATATTTTTCCGGGGCAGGGAGCTCAATTTCCAGGGATGGGTAAGGATTTATTTGAAAACTCAAAAACCGCACATGATTTATTTAATATTGCAAATGAAATTTTAGGATTTAGAATAAGTGATATTATGTTTGATGGTTCTGCTGAAGATTTAAAAGAAACCTCGGTAACTCAGCCAGCAATTTTTTTACACTCAGTTATATTAGCCTTAAGTAAAGAAAACGGAATATTACCTGAGATGGTTGCAGGCCATTCGTTAGGAGAATTTTCAGCATTAGTTGTAAATAAATCAATCTCCTTTGAAGATGGGTTAAAATTAGTTTCAATCAGAGCTAATGCTATGCAAAAAGCTTGTGAAAATAATCCAGGAACAATGGCAGCTGTTTTGGGTCTGGAAGATAATATTGTTGAAAAGATTTGTGGAGAAATTAATGGTACTGTTGTAGCTGCAAATTATAATTGTCCTGGTCAATTGGTTATTTCAGGTGAATTAAATTCTATAAAAATAGCGTGTGAAAAGTTAAAAGAAATTGGTGCTAGACGTGCACTTTTGTTAGCTGTTGGTGGAGCATTTCATTCTCCTTTAATGGAAGAAGCAAAAAAAGAACTTGAGAATGCTATTAACAAAACTCTTTTTTCAAATCCAATTTGTCCAATATACCAAAATGTTAGTGGGCTTGCTTTGTCAACAGAAAATGAAATAAAAGAAAATTTAATTTCTCAACTCACTAGCCCTGTAAGATGGACTCAATCAGTCAATAATATGATTAATGATGGTGCAAGTGAATTTATAGAAGTTGGGCCTGGAAAAGTTTTACAAGGCCTGGTTAGGAAAATTAATAGGGATATAGAGGCAGGTTCACTAAATTTAGACAATGATTAATAAAAGAAAACGTAACATATTAATAACAATAATTGTTTTATTAAGTATTGCCTCTGATCAAATTTCAAAAGTTTGGGTAAGAAACAACTTTGAAAGTTATACAGAAAAAAGTATCATCGGCGATATGTTTACTTTGATAAAAGTTGAAAATACCGGAGCATTTTTAGGGATGGGGAGTGAATTATCGGAAACACTACGGGTCTTATTGTTAATTGTTTTACCTGTTATAGTTTTAGTATCCATTACTTTTTATACCTATATTGATAAATCATTGGATAAAACTTCAATTATTGGGTTTTCATTAATCATTGGTGGTGGTATCGGGAATATTTTTGACAGGATTGTTTATGGGTCAGTGACCGACTTTCTTTATTTAAATTTTGGAGGAGTTTTAAAAACAGGAATTTTTAATATTGCAGACTTATCTGTTACGTCAGGAATGATTTTAATTTTGATTTCTAGCTTCAAAAAGAAACATTAATTTTTATAAATTTTACCTTCCTTCATTACAAATTGTACATTCTCCAAAGAAGTAATGTCATCAATTGGGTTGATTTTAGTTGCTACAATATCTGCAATAAAACCTTTTTTTATTTGACCTATTTCAGATTCCATTGATAGAATTTTTGAATTTACAATTGTTGCGGCCTGAAGACATTCAATAACAGGAATACCAGCTTCATTCATATATCTAAATTCTTTTGCATTTTCCCCGTGTGGGAAAACACCAGCATCAGAACCAAATGCAATATTAACACCAGCGTTATAAGCTTTGGATGTAGTACTTTGAATTTTTGGTTACTTTTGTTTAAAATTTATAATATTAACTCTCTATTAACTAAAATATTTGAAGCTCTATTATACATCTGCGCCCCTTTTTCAAATAAAATTGAAAAAGGAATAATCGGGAGAAAAAATAGTTTTAAAAAACTGAATCTTTGTTTTAAGAAAGGTGACAGGATTATACATATTCACTGTGCATCTCACGGAGAGTATTTGCTGTCAAAAAAGTTAATCGAAAATCTTAAAAAGAGATTTGAAAAACACAAGTTTTTACTTTCGTTCATTTCTCCGTCAGGTTACGAAAATGTAGAAAATGATTTATTTGATTGTATTATATATCTTCCTCTGGCATCAGATAAAAATTGTGTTAAATTTTATAATATAATTAAACCAACAGCTACATTTTTTATTAAAAATGAAGTTTGGCCAAATTATATTAAACATGCCAAACTGAATGGGTCAAACGTTTATTCTGTGGGTGGTAATTTTAGAACAAATTTCTTAAAAAAACTTTTAAAAATTAATTCTGGGATTAAACAGTTTGATTCAATATACACATTAAATGAAAATTCTAAAAAAGTAATTGAATCTATAGGAAATAAAAATACAATCATTTGTGGTGATTTAAGATTTGATGCTGATATTCTAAAATTAACCAAAAAAGCCTCTGATAATATCAGCAAATTTATAGATAACAAGACATGTATTGTCTTTGGTAGCACATGGGGGGAAGATGAAGACATTATTCTACGTTATATTAAAAATTCTGACAGAAAAATAAAATACATTATTGCGCCTCATGAAATTTCTAATAACCCTAAAAGAATAAAAAAAAATTTAGGTGATGAATCAATTCTTTACTCTGATATTAAATTAAAAGCTAACCTGCAAGAATTCTCCTGCCTAATAATAGATAATATAGGTATGTTATCAGCTCTGTATAATTACAGTTCGATTTCATATGTCGGAGGTGGCATGGGGAAAAAAGGATTACATAATACATTAGAACCTGCATACTTTTCTAAGCCAATAATTATCGGTAAAAACTATCAAAAATTTGATGAAGCAACCGAGATGATTAAAAACGGAAATATGATCAGTATTTCAAATTATAAGGAGTTTTATAATGCAATTGAATCACTTATCGATAACGAAAATTTATTGATAAAAATGTCAAAAAAATGCACAGAGTATTTTGATAAAAAAAAGGGTGCTGTGAAAATAATACTAAATGATTTAAAATGAAAAAACTGATAAACTACTTAACTCTGATATTTTTATGTTATAATTCAAGCTTCTCACAAAGTGTAATTTTAGAATCTTTTGGTCCATCTTTTAATAGTCCTGTTGAAATTAAAAATGCCGGAGATGAAAGATTATTTGTAGTGGAAAAATCAGGAAAAATCAAAATTTTAAATCCGGACGGAAGTGTAAATTCCACACCATTCTTAGATATTGAAGATAGGGTGTCTACCAATGCTAATGAGAGAGGATTACTAGGTCTAGCATTTCACCCAAATTACCCTGAAAATCCGTTTTTCTTTGTTAATTACACAAATAATAATGGTGCTACAACAATATCAAAATTTTCTGTCAGTACAAACCAGGATATCGCAAATGACAGTGAAACTATTTTACTTATAATTAATCAACCATACGCAAATCATAACGGAGGTTGTATAAATTTTGGGCCAGACGGAAATCTATACATAGGAATGGGTGATGGTGGAAGTGGTGGGGATCCACAAAATTATTCTCAAAATACTGAATCGTTATTGGGGAAGATGCTTAGAATAAATGTAAACAGTGGTGCATATTCAATCCCGGAAAATAATCCTTTTGGTGATGAGATTTGGAGTATTGGGCTAAGAAACCCATGGAAATTTTCCTTTGACAGTCTAAATGGAGATTTATGGATTGCTGATGTAGGCCAGAATGAATTTGAGGAGATTAATATGGTTGAAAATAATCCTGCTAATGTAAATTATGGATGGAGGTGTTATGAGGGCAATGAATCTTATAATCTATCTGGTTGTCCTGACGAAGGTCTAACTTTTCCTGTTTCAACATATTCGCATTACAGTAGTGGAGACTTTAAGTGTTCAATTACCGGTGGATATGTGTATCGAGGAGATCAAATTTCAGGGCTGGATGGGGTTTATTTTTTTGCTGATTATTGCAGCGGTGAAGTAGGATTACTTTCAAAAAACGAAAACGATGGCTGGGATATGTCCCTTGCCTTTCCAAACATAAACGGTAGTTGGGTGTCTTTTGGAGAGGACATAAATGGTGAACTTTATATAGCATCAATTAACGGAAGTGTTTACAAAATTATTGATGCTGCACTTTCAAATTATGAAATTGATAATAATTCATTCAATTTTTTTCCCAATCCTTTTGATGATTATTTAGAAATAAAATCTGACTATCCAATAGATGTTAAATTATATAATATGTCTGGGGTCTTAATAAAAAGTTATGAAAGTTTTAACAAACAAGTTTTAGACTTAAGTTATTTAAGTAGCGGCACTTACATACTGAAAATTGATAATCACCTGTATAGAAAACTGATAAAAAAATAAAAAAGGGAGTAAAAACTACTCCCTTAATTAAACATAACTAAATAAACAAACTAAAACTAATTACTAACTATATAATTTTTAATTTCTTCTTCTCATTTAAATATTAAAAAAAAAAGCTTATCGTGATGATAAGCTTTTTTTTAAATTAAAATATAGCGATAATCTCACGAAAAGAATATTTCATGTTTCCACCACCACATATTTAATTGTAATTTTTTCATTTGATGTAAATATAACAATCTATTGTTTAAATAAAAAAACGAAATGAAAAAATTTTAATCTATTTTTTTTGATTGATTACCGAATTAAATAGTCGACATTTGCAGCGATAAAATATTTTATGTCAAAATTTAAAGAAATTGGTGTAGGAAAAGATTTATGTAAAGGTTTAAATGAGATGGGCTTTATCAATCCTACTGAAGTTCAAGAACAATCAATACCATTTTTATTAACTGAAAATAGGGATTTAATTTCACTAGCTCAAACAGGTACAGGAAAAACAGCGGCGTTTGGGATACCCATAATTCAAAAAACCGAGTTAAAAAATAAATACGTTCAATCTATAATATTATGCCCTACAAGAGAACTTTGTATTCAGATTTGTAAGGACTTAGAAACTTACTCAAAACATGTTTCTGGAATAAAAATCTTAGCAGTTTATGGTGGGACTAATATTGAAACACAAATTAAATCTTTAAATAAAGGGATTCATATTGTTGTTGGGACTCCAGGAAGAACCAAGGATTTAATCAGAAGAAAAGTTTTAAAATTAGAATTGGTTGACAAGGTGGTATTGGACGAAGCTGATGAAATGTTAAGCATGGGTTTTAAGGACGATTTAGATTTTATTTTGGAAAGAACAAGAGCCGATCGACAAACCATGCTCTTTTCAGCAACTATTTCAAAGGAAGTAAAAAATATTTCGAAAAGATACATGAGTGATGCAAAAGAAATCAGTGTATCCAAAATTAATTCTGGTGCAAAAAATATTGAACATCATATATATAATGTTAGTTCAAGGAACAAATATGAAGCATTAAAAAGAATTGCAGATTATAATCCCAATATATACGGCATCGTATTCTGTAGAACAAAGAGGCATACAAAAGATATTGCAAATAAATTTATGGCTGAAGGATATAATGCCGATGCTATTCATGGAGATTTATCTCAAAATCAAAGAGATGAAGTCATGCAAAGATTTAGAAATAGGTCACTGCAAATTTTAATTGCAACTGATGTGGCTGCACGTGGTTTAGATGTAGATGATATAACGCACGTAATTAATTACTCACTACCTGATGATCCAGAAGTTTATATCCACCGAAGTGGTAGAACAGCAAGAGCAGGAAAAAGCGGGATTTCAATTGCTATCTCAAATGAAAGTGAAAGAAGAAAAATAAAATCAATTGAAAAAAAGGGAGGAATCAAATTTGTAAGTAAAGATGTTCCTACCGGGGTGGAAATTTGTTCCAATCAACTTTATAAAATGATAGATAAAATTGAAAATGTTGAAGTTGATGAAAAACAAATAAAACCTTTTTTAAAAGACATTCATAAAAGACTTGAATGGCTTGATAGAGATGAGCTTGTCAAAAGATTTGTTTCAGTGGAATTTAACAGGTTTTTAAATTACTATAAGGAAGCTAATAAATTACAATCTAAAAGAACTAAGAGGCCAGAGAAAAAAAGAGGAAACAAAAAATCCATGGCTGGATTTTCGATTAATATTGGAAGAAAACACAGAGCAACACCGATTGATATTATTTCGATTATTAATAGAGCTTTAAAATCTAACGATATTGAAATCGGAAAAATTGAACTGAATCGATATCAAACTTTTTTTGAAATTGACAAAGATTTTGCTGATGAATTAACGTCGAATATTAAAAAAATTGATTTTAGAGGAAATAATATTGTTTTGTTTAACTCAATGGATTTAGAAGAAGAAAGACCTAGTAGAAGAAATGATAGAAGAAATGATAGAAGAAATGATAGAAAAAAAATTAGTTACAGAAAAAAATCGAAGAAAAAGAAAAAATCTAGGTTTAAATAGTTTTAAAAAAAGTTAATAACTAAATTATTATTCCTTTCTAATTATTGCTAAAAAAATTCTTTTGGTAATGGTTCTATACCGGTTGATGTTCAAAATGTTTTTCCTAAGTGGCTACCAAGTGGAGATTATACTTTTCAATTAAATTATAGGGCAACATCATCAAGTTACGATTCCTCTGAAGTGAAAGCTCAGATTTCAGGAATTGAATTTAATATAATTCAATAATTAATAAATCAAATTCATAAAAAAACCCCCATCTATATGATGNGGGTTTTGTACTGAAGGCGGGACTTGAACCCGCACGGATATTACTATCCATTGGATTTTAAGTCCAACGTGTCTACCAATTCCACCACTTCAGCTTATGTTGTAATGGAGCGAAAGACGGGATTTGAACCCGCGACCCTCACCTTGGCAAGGTGATGCTCTACCCCTGAGCTACTTTCGCAATATTTAAAAGACCATGCACTATATGTGCGGATGCAAATTTATAATAAATTTTGAAATATAAAACTAATTTATGGAGTTTAGACTTTATAAGAGTTTCCTCTTTAATTCGTTTAATTTAAGAAGTGCTTCGATTGGTGTTAATTCATCTAAATTTAAATTTTCCAATTCTTTTTTTAATTCATCTGTAAAAGGATCATTAACATCAAAAAAATTCAATTGTGGAGCAATTTCATTTATAATCAATTCTTTAGATGAACGAGATTTTTCTAGCTGTATCAACATATCATTTGCTTTATTTAAAACATCCCTGGGCATTCCAGCCATTTTTGCAACATGAATACCAAAACTATGTTCACTACTACCAGGTATTAATTTTCTTAAAAATAGAATTTGATTATTTTCTTCCTTTATTGAAACATTAAAATTTTTGATTCCATCAAATGAATTTTCCATTTGATTTAATTCATGATAATGAGTAGCGAATAAAGTTTTAGGTTTAGAACGATGTTGGTGAAGATACTCGGTAATAGCCCAAGCAATTGAAATACCGTCATAGGTACTTGTCCCTCTTCCAATCTCGTCTAATAGTATTAAACTTCTTTCAGAAATATTATTTAGAATCAATGCTGTCTCATTCATTTCAACCATAAAAGTAGATTCACCCATACTGATGTTATCGGACGCACCTACACGCGTAAAAATCTTGTCTATTATACCCATCTTTAATTTTTCAGCCGGTACAAAGCAGCCAATTTGAGCGAGCAAACAGATTATCGCTGTTTGTCTTAAAATTGCAGATTTTCCTGACATATTAGGGCCAGTAATCATTATAATTTGTTGGTCTTTTTTATTTAAATAAATACTATTTGGGATATAAGGTTTATCAATTGGTAATTGATTTTCAATCACCGGATGTTTACCGTTTATAATTTCAATATCCAAAGAATCGTCAATTTCTGGTCTTACATAATTTTTTAGAGTCGAAAGAACGGAAAATGAAAGAAGACAATCCAACTCTGCAATAATTGCTGAATTATTTTGAATTTCTCTTATTGATGACTGGCAAGATCTTAATAACTCGTCAAAAATCTTTATTTCTAACTCCATTATTCTCTGTTCTGCCCCTAAAATTTTTGACTCATAATCCTTCAGTTCATCGGTTATATATCTTTCAGCATTTACAAGGGTTTGTTTTCTAATCCAACTTTCAGGAACTTTGTCCTTATGGGTATTTCTTACCTCTATATAATATCCAAAAACATTATTAGAAGAAATTTTTAAAGATGGGATGTTGGTAATCTCTGATTGTTCTTTTAACATGTCGTCTAGAAAATCCTTGTTATTCTTAGATAAACTTCTTAGATCCTTTAATTCACTTGAAAAATCTGAGGATATTGTATTTCCTTTAATAATATTCACGGGAGGAGTTTCAGAAAGTGTATTACTTATCATATTAATTATATCGTCACAATCACTTAATGATTTAGACAATTTATTTAAATCATCCGATGTGGTTTTTTTAAACTCATTTTTTAAGGGTTTAATATTTTTTAAAGACTCATTTAAATTGAATAATTCTCTTGGATTAATTTTTTTAGTTGCAATCTTTGAAACTAATCTTTCTAAATCACTAAAAGAAGAAAGAATCTCTTTTAAAAAATTTCTATGTACATCATTGCAAGTAAAAAACTCAACAATATTATGTCTTTTAAATATTAATTCTTTTTCTGTAGAAGGTAATGCTAACCATCTTTTTAACAATCTTCCACCCATCGGTGAAACTGTAAAATCAATAACATCTAGCAGGCTCTTTCCTTCAACTGTATTTGGAAAAAATACCTCTAAGTTTCTAATGGTAAATCTATCAAGCCAAACATTTCCTTTAACAGGTATTCTCTTAATTGTTGTTATATGATTTAATTGATGATGTTGAGTTTCACCCAAGTAATGCAAAATACCCGCAACAGAAATAATTCCATCATTCAAATCACTAATTCCAAAACCTTTTAATGAATTGGTTTCAAATTGTTTTTGTATTAATTCGTTTGCAAAATCAGAGTTATAGACCCACTCCTCTAAAAAAAACAGATTATATGATTCCCCAAATGTTTCTTTAAAAATTTTCTTTTTCTGTTTTGCAATTAGTATTTCACTAGGATTAAAGTTTGATAACAATTTAGCTATGTATTCAGAATCACCCTGAGATAATAAAAACTCCCCAGTTGAAATATCTAAAAATGAAATTCCAATATTATTGCTAAAGTGAATAGAGGCTAAAAAATTGTTCTTTTTGGGATTCAATACCCCGTCTAATGAAGCCAGACCAGGTGTTACAAGCTCAGTAACACCCCTTTTTACAATTTTTTTTGTTTTTTTTGGGTCTTCTAGTTGATCACAAATTGCAACACGATGACCAGCCTTTACAAGCTTTGGTAAATATAGATTTAACGAATGATGAGGAAACCCAGCAAGCTCTGTTTCACTTTGACTTCCAGCACCTCTTTTAGTCAAAATAATATCTAATATTTTAGAAGCCTGAATAGCATCCTGGCCAAAAGTTTCATAAAAATCACCTACTCTAAAAAGAAGTAAAGCATCAGGATACTTTGCTTTAATAGCATTATACTGTTGCATTAAAGGTGTAATTTTTTTTGCGTCTTTTTTCAATTGGATAACTTATATACTATTTTTACCACTACATCTTTACTAATGTAATTATTATTTAGTTGTTAAGAAAACAAATGTGTTAAGTAAGCTTACATGAAAAAATTAAAAAACAGTGAATTAAATAGAATATCTCTAGAGGAGTTTAAAAATTCATCTAAAACTCCTATTAAAGTTATACTAGATAATATTAGAAGTGCACATAATGTTGGAAGTATTTTTAGAACCTGTGACGCTTTTCTAATTGACGAAATAATTCTATGTGGCATTACTGCTGTACCGCCAAATAATGAGATTCGAAAAACTGCTCTCGGAAGTACCGAATCTTTAAAATGGACCTATGTTGAAGAAATTGAAAATGCCATTTTAAAACTAAAGAATGAAAATTACCACATTGTTTCTATTGAGCAAGCCGATAAATCAACACCTATAGAAAATTTCAGCCTTGATTCAGGTAAAAAATATGCTGTAATTTTTGGTAATGAAATAAAAGGAGTTAGTCAAAACGTGATCGATCTTAGTGATGATGTGGTTGAAATAACTCAATATGGAACTAAACATTCTTTAAATGTTTCTGTTTCTGCAGGTATTGTAGTTTGGTATTTTTTTTCAAAAATTAAAGCTAACTAATTCCATTGATTATAGATAAGTAATCTAATCTATTTTTTACAAAATCTATCTCAGAAACATTTATAAACTTAACATTTAAATCAGGCCTAGATTTAAAAAAGTCAGAATAACTTTGATTTATTTTTTTTAAATAATCTTCTGAAATTTTTGACTCATACTCCCTGCCTCTTTTTTCTATATTTATTTTTAAATTTTCAATAGTTTGATTTAAAAAAATAATTAAGTCTGGTTTTACAATACTTTTATATAAAGAATAAAATAGTTTTCTGTATAAATTAAATTCATCTTCATTTAAATTAATTTTAGAAAAAATTAATGATTTATGAATATCATAATCGCTAATAATATTTTGACTGAAAAAATTTAATTGGGATAAATCTTCATTTGTTTGCTGATATCTATCAGCCAAAAAAGACATTTCCAGTTTGAATGCGAAATCCTTAGGGTTTTTATAAAATTTGGCTAAAAATGGATTATCAATAAATCTTTCCAACATCAATTTTGTATTGAAGTCACTTGAAATCAATTTTGATAAGCTTGTTTTTCCAGACCCTATATTTCCTTCAATTGCAATATAGTTGTAATTGCTTATTGAAACTGAATTAGCTGGGTTTTGAAGAAATATATTTTTATTTTGAATTTTCTGTTCGGATTCTATAGAATTCAAAATTTCTTTAATCGAAATTTTATTTATAGGATGAATTATATTTGGCTCAATCTCTATTAAAGGATCTAATACAAATCTTCTACAACACATTTCTTTATGTGGAATAGTTAATTCTTCAGAGTCAATAACCATATCGTCTACTAGCAAAATATCAATATCAATAATCCTAGAGGAATATTTTTTTTCCTTAGTTCTAACCCTTCCCAAAAGCTTTTCTATTTCAAGAAATTCATTCATTATAAAATGAGGTGATTTAAAAGAATTAAACGATGCACAAATATTAAAAAAATCATCACCTTCAAAATCAATCGATTCAGTTTCATAAATTGATGAAATAGAAAGTAAGGAGGCAATTCTAGAATGAATTAAATCAATTGTCTGTTGAATATTTTTTTGTCGATTTCCAATATTAGACCCTATCGATATGTGATATTTTTTATTAATTTCCATTAGGTGGAACAAATTAGTCAAAAGAAATTGATTTACTATATTTGATTAAATACAAATTAATGAATGTAGAAAAAAAAATATTAGCCAGAAAACTTTATCTAATTCTAGCGTCTCTTTTCATTACATCTCTAGTTGTATCTAATTTAATTTTTCAAAAGTTTTTTTACTGGCACCCATTTGATATAGAAATTTTTGGTGAAAAACTATTTTATTTATCTGTAGGAATACTTCCTTACCCAATTACATTTTTAATAACAGATTTAATCAGTGAAATTTATGGAAAAAAGAAAGCTAATCAGGTTGTAACAGTAGGGATTTTTGCTGCTATTTTTTCAACACTCATAATTTATATTGCTGACTCTGTTCCGGCAATGGAAAATTCACCTGTTGATGATTTACTTTTTAAAAAAGTATTTGGAAGTACTATAATTGCTGTTCTTTCCAGCATGCTTAGTTATCTATTTGCTCAATATATTGATATACACATTTACCATTTTTGGAAAAACTTGACCAATGGTAAAATGCTATGGTTGAGGAATAACTTTTCAACTTTCTTCTCTCAATTTGTTGATACATTTACCATCTTATTTTTATTATGTATTACTAATATCTTGTCTTGGGATCAGTTCGCAGGATTATTGATTTCTGGATTTTTGTTTAAGGTTTTAGTTGCATTAGTTGATACCCCGTTTTTATATTTAGGGGTTTACCTTTTTCGAACAAAATTTAATTTGAAAGTTAACGAAGAGATAAATATTGACTAAGAATTTATAGTAATTCTAAAAATATGACCCTCGTGTGCACGGTAGTTAATAACCTCATCATTATCAAAAATTAAGTACTGTCCTTTAACTCCCATTAATTTTCCTGTAAATTTTGCATTTTTTTTGAGTTTAACCGAGTAAGGTTTTTGTGGGAACTTATTAACAGGAAACTCTATATTTAAAACTTTACTTCTATCATTAATATAATGGGTTAAATTACTGGGAATATATGTTTTTGCTTGTTCTTTAAAACTTGTCAAATTAATATTATCTCTCTCATTTTTCAACATTTTTCTCCAGTTAGTTTTATCACTCATATATTTTTTGAGAGCAACTTCTGCAGTACCAGCTAAGAATCTATTTGGTGTTTCAATAAGTTCAATTGCCTCATGGGCGCCTTGATCAATCCAACGTTGAGGAATTTGGGATTTTCTGGTAATACCTACCTTTACAGATCCGGTATTTGATAAGTAAACAATGTGTGGTTGAAGCTGAATTTTTTTTTCATACTCAAGATCACGATCAGCAATATTTAAATGAGCTCTACTCAGTTCAGGTTTTATTATCCAATCTCCAGCCAAAGGACTTTCAAAAAAACAACTTTTACAGAATCCTTGTCTAAAAACTTCTTGATTTGAAGAACATGATAGACAACTGTAACCAATACACTCTATTGTAAATGATTTTTCTAAAAATTGGTTTAAATGAATGAAGCTATTTTCAAATTCAATGAAATAGTTCACCAATAAAGAATACTCGGTTGTCATTTTTTTTACAATCCCTTCAAAATGCATAAAATTTTATAATTTTAAAAAAAGTAAATTACAAAAAAAGATGCCAATTCCATTAATTAATTCAATTGCTTCCTGGTTTTTAAAAAAAAGAATGCATCAAATTGAATTATTTATAAAATACCCAAATGAAGTCCAAAATGATATCCTAACAAATTTGGTCAAATCAGCAAAAGAAACATTTATTGGTCAAAAATTTGATTTTAAATCAATTAAAAATTATAANGATTTTTCTGAAAGAGTCCCTGTCTTTAGTTATGAGCAATTTGCAGATAAAATAGACCTAGCTAGAAAAGGGAAAAATAACATTTTTTGGCCTTCAAAGATTAAATGGTTTGCAAAATCAAGCGGAACGACTAATGCTAAAAGTAAATTTATTCCGGTAAGTGATGAGTCTCTTGAAGATTGTCATTACGCTGCTGGAAAGGATTTACTTTGTATGTATCTAAATAATAATCCAAATTCTCAACTTTTTACTGGAAAGAGTTTAAGATTAGGTGGTAGCAAAAGCCCGTATGAAAAAAATGGTACATTCTACGGAGATTTATCAGCTATTCTAATTGATAATATGCCTTTTTGGGCTGAGTTTAGTAGTACTCCAAGTAATAAAACTTCTCTTATGGATGATTGGAATTATAAAATAGATGCAATAATTAATGAAACATTGAATGAAAATGTAACAAGTTTAGCTGGTGTTCCATCTTGGATGTTAGTGCTTTTAAATAAAATTTTAGAAAAAAGTAACAGACAATACATTTCTGAACTATGGCCGAATTTAGAAGTTTATTTCCACGGTGGAGTTAGTTTTAAACCTTATCTAAATCAGTATAAGAGCTTAATCAATAATGAATCAATGAAATATTACGAGATATATAACGCATCTGAGGGGTTTTTTGCGATTCAATATGAAAATGATTCAAATGAACTTTTGCTAATGTTAGATTATGGTATTTTCTATGAGTTTATCTCAATGAAAAACTATGCAACAAGAGATGAAAAAATAATTCCATTAAGTGAAGTTAAAAAAGATGTAAATTATGCAATCTTAATAACAACAAATGCAGGTTTATGGAGATATAAAATTGGCGATACCGTAAAATTTACATCATTAGAGCCGTATAAAATAGTTGTTTCGGGAAGAACAAAACATCATATAAATGTGTTTGGAGAAGAAGTAATTATTGAAAATACAGATAATGTTATAAATAAAATATCATCTAAGTATAACCTGGAAATTATTGATTATACAGTTGCTCCGGTTTTCATGAAAAAAAATAAAAAAGGTGCACATCAGTGGTTTATAGAATTTAAAAATAATCCACCTCAAAATATAAATTTAGCAGAAATTATAGACAAAGAACTTAAGCATGAAAATTCAGATTATGATGCCAAGAGATACAATAATTTTACACTCAAGATACCTGAAATTATTGTTTCTAAAAAAGGAGTATTCATGAAATGGTTGGAAATGAATAATAAAATTGGAGGACAAAATAAAATTCCTAGACTGTCTAACGAAAGAAAATTTATTGATAGTTTAATTGAATTAAATACTTAAGAAGCTGCCTTCAGTTTTTCAAAACTCACCCTTGATAATTGCTCCTTAGCATATTTCTTATTTACAACCAGTTTCTTTACTTCACTTCCAGGAAGATTGAACATTGAATCGTTTAAAATCTCTTCACAAAGTGATCTTAGACCTCTTGCACCTAAATTGTAATCAATAGCTTTATCAACAATATAGTTTAAGGCATCCTTCTCAAATTCAAGAGTAATATCATCCATTTCAAATAGTTTTACATATTGCTTAATCAAAGCATTTTTAGGTTCTGTCAGAATACTAAGTAGTGCAACTTTATTTAGGGGGTTCATGTAAGTTACAACAGGCAATCTACCAATGATTTCTGGAATTAAACCAAAATCTTTAAGGTCTTTGGGGTTAATATGTTTTAAAATATTAGTCTTAGAAACTGAATCTTTACCAACGCTTTTATACCCAATAACATTTAAATTTAATCTTCTGGATATATGTCTTTCAATTCCGTCAAATGCACCTCCAGCAATGAATAAAATCTTCTCTGTATTTATTTCAATAAAATTCTGATCAGGATGTTTTCTTCCTCCTTTAGGTGGTACGTTTACAATAGTTCCTTCCAACAATTTTAACAAGGCCTGTTGAACTCCTTCTCCGGAGACATCCCTTGTTATTGACGGATTGTCACTTTTTCTAGCAATTTTATCAATCTCATCTATAAATACAATTCCTTTTTCAGCCTTTTCAATATCATAATTAGCGGACTGTAAAAGTTTAGTCAATATACCTTCAACATCTTCACCAACATAACCGGCTTCAGTCAAAACTGTAGCATCTACAATTGCTAATGGTACATCTAACATTTTTGCTATAGTCTTAGCTATTAAGGTTTTTCCTGTCCCGGTCTGTCCAACCATAATTATATTACTCTTCTCAATTTCAACTTCATTCTCAGTTTCCTGATTAATTCTTTTGAAATGATTATATACAGAAACAGAAATTACTTTTTTTGTATAATCTTGTCCCACTACATAATCATCTAAAAAAAGTTTAATTTGTTGAGGTTTTAAAAGTTCAAGTTTAGATTTTTCAACCTTACTATCTACTGAATTATTTTCTTGTAAAATAATACCGTTTGCCTGTTCAATACACAAATCACATATATGAGCATCAATTCCAGCTATAAGTAAGCTAGTTTGATTTTTTTTCTTACCACAAAATGAACATTGTAAATCAGACTTGCTCATATAGTCTAGCTTTTAGTTAGAATTTCGTCAATCATTCCATAGTCTAAAGCTTTGTCTGCCTTCATCCAATAATCTCTGTCACTGTCTGCATAAACCTTTTCATATTCTTGTCCAGTATGTTTGCTGATTATTTTATATAATTCCTCTTTAAGTGAAAGGATTTCTCTTGTTGTTATCTCAATATCACTTGCTTGTCCTTGAGCACCTCCCAAAGGTTGGTGAATCATAACTCTTGAGTGTGTTAATCCACTTCTTTTACCCTTTTCGCCAGCACATAGTAGTACAGCTCCCATTGAGGCAGCCATACCAGTACAAATTGTGGCTACATCAGGTTTAATTAATTGCATTGTGTCATAAATTCCTAAGCCAGCATAAACGCTACCGCCTGGTGAATTTATATAAATTTGAATATCCTTGGTGGAATCAGTACTTTCCAAAAACAATAATTGAGCCTGAATAATATTAGCTACTTGATCGTTTATGGCAGTACCCATAAAAATTATCCTATCCATCATAAGTCTTGAAAAAACATCAAAAATTGCAATATTCATTTGTCTTTCTTCGATAATATTAGGAGTTAATCCTTTAGGGAACATACTGCTTACAATATCATTGTAGTAGGTGCTACTGATACCTTGATCTTTTGTTGCAAATTTTTTAAACTCTTTTCCGAAGTCCATGATTATAGATTTTATTATTTATAAATATAAGAATTACGATGGATATGCTTCTTTAATGTACTCATCATAGCTAACCTTTTTCAATTTATATTTAAAATTTTCTTTAAAAAAGTTTAGAATTCGATTGCTAGTCAGTTGCTCGGTTAACCTCTTGATTTCATCTTTGTTGTTCATCACTCTTGCAACAATACCTTCAAGTTCTTTTTCATCAGGAATAGCTTGGCCATATTGTAGCATTTGATTTTTAATCAAATCAGTTGTGTAAGACTTTAAATCTTCAAAATTTACCTGTAAATCATTATCAATAATTAATTTACTTTCAATCAATTGATACTTCATACCCTTTTCAGACTTTTCATATTCTGCTTTTGCTTCATCAATAGTAATTTTCTTTTCAGAACTTAATTTCATCCATTTGATCAGAAATTCAGCAGGAAGATTGATTTTTGTAAAATCAATCAAATATTCAATTGTATCATTCATTAGTTTCTGATCAACTTGATTTTGAAATTGTTTAACAAAATCTTCAGAAAGCTTCTTTCTCATTTCAGTAACCGTTTTAACAGAGTTTTTACCAAACACTTTATCAAATAAATCTTGATCTAATTCTGCTAATTCTCTTTCATTAATTTCTTCAATTTTTACAAAAACTTTGTTTTTAAAAGTTTTTGCTTTTTCAAGTTCTATTTTCAGATTTTTAGAAAGATCATAATTTTCTTTAAAAATCTTTGAGCCAATTTCATTTAACTCATCTCCAACCTTTAAGCCTAAAATCTTCTTTAAAAATGAAGGCTTTAGACTTTCTGCTTTGAACATACTTGAATGATTAACTTCATCAATTTCAGAAATGAAATTTGCTGTTATTTCAGAACTTTTTTCAATTGTTGTTTTCGATATTAATTTACCATATTGAGATTGGATATTTTTTATCTGGTTATCAACCATCTTTTTATCTGCTTTAACCTCAAACATAGTAATGGCTTTCTTTGGTTTTAGATTAATCTTGAATTCTGGTGTGTAACCAATTTCAAAATCAAAATTAATCTTATCAGAATTCCAATCAATTTTATTATCAACTTCAGGGATAGGACCACCTAATATGTCTAATTTTTCGTCTTGTATATATTTTTTAAGATTAGTATCAAGAAGCTTGTTGATTTCATCGACTTTTACAGCATTTCCATATTGTTTCTTGACCAATCCCATCGGTACAAATCCTTTTCTAAAACCAGGAATATTTGCAGTTTTTGAATATCTTTTCAATACATCTTGGACTTTTTGCTCATAGTCTTTTTTCTCCACCTCGATTGAAATTATTCCGGACAGCTTATTTTTTTTTGTGATAGAAATTTTCATTTAATACAAATTGGTCTGCGAAAGTACTGTTTTTTTTACAGGTCTCAAAGTGAAAAATTGCTATAAATCAGATTAAACTTAATAACTCGGACAAAAAATCATTAGGATTATCGTCATGAAGCCAGTGCCCAGCATTTTTTATTTTTATAAATTTTGATTTTGGAAAAAGCTTTTGAATTAAATCTTTATCGTTATCAATAATATATTCTGATTTACTACCCTTAAAAAAATATACTTCGCCGGTAAATTTTTCATCTGAGTCAACTTTTTCTCCGATTTTATCAATATTTTTTGATAGTGATTTTAAATTGAATTTAAAATCAAATCTTGTATTATCTTTTCTGAATATATTCTTCATCAAAAAATTTCTTAATGCTGTTTGATCAATTGATTTTTTAAGTTTATTGTCAATTTCTTTTCTTGTATTTAAAGAATTAAAATCTAAACTTTCTAATGAATCTATTATTGATTGATGATGGATAGGGTACTCCTTTGGTGATATATCTAAAACAAAAAGTTTTCGTACTAATTTTGGAAATTCTAAAGTGAATTTCATCACCGTCTTCCCTCCCATCGAGTGACCAATTAATATTGGATCTTTAATTTTATGGTGCTTAATATATTTTAGTAAATCATTACTCATTAATTGATAGTCAAAGTTATCAGAGTGATAACTTCTTCCATGGTTTCTTTGATCAATTAAATGAACGGTAAAACCTTCAAAATTTAATTTTCTAGCGACAGAAATCCAATTATCACCAGAACCCAAAAAACCATGTAAGATTAATATTTGAATTTCTGAATCTCCTAAAATTTTTGAGTGTAAAAGCATCACCTATGATAAATATTCTAAATAGCTTTTAATTGTCCTTTCTAAACCAAAATATAGGCTCTCGGTTATTAAAGCATGCCCAATTGAAACTTCGAGAAGATTGTCAATGTTTTGCTTGAAGAACTTAATATTTTTAAGCGAAAGATCGTGACCAGCATTAACTCCTATACCAGCTTCATTAATCTCTTTTGCGCAGTTTGAATATTTATTAATTGCTTTAAAATTATCGAGAGAAAATTCTCTTGCATAATCTTCAGTGTATAATTCTACTCTGTCAGGGTTTATTTCACAAACAGATTCTATTAGCTTAATATTTGAATCTAAAAATATTGAAGTTCGGATTCCGTATGATTTAAATTCATTAACGACTTCCTTTAAAAAAGTTTTATTTTTGATTGTATCCCATCCAGAGTTTGAAGTGATAGCGTCAACAGCGTCAGGCACTAATGTAACCTGAGTTGGTTTGACTTCAGTAATCATATTTATAAATTTATTAATAGGATTACCCTCAATATTGAATTCATTATTTACAACTTTTTTTAAATCATACACATCTTGATATCTAATATGTCTTTCATCAGGCCTAGGATGAACAGTGATGCCCTGAGCACCAAAATTTTGAATATCAATTGCAAAATCACAAACATTTGGGTAATTTACGCCTCTGGAATTTCTAAGAGTTGCAATTTTATTTATGTTTACACTAAGCTTGGTCATATTTATAATTTTTATCTAAAATATTTTACACAAAACTAATTTATTTTTACTTAATTTTGACGCTTTAACGGACTGTAATTTTAGACAAAATTTTGAAATTTGCACTTTTCGCCAAACTAGATCCAAACGAAAATAATGACCACATATTTTCTGTTTTTAAAAGCCTTAATAAACATCAGCTAGATTATGATATTGATAGCCAATCTTTTGATTTAATTTCTAGACTTCATAGTCGTGATGAGAGTTTAAACTTTAGTAAATTTGAAAAACTTACAAATCAATATGATTTCGTAATCTCAATCGGAGGTGATGGAACTATTTTAAGATCTGCAGATGAAATAGGTGAACTATCAATCCCTATAATTGGATTAAATAAGGGAAGGCTTGGGTTTCTAGCAAACTCAACTGTTGAAATAATAGATTCTATCATAGAAAAAATTACAAATTCAGACTATCAAATTTCCGATAGAACAATTATCCAAGTTGAATTCGAGGGAAAAATAAAGAATGCTCTGAACGAGATATCAATTTCTAGAAAAAATACTACATCCTTAATAACAATAGACACAAAGTTAAATGATCAATATTTAAACACTTATTGGGCTGATGGTTTAATTATTTCAACACCTACTGGTTCTACTGGATATTCACTTAGCTGTGGAGGGCCTATAATAATGCCCGACAGTAAAAACCTTGTTTTAACACCGATAGCTCCTCACAATTTAAATGCCCGACCACTTGTAATTTCTGATAACAAACAAATTGAAATTTCAATAAATGGAAGAGAAAGCGAGTATTTTGTCTCAGCTGATTCAAAAATTTTTTCGGTAAATATCAATTCAAAAGTAGTTATTTCAAAGGCATCCTATTGTTTAAAAATGATAGAATTTGACGAGAACAGTTATCTAAATACACTCAGAGATAAATTGATGTGGGGGAAAGACAAAAGAACCGAACAATAATTTTAATCAATTATAGTTTATGATTATTAAAAGATTTATCATTAAAAAAAGAGATTTAATTATAACAGTTTTTTTATTGTCTGTCAACTTCTCATTTTCTCAGTTATATGAGTCGGGAATTTCGTATGGCAAATCAAACTTCATTGGTGATGTTGGTAATACAACTTTTGTAAATCCTAAAGATGATGCCTATGGAATTATTTTTAAATGGAACAGAAGCCCAAGACACTCATATAGATTTTCTTATTTTAAGTCCAAACTTTCAGCTAATGATTTAGAATCAAAAGATCCTCGACGAATAGAAAGAGCATACAATTTTGACACACCAGTAAATGAATTTTCATTGGGCATGGAATTTAATTTTTTTGATTTTGATCTTCATGATAAAAACACTTTATTTTCTCCATACATATTCACTGGAATTGTTTACACCTCAATTCAAGAACAATTTTTGATGAATAACCAAATACAGTCATTAAATGAATCAAAATCTTTTTTTGGTGTCCCTATGTTGGTTGGATTTAAAAATCGTATTTACAATAACATTATTTTATTTATTGAAATTGGTGCAAGGTATACTTTTACCGATGGAATTGACGGAAATTATAATATAGAGAACGATTATAATTTTGGAAATTTAAATAATAATGATTGGTATATGTTTTCTAATTTTGGTTTAACATATACATTTGGAAAAAATCCCTGTTATTGTAATATTGGAAAATGAGTTTAAAAATAATGGATAAGAAAAATATACCAAACCATATTGCAATAATTATGGACGGGAACGGTAGGTGGGCAAAAAAAAGAGGTCATAGAAGAGAAGTTGGTCATCGGGAAGGAAGAAAGTCAGTTCGAAAAATTGTAGAATGTAGTGTAGAACTTGGGGTGAAAAATTTAACCCTTTATGCATTTTCAACAGAAAATTGGAACAGACCAAAAATAGAAATTGATTTTCTAATGCAACTATTGTTTTTATCACTCAAAGATGAATTAAATACTTTAAACAGCAACAATATCAAGTTTGAAACCATCGGAGATATAACTAGATTTCCAAAAAAAATAAGCACCTATTTAGAAAAAGTCAAAGATGAAACCAAGGATAATTCAAAATTAATTTTGACACTTGCGTTGGGTTATGGAAGTCGTAGCGAGATAGTAAGTGCGGTTAGAATACTATCTGATAAAGTTAAAAATAATATAATTTCTTCGAAAAATATTGATGAAACCGTAATAAATGACCATCTTTACACCCGAAATCTACCAGATGTAGACTTGCTAATTAGGACTAGTGGTGAAAAAAGAATTAGTAATTTTTTACTATGGCAGATTGCATACTCTGAGCTGTACTTTACTAAAAAATTATGGCCAGACTTTAGAAAAAAAGATTTGTATAAGGCCATAGTTAGTTATCAAAACAGAGAAAGAAGATTTGGAAAAACTAGTGAACAAATTAAATAAAACAAAAGTCATTAATAAAAATTACCGCTTGGTCGGTAAGTTAATTTTGTTAACTGTAATTATTTTATTTTCAAACTTATCTCTATCACAAAATAATATAGAAAGATACACCATTGGAGAAATTGAGGTTTCTGGCAATACTTCTTTTAGCCCGATAACAATTGTAACTTTTTCAGGACTTAAAGTAGGAGATGCTATAAGTATTCCTGGCGAAAAACTTAGTAACGCTATAAAAAAACTATGGGGTTCAAATCTTTTTAGTTCTGTTGATGTTTATAAGACTAAGATTGAAAATGGGATCATTGATCTTGAAATTGAATTATATGATTTACCTGAATTAACCGATTTACAAATTACGGGAGCTAAAAAAAGAAAAATTGAAGAAATAGTAAAAGAAAATAAACTTCAGACAGGTGTAAAAGTAACAGAAAACCTAATCACAACAACAAAAAATTATTTAGAGAATAAATACAGAAAAAAAGGGTTTTTAAACGCCAGGGTAATCATTAAAACTGAAGAAGTAATTGATTCCTCAAAAAAATCAAAAGTCAAAATGTTCTTAGATATTAAAAAAGGAAATAAAATTAAGATAAATAAAATCCAATTTGAGGGAATAAGCGAGCTCAAATCTAAGACTTTAGAAAAGGCGATGAAAAATACTAAAAAAAGAAAATTTTACAGAATTTTCAAGAGATCAAAATATGTTCCTGATGATTTCAAAGAAGACCTTGCCAACTTAGTTGATAAATATAAAGAAAATGGCTTTAGAGATGCCAGGGTTGTTTTTGATACAATACTAAATAATAATGATAAGCAAATTGATGTTTCAATCTCACTTGTTGAAGGTTCTAAATACACATTTGGAAATATAGAATATTTAGGAAATAGTGTGTATACAGATCAGCAACTAAATCAAATATTAAAAATTAATGAAGGAGACACCTATAATGGGGTTGAATTAGAAAAAAGAATCGCTGATAGATCTGATCCAGATGCTGATGATATAAGTAATCTTTATCAAAATAATGGATATCTTTTTTCATCAATAACACCAGTTGAGGTAAATGCAGATGGTAATGTTATAGATTTAGAAATAAGAATTAATGAGGGGAAACCTGCATACTTCAATAAAATAACTGTAGTAGGTAATAATAAAACAAATGATCATGTAATTTACAGAGAGATCAGAACACGACCTGGTCAGCTTTACAGCAAGGCAAATGTTTTCAGATCATTAAGAGAGCTTGGTCAATTAGGGTTTTTTGATCCACAATTGATTTCACCTGATTTTAAAAATATAAATCCAAATGACGGAACTGTTGATTTAGAATATACTCTTGTGGAGACTGGATCTAGCCAAATTGAACTTCAAGGTGGATATGGTGGTGGTGGATTCATAGGAACAATTGGATTATCTTTTAATAATTTTTCTATTAAAGATATTTTCAAAAAAGAGGCATATGCCCCGATACCAATGGGTGATGGTCAGAGACTTGCATTAAGATTACAAGCAAGTAGATTTTACACTGTTAACAGTTTTAATTTTACCGAGCCATGGTTAGGTGGTAAAAGGCCTGTTCAATTCTCAGTTCAACTCTCACAAACTAAACAGTTTATGTTTAATCCGTATAACTATACCGCCGATAAATCAAAGTATTTTAATATTTCTGGTGTTTCTATAGGTTTGGCCAAAAGACTTACTGTTCCTGATGATTACTTTACACTATCTCAATTTATAGGTTTTCAGTATTATGATCTTAACGAATATAACACAGGACTATTTACTTTTGGAAATGGATCATCAAATAATTTATCTTACACTGTAGCTTTAAGCAGAAATAATACTTTTACTGATCCAATTTACCCAACCGGAGGTTCTAATTTTACACTTTCTGCAAAACTTACCTTTCCATACTCAGCATTTAACGATATAGATTACAAAGCCCTAAAAGATGAAAGAGATGATTTATTTGATCAGCTTGGAGTTGATCCAACTAACACATCAGCTGGTGATAGAATTGCTGAGATTGACCAAGAGAGATACAAATGGCTTGAGTTTTACAAAATAAAGTTTAAAGGTGAATGGTTTACTGCTCTAACCAAGAAATTGGTTTTAAGGCCCTCTTTTGAATTCGGATTTTTAGGCGCATACAATAATGATAGAGGAGTTATTCCATTTGAAAGATTTTTCCTAGGCGGAGATGGTATGGGAATGTATAATCTTGATGGTAGAGAAAATATTCCGTTAAGGGGGTATCCAAATCAATCTTTATCTGCACAAGACGGTGGCTCCATTTACAATAAATATTCTCTTGAATTAAGGTATCCTATTAGTCTTGGAGAGCAAGCAAAAATATTTGCACTTACGTTTATCGAAGGCGGTGCATCATACAACAGTTTTAGAGATTTTGATCCGTTTCTGCTTAAAAGATCTGCTGGAATTGGAGTAAGATTATTTATGCCACAATTTGGTCTATTGGGAATTGATTTTGGACATGGTTTTGATCCAGTNCCTGGTCAAGCCACAAAACATGGTTGGGAAACACATTTTATATTTGGACAAAATTTTTAACACAATAATAAAAAAATGAAATCGTTTGAATAGAACTTAAATTATGAACAAAAAACTATTATTAATTTTTTTATTTTTATTTTCCTTAAATAGCTTTTCCCAGAGAGGCATTAAAATAGGATATATAGATACCGAATACATATTGGAAAATCTTAATGAGTTCAATTCAATATCTGAAAGACTTGAGGAAAAGTCAGAGGAATGGATTCAAGAAATTGAACAAAAAAGCAGAACAATAGAAAAGAAAAAAGAAAACTTAAAATCTGAAAGAATCTTTTTAACAAAAGAAATGATCGAAGATGCTGAAGATGAAATAGATTTAGAAGAAGAAGAATTAAGTATATATAAACAAAAGAAATTTGGTTCAGATGGAGACTATTTACTTCAAAAAAAACAGTTAGTTCAACCGATACAAGACCAAATATTTAATGCAATTAAAGAGATTGCTAAAAGCAAAAATTATGATTTTATTTTTGATAAGTCTGCTGATATTGTTATGCTTTATTCAAATAGAAGACACGATATTAGTGATCAAGTAATAAGAATTATTTCGAGGTCAAATAACAGAAAAAAACTAGATTCAAGAAAAGATAAAAGGGAAGCTGATGAAGAAAATATGATTGAAGACACCATTGGAGTTGATGAAACAAGTCAAAATAAAAATAAATTAACGGAAGTTGATAGTTTGTCAGAAGTACAAGTTCCAAAGAAAAGACTTTCTGTAAAAGAATTGCTAGAACAAAGAAAACAGAAAAATAGTAACAAAAGAAAAGTAAAAGATTAGTACCTTTACTAAACTTTATATTAAAACTCAAAATATTGATTATGAAAAAGATTAAAATATCATTATTGATTTTTCTTTCTGTGATAAGTTTTTCAACATTAGCCCAATCAAAAATTGCGCATATTAACACAACTGAATTAGTTGCATCTATGCCTGAAATGAATGAAGCTAAATTAGAATTAGAAAAATTAGCAAAAACATATGAAACCGATATCCAAACAATGGCAGCTGAACTTCAAAACAAAGTAAAACAGTATGATACTGAAGCTTCAGGCCAAACTGATGAAGAAAACGCTAAAAGACTTCAAGAAGTACAAGGAATGGAGCAAAGCATAAGACAATATCAAGCACAGGCGCAACAAGAATTACAAAAAAAGGAATTTGATCTTTTAAAACCAATAACTGAAAAAGCGCAAACTGCTATAAATAAGGTTGCTGGTACCTTAGGATTTGATTATGTACTTGACTCGACTCAAGGACAAGGTTTAATTGTTGCCAATGGAACAGATTTAATGGAGGAAGTTAAGAAAGAACTTGGCTTTTAGAATTTTTAAATCTTTAAAAATTTAAAAGCTGTCTTCTAGACAGCTTTTTTTTTATAATAATTATGGATAAAAGACCTATAGGTGTATTTGATTCAGGAATTGGTGGTCTATCAATTTTAAATAAATTGAAGGATTTATTACCTAATGAAGACTTTATATATCTAGCAGACAACAAAAATTGTCCTTATGNTGGTAGATCTAAAAAAGAAATACTTTCTTTAAGTAAAAAGAATTGTAAAAAATTAATCGAATTTAATTGTAAAATTATAATTATTGCATGTAATACAGCAACAACAAATTCAATCGAAAAGCTTAGAGAAAAAATTTCTATACCAATTGTAGGAATTGAGCCTGGTATAAAAACTGCAGTGGTTCATTCCAAAACAAAAAATATCGGAATTCTAGCAACAGAAAAAACACTTAACAGTAAATTATTTTTTGAAACAACAAAAAATAATAATTATCATGATATTAAAATTCATGAGCAGATTGGATATAAATTGGTAAATATTATAGAAGAAGGTTTAATTAAAAAAAATGAGCTTTATTCTATCTTAAAATCATATTTGAATCCAATGATTTCTAATGATATTGATTTTTTGGTATTAGGGTGCTCACATTATAATTTTATTACAGAAGTTATAAGAGAAATACTTCCAAAACATATTTCGATAATTGATATTATTGACCCGGTTAACAAGCAAATTTATAATATACTTAAATCTAAAGAATTATTTAATAATTCAAACAAGAATAGATTTATAAAATTATTTTATAATGGTCACAAACTATCAAAAAAGTATGTTAAAGAGGAATATGAACTAGGTTATTTTTTATTTTAATAGCTATTTAATCCATGGGCAATTACAATCATATTTTTGTTTTCTGCATCCAAAATTAAATCCGAGTGTTAATTGATGGTATGCACCATTATCAAATACAATAGAGTTTGACTGGTATGAATATGTGTAAGCAAAAAGAAAGCCGTTAAGTTCTAAACCAAACAACGCAGTCATATAATTTAAATTTTGATTTTTAATTTCAAGGGAATTAACATTAATATACTCGGCTCCGTCAAAACTATTTCTGCTAGATAGGCCTGCCCATATTCTGCCAAAACCTGTTTCTCTGTAAACTTTAAAATTAATATCTAGAAATGTTTCCTTTGTGGAATCTTTATGAGCGAGCATGATTGAAGGTTCAAAATTCCAATTATCAGAATTATTAGAAAATAAATATCCGGTAGAAAACAGGTATGTTCTTAAATTATTATAACTCAACCCTTGTTCATTAAAATTTATACCGTCGTTGTTAAGTAAATTTTTTACAGATGCATGTGCATAAAAATCTAAATATTGATAAGAAAATCCAAAATCAATATTAAAATCCGTTGCACTTTGCTCTAATCCTGAAATTAGTGGATCAAATCCATCAGATAAGAATGAAGATTCGTCTAGCTTGTATTGTATTAACCCTGCACTTAACCCAAAGGATAACATATCTAAATCTAAATCACTTCTTGAAAACATTATATGATGCGCATAGGTCAAATATGCACCGGTTTGAGAATGATATCCGTTCTGATCTTTGAAAGCAATTGTACCCAGTGCTGATTTTGAATCACCTATTCTTCCATTTATACTGAGAGTTTGTAAATTAGGTGATTTCTGTTGATCCATCCACTGTTTTCTTCCGGTGAATCTAACTTTAGTACAATTTGAAACCCCAGCCATGGAGGGATACAATAAATAATAATTATCGGATAAATAATCTGAATATATTGGCAATCCTTCTTGAGAAAAAGAATTTATATTAAAAACTATAAATGCAAAAATTGATAATATAAAATGATTAGCCCTCATATTCGTGTGTAAAGCATCATTAACCGTTTCGTTAAAGTGTAGCCAATCAAATATATAAATTTTAATAGACATATCTAATCAAATGTTTTAGTAAAGGCACATATTTACTATTTTTGCAGAAATAACATAATTCAATGAGCTATATTGTTAAAATAGAGAGAACGCAAAACAAATTCATTAACAAATTTGAGATTAATAAGTTTATTACAAATTATTTAAGTTTTGAATATAACAACATTGATGATGCAAAAAACTCTAAACTTGCCCAAGAGTTATTTTATCTTCCTTTTGTAAAAAAGGTATACATAACTCCCTCTTTTATTTCTATTGAAAGATTTAATATAGTTGAATGGGAAGATGTAGAAGAGGAAGTGAAAAAATTAATTGAAAATTATTTAAAATCCGGGAAAGAAGTTGTCACAGATGTCAAAAAAGAGAAAAATAATCCCATATCAATTTATACGGAAAGCACTCCAAATCCCTCTGTTTTAAAATTTGTCTCAAATAAACTAATTGTTGATGATAGTTTTGAATTTAATAATATTGATGAAGCTCAAGAAATGGAATTTGCCAAAAAATTATTTGAGTTTTCCTTTGTAAAAAGCATTTATATTTCGAAAAACTTTGTTTCAATTACAAAATATGATTTAAAAAATTGGGATGAAGTAACTCTAGAATTAAGAAATTTTATAAAAAATTATTTAGAAAAAAATGTGATAAATTTTACGATTAAAAAAATCGATATAGAAGAAATTAATCATGATGACACATCAAAAAAAATAATTTCAATTCTTGACGAATATATTAAGCCAGCTGTATCATCAGACGGTGGAAACATTCTTTTTGATTCTTATGATGCAGATAAAAAACTTGTAAAAGTTATTCTGCAAGGTGCCTGTAGTGGATGTCCTTCTTCAACTGTAACACTAAAAAATGGTATAGAGAATATGCTAAAAGAAATGTTGTCAGACAAGGTAAACTCAGTTGAAGCGATAAATGGTTAAAATCCAATCATTTTGTACATTTGATTTGATGAAAAATAATCTTTTTAAAATTTTACTTTTAATATTTATTTTAATTTCATGCAGTGATGATATGAAAAATGGTAACAATTTAAAGAACGAATCAAGTCCATATTTACTTCAACATGTAGAAAATCCTGTTAATTGGAATCCTTGGGATAAAAAATATTTAATACAAGCTAAAAAGGAAAATAAATTAGTTATAATAAGTATTGGTTATGCATCATGTCACTGGTGTCATGTTATGGAAAGAGAAAGTTTTCAGGATTTAGAAATTGCAGAATTAATGAACGAAAAATTCATCTCCATAAAAGTAGATAGAGAAGAGAGGCCTGATATTGATCAAGTATATATGAATGCAATCCAACTAATTACAGGTAGTGGAGGTTGGCCATTAAATGTGATAACCCTTCCTGATGGAAGACCTATTTGGGGAGGCACATATTTCTCTAAAGAACAATGGTCTTCAGCTTTGAAACAAATTTCAGAATTATATGAATCAGAGCCTGAAAGATTTATTTCTTATGCTGAAAGGGTTGAAGAAGGAATTAATTCAATAAACTTAGTTGAATCCAAAAAAATTAGCTTTGAAAATGTTGATTTAAGTAAATATTCTGAGTCATTATTAAAAGATATTGATGAGGAATATGGTGGATTCAAAGGTGCTCCAAAATTTATGATGCCAAATAATTTAGAATTTTTGTTGAGATATAGTGTTAAAGAAAAACAGGAAAATTCTAAAAATAAAATATTAAAGTCATTAGACATGATGGCATATGGTGGAATATTTGATCACGTGGAAGGAGGTTTTTCAAGATATTCTACAGATGAGAGATGGCACGTTCCTCATTTCGAAAAAATGCTATATGATAACGGGCAATTAATGAGTCTTTACTCTGTTGGATACAAAATCTCTAAAAATGAACTATACAGACAAACTATTTATAAAATTCATCAATATATAAACTCTGAAATGAAAGATTTTTCAGGTGGATATTACTCTTCTCTTGATGCCGACAGTAAACTTGAAGATGGTAGCTATGCTGAGGGAGAATATTATACATGGAGGAAAGAAGAATTAGAAAAAATTATTCAAGATAAGTTTGATTTATTTTCAGAATATTTCAATGTAAATCAATATGGATTTTGGGAAGAGGAAAACAAATATATTTTAACTAGAACAATTTCTGATCAAGAGTTTACAGAGAAAAATAATTTACAATATACAGAATTTAATAATCTTAAATCCGTCTGGTTAAATAAACTAAAAATTGCTAGAAAAGAAAAAAAGAAACCTAGTCTTGATTATAAGATAATTACATCTTGGAATGGACTAATGATAAGTGGATATGTTAACGCTTATAAAGCCATTAACGATGAAGTTTTTAAGAATGAAGCAATTAATGCAGGTGAATTCATTTATTCAAATTTGGTTAAAAAGGATGGAGGATTATTTCATAATTATGTTAATGGGAAAAGTAAAATAAATGGCTATTTAGAGGACTATGCAATGGTAATTCAAGCTAGTCTTGACCTGTATGAAATTACATTGAATCAAATATGGATTGAAAGAGCATTAGAATTATCAGAATATGTGATTAATAATTTTTCTTCAAGTGAATCTGATTTGTTTTATTTCACTTCAAAAAAGGATGAAGATTTAATATCCAGATCTGTTGAATTTAGGGATAATGTAATCCCGTCAAGTAATTCAATTATGGCAAAAAATTTATTCAGGTTATATCACTACTTTGACAAAGAGGAATATTACGAAAGATCTAAAAATATGAGTTTATCTGTTACTAAGGAGTTTGAAACGTACCCAAGTGGTTATTCAAATTGGTTTGATTTGATTTATAATTTAAAGTCAAATTACTATGAAGTAGCAGTGGTAGGTGAAAATGCTCTTGAAAAAGTAAAACAAATTAATTCAAAATATATACCCAATAAATTGATAATTGGTTCAACTTCAGAAAACAATCTTCCATTATTAAAAAATAGATTTATTAAAGACAAAACTCTTATTTATGTTTGTGTTAATAAGGCTTGTAAAATGCCTACCGAAAGTATTGAAGAATCAGTTTCTTTGATTAATTATTAATTTTATTTCCACCAAAATCTTTTAAATATTTAGGTTGAAATTCTGCAACATCTACAAATTGTTTTTTGACATATTTTGAATGAGAAAGTATTCCCATTTCATTTGCTGATGGAAGAATAGAGTCAGAAAAAATAATATTTTCATGATTTAAATATTGCATTATTTTTTTATTGCAATCTCCAACAAAATTAACTGTAGATGATTCATAATAATTTAAAAATGAATCTGAACTTAAAATCATTGTATCAGTTTTAACTTTTAATTCAGGAATTTTACATTTATTAGATTGAAATATTGCAAAATATATCTCATCTCTTCTTGCATCCATGGCAGAAACTATATATCCTTCAGAACATTCAATTTTTCTAGCCAGTATATACATTGTATCTAAAGCAATAAGTGGGATATTAAGAGAAAAACAAATTCCTTTAGCAGCAGAAACTCCAATTCTTAAACCGGTGTAAGATCCTGGCCCCTCAGAAATTGAAACAGCTGATAAATCACCAGGTGATAATTTTGTTTTTTTAAATAATTTGTCGATAAAGACGTGAAGATATTTTGAATGAGAATATTGCTCAAAATATTGCTCTTCTAATCCAATTATATTTCCACTTTCAGAAATGGAAACCGAACAGTTTTTATTAGATGTTTCTATATTTAAAATAATGGACACAAAAATTATCTTTTACCCAAATAGTAATCTAATACTTTTGTTTTAAATATAAAATCATATTTTGCATTAATCGAAGATGATAAGGCATTTAGTAATCTAATTCTTGACTGTTCTAAATCAAAAGAATTAAGAGCGCCTAAGGAAAATCTTTCTTGGGAATTACTAAATGCTAATTCTTGAGATTTTAGGGATAATTGAGCAGCCTCAAAAGCCTTTAATGCAGCTTTTGCATCAGTAAAAGCTCTTTGAATCGTAGATTCTAGATTAATTTTTACCTGATCCAAAGCTAAATTGGTTATTTCTTCTTGAATTTTTGATTTTTTAACCTGTGCTTTTGTTTGGTTTCTGTTAAAAATTGGAATTGAAACATTCATATTAATTGAATGACCTTTATTGTCATTTAACTGGTCAATAAATTGATCATCCGCTGTCAAGTTTGAAAAATTAGCAGATGCATTAAATCCATAACCCATAGATACATTTGGCAAATATGCACTTTTAGAAATCTTAGTTCCCAATTTTGCTAATTCAATATCTCTTTCGGCAACTTTAATTTCATTACGGTTTTGCATAGCATAATTTAATATAGGTGTAATATCGTCGTATATTAGATTTGCTGAAGGGGTATCAATTTCGATAACTTCCACATCAAAATTTTCATAAGGTAATTGTAATAATTGTGCTAAGGTTAACAATGCAAGATCATGGTTATTTTCAGCAATTGTTAAATTTTGAATATCTCTACTGTACGTTGCCTCTGTTTCAATTAATGTAGAATTTGGTTCTGATCCAGCCTCAACTAATGTTTTCACCTGAACAACCTGGAATTCTGAAAATTCAACCTGAAGATTTGCCAATTCTAAATTTTCTTTGTTAAATAAAACATTTAAATAAGTGTTTGCAACATTAAGCGATATGTCATCCTTTAACTTTTCTAATTCAAATTGATTTCTTTCTAGGCTTAGTTTACTTTGATTTAATAAATTAATATTTCTGAATCCATTAAAAACACTTTGGGAAAAACCAATACCAACAGATGTAGAATAAAATTCTCTATCTCTAAATTCTCCAGGAAAAACTTCAATATTTCCTAGATTTGCACCACCACTAATATTGGAACTAACAGCCGGTAAAAAATTTCCTTTGGCGCTTATTATATCTTGTTCAGATGATAGTATACTGTTTTCAGCCTGAAGGATTGTTATATTATTATCTAATGCATGGTCAACACATTGCTCTAGCGTCCATATTTTGCCCTGTGCAAATGAAATACTTGTTATAAGTATACATAACTTTAAAATTTTAATTTTTTTCATATTTATCAAATAATATTAGTCTTCTAATTCTCTGGAATTTTCATCTTGTCTTCTTCTAGCCAAATCCTCATCTTCACCCTCAACAGAATTCCAAACTTTTATTTTATCTCCTTCTTTAACACCTTTTAATATTTCAACATTAATTCCATCAGAAATTCCAACTTCAACTTCTTTTGTAACGAATGAACCGTCTTCCTTTAGTATTTCAACGAAAGGTTTGTCTGTGATTCTATTAAACTGTAATAAGGATTCATTAATACATAAAATATTCTCTTTTTGACCAATTGACATAATTGCATTTGCACTATAGCCAGCTCTTACATTAACACTTTCAGGTATTTCAACATCAGCTTTTATTTTAAACTGAACTGCACCCCCCTGTTCAATACCTTTAGGAGCAACAAATGTCAACTTAGCTTCAAATTCATCCTTTTCGAGTGCACCCAGAATAACTTTAATTTCAGATCCTTCAGCAAGTTTAGAAACCTCTGTTTCGTCAACTTGTCCTTCAAAAATCATTTTAGTCATATCTGCAACTGTCGCAATGGTTGTACCCGGACTAAATGTGTTAGTTTCAGTAATCGGACTACCCTCTCTAATTGGGATTTCTAAAATAGTACCCGAAATTTGAGATAAAACATTAGTATTTGCTGTACTTCCTCCTGTTAAAGTTCCTTTTTTTATAATCTTAAAATCGTTTTCAGCTTGCTTTAAGGATTCAATATTTTGTTCCATTGATAATTGACTATTTTCAAAATCCTGTTTGGAGATAACTCCCTTTTCGTATAATTTTTCACTTCTATCAAAAAGTTTTTTTGCATTATCATAGGATAGTTTTGCCGAGTTAATTCTACTGGTTGCGCTTAATAATGCTTGCTCATTAGGGACAACCCTAATGCTCGCTATTAAATCCCCTCTCATTACAATATCACCCTCTTCTACCAAAATTTTATCAATGATACCACTTACCTGTGGTTTTAATTCGATTTCATCTTCTGGATTTAACTTTCCTGTGGCTACAACCTCTTTTTCAATTGAAGTGTAAAAAGGTTGTTCAGTATCATAATCAATGATTGAAGCTGAATTTGCTTCCTTAAAATAATTTAATACGTATAAAAGTGAACCTATTATTAGGAATATTACAATATACTTTACTTGTTTTTTCATTTATTTAATATTTAATTTATTACTCTTCTCTTAAAGCATCAATTGGTTTTATACTCGTTGCTCTGTTAGCAGGGATTAGCCCTATCAATGTACCAAATACCACCAATATAATTACTGCGATAAAAACAACGACAATAGGTACCGATGCATTGATTAAAACTGAGTCTGGTCCACTACCAAAAGCAGAATCCATAGCAATTAAAATCCAACCACCAGTTATGATTCCAAAAATTCCTGCTATAATTGTCAAGAAAATTGATTCAATAACAATTTGTCTTTTTATCTCAAAAGGTGTTGCGCCAATAGCCCTTCTTATGCCTATTTCTTTTGTTCTTTCTTTAACTGTGATTAGTAAAATATTTCCAATAGCAAATACCCCAGCAATTAAAGTTGCAATACCTACAAACCAGGTCAAAAACTGCATACCCATCAGAAAACCTTCAAATCTGTCAAAAAGTTCACCCAAATTAAAACTTCCAAAAGCACGGTTATCATCAGGATGAACATAGTTCAAGTTCTTTAACACCAGTTTTACATCTTTTTCTAATTGTCTAATATTAAAACCATCTTCACCAGTTACCGTGATCCAACCTATATTGTCACCTTGGTTATAGACCTTTTGAAAAGTTGTAAATGGAATATGAAGCTGTCCTCCGAAATCAAAATCTCCTTGTTCAAAGACTCCTATGACTTTATAATTGATTTCGTTAATTTTAATAAATTCTCCAATTGCATCATCATCAGCATCAAATAATTGCTTAAAAACATCGTCCGAGATTACAGCAACTTTTTTACTCTCATCAATATCTGATTGATTTATAAATCTACCAGCAGTAAGATTCTTTTTTTGAATTTGGTCAAGTAAAGGAAAATCTCCAGACATTGTAAAACTTGCATATTGAACACCTCTAACAACTTGTGCATTTTTAGCATTTCTAGGGAGCAAAAACTTAATTCCTGGCACCTGATTTTTAATTTTATCTAGATGAGAAAATTTCAGTCTTGGATTTCTTCCTTCTTGATATCCCTTAAATGCTTTACTTGTAGACTGACCCCATATAAAAACACTATTTGTAGCGTAGTCCCCAAATTGAACACTAAACTTATTTTCAATTCCTTTTGCTGAACCTAAAAGACCGATTAGTAATAGTATTCCCCACCAAACTCCAATCATGGTAATAACAGTTCTGAGCTTATTTTTTGTTAAGCTTTCCCTTAATTCTTGCCATGTATCAATATCAAATAAAAATTTAAACATATTATTCGTCTCTAAGTGCTATAATGGGTTTAATACTTGCTGCCCTATTTGCGGGGATATAAGCAGCAATTAACCCGGCTAAAATTAAGGTGAATGTTGCTCCAATTACTAAAGATGTACTTACTCCTGGGTCTGTAATCCAATAGTCTTCCAAATCAAAACTATTTAAAACCAACCCCCCTAAAACAAGACCAACATATCCAGATATTGCAGTTACAAAAACAGATTCTAAAACAATAATTAATTTAATAGAGGAAGGTGGTGCGCCTAAAGCTTTTCTAATACCTATTTCTTTTGTTCTCTCTTTAACAATAAATATCATAATATTACTAATTCCAACAACTCCTGCAACCAAAGTCCCCATTCCAATTATTAAAACTAATATTGCTAAAACTCCATTGAATTGAGTAATTTCTTGATTTTCTCTAGCTCTATTTCTGGCTCTAACAGCTGACTGATCATTTTCAGCAACTGAGAAGAGATCCTTTATTTTGTCAACTATTTTTTTTCCAAATGCAATTGCTTCCTCCTCAGAAAGGTTTGGATTATATGTTAAGTTAATCTGATCGATATAATCATTGTTACCATATATTTTTTGTGCTGTAGAAATCGGCATATAAATAACTCTAGCTTCATTGCTGTCTGACCCTTCTGTTCTTTCAACAAATACACCAACAATCTTAAATTTTATCTTGTTTAAATCTAGATATTTTCCAATTGGGTCAATATCCGCAAATAAATCTTCAACGACTAAGTTTCCAATAACAATATTCTTAGTATTATTTTGGATATCAAGAGTGTTTATAAATCTTCCGTTTTTCATTTCTGATTTCTCAATAAACTGATGATCAGGGTTTACAGCTCTAACAGAGTAACTGCTTTTTTCAGTTCCAAAACTTGCGATAACATTTTTATATACCCTACCAGTAATGAATTCAATATCATCACTAAACTCATCTTTTAAGTTATTATACAATGGATTATCAAATTGAATTCTTCTTCCAGTTTGATATCCTTCAACAGCTTTTGAAGTACGGCCAGAAAAAATAAAAATGGAGTTGTTAGCATCGCCAGCAAATTCATTATTAAATGTGTTTTGAAATCCGTTAGCTATTCCAAATAAAATTGTAAATAGCATTATAGCAAACGCAACAGTAAATCCAGAAAGAAGTGTTCTGAGTTTGTTTTTATTTAAACTTTGAAATATTTCCCTAAACAGACCAATATCTATCATTATGCTAACCTGTTTTGTTTAATTTTTTTATCTTCCATTATAATTCCATCCTTTAATCTTACAATTCTTTTACACATCAGTGATATATCTTCTTCATGAGTAACGATTAAAATAGTTTTTCCTTCATCATTTAATTGTTGTAAAAACTGCATGATTTCTTGTGATGTGGCTGAATCTAATGCACCTGTTGGCTCATCAGCAAGAAGTAATTTNGGTTCTGCTGCNANGGCTCTTGCNATTGCNACTCTCTGCTTTTGACCTCCNGAAAGTTCATTTGGTAAATGGGTTGACCAATCGGCTAAACCTACTTTTTCAAGATGAAACATAGCTTTTTCTTGTCTTTCCTTTCTCTTTAAACCTTGATAATAGAGTGGTAATGCAACATTTTCTAGAGCATTCTTAAAATTTATTAGGTTAAATGACTGAAAAACAAATCCTAAAAACTTATTTCTGTACTGAGCAGCTTTCTTTTCTGTTAAATCTTTAATTTCAATACCATCTAATGTGTATTCCCCAGAGTCAAGTTCATCAAGTATTCCAATAATGTTTAGTAATGTGGACTTACCAGAGCCAGAAGAACCCATAATAGCAACCATTTCCCCTTTATCAACATTAAGATTAATTCCTTTAAGAACATGAAGACTTGAGTCTCCCATTTTATAAGACTTATGAAGTTTGTCTATTTTTAACATTTTAATCTCTAATTTGTATTTGCAAAGGTTAATAAAAAGAATACAAATTCTTGTTAATTAGTTGTTAAAAGGAACAAAGGAATTTTAGGGATATTATAAAAAATTAAAAGTCTATTTTTTAAATTTTCTATAGACGAAAAAAATCATAAAAAAAACCAATAGATAGGGAAGAAAAGCTAAATACACTATACCGTTATTAATACCTTCTGCCATACCTTCATTTTCACTACTTTCAAGTACAGCTCTGCACATCGCACATTGAGCATAAATGAAATCATAGAATAGAAGAAATAGTAATATTAATAATTTATTTCTCATCAAATATAGTATGGAGCTATCATCAGATAAACTATAACACCTGTAACAGCTACATAGAGCCATATCGGAAATGTAATTTTTGCAATTTTTTTATGTCTTACAAAATCACCTGTTATTGCTCTTATATATGAAAAGAGCACAAAAGGGATTACAGTGATTGAAAGTAGTATATGCGTTATTAAAATGAAATAGTACAAATATTTAATCAATCCCTCCCCTCCAAATGATGTGGGATCTGTTGTAATATGGTAAGCAATGTACAAAACCAGGAATAACAATGACAGAGCAATACATATTTTAATCAATCTTTCATGTAATTTTCTGTTTCCATTTTTTATAGCAATAACTGCAAAAATTAAAAGAATAGCAGTAATCCCATTAGTTGTTGCATAAATCGGAGGTAAAAATTTTAACGGTTCTGCAAATGGTAAATTTTCCAACAATACTATTGGTTCAAAATTGGGGGATCTTAAATCAAATATTAGCTTGTTTGCATTCCACTTTAAAAAGAGTAATAATGCTACTAGTGTAGGCACAATAAATGATACTATTAGTGTAAGTCTGTTATATAATTTTACTTTATCTGAACTCATTTTATTCGCTTAGTAATTTTAAGAGATCTTCTTTCAAAACTGTAATTTCCTCAGACTCACCGTTAGAATCTAATTTTTCTTGAAAATTTACAGATCCTTTGTAATAGATTTTAGGGTTTCCAAATTGATCATTTCTACATCTTATATATCCATTTTTATCTACCAAGGCAAAATATCCAGAATGTTCAAAACCATCAACAAATTCTGTACTTGCAGCAGTATAAAGATTGAATCCATCATTTGCAAGCTTATAAATATCATCTCTTTTGCCTGTCATTAGATTCCAATTAGAATTTACAATCCCATTATCATTTGCATACTGATTCAAAACTTCTACTGTATCATACTCAGGATTAATAGAAAACGATGCTATACCAAATTCAGGAAAAGCTGTAAAACTATTTTGAATGTGAACTAAATTTGTATTCATAATAGGGCAAATTGTGGTACATGTTGTAAAAAAGAATTCGACAATATAAACTTTGCCGAAATAATCACTATTAGAAATAAGTTCTCCATTTTGATTAATAAATTTAAAATCAGGAACCATTTTTCTTTCGTTATTTATCAATAAATAAGGGAGTGACTCAATGTTTTTTTCAAAATTATCAAGCTTTAGGCTCCTGCTTTCACTTCGAGAAATATCATTATTTTTTACTCGATCAATAACTCTTGGAACAAAAACTAAACCAAAAACGATAATTACTATACCTATTAAAATATTTCTTTTATTCATCATTTCCATCCAAATTACTTATTCGTCTAATATTAGAATTGAAATTTCCTTTTCTTTTTTGCCTATATTCTGTAAATAAAATTCGAATATCATCGTTCATTTTTTTCTTTATTTCAGAAACTATAACAGAGTTGTAAGAATATAAACCAACCAAATTGGTGTTTTTTTCAATCTCTTTATCATTACGATCATCAATTCTTCCTCTTTGATTCCTTTGTTTATCGACTATAAACACTTGACTGGTATAGCTTGAAGAGTCTAATTTGTTAACAGATCTTAGTGAATTATAAATTTCTTTTATTTTTTCATCACTAGCCGTTGCAAAAAACCAATATTTTAATTCATCCGATTTTATTAACTCCTTTTTTACATTTTTTAATGAATTTTCAGAATCTGCTGAACCAATAGTTACAATCTGAAATTTTTTGAATCCTTTAAACTTATCATAAACCAATTCTTTGAGGTTCATGGCCCCTGTAATATTTTCAAGAGGTTTGTTTCCCAAAAAATTGAGAATCGTTATATTTTCTTCTAGAGTTATTTCATTTTGGTCAATAAAATTTAAAATTTCTAGTTCTTTAATATCCTCATTGACAATGTCAAGAGTATTGTAATTATGTGTAGACGGATAGAGGAATAGTAAAAATATCACTGGCAATAAAAAAAGTATTCCCAGAATAATCCATTTTCTGTAAAAAGTATTAATCACGATTTAATTAAAATTAAAAATCTGTTTTGATATAGTTTGACGAGTCATTAAACTCATCAAAAATGTATCCTCCCTCTTGGATTAAAATAAATGTAAGATAAAGAATTAAAAAAACAGCTGTCCATACTACAACTCTCCTCAATATAGAGGTTTCATCACGCATATGCATAAAGTCCCAAGTGATATAATATGCCTTTACAATTGTAAGAATTATAAATATCCAATTCAGAAGTTTGAGATTTAAAAAGTATTCATTTAAAACTGCCGGTTTATATATACCTAGTACTACCTCAACCAAGGTAACTATTGAAAGAAGAATTAATACTCCAATTATCTTCTGAGTGTTAGACTTAAATTTTATAAGTCCTCTAAAAATTTCCAATTTGTGTGCGTGTCCTGCCATATGATTAAACTAAATAGAAAAATGTGAAAACAAAAACCCAGACTAAATCTACAAAATGCCAATAAAGACCAACCTTTTCTACCATTTCATAACTTTTTCTTTTTTCATAAGTACCAATAATGACATTGAAGAATATAATAACATTAAGTACAATTCCTGAGAAAACGTGAAAGCCATGGAAACCAGTAATGAAGAAAAAGAAATTAGCAAACAAAGGAACTCCATATTCGTTTTCAATAAGATTAGCTCCGTTTACAACAGAAACTGCGGTTGATTTCAAAATATCTAAAGACTCTTCACGAGATAGTATAGTTTTATGACCGTTATCATCTAGATTTTGAGTTCTGATAACAATATTTGGTGATGCCTCCATTCCCGCAATTACTTCTTCAACAGAAAATGATGGTAGACTTGATTCTTCTCTGTACCATATTCCATTATATTTTTGATGCTGATCTCTTGAGCTAGAATAAACAAAAGCAAAGTCACTAACAGCTACTCTCTTCGAAGTTTCTGCATCTAAAAATTGAAGAATATTTCCTCCTTTTGTCTTGACTGCACCATAATCACCTTTGATAAAAGTTGCCCATTCCCATGCTTGAGAACCAACAAAGATGATTCCTCCAATAATCGTTAAAAACATGTAAAAAGTAACCTTAGCTTTATTCATTTTATGACCAGCATCAACGGCAAGCACCATTGTTACTGATGACATAATCAAAACAAATGTCATAAAGGCAACAAATATCATTGGGAGCTCTTGACCATGCATAAATGGTACATGTGTAAAAACTTCATCGGCGATTGGCCATGAATTTGCATATTTAAATCTAGCAAATCCATAAGAGACAATAAATCCAGAAAAAGTTAATGCATCAGAAACAATGAAAAACCACATCATCATTTTTCCGTAGGATGCGTTTAGGGGTTTATTCCCTCCATTCCAAATCTTTTCATTTGAAGTTCTACTAACTGTAGTTCCCATAGTTTAATTTAATGAGGTACAAAAATAATTATTTTAACCGAAGAAAACCAAAAATATAAACAGGTAAATCCATAAAATATCTACAAAATGCCAAAAAATTGAAGCAAGATCGAAACCAGTGTGATTTTCATGATTATACACACCCTTTAAATTTTTGACAAAAACCACAACTAATGCGATTAATGCAACCAGTACATGAACTAAATGCACAAAGGCGATTAAAAAAATAAAGGAACTATTGATGGTGCTAGTTGGGCCTGTAAAATGGTATCCGTCAGCCATTATTTGACCAAAACCTAAAAATTGGAATACTATAAATAAGGTTCCTAACAATATTGTGATTAATAATAATACTGAAACTTTTTTTTGTTGATTTTTTGTAAGTAATCTCCTTGCAAAAATCAATATTATACTGCTTGAAAGTATAAAGATTAAGCTATAATAAAAAGCTTCTGGTAAATCAAAATTTTGAACCCAATCTTCTCTATTTTTACTTACTATAAATGCACTTGTTAATCCTGCAAAAGTCATGAAGAGTGATCCAATTCCAAACCACAACATCATTTTCAATGCTCTATTTCTTTTATTTACTAGTGAACTCATAATTAGAATATTTTATCAAATAAAAAGGTAAGTTGAATAAATGTAAGGTAAATCACACTTGTAAACATTAATTTTTTTGCATTCTCGTTTTTTCCGTCTAAAAATAGAATATAAGATTTATAAATCAGAAGAGCTCCTAAAGCAAAAACAGCTAAAACTCCAACAATACTAAGTTTTAGTTCACCGGTAATTCCAAAAAAAGGAATTATTGAAACTAATACAGCCCATATCGAATAAAACAAAATTTGTGCCGATGTGGACTTGTCTTTTCTTCCGGTTGGCAACATTTTAAAACCAGCTTTTTCATAATCACTATTTTGAGACCATCCAATTGACCAAAAATGTGGGAACTGCCAAAAAAATTGCATCAGAAATAAGGTTAAAGCTTCGATTCCTATATCATTTGTTGCTGCTACCCAACCAATCATAAAAGGGAAAGCACCAGGAATTGCTCCAACAAAAACCGAAAGTGGGCTTATCAATTTCATTGGGGTATAGATAGCTGTGTAAAGAAATATTGAGACAGCTGCTAGAATTGCTACTTTAAGGTTAATTAAATACATAAAAATTAATCCGATTAAAGCTGAAAGGATTGCTAAAAATAAAGCTAATTTTGGGGTAATTTCTTTTTTTGGTAATGGACGATTTTGAGTCCTTTTCATAAGCTTATCTAAATCTTTTTCTATTATTTGATTGAAAATATTTGATGAACTTACAATAAGAATACCTCCTGCGACTAAATAAAAAAGCTGAATAGGATTTACTTCAGTTGCCCCTAGGAAATAACTTATAAATGATGAAAACACAACACTCAGGGTTAGCCTAAATTTTGTAAGCTCTTTAATTATAGATAGTGAAATATTTGTAGACAAAATTTCTTTTAAATTAACTGCAAATATAAGAGATATTATACCTNAATTTATTTAAAATCATTAAAAAGATATTAATCTTGAACTTGGAAAATTATTGGTAGGGAATAAGGTACAATTACTGCTTTACCTCTTTGCTTACCAGGCTTCATTTTTGGTAACAAGTTAATAACCCTTTGGGCTTCCTTTTCTAATCTTGGGTGTGGAGCTCTTGCCCTAACACCTGTTACAATTCCACTTTTGTCAATTTTAAATATAACATTGATTCTTTGTCTTCCTGTTAACCCCAAGTCTCCAGCTAAATCAGTGTTAAATTTTCTCTGAACAAATTTTGAAATTTTTTCAGACATACATTTTCTTTTCTTTTCATTATTACCTCTTTCACATCCAGGAAAAACAGGGACATTTTCGATTACCGCAAAAGGAACCTCTACATCTTCTTCAACTTCTTCTATTTCAATATCTTCTATTTCTAACTCTTCATCAGATTCTGTTGATTCTATAATCGTTTCCTCTACTTCTTCCTCATCCTCTACAATTTCAATAACTTCAGGTGCTGGTGGTGGAGGTGGTGGAGGTGGTGGAGGTTTTACTTGTTCCGTTATTGGCACTTCCTCCTCATCCAGAGAATCCATACTTACTTTATCCAAGCCTAGCGCGTCTTTGTCGTAAACTTTGTAATTAATAGTTCCGTAAGATAAAAACATCATCAATGCTAAACCAACAGCGAAGTAAAGTGAACTGTTTCTTCCTATATCTGCTTTTGAACTTTTTTTATTCTGCATAAAACATAATAACTAGGCTAAAGTAACTAATAATTTGTAAAAAAAATAATTTTTATTTTTAATATTTAACAACAAAATACAGAGTATTTAATAAGGTATTTTATTCTCCTATTAGTTCTCTATACTGACTAGAATCAAGTAATTGACTAAATTCATCAGGATTAGAAACCTTCATCTTAATCATCCAACCCTTTGAATATGGCTCGGCATTTACATCCTCAGGTTTATCCTCTAAATCTTCGTTAAATTCAATAATTTCACCAGAAACTGGCAAAAATAAATCTGACACAGTTTTTACTGCTTCAACAGTTCCAAAAACTTCATCTGCATCTAAGGTCTCACCTACTGTTTCAACCTCAACATAAACTATATCTCCTAATTCTCTTTGAGCGAAATCAGTAATACCAACGGTAGCAATATCTCCATTAATTGATATCCACTCGTGATCTTTTGTGTATTTTAATTCTTCAGGTATATTCATTTTATAAATTATTAATTTCCAAAATTGTATCTCATAGTAAATCCAGCTCTTATCGTAGTTTGAGGAAATGCGGTCGAAATTGCATACTCAGAAAAGGAGTAATCAAAATATAAAAGTCCTGTTAATTTTTGACTAAATGCATAATCAGCAGAATATTTAAAACCTATTATACTTTGACCTGATGTAACTTGATTATTATCTAAATCTAAATATCTCACAATAGTTTTATTATTTCTAATTGAAATATCAGCCTTCATATTTAGATCACTTTTAATTAATTGCCTAGAGCCTCCAAGTCTTGACCTTATTTGTAAATCTTTAAACCTGTAGCCCAAACCGAACACATATTCATATCCCTGTATTTCTGTCAGGAGATTATTATCAAAACTAAGCGACAATAGACGATCTTTTCTAATTTCTGTTAGAATTTTTAGTGAATTTTTCATCTCTAAATCAATTTTTATTAAAGGGCTAAATTGTTCCATCAAATTAATGTTACTAAAAAGCACTTTGTTTTTATAATTATTTGATTGATCAAAAACATTAGAATTTTGAAGATCATATGATAGTTCAAAATCTGGCTCTTCAAAATCTAAATTTGATCTAAACTGATTTACAGTATACATCGAATTATAGCCATGAGAAAGCGAAAATCGTTTGAAATTTTTATTAAACCACTTTAATTTCATAAAACCTGAATATTTTATAGACCAATTTGGTATTGGGATATCTCTAAAAGCACCCAAATTAGCTTTATTAGCTTCAACTCCAGAATATGCTGATAAAAAAGAAGGTAATAATACTGATTGACTATTTTTACCAAATCCTAACGGAAAACCTTCTAAGTTTCCATTTTCAAAGTTATTTGGATTTGAAAAGTCAATACCAGCTTGCGCCGCTAATCTTCTAGAAATTATTAATCTATTAGATTTAAATGTTTCAAATACATCAGAGCTATATTCATCACTTTTTGAAAAAGCTGTTTTTATTAGAAGAGTTGAAATACTAAAATTTCCTATTGAATTCTGAATAAACGGATTATAAATATCACTTAGGCCATCATTATTACTGTCTATTGTATTAAATGATTCAGATAAATTATCAGCATAAGTTCTACCTCCGTTTAAATCAATTTTTAAATCATTTATTGGTTCCAAATTAGCTGAAAAGGTCAAATTTGTATTTTTAGTACTTGAAAATTGCTGATTAAAATCAGGGAAAACAGTAAGCCAGCCTTTTCTGGCTGCTAAATATCTGACATCTTTCTGACTTCCAAAAACATATCCAATAGATGGAGTAAAGGACCCAAAAAACCCAGGAGTGTCAAGGAATCCTGGTAAAAAAGAGCCATTGTTCTCTGAATAATTGAATTGTACTTTCTTAATCATTGTAACTAGGTTAATAATTGATTTAAACACGGAGTTCTTATTATTGGCTTTAGTTGTTTCTCTTAATGATCTACTATTAAACTTTTTTAGGCCTAAATATCTGTAAAATTTGGGCATATCAAGCATAGTATTTAGGTTATGAGTGTTAGAGTTAGAAATAGAATTTCCTAAATCATAAGTAACACCGTCTAATGTTAAATTTCCAAATAGGTCAGATCCCTTCTGCCATTGATAATCACCTGTATATGAATATGTTGCCCGAATAAAATCAAATGTTGGAATTTTTCTTAAAGGAATGTCATAATTAAGAGAAATTTGCTGAATTTGCCTATTAGGGTCTCCAAAATCAAAAAGACCAGACCATATATCAAGATCTGAATCTTGAATACCATTAATGTCATCATCCAAAAAAATAATTTCTAACAATATTATTATTTGTTATTCCATAGTTTAAAGAAAGACTTTTAGAAATCGGATAATTTAAGGCAAACTGAAAATCAAACAAATAATTTCTTCTAAATAATTCCTGAATGCCTATATTACCTTGAGTTAACTCAACTTCTCTGAATTTTTGTTTATTGTATTGCCTAATAAAATCTGTATTAACACTTATACTTGCCGGTAATAAATTAATATTAAAGTCCTTTAAAATTTTTAAATACTTACCGTTAAATATTGAGTCATTATTTTTAAGAGGCTCTAACTTTAAAGAATTAAAATTAAAATTATAATTTATGCCGGTCCTTAAATTTTGGTCTGTCATATTTTCAATTTCATAATCTCTGTGATTTATTTCGTTGTATGAATAATTAAAAGTTAAATTTTCCAAGTCATAAAATCTTGGAGTATTTTGATTATCATTTCTTTGCTTAGAAACTCCGATGAAATTTATACTCTTTCTTTTTGTATAATCTTCGGACCGCCTTAAAATAGCGTCTTTTTCAGATTGATTAACCGCCTGTTCAATCCTAGATGAAAGTTTTATGTCTCTAAATTGTTGATCATACTCCGGAGTAATAAGTTCCTCCCCAAGACCGTAATTAAAAGGAATATTTAATCCCCACTTTTTCGGAAATAATTGACCTACATTAATGTTTGTAACAATATCATATTGTTTTGAGTCAACCTTATCTCTTTCACTTGGGCCTTGTTCTATGTTACCAAATCCACTTGTACTTTTTCGAGCAGAGGCAGATAAATTCATAAAATCGGCAATATTTGAGTCTAGTGCAATTGTGGCTGCCCAACCTCCATCATTATTCATTTCGGAAAGTCTCAGTTCATTAAACCATACTTCACCACAGGTATTCATATTGTCCTGCCTAGGGTTTTTTACACCAATCATTAAAGTTCTAATGTCTCCAAAATTTGGATTTCCTTTAATAGCAATTCGCTGACTACCAATTTCAAGGGGGGAAAACTCTGGGACAGATGATGGAATTACTTCATCTGCAACAAGATCATAGAAAATAGGATTTTCGGCTGATAAAGTACCATTTAAAATTGACAAAGATTTAATAGTCTCTAAAGCTCTTACAGGTAAATCAATTTGATTAGATGTAGGCCATACAATCTCGGGATCTAAAGACATTGTAGGAGATTCTTGTAGTGGAATTTCAACCTGATAATAATTTTCTGTTAAATCATTCCCTAATCTAATAAACCCAACAATATCTCCGTCAGAATAGCTAATTTCATCTTTCTGTTCTGCATGCATAAACATTTTGAGTCTTTTAAATTGTCTCATATCAACATTAATGTTTTTAAATACAGCTCTTGAATCTTCTGTTTCAAGATCACAAATATTTAAAACTAAAGATTGTTCATTTTGTCTAACTATTGTATTGTTATTGTTAAATTGCTCTCTTTCAACTCCTGGAGGTGAAACATATCTTCCTTCATTTTCTTGAATTCCGATTACACCAACCGAAAATTCGGTTATATCACTTGAATTGTCAACTTCTTGATCAAGACTTAATTTATATTTTCTCCAATCACTCCTGACAAGTTCTAATGTTCCTAACCTTAAAATAGTATTGACATCAAAATTGCTTAAATATAACCTCATAAATCTTATAGATCTAAAATCTGTTAATCCTCCAATTACATTGGAGGGTTCATTAACAGGAATTCTAAATTGATACCATTTGACAAGTTCAGTTGATCCGTTTGGCAGATTAACTAGTTTTTCTTTTCTGTCTACAATAAAACTATTATTCACATCAATAAGAGAGGTTGGAGAAATATCAACCTCATATTCAAAATAACTATCAATTGTATTCATTGTATTATCTCTATTTACATCTTCAACATCAGGGAGTGTGTTATAACCACGATCTGTATTAGAAATTCCCTCAGGTGAATTTCCCTGAGTACCATTATAATTCAAGTACCTCTCAAATATATTTCCAGATTTATTTAGGAAGTAATTATAATTATCATTCATTGGATCCTCTAATTCTGAAAATAAAGGAAACTTTAATGCTTCTTCAGAGTCATCATATCCGTCTAAACCCACATCCTGATTTGTTCTGGTTTGCCCTTCTGATGAAAAAGCATATACCAAAGATTGATTCTGAGGAACAACTGTTCCCCAAAGAGTTGTGGGTAAAAAACTAATATCCCCATCTTCCGGCAAACCATTTTCATACTGCTTCCTGCCATCCTTGATTACATCTTCGGAAATATTTCCAAGATTTATAGTAAGTTTTCCTCCCAGGTTTTGTTGATTATTTAAAAAAGGATCCATCAGCCAAAACTCAACATATTCAACATTAGATTGTTCAAAATCTGTGGTATTAATAAATCTTGTTATACCTGCCCATGAGTTATTGGGATTGTCGATGATACCATCAGAAACAGACGGATGCATATTATATGGTCCTCTTAAGTCAGGATAAAAATTCAAATCTAATGAGTTGATAACTGAGGATTGGCCCTGAACTAAATCTCTTTCGGGAAATATTTCATTTATAAAAATTCTTCTTGAATATAAATTTGAAGTATCATCGTCTGAAATATCTGATGGTCTTTGTCCGCTGTAAAAAATAGGATCAATTGAATACCAGTTCAAAAGAGCTCGATCGTATCCATTCTGAATCCCAACATCATCTTCATTTCCATCATTATAAAATCTACCAAGTTCTTTAGGTCGACCAGAAATAGACCATGACTGAGGACTAAGTAGGTCAATAATATTTTGAGTTCCTTCAAAATCATCAACGTATGATGTCGCTTCACCTTGAAAATCATTTCCTTTTGGAGTGCCAGGCAATAAATATGCAAATTCACCACGCATTGATACTTCAGAAAGGGTTTCTGTTTCTATATTTGGTAATTTATTTACCAATCTAGTTAAAAAAGGAACTTCCTTTGAAAAATTAGCATCAAATCCAAAAATTGTATTATTTATAGGTTCAGTTCCAAAATTTGCTTTTTGCGTTAACGGTCTTTCGTTCAAATTAAGAAGGGTACCCGACATAATAAAATTATCACTAAAAGTATGCTCAATATTAAATCCGGAAAATCTTTTCGTTTGTTGTCCAAACATTGCATTATTTTCAACACTAACATTTATAGGAATATTTGAGGCTTGTAAACCACCATCCAATATTTGAACAGTTCCCATTTGGTAGTTTACGGTATAGTCAACTCCTTCAACTAGGACTCGACCACCTGCAGTAACCGTTACTGAACCCCTAGGTACATTAAAAGCACCTATTGGAATACCACCACCTGACGATGATTTATATCTACCCTTAATAATGAACTTATTTTTTTCTGATTCCTGCTCTGCAGCTGTTTTAGTTGAATTATAAAGAGTTTGGTAAACATATTTTTTTTGATTTAAATTATAATCTGACTCAATATTTTGATCTCCTTCATAATTTTCATTTTGATTTAGTCTTAATGCCTCAAATAAAAATTCTCCAAAGGGCTCAGCTTTTGTAAATATAATTTTACCGTTTTGTTGAACTACAGTTACATCAGAAACAAAATCAAAAAAGCCGTCTCCATTAATCTGAGGATCATTATTGTAGTTTAATCTATCAAAATTAAAAAACCTTAGAAGTGGTTGTTCATTTATAGAAATATCGCCAGGGGATGGATCAGGGAATGGTGTTCCCTCAATAGGTGAGATAAAATTTAACTCAGAGGACTCATCATAAAAAATATTAAGTTTAAAGCCATCACGTTCTAACTGGTATGCACCAGTGTTATAAATATTCTTCATCATTAAACCCCATATTGGCTGACTCACGTCGGTTACTGTGCTTTTTAATAATTTTAAAACTAAATTGTTCGAATTCACGATTTGTATTTCCTCATTTTCAAAAACTTCAGTTGCCTGTATACCATCATTAGCAAATTCTCCAACTTGGAAAACCTGATCTCCAATGGTATATTGAAATGCAACTGCTAAAATTTCATCATTTTCTAATCTTTGGTTCAATGATATATATCCTAACTGAGGATGTAATTTATAATCAATATTTTCCCTTAATTTTTTTGCATTCTCTAATTTTACATAATCAATACCTTCGTTAACCTGCGGAACTAAAATTCCTGATGAAACAGTAGCTATGTCTCTAACAACTGAAGTCAATTGATATCCAGGGTTGTCCATTGACTCAGGGTCTAAACCGTTGTTGGAATTATCAGGATAAGTATCAGGAGGAGCTAAAATATTTACAGATGAAGAAACATCGTTTGATTCACCTAAATCTTGAAAAGCAACAATATTTCGAACATTTTCAATTTGATTATTTCTATTTGTTACCCATACTTCGGATCTTGTTATTAAAATATTAGAATTTATATAAGGATAATTTAATAATGATTCATCATATTTATTTTTAAAAAAATGGCTTAGAAAAAAATGTCTATTTTCATCATAATCTAGAGCCCTGAACTCAAACTCCTGTATTGTTCCGCCACCTTCTGAAACTACTGATCTTGATTCAGATTTTTGTTCAGAAAAAATTGCTTTAATACGTGTGTTTCCAAATTTTAATTCAGTTTTAACACCAAAAAGACTTTGCGCACCAGAAATTAGAGAGCTATTTAATGGCATACTAACGTTACCAACTTCAATTTTTTGAATTATATCATCCTCAGTTGGTTCATATTCAAGCTTTAAAAGATTTTGAAAATCGAAAGATGATTGGGTGTCAAAATTTGCATTCAATTCAACTCTTGTACCTATTTTACCAGTCAAACTTAGTCCAATTCTTTGATCAAAATCAAATGTTAAGTTACTTCTGTTTCTTGGCGAAAATGAAGGGTTGTCTTGTTTGGTGTATAAAACCCCTAGGTCAACTTCCAGAGACCCCTGAGGAACAACTTGAATTGTATTTCCTCCAAAAATTGATTCGAATATTTCTGAGTTTACATATATTTCCGGTATTAAATTTTTTTGATCGTTTTCAGCACCTTCCTTTTTACCCTCAATAGCGTCGATTTTCGATTTATAATAATTTTTTAGATCTTCTTTTAAAATTAGTTCTTGATATTCATCAGGGGACAAAACTATAGGATAATTTATATTAAATTCTCCAGCATCATAGTTATAGTAATATAAATTTCTACTTGAATCATACTCATAATTATCTAAGTAATTAGGTGTTTTTGGTATATCCATTTGACCCATATCATAATCAATGTCTTGAGACATGACACTAAATGCTGTCAGAATAAAAAACAGCAAAAAATTATAGAATTTTAATTTAAATAATCGAAACATCTAACAATTTAAATCCTTTTTAAAGTCTCTTTAATTATTTCCTCTACAGAAATATCTGGGTTATCTTTAATTATTTTATCTACTGATACCTCTGCATTTCTCTTGTTAATTCCAAGTACCTCCAAAGCAGATAACGCTTCTTCTCTTACAGTATTGTTTGAATTAACAAAAGCTTCATCAATATCATATATTTTTAATACTTTATCTCTCAACTCTATAATTAATCTCTGAGCGGTTTTACTACCTATTCCTTTTACGGATTGGACAATTGAAACATTGTTGGAGGAAATCGCTTCAATAATTTGTTCAGGGTTTAATGAGGAAAGCATTGTTCTTGCAGTACTTGTACCAACTCCACTTACAGAAATTAAAAGTCTAAAAATCTCCCTCTCCTTCTTAGTATAAAATCCATAAAGAGAATGAGAGTCTTCTTTTATCTGAAGATGTGTGTATAACTTAATACTTTCCTGATCAGTAATTTGAGAAAATGTGGTTAATGAAATATTTACCCAATAGCCAATTCCATTAGTCTCAATTACAACATTAGTTGGAGATTTTTCTGACAATTTTCCTTTTATATAAGTGATCATTTTAAAAAATTTTAATTAACAATTTAATTTAAAAAATCTAAAAAATTTAGTTTTATTTTCTTTTTATAAATTCAATATTTCTTTTAATCCCATCAAACCCCGTCCTTTTTAGAGCAGAGTTCTTAAATACTTTGTTAAAAGTCTCTTTTGTCATTTCGATCCAATCATTTTTTCTTATCGATAAAAACTCATCTTTAGGATTAAAAAGTGGTTCATTGTGAGCCTTTGAAAATCTATTCCACGGGCATACATCCTGACAAATATCACATCCAAAAATCCAATCGCCATATGAGCCTTTTGCGTGATCTGGAATATTATCTTTTAATTCTATTGTGTAGTAGGAAATACATTTACTTCCATCCACGACATATGGTTCAACTATTGCATCTGTTGGACATGCATCTATACACGCAGTGCAAGACCCACAGTGATCAGTTTCAATATCATCATAATTTAGTTTTAGATCTAAAATAATTTCACACAAGAAAAAAAATGAACCATTTTGCTTTGAAATTAGATTTGTATTTTTTCCGACCCAACCCAATCCACTTTTCTTTGCCCAAGCTCTTTCCAGAATTGGAGCTGAATCAACAAAAACTCTTCCGTTTATATCACCTGCTTTTTCTTTAATATACCCAAACAGATTCCTTAATTTTTCTTTTATTACAAAGTGATAGTCTTTTCCATATGCGTATTTTGACACCTTAAATCCTGATTCACCCAAGTTGTGTTTTGGAAAATAATTATATGTAAGAGAAATTACACTTTTGGCGTCATCAATAATTTTTCTTGGATCAAGTCTCATTTCGAAGTTACGCTCCATGTAAGACATTTTACCGTTCATATTATTATTTAGCCACTCTTCTAGTTTGGGGGCATCTTCCTCTAAAAATCCAGCCTCACTAATTCCACAGGACATGAAGCCAAGGCTCTTGGCCTGTGATTTAATATCAAGCGTCAAGCTCTCAATACTATAATGTTTATACATATACAAAGTATTTAAAAGAGTCCTTTTTGAGATGACTTAAATTCTTTGTTTAAGTGTTTAAATGCAAGCTCTGTAGCTTCTCGGCCTCTTGGAGTTCTCATAATAAAACCTTGTTGAATTAAAAAAGGCTCATAAACCTCTTCAATTGTCTCTGGGTTCTCACTTACAGCCGTTGCCAAGGTTGTAATTCCAACTGGACCACCACTAAACTTATCAATAATTGTACTTAATATCTTATTATCCATCTCATCAAGTCCACTTACGTCAACATTTAATGCCTTTAAGCTTGATTTTGTAATATTAATATCTATATTACCATCTCCCTTTATTTGAGCAAAATCCCTGACTCTTCTAAGAAGTGAATTAGCAATTCTTGGTGTACCTCTGCTCCTTCCAGCAATTTCAATTGCAGCTTCCATTGAGATACCTATCTCTAATATCTTTGCACTCCTTTCAACTATGGTTGAAAGTAATTTGGAATCATAGTATTTTAACCTATTTGTTATTCCGAACCTTGCTCTCATGGGGGCTGTAAGTAATCCAGATCTAGTTGTAGCACCAACAAGGGTAAAGGGTTCTAGATTTATTTCTACAGATCTAGCATTGGGACCAGACTCTATCATTATATCAATTTTATAATCCTCCATTGCTGAGTAAAGATATTCTTCAACTATAGGGCTCAGTCTGTGAATTTCGTCAATAAATAACACATCTCTTTCTTTAAGATTTGTTAATAGACCNGCCAGGTCGGCTGGTTTATCTAACACAGGGCCTGATGTTACTTTGATTTCAACATCTAATTCTTTTGCCAGAATATTAGCTAGTGTAGTTTTTCCAAGTCCTGGTGGACCATGAAATAGAGTATGATCCAAAGCCTCATTTCGTTGATTTGCAGCTTCAACAAATATTTTAAGATTATTTATAACATGCTCTTGGCCTGAAAAATCGTTAAATGAAATTGGTCTTAAGTTNTTTTCAAATTCTCTCTCATTTTCAGAAAGATTTTCTGCAGATGGGTCAAGGTTTTCATTCATAAAAACAAATATAAAGAAAAAGCCTTTCTAAAATTAGAAAGGCTTTTTCTTTATTCTGATATGATAATTAATATTCTTCTTCACCTTTCTTCAAAGGAATGTGTTGAGGAACAAAATCTTCTTTNTATCCTGGCTTGCTATAATCATAGGGCCACCTGTGTACCTCAGGNATTTTTCCTTGCCAATTTCCATGAATATGCTTTTGAGATGCAGTCCACTCTAAAGTTGTTGACTTCCATGGNTTTTGAGGAGCTTTCTTTCCATAAAAAATATTATAAATAAAATTATATAAGAAAACAAGCTGNACTGCAGCACCNAATAAAGCAAACATTGTAATAATCTGATTAGTATCAGCAAGGTCATCAAATAGAGGNAAATTTGAATTAGTATAATATCTTCTTGGTAGCCCAGCCATTCCAATAAAATGCATAGGAAAAAATACACCATATGCTGAAATAGCGGTTACCCAGAAATGTANGTAACCAAGATTTTTATTCATCATTTTNCCAAAAAGTATNGGATACCANTGNTANATNCCAGCCAACATTCCATAAAGTGCCGATATACCCATTACTAAATGAAAATGTGCAACCACAAAATATGTATCATGAACATTTATATCTAAAGCACTGTCACCTAAAATAATTCCNGTTAAACCACCNGTAATAAATGTTGAAACAAANCCAATNGCAAAAAGCATCGGTGTGTTAAATTGAATATTTCCTTTCCAAAGAGTTGTTATATAATTGAANGCTTTGACAGCTGAGGGAATNGCAATTAATAAGGTTGTGAAGGTAAATACAGAACCTAAAAAGGGNTTCATTCCTGTNACAAACATATGATGACCCCATACGATTGTAGATAAAAATGCAATTGCTAAAATAGAAATAATCATCGCTTTATAACCAAAAATTGGTTTTCTAGCATGAGTTGCAATTACCTCGGAAGCTATACCAAGTGCAGGTAATAAAACAATATAAACTTCAGGGTGTCCTAAAAACCAAAATAGGTGCTCAAATAAAACAGGAGACCCGCCCTGATAATGTAATACTTCTCCTTGAATAAAAATATCGGAAAGGAAAAAGGAAGTTCCAAAGCTTCTGTCCATAATCAATAATAGGGCTGCTGATAAAAGTACTGGAAATGAAATCGCACCAATGATCGCAGTAACAAAAAATGCCCAAATTGTTAAAGGCATTCTTGTAAGTGACATACCCTTTGTTCTTAGATTTAAAACCGTAACAATGTAATTTAAAGAACCTAGCAATGAGGATGCAATAAAAAATGCCATGGAAACCAACCACAGAGTCATTCCCAAACCTGATCCTGGTTGCGCCATTTCTAGAGCACTTAATGGAGGATAAATTGTCCAACCTGCAGCTGCTGGTCCAGCTTCAACAAAAATTGATGCAACCATCAAAACAGTAGATAAAAAGAATAGCCAGAAAGCAATCATATTAAGAAAACCAGAAGCCATATCACGGGCGCCTAACTGCAATGGAATAAGTAAATTACTAAAAGTTCCACTTAGCCCTGCAGTAAGAACAAAGAAAACCATAATAGTACCGTGCATTGTAACTAGGGCTAAATAGATATCTGCATCCATAACACCTTCTGGAGCCCATTTTCCTAATAAAAAATCAAAAAATATATTTGGTTCCTCTGGCCAGGCGATTTGCATTCGCATTAATGCTGACATTAGTATTCCAATTATACCCATAAAAAAAACACCCGTAAACAAATATTGCTTAGCAATCATTTTATGATCTTGACTAAAAATATATTTAGTTATAAATGTTTCTTTGTGATGATGAGCGTGATGATCTTTATCAAATTCTATATATTCTGCCATAGTTTTAATTTTGCGCAATTAGCGAATTCTTAAATAAAGTTTGTTGTTNATACCAANNNTCAAATTCTTGTTGGGTTTCAACAATNATTTTCATTTGCATNTTATANTGAGACTTTCCACAAATTTTNTTACACAATAATAGATAATCAAATTCATATGGNTCTANCGGTTCTTCNCCTTTCAAAGCTAATTCTTCACTTTTCTCTTCNCTNATNTTNTTNATNTTAATTACTTTATCAATCATNGATGGATTTTGCCTCATTTNNTCTGTNGTAACNGTNGGAGTAAATGCAAACTTGGTAACCATTCCGGGAACACAATTCATTTGTGCTCTAAAATGTGGCATATATGCTGAATGAAGAACATCCTGTGATCTCATTACAAATAATACTGGTCTATCAACTGGTAAATGAAGTTCTGTTGTAATTACATCATCCGCTGCATTNGGATCATTTTCATCAAGNCCCAATATATTAGCCCTNTCNATATCNATAAGNCTAACATTTGATTTTCCTAAAACATTATCCTTTCCAGCATATCTTGCTTTCCAATTAAATTGTTGGGCATAAAGTTCAATGACCATTGGATCATTATTTTTTTTCATATTCATAACATCTGACCATGTTAAAAGACCATAGGTGATGAAACCGGTCAATACAATTGCAGGAATAATAGTCCACATTAACTCTAGTTTATGATTATCAGTGTAAAATAATGCTTTAGATGTTTTACTTCCCTTGTATTTATATGCAAAGAAATATAAAAGAAATTGAGTAATTGTTTGAACTATAAAAATCAAAACCATAGTCCAAATCATCAAAGTNTCTATTTGTTGACCATGCTCAGAAGCAGCATTTGAGATTAAAGGAAACTTACCATATTTAACAAGAGAAAATATTGTTATAGCGTATATAAAAGCTAGAAACCCCAGCATTAACTTTGCTTGAGTAGAATTATCTTTATCATTAGCAATCTGAGAATCATCTATTTTTANACCAGAAATTGCTCTTGATAAGTCAAATATTTTAATCATTTGCCAAATGGCAATTGTAATAAATGTTAGAATTAATACTATAAATAGGGTTGTCATATTCTCATATTCAAATTAGTAGTGAAAGTTTTCACTTTCCTTAATCATTGGGTTTCCTTTTGCTAACAATTCTTCTTTTGATAATGCATAAAAAACAAGCAGCAAAAATAAGCCTAAAAATATTAATATGGAACTAAATTCTGCAATTCCAAATCCATATCTGTCGATAACAGTTGCAGGCATAATCATCATGTAAACATCCATNTAATGTCCTACCAAAATTATAATCCCTGCCATTATAATAAATATCGGAATCCTCTTATAATCACTGTTCATAAGAACTAAAAATGGAAAAATAAAATTTAAACAAAACATAGTGAAAAATGGNATAGGATACATTTCAATTCTAGTGACAAAATATGTAACCTCTTCTGGTATATTTGCATACCAAATTAACATGAACTGTGAGAACCANAGGTAGGCCCAAAACACACTAAAACCAAACATGAATTTAGCCAAGTCATGTAAGTGACTATCATTAACATATTTCATTAGACCCTTGCTATTTAAATAAATAGTAATTAAGGCAATTACAGTAATACCACTTACAACCATACTTGCAAAAACATACCATCCGAAAAGAGTACTAAACCAATGAGGGTCAACACTCATTATCCAATCCCATGACATCATGGACTCTGTATACATAAAGAAAACNAAAAACCCGGCAGAAATCTGAAAGTTTCTTTTAAAATTCTTATTATCATTTGCTTTATCTTGAGCCAAAGAAAATTTTCTAGAAAAATATCTATAAAGTGACCAACCACCAATATATATTAAACCTCTAAAAATAAAAGAACTTTTATTAAGCCAACTTTCTTTTCCTTGAATGATTTTATCATGGGCAACAACTTCNGGGTCCATCCAAATAAAAATATGCTTATCTCCGATAATTGCAATTAATAAAACAATTAAAGCCCCAGGAAGCAAATAATAAGTGATTGCCTCCATTACCCTAAAAAGAACTGGAGACCATCCAGCCTGTGATGCATATTGAATAGCATAAAAGGCCAAAACTCCNAAGGAAATCATCATAAAAAAGAAAGCAGCTACATATAACGCAGCATAGGGTCTATTATGAATCTGGTGTAAAACATGTTCAGCATGTTCGTCTTCATGACCGTGAGCTTCATGATCAACTTCATGTTTTTCTTCTTTACTTACTCCTTCATTATGATGTATTTCATTCTGATGATCCATTGAATGGGTNTTGTCAGAATGTGATCCGTGATGAGATTCTTCAGCTAATAAAATTTTTACTTCCTCGATTGTTAAATGAGATTTTGAATATGAATAGAACCATCCTAATGAGCCTAAGATTATTAAGGATAATGAAAAAATTTTAAATCTATTTGATAAGGTGTACATATTAAATTCTATTTACTTAAATCTGATTTTANTTTCATAACATAAGANGTAACCATCCATCTTTCTTTTTCATTTAGTTGATTGGCATATGAGCCCATGGTATTTCTACCATAATATATGACATGATATGTGCTTCCTGAAGTAATGGCTCTGCCGGGGTCAGCATAGCTAGGAATTCCCAAAATCTTTTCTCTTTTTACAAGTATCCCTTGTCCAGCACCCTTTGATCCATGACATACACCACAATATATGTTGTAAAGTTCTTTGGCTTTCAGCATATCTTCATCATTAAAGCTGAAAGGGTTATTTAATTCTTTTTTTGCCAAGTCATATCCTTCATTTGTATCCTCGTATTCGTATAATGAATATCCTCTAGAGATAGTGCCTTCAACGGGAAGTCTAGCAGTTAAATTATCTTCAAAAATATTATTTTCAGTATATGTCTCGTAGCTTAAGGATTCGTACATATTCGGCATATATTCATAATTTGGAGCACCTTTATCCCCCCAACATGAATGGAGTAATACAGCTAATAAAATTGATATTTTTATATTAAATTTCATTATTAGTGTTCGTTATTTTTTACCTCATTAATCTCAACTGCTCCAGATTCTCTTAGTAATTTTTTTAATCCAGCTTCTGATTTATCAGTATGGATCTCAACTAAAAAGTGATCATCAGTGGTTCTAGGATCGGGATTCTCTGCCTTCTTAAGAGGCCACATTCTACTTCTTAAATAGAACGTTATTACCATTAAATGAGCTGCATGAAATACTGTCATTTCAAACATAATTGGTACAAAAGCAGGCATATTTTCTAAATAACTAAAACTTGGTTTTCCACCAATATTTTGTGGCCAATCAACAATCATAATATAGTTCATCATTAATGTTGCAACAATAATTCCAATACATCCATAAATAAATGCAGCAATTGCAATTCTAGTTGGTTCAAGTCCCATTGCTTTATCCAGCCCATGTACAGGGAAAGGTGTATAAACCTCTTCAATATCATAATGCTTTTCTTTTATTTTTTTTACAGCAGATAACAAGATGTCATCATCATTATATAAAGCATGAAATATTTTTACTGACCCCATATTACTTTTTAATTTTAATAATTTTTGAAGTTCTTGCATCAGCTCCAGTACCCACTAGTGATTTTCCGCTGTCCCTCAATTTTTTATATTTTTCACCTGAACTCTTTAATATTGTTTTTACTTCGGCTTGAGCAATAACAGGAAATGTTCTAGCATACAATAAGAATAAAACAAAAAAGAATCCAATTGTTCCAATGAAAATACTTATGTCAATAAATGTTGGTGAAAACATGGTCCAAGAAGATGGTAAATAATCCCTATGAAGGGAAGTTACAATAATAACAAATCTTTCAAACCACATACCAATATTAACCACTATTGATATAAAAAATGAGAACATAATACTTGTCCTTAATTTTTTAAACCACATAAACTGAGGAGAAAANACATTACAANTCATCATTGNCCAATATGCCCATGCGTATGGACCTGTAGCTCTATTTAGAAATGCGTACTGTTCATACTCAACTCCGGAGTACCAAGCAATAAATAGTTCCGTTATATAAGCTACTCCTACAATAGATCCTGTGATCATAATTACAATATTCATTAATTCAATATGCTGAAGTGTAATATAGGCCTCCATATTACAGACTTTTCTCATTATAATCAATAATGTATTACCCATAGCAACCCCTGAAAAAATTGCCCCAGCCACAAAATATGGTGGAAATATAGTTGTATGCCATCCTGGAATAACAGAAGTTGCAAAGTCAAATGATACGATTGTATGTACAGAAAGTACAAGAGGAGTTGCAAGACCTGCAAGAACAAGTGAAACTTCTTCAAATCTTTGCCAATCCTTAGCACGACCAGACCACCCAAAGCTTAATATACTGTAAATTCTTTTTTGAAATGGTTTTACCGCTCTATCCCTTATCATTGCAAAATCGGGTAATAAACCAGTCCACCAAAAAACAAGTGAAACAGAAAGATAAGTTGAAATGGCAAATACATCCCAGAGGAGTGGAGAATTAAAATTAACCCACAATGAGCCAAATCCATTTGGAATCGGAAGCATCCAGTATGCAAGCCAAGGTCTACCCATGTGAATAATTGGAAATAAACCAGCTTGGATTACAGAAAATATAGTCATTGCTTCAGCTGATCTATTAATAGCCATTCTCCATTTTTGTCTGAATAAGAGTAAAACTGCTGATATCAAGGTTCCAGCATGTCCAATTCCTACCCACCAAACAAAATTTGTAATATCCCATGCCCATCCGACAGTTTTATTTAAGCCCCATACTCCTATTCCTGTGGAAACAGTATAAATAATACAGCCAATACCCCATAAAAACATGGCGAGAGATATTGAAAATACAATCCACCATTGCTTATTAGCTCTGGTTTCAATGGGCTTAGCAATATCGACCGTTACATCGTGATAGGATTTCTCTCCAGCGACTAGTGGTCTTCTAATTGGTGCTTCGTAGTGGGATCCCATATTCTTTTAATTATTATACATTGTTTTTAGTATTTCTAACTTTTACCTGATAAACGACATTGGGTTTAGTTCCAACAGCATCCAGTAAATGATAAGCTCTTTTATTTTTCTTTAGTTCTGCAATTTTACTTCCCTCCTCATTTATATCCCCAAATCTCATTGCTCCACTCGAGCAAGCTGATGCACAAGCACATGTGTCATTAAACTCACCAGCGGCAACAGGCCTTCCTTCATTTTTTGCTTTTAAAATAACTGCTTGTGTATTTTGAATGCAGAAAGAACATTTTTCCATTACCCCTCTAGATCTTACAGTAACATCGGGGTTAATTACCATTCTACCTAAATCATTATTCATATGATAATCAAATTCGTCATTACCATTATATAAGAACCAATTAAATCTTCTCACTTTATATGGGCAGTTATTCGCACAATATCTTGTTCCTACACATCTGTTGTACGCCATGTGATTTTGTCCTTGCCTTCCATGACTTGTAGCAGCTACTGGACAAACAGTTTCACAAGGTGCATGATTACAATGTTGGCACATAATAGGTTGGAATGCAACTTGAGGGTTTTCAGATGGATTTTCTAATTCTCCAAACGAACTTAATGAACTACCTAAACCACTTATGTTATCTTTTTTCATATCATCATCATGGAAAGAATCTTCAGATGAATAATACCTGTCAATTCTGAGCCAGTGCATATCTCTACTCTTCCTAATCTCTGTCTTTCCTACAACTGGAACATTATTTTCAGCATGACATGCAATAACACAAGCTCCACAACCAGTACAAGCATTTAGATCGATTGACAAGTTAAAGTGATGACCAATTGATCGATCAAATTCTTGCCACAAATCAACATCCGGAGATGAAACAGGAGTTTCAATATGATTTAAGGAAACAACTGCCTGACTATTCCATACCTCAACTTTTTTAGTGTTAAATTCGTTAAGGGTCGTCTCCTTTATTATATCGCCTCGACCCATAAGAGTATTTTGTAATTGAATTAAAGCAAACTCATGAATTTCATTAGTTGGAATAATTTCAACTGATTGAACAGGATTAAAATCATTGTATAAACTAAAAGCATTCACTCCAACCATCATTTCAGGCTTAACGCCTTGATATCTTCCATATCCAATAGCTAAACCAAGAGTACCTCTAGCTTGACCTGGTTGTATTAATACAGGTGCTTTAATCTCTTTATCTCCTAATTTTACAATAGCATACTTACCATTAAGACCTCCATTAGCATCATGACTAGATTGATTGAAAAATGTACTTGGCTCTAAATAAAACCCAGTTTCTTTTGCATCAAATTCCGAAATAGTCAAATAGTTATCCCAAGTTGCTCTAGTCAATGGGTCAGGGAATTCTTGAAGCCAAGGATTATTGGCATGTTTTCCATCCCCCATTCCTGTTTTAGGGTAAATATTTAACTCAAAAGAATTAAGAGAGTTGCTATCATTAATAGTAAATGTTTTACTATAATGCTTAAAATTAGAAATTCGCTTATTAGCTAGCTCTGATGATGAAGTATTATGATAAATACCATCATGAAGTGCCTTGTTCCAAGAATCTGAACCTAAGATATTGGCTTTCCAATAATTCTTTATGTAATCATGGATTGATGTTTTATTTCCTGACCATATTAGTAATAAGTCTTGGAACTGTCTTGTATCAAATAATGTTCTAATTACAGGCTGTGCTAAAGAAAACTCACCTGAAACTAGCTCAAAATCTCCCCATGATTCCAGATAATGATTTGCAGCAGCTACGTATTTTGAAGCCAATGCTGTCTCATCGTTTTTCATTGAAAAACATATTGACATCTCTACTTTACTTAATCCTTCAGAGAACTTTTTAGAATCAGGTATAGAGTAAATTGGATTCACTCCAGACATAATTAACGCGCCTACATCTCCATTATTCATTCTAGATATAAGTCCGGAAATCTTTTCATCATCACTGCTCCTTGTAAGAATCGTAGTGGATGGGTTAAAAGAATAACTATTAAGCTTTTCATTAATTTCTAAAACCAATGATTGGTAGTTATCCTCCTTAATACCAGAAATAATGACTGAGCCTTCACCAGCGGATTTAATTTCTTTGATTAATTCGTCAACAATTTTCTTTGTTTTTTTATTTAAGGAAATATCAGATTTGAGCTGAATTTTATTTCCGACAATAGACTTGTAAATTTCAATAAGAACAAGTTTTTGCTCATTTAATTTTAGAGGAACTCTAACATCTGCATTAGCTCCAGAAAGTGTCATATTTGATTCAAACTGAATATGTCTTGACATTGTTCCGTTGTCAGGGATTCTGCCTTTAGCATATGAACAGTCAAATCCGCCTCCTTGCCAGTCACCTAAGAAATCTGCACCAATTGAAATGATAACTTTGGATTTTGAAAAATCATAATTTGAAAGACCTCTAACACCATACCTCGACTCATAAGCATTTAGAGCTGCAGATTCAGAAAATGAATCATAAGTAATATGTTTAACATTTTTGTAATTTGATTTAAATTCTTCAATTAAAATCTTTGTTGAAGGGCTTGCAAATGTCTGGGTTAATAAAACAATTTCTTTATTACTAGCTGAAATTTTCTCAAGTTCAGACTTTGTTTCATATTCGAATCCAAACCATGAAATAGGCATATTGTCCTTCGTTGGTTGCGCTATTCTAGCGTTGTCGTAAAGATCAAGTATAGATGCGTGCACCCTACCATTAGCCGATTTTGAATCTGGTGCTAACTTATTTTTTTCGACTTTTATAGGTCTACCCTCTCTACTTTTAATAAGAATATTAGCGAAATCGTAACCGTTTCCAATAGTTGTTGCATAATAGTTTGCGATTCCAGGAATAATTTCTTTTGGCTGTACAACATAAGGGATAGACTTAACTACCGGGCCTTCGCATGCTGCCAATGTTGCTGCGGCAGTGCTAAAACCAATATATTTAAGAAAATCTCTTCTTGAAGTTGAACTATTGGCAAGATTATCTTTATCAGATAAAAACTCATCAACCGGAATTTCTTGTACAAATTCCTTGTTTTGTAGTTCGTCAAATACATCATTATTTGCAGAATTAAGTTCTGCTAAATTTTTCCAATATTTTTTATTATTTGACATAAATAATTTTATCTAATTAATAATGACATTTACCACATTCTAGTCCACCCATTTGAGCAGCTGTTAATTCTTCGACTCCATATTTTTTTGACAACTCTGCATGAATTCTATCATAATATTCATTGTCTTTAATTTTAACATTAGTTTCTCTATGACAATTTATACACCAACCCATAGTTAAAGGAGAGTGTTGATACATTATCTCCATTTCTTCTACAGGGCCATGACAAGTCTGACATTCAATACCAGCTACATTTACGTGTTGTGAATGATTAAAATAAGCGAAATCTGGTAAATTATGAATTCTTACCCATTTTACGGGGTAAGTAACTCCAGTATACTCTTGGGCCTCATCATCCCATCCTACAGCCTTGTATAATTTTTTAATTTCTGCATCATAAAATTCTTTAGTGTATTCTTCAGTTGTTTCACCATTATACTCATAAATACTTTTATGACAATTCATACATATGTTAAGTGATGGGATACCGGAATGCTTACTAACTCTGGCAGAAGAATGACAATAATTACAATCAATTTTATTATCTCCAGAATGAATTTTGTGAGAATAATGAATTGGCTGTACAGGCATATATCCCTGATTTACACCAACCTGCATTGTCCATCCATAGAAACCATATGCGCTAACAAGCAAAAATAATATTGCTGTACATAACATCAAGAACTGATTCTCCAAATAGGCTTTCCAGATTGGCTTAGTTTTTTTCTTTTCTCTGAGTTTAACACCTTTTAATTCAGCAAGTGTTCTTAATGTTTTTGTAACAACTACCAATCCAATAGATAGTAATAAAAACAATACAGTAAATACACCTAAAATAATTTCATCAGTAAGACCAAGTCCGTTTGAGGGGCCAGTGTTTACTGCAGCAACTACGGCTGCAGGCTTTGGCACAACTTTATCTTGAGCAGTATATGCCAGGATATTATCAATATCTGTGTTGGTAAGTTGAGGGTAAGCTGTCATTGCTGACTTATTATACTCCTCATAAATTTTATTAGCATAAGCATCACCAGACTTAATCATGGCAGAGCTATTTCTAATCCATGAATAAAGCCATTGCCTGTCTAGTCCTTCGTCCTCGGACAATCTTTTTTCGACATACCTTAAGGCAGGTCCTGTCATTTTTTTATCTAATTTATGGCAAGAGGCACAGTTCGTGTTGAAAAGGGCTTTTCCAGCAACAGGGTCAGCGTCCTGTGCAAGAATTGATAAACTAAAAATTAAAAAAAGGGCGAAAAAAATTGAACGATACATTGTCGTTTTTAGGGAGGTTAGTTGATTAAACTTAAGTATTGAAAATCCTCTTCTATTTTTTTTTGAATCCATTCAAAAATCACCTGTTAAAAATCATCCACAAAAATAACATCTAAAATGTTTTTTTTATTCATAAATTTGCTAATATTATTAGTAAAATACTAATTTATATTGATTCTAAATAAAAAAATTATTTCTTTCATTTGAAGCTAAATCAAATCAAATTTTTTACAAAAAAAAAAAAATGAGAATCTTATTTTTTTGCTTATTAATTTCATCATTTCCGATACTTGGTCAAGCCGGTAAAGTAACAATTAATCAAAATAATAGACTTGATAGTATCATTAAATTAAAGAAAGAATTAAACGGTAAAATTCAAAATCTCAGAATACAAATTTATAATGGAGACAGAGAAAATGCTGAATCAATAATGAAAGAATACATCGAGATTTTTAAAGATTCATCCGTAAACATTATATACGAAACTCCTAATTATAAAATATGGGTCGGAAATTTTTTCAATCAACTTGAGGCTGATAAACAACTTATGGATATAAGGAAAAAATTTAGAAGCGCTTTTATTTTTCGTCCAGAGCTAAATGAAATAATGGATGAGATCGATGAACTAGAAGATGAAAGTATACCTGAGTTAAATTAGATTTTTTTCTTAATAGCTACATTAATAAAGCCTTCAATTTCATCACCAACCTTAATGTCATTATAATCTTTTAACTGTAACCCACAATCGTAACCTTTTGTGACCTCTTTGGCATCATCTTTAAACCTCTTTAGAGACGATAAAGATCCAGTGAAAATAACAACACCCTCTCTGATTAATCTTATTTCTGAATTTCTAATAATCTTTCCTTTAGTAACCATACATCCTGCAATAGTTCCAACTTTAGATATTTTAAAAGTCTCTCTAATTTCACACAAACCAGTAATTTCTTCTTTAAACTCAGGTGATAACATACCTTCCATTGCATCCTTAACATCATTTATTGCATCATAAATAATCGAATAGGTTCTAATATCAATTTGTTCTTTATCGGCAATTTGTCTAGCATTACCCATTGGTCGAACATTAAAACCAACAACTATGGCATCAGAAGCTGATGCTAATAAAACATCACTTTCAGTGATAGCTCCAACGGCCTTGTGGATTATATTAACTTGTATCTCTTCAGTTGATAATTTTTGAAGTGAATCTGTTAAAGCTTCAACAGAACCATCTACGTCTCCTTTAAGAATAATATTTAACTCTTTGAATTCGCCAAGTGCAATTCTTCTTCCAATTTCATCAAGAGTAATATGTTTCTGTGTTCTGACCGTTTGCTCACGTTGCAACTGTGTTCTTTTATTAGCAATTTGTTTTGCTTCTCTCTCGTCAGAAAAAACAGAAAATTTATCACCTGCTTGGGGGGCACCATCTAATCCAAGTATAGAAATTGGTATTGACGGACCTGCTTCTTTAACCTCATTTCCTCTTTCATCATGCATTGCCTTTACTTTTCCACTGTTTTTGCCAGCGAGCACAAAATCACCAATTTTTAAAGTTCCTGTCTGTACCAAAATTGTAGAAACATAACCTCTTCCCTTATCTAAAAATGCCTCAACAACAGTTCCACCTGCATCTTTATTTGGGTTAGCCTTTAACTCTAATAATTCAGCTTCAAGTAATACTTTTTCTAGCAATTCATTAACTCCATCACCCTTAAGGGCGGAAATATCATGTGATTGAATTTTTCCTCCCCAATCCTCAACCAGTAAATTCATGTTCGAAAGACCTTCTTTAATCTTATCAGGATTTGAATTGGGTTTATCAATTTTATTAATCGCAAAAACAATAGGAACAGATGCTGCCTGAGCATGAGAAATAGCCTCTTTAGTTTGAGGCATAATATCATCATCTGCTGCAACAACAATTATAGCTAAATCAGTGACCTGAGCTCCTCTAGCTCTCATTGCAGTAAATGCCTCGTGACCAGGTGTATCTAAAAATGTTATTTTTTGACCATCCTGTAATTCTACTGCATATGCGCCAATATGCTGTGTTATTCCCCCCGACTCACCAGCAATAACATTTTCTTTTCTTATGTAATCAAGTAAAGAAGTTTTACCATGGTCAACATGACCCATTACTGTTACTATAGGGGGTCTATGTTCAAGATCTTCAGCGGAATCTTCAACTTCAATATTTTCCTCTTCAATTTCAGCGGCAACAAATTCAACTTTATATCCAAACTCTTCTGCAACAATGGAGAGTGTCTCTGCATCCAGTCTTTGATTTAATGTAACCATCATTCCTAAAGTCATACAAGCTGAGATTATTTCAGTTGGAGAGACATCCATCATTGTTGCAATTTCACTAGCAGTAACAAATTCAGTTACCTTTAGCACCTTACTATCTTCTTCAAGCGCAGCTAATTCTTCTTCTGACTTTTGCTTGTGTTGATCTCTTTTATCTCTTCTGTATTTTGCAGCTTTACCCTTTGAAGATTTTCCTTGTAATTTTTCAAGTGTCTCTTTAATTTGCTGTTGAACCTCCTCTTCGCTTGGTTCTTCTTTCGTTGGTCTTTTGAATCTGTCTTTTTGTTTAGCCTTAAAACTCGTGTTTTTATTTTGACTTGGATCATCCTGCTTTGAAATAATCCTCCTTCTTCTTTTCTTAGACTTCGGGGCAGATTCAGCTGATTCTGTTTTGTTAAATTGATTTAGATCAATTTTTTCACCTGTTGATTTTAGCCCTGAAAGTTTTTTGTAATTATCTTTCTTTACATTTTCAAGTTTAGATTCCTGGGTTTCTTTTTCATTTGGTAAACTACTAATTTGCTCTGAACTCTCAATTTTTTCGGTTTCTTTTTTTGTTCCTAGATCAATTTTGCCAATTTTTTTAAACTGAACTACCTTTGATGAAGCCTTTATAATTTCTGAACGTGGTTTTACAGATTCTTCTTGGTGACGCTCTTGTTTTTCCCTTAACTCTTCTTTTTCTTTATTTTTTGCCTCAACAACTTCTTTTGATGCAATTTTTTTATCAGCGTCAATTTGAAACTCATCACATAAAAGGCTATAAAGATCTTTTGAAATTTTAGTTGTTGGTCTTTTTTCAATAGTATGGCCCTTAGATTCCAAAAAATCTGCTACTCTGTCAATGGAAATATTTAATTCCCTTAAAACTTTATTTAACCTTATTGTATCTGCCATTTAAGCCTTAGTTATTTTTCATCCTCAAATTCCTCTTTCAGAATCTTTAAAACCTCGTTAATTGTCTCTTCTTCCAAATCTGTCCTTTTTACCAAATCTTCGGTTTCTTGTTCCAGAACACTTTTAGCTGTATCAAGACCTGCTTTAGCTAATTCTTCAATAATCCATGAATCAATTTCGTCAGAAAACTCTGTTAATTCAACGTCCTCTTCAGCACCCTCTCTGAATACGTCTATATCATATCCGCTTAATTGACCTGCTAATCTAATATTATGACCTCCTCTTCCAATAGCTTTACTAACTTCCTCAGGGTTTAAAATCACCTCAACTCTTTTATTCTCTTCATCAATTTTCATAGAATTAATTTTGGCAGGATTTAATGATCTAGTGATAAACAACTGAAGGTTGTTTGTGTAATTTATAACATCTATATTCTCATTACCCAACTCCCTAACGATACCGTGAATTCTTGAACCCTTCATACCGACACATGCTCCAACAGGATCAATTCTATCGTCGTATGAATCTACTGCGACTTTAGCTTTTTCACCTGGAATTCTTACTACCTTTTTTATTGTGATTAAACCATCGAAAACTTCTGGAATTTCCTGTTCAAATAATTTCTCCAAGAAAACTGGAGAGGTTCTTGAAAGAATAATAGATGGCTTAGTCCCAATAAGTTCAACGCTTTCAATAATACCCCTTATATTATCTCCCTTTCTAAAAAAATCTGAAGGAATTTGTCTGTCTTTTGGCATCACTAATTCATTTCCTTCATCGTCTAATAAAATAATTGCCTTGTGTCTTATGTGATGAACCTCAGCAGTATATATTTCACCTTCAAGATCCTTGAACTTTTTGTACACATTTGTATTATCATGCTCATGAATCTTAGCTGTTAAGTTTTGACGTAAAGCCAAGATTGACCTTCTTCCAAGATGAATTAATTTTACCTCCTCTGAAACATCTTCTCCAACCTCAAAATCAGGCTCAATTTTTCTTGCCTCAGTTAATCCAATTTCAATATTATCGTCTTCAACATTATTATCCTCAACAACAATTCTGTTTCTCCATATCTCTAAATCTCCTTTGTCTGGGTTGATAATAATATCAAAATTTTCATCATCACCATACTTCCTTCTAAGTGCAGATCTGAATACTTCCTCCAATATAGCCATAAGTGTAACTCTGTCAATTAACTTATCATCTTTAAATTCTGAAAATGATTCAATTAGCGTTAAATTATCCATATTTTAAAATTTTACTTTAACTTTTGCTTCTTTTATTTGATTGTAATCAATATGAATTGATTTTTCTACTGTGACTTTTCCTTTTCCTATCGGTTTGGGCTCTCTTACTTTCCAAACAATATTTATAAACTTTTCATTAGCACTGGTTAACTTACCTTCAAACTGGTCATCTGATGTTTTAATTGAAAGGGTTCTACCATAATGTTTAGAGTATTGACGTGCTTTTATAAGGGGTGATGTTGCACCGCAAGATGCCACCTTAAGAGAAAAATCAATTTCATCCCTGTCCAAATTCCCTTCAATTTCTCTACTAATAAACATACAATCTTCAACTTTTACTCCATTATCCCCATCAATAGAAACACTAATCTCATTATTTTCAGAAATCGAAAAATCTATCAAAAAGAGATCAGGTCTTTGATCAAAACAATTAGATAATAATAAGTCTATTTTTTCTTTTAACATAATTCTATAAAAAGAGGGGACTTTCGGTCCCCTCATAATATTTTCATTAATCAGTTGTGCAAATATACAATAATTTATTTCATTAGCTAATATTTGCTCTTTGTTGGCCTACTAGGGATCGAACCTAGACTCTTCTGGACCAAAACCAGACGTGTTGCCAGTTACACCATAGGCCATTGAGGTTGCAAATTTAAAATAAATTTTATTTCAGCAATATAATTTCATTAATTATGTTTAATAATTGAACTTAAGAAGAGTATTTTATTAATACATTTGAAAAAAATTTAAAAATGAACGATAGAAAACTTAATTTAATCATCGGGTGGATTTGTTTTCTGATATCTTTTATCGTTTATTATTTGACTGCTGAGCCAACAGTTGGTTTTTGGGATACCGGTGAATACATAACTACATCAGCAAAACTTCAAGTAGGACATCCCCCTGGAGCTCCCTTATATCAAATGTTAGGAGCTATTTTTTCAATTTTTGCATTCGAAAAGGAAAACATAGGTTTTACAATGAATTTAATGAGTGGATTTGCTAGTGCACTTGCCATTTCATTCATGTATTGGTCAATAATACTAATACTTAAAAAAATAACGGATACCAGCGAAGCTTCAATAAATAAACAAATATTAATTTCGGGATCTGCAATGGTTGGATCTCTTGCATTCGCATTTACAGATACCTTTTGGTTTAGCGCTGTTGAAACTGAGGTTTATGCAATGGCTACGCTGATTATGGCTGTTATCTTTTATTTAGGATTAAGATGGGAAGCTGATATGCATAATTCAAGAGGCAATAAATGGTTATTACTTATTTGCTTTGTTATTGGCCTATCGTTTGGAGTTCATTTCATGGGATTACTTGTAATCCCAGCAATAGTCATGATTTACTACTTTAAAAATCAAAAGAGGATTTTAAATTCAACAAAATTTAACCCGATTATTGGATTTTTTATTATTAATATTATTGGATTAGCAATTCTAATGGGTGTCTTCAAATTATTACTTCCTAACACATTAAAATTTTTCAGTGCGATTGAACTTTTATTTGTAAATAATTTAGGTCTACCATTTAATTCAGGAACTTTAGTAGCTTTTATAGTTATTGTCTATGTGTTTTATTTTTTAATAGACTATACAAGAAAAAAAGGAATGGTAAGGGCAAACACTATAACTCTATGCTTCCTATTTATTTTTATTGGTTTTTCATCTTGGTTAATTTTACCAATTCGTGCAAACGCTGATGTTGTAGTTAATGAAAACGATCCATCAAATGCAAGAGAACTTTTAGCTTACTATAATCTTGAACAATATCCAAAAACCTATCTTTTTTATGGGCCATTATTTTCCGATCAGTATTCTGGATTAGATAAAAATAAGCCATACAAAGATGATAATCCAAAATACGAGAAGGACTTAAATAATAATAAATATGTTATAGTGAATGATTACAAAAATGCTGTTCAGAATTTTAATTCTGAGCATGCATCTATATTACCTAGAATGTGGAGTTCTGAGCATGCAAAAAACTATCTGAATTATTCTGGTTATTTGGATTTCAAAATAAAATCTAAATATATTTCTGAAAATGAATTAGTTGAATTTGTAAGAAATTTTAAAACTAAAATTAATAAAAATGAGGTTGATTATGAAGACTTTCATAATTTTTTGAGACAATATGGTCAATTCTTAGATATCGAAAAACCATCTATACTAAGCAACCTGTATTATCTATTTGATTATCAAATCGGATATATGTATTGGCGTTATTTTATGTGGAATTTTTCTGGCCGACAAGATGATATTCAAGGTAAAATGAATATGAATGGAAACTGGATAAGTGGAATAAATTTTATTGATGAATGGCATCTTGGAGTAACACAAAAAAATTTACCAACTGATGTTCTGGAAAACAAAGCAAGAAACACATATTTTCTGTTACCACTTATGCTAGGATTATTAGGGTTATATTTCTTGTATAATACAAATAAAGAATACTTCTGGATACTATTATTATTTTTTGTATTTACGGGTTTAGCGATTCAAGTTTACACAAACGTAAGGCCCTTCGAGCCTAGAGAAAGAGACTATTCAGTTGTTGGATCCTTCTATGTTTTTTCAATAATCATCGGTCTTGGAACATACTTCATATCAAAGTTCTTTGGAAAAATTAAAGTTAAAGGAATAATGATAATTCCGATTATTTTGTGTCTTTTACTAGTTCCCCTCAATTTAGCAATAAATAACTGGGATGATCATGACAGAAGTAACAGATATACAGCATATGCAATGGCAGTTAATTATCTGGAGTCTTGTGATGAAAATGCAATTCTATTCACAATAGGGGATAATGATACCTTTCCTCTCTGGTATGCTCAAGAAATCGAAGGAATTAGAACAGATATTCGAGTGGTTAATACAAGCCTTCTTAGTACAGATTGGTACATTAACCAAATGAAAAGAAAAGCTTACGAAAGTGACCCTATTCCCTCAAGCTTAACATCAGAAAAGTACAGACATGGGTCAAGGGATTATATAATTAAAGAAGAAATTAGTCAAGATACTGTTGATGTTGACATTTTCTTAGACTTTATAACACAAGATGAAAAGGACTTCAAATATGGTGAAATTCTAAAAAGACAGGGATATGAAGTTGCCGGGTTAAGAAGCCAGGACTATAACGCAAATTTTTTGCCAACTGAAAACGTTAGAATTCCTGTAAATATTGAAAATGTATTAAAAAATAAAATCGTTGGGGAAAAATATTCAGATTTGATTGAAGATGAAATATTTATTAAAATCAAATCACAAGCTCTTTACAAAAACAGATTGATTATGCTTGACATAATAGCTAACAATAATTGGGAAAGGCCTATTTATTTTACCGGTGGAGCCTTCGGTGACGAAGATTACTTATGGATGAAAGATTTTTTACAATTAGATGGAATGTGTTATAAATTGGTGCCAATAAAAACCCCAATTGATCAATTAAAACCCTACGAGATGGGTATGATTGATTCTGAAAAGATGACTAGTATAATAGATAAATGGAATTGGGGTACAGATAGTGAAATTGATATATATTTAGATGTAGAGTCAAGAAAAAACAGCATTACATACAGAAGCAATCTATTTAGACTTGTTGATCAGTTGATAATAGAAAATAATTTTACCGACGCAGAAAAGATACTTGACAATTGTATGCAAAAATTGCCAATTGATAAATTCGGATATTACACTCTCCTAGAGCCGTTTATTAGTTCATATTACAGATTAAATAGTGGTGAAAAAGCTAGAAAAATATTTGATGAGATAGCTACAAAATATCAGGAAAATCTATTTTACTACAGTACTTTTAGTAACTCAGCTAAAAATAGATACGCAGAAGAAATTTACACTGATATTGAAAGATACAGATCTTTAGTAGATGTATTAATAAATTTCGAGGAAGAAGAATTCTTAGATACTAGGATGAAGGAATTTAATGACTTCTTGGATTTATTTCTTTAGACCACACCCCGTTCAATCAATATTCAAAAATTTGGATTATAAGCTTAGTATTTTGATAAAAGTTTAACCTAAATCAATGTTAATCAATTAATTAAGATATATTGTTAAAATCTTTAAAATTTAAGAATCTAATTATACATAGGTTTTTATTATTTTAGAACAAATAAACTAACCTTTCTAAATCATGAAAAATCAAAATAATTCTGCATTATTTACTTTAATAACTGTGTTTTTCTTTTGGGGATTTTTTGGAGCATCTAATGGTGTATTTATTCCTTTCTGTAAAACCTACTTTCAAATTGATCAATTTCAAGCTCAGCTAGTCGAATTTGCCTTTTATGGGGCTTATTTCATAGGGGCTTTAATCTTATTTATATGGTCAAGTTATTCCAAAAAAGATATTTTAAACAACTGGGGTTATAAAAAAGGAATTATTTATGGTCTAATTATTTCAATTTTTGGAGCGCTAATAATGTATCCGTCAGTAAACGGTGCTGAACAAGGGGATACCCAAGTCTTTTATTATGTCTTATTCGCTTTATTTATTATTGGACTTGGTTTTTCACTTCAACAAACTGCAGCAAATCCTTTTGCAGTATCGCTGGGAGACCCTTCTACTGGATCTAATAGGCTTAATTTAGCAGGTGGAGTGAATTCCTTCGGAACTGCCATCGGACCAATTCTAATTGCTTTTGTTTTATTTGATTCAGCTTCTGAGGTTAACTGGGATATTATTGAACTAAGCTCTGTTCAAAGTTTATATATTGCAGTTGCAATAGCTTTTTTATTAGTTGCTGGATTTTTCTACTTGTCAAAAAAACTTCCCGACGCTAAAAATGATGAACCCTTTGAGTCTGCATCAAAAGCTAAAACAATGTTGATTGTTATGACTTTGATAATGACCCTTTGCTTTGGCTGGATTTTCTATTCTTACACTCCTGCATTTGAAAATAGCTCAGTTGAAAATTTAGAAATAACAAGATTAATTTTAACATTAATCTGTCTGATTTCTGTTTTTGCGCTCGTATTCAGAGCTAATTCTTCGGCAAGTAAAAGTTCTGAGGGATGGGGAGCTTTAAAATACCCACAACTTGCTTGGGGAATGCTTGCTATATTTACCTATGTAGGTGTAGAAGTTACTATTCAAAGTAATCTTGGTGAATTATTAAAGGCAGATATTGGTGATGGGATAAACGCGATAGGACTTCCTGTTCTTGATGAGGCTCAAAGTGCAAAATATATTGCATTGTATTGGGGTGGATTAATGATTGGTAGGTGGACTGGATCGATTGGAGCTTTTGATATTTCAGAATCTCTCAAAAAGATTCTTTTATTTATTACACCATTTATAGCATTTGGTGTGGTAATAGCAGTAAATGCATTTAGCAATCCTCTGACACTTTCAGAAATAGGAATATTTTCATTGTTAATTGTTATTCAAATTATTGGTTTTTACTTAGCTAAAGATAATGCTTTAAAAATCATGGCGATATTCAGTTTACTTGGCGTTATTGCCATGTTAATCGGAATATTTGGTTCTGGTGAAATAGCTTTATTTGCATTCTTAACTGGCGGTCTTTTTTGCTCTATAATGTGGCCTTGTATATTTTCATTAAGTATTACCGGTCTTGGAAAATATACTTCTCAAGGCTCATCTTTTTTAGTGATGATGATACTTGGTGGAGCAATTATACCTCCCCTTCAAGGAAAACTGGCTGATATTTTTGGGATGATAACCTCATACTGGGTAGCTGTTTTATGTTTTGTATTTCTACTCGTTTAATCAATTACTACTAAACAAATTTTATCTAAACAAAAATTAATTTAAAATGAATAGAAGAAGTTTTATTAAAAGCACTGGGATTGCTTCACTTGGACTCGGTCTTAAAATTGATAAAACTTATTCAGACAATGGTTTGTCAAACTTTCCCATAGTTATTGCAACCTGGGATGTTAAAAATGCTACTAAAAGAGCATGGGAGATTTTATCCTCTGGCGGAAATTCACTTGATGCTGTTGAACAAGGGTGTAGAATTGAAGAAGCAAATAAAGAAGGTCAATCCGTTGGAATTGGGGGGCTTCCTGATAGAGAAGGAAATGTTACTCTTGATGCATGTATTATGGATTATTATGGAAATTGTGGCTCTGTTGTTTATCTTCAGGAGATCAAGCACGCCATCTCTGTTGCAAGAATGGTAATGGAAAAAACTCCACACGTAATGTTAGCTGGTGACGGAGCAAAAAAATTTGCTGTTTCAATGGGTTTTAAAAAGGAAAACCTATTAACCGAAAAGTCAAAAAAAGACTGGATTAAGTGGAAGGAAAATGAAGAATATAAACCTATTATTAATATAGAAAATCATGATACAATAGGAATGCTGGCAATAGACAAATACCAAAATATAAGCGGAGGTTGTACTACAAGTGGATTAGCTTATAAAATGCAAGGAAGAGTAGGTGATTCTCCTATTATTGGTTCAGGATTATTTATTGATAATGAAGTTGGTGGCGCGGTTGCGACGGGATTAGGTGAAGAGGTTTTAAAAACAGTTGGCAGCTTTTTAGTTGTTGAATTAATGAGACAAGGGTATTCTCCTAGTGATGCTTGTCAAATTGCTGTTGAGCGAATTGTTAAGAAACCCAATAGTAATTATAAAAACTTTCAGGTAGGTTATATTGCATTAAACAAAAAGGGGGATACAGGTGCATTTTCAATACAGAATGGTTTTAGTATGACTCAATATGACAAAAAAGGCAATTTAAATTTTAACTCCCGATATTATCACAAACAGGGATAAATGAATAAAAAAAAACGATTATTTCTGATTGACGCCTATGCTTTAATATTTCGAGGATATTACGCATTTATTAAAAATCCAAGAATAAATTCTAAAGGCCTAGACACTTCTGCAATTTTAGGTTTTACTAATTCTCTTTTTGATGTTATAAAAAGAGAAAGCCCTGATTATTTAGCAGTTTGCTTTGACAAAGGTGGTAGTCATGACAGAATCAAAATATTTGATCAATATAAAGCTAATCGTGATGAAACACCTGAAGCAATCAAAATTTCAGTTCCCATCATTGAAGAAATTTTAAAATCTCTCAATATTTCCATTTTAGTTAAAGAAGGTTATGAGGCTGACGATATTATAGGAACAATTGCAAAAAAAGCAAAATCTGAAAATTTTGAAACATATATGGTAACGCCAGACAAAGACTTTGCTCAACTTGTTGATGAGTCAACTTATATGTATCGTCCAGTTTTTGGAGGAGGTTATGAAACCTGGGGTGTCAGTGAAGTTCTAGAAAAATTTGAAATTTGTCAAACCTCTCAGGTTATTGATTTTTTAGCTATGAAAGGAGATTCAGTAGATAATATACCTGGTTTACCTGGTGTTGGAGATAAGACAGCAAAAAAATTCTTAAAACAATTTGGTTCATTAGAAGGCCTACTGCAAAATACCTCTGAATTAAAAGGAAAACTTAAAGAAAAAATTGAACAAAATAAAGAACTTGGTATTCTTTCAAAAAAATTAGCAACAATAATCACTGATGTTCCTATCAATTATAATATTGAAGAATTAGAATTCAATGTTACTAATCTAGATAAAGCCAGGGAAATATTTGTAGAACTAGAATTTAGACGAATTGTCAACTCTTTAAATTCAATTTTATTAAAAAACAATGAAAAATATAAATCTGAATTACAAAAAATAGAGAAGGAAAATAATTTTGATTTGAACCCTGGCTTTGGACAATTTAACCTTTTTGAAAATAATTTTAAAAACGATGATAAGAATAAATTAAATGTAATATATCAATACATAGAATCTGATATTTCTGCTAAATTATTCTTAAAAAAATTAGAACAACAAGTCGAAGTAAGCTATCATTTGAACACTGAAAAAAACGGAGATTATGAAATAACATTAAAATCCATTTCATTTTGTTGGCAAAATGATGTTTGCTATGTTTTAAAAAGTGATATTAAAAAATTTGACGAATTAATCAAAATATTTTTTGAGAATGATAAAGTAGCTAAAATATCAAACGATCTGAAATTTGACATTAAAGCTCTATGCAAGAAGAACATTACCATTCTTGGTGATATCTTTGATATAAAACTTGCACATTATTTAATTAATCCAGATATAAGTCATGATTTAATTAATTTATCAAATAATTATCTCAATATTTCTGTAAATAAGAAGTTTGAGGAATTAAAGGATTTCGAAGTTTCATGCCTCACATATAAGTTGAAAAATTTGTTAAAATTAGATTTAGAGAAGTTTAATCAGATTAAGCTTTACAACGAAATTGAAATTCCACTTTTAAAAACCCTAGCCAAAATGGAAATTGAAGGAATAAATTTAGACGTAAAGTTTTTGAAAAAATTGTCAGAAAAAACAACCAACAACTTGGAAGAAATTACAATACAAATATATGAATTAGCTGGGGGAAAATTTAATATTTCATCTCCCAAACAGCTTGGTGAGGTTTTATTTGACAAAATGAAAATAATCAGTAATCCAAAAAAAACCAAAACTGGGCAGTACTCAACGTCAGAAGAAGTTTTAAACGAACTTTCATCAAAGAGTGATTTAGTGAAATTAGTTTTAAAATTCAGAAGTATTTCGAAATTGCTTAATACATACATTAACTCACTTCCTAAACAACTCGATAAATCTACAAATAGAATTCATACAGAGTATGTGCAAACTGTTGCATCCACAGGGAGGCTAAGCAGTATTAACCCAAATCTCCAAAATATTCCAATAAGAACAAATAGAGGACGAGAGATTAGAAAAGCATTCATTGCTAGAAGCAAAGATTATTTTTTAATGGCTGCAGATTACTCACAAATTGAGTTAAGAATTATAGCATCACTTAGTAATGAAGAAAATATGATGAATGCTTTTAAGAACAAGGAAGATATTCACGCCTCAACAGCCTCTGCAGTTTTTAATGTACCGTTAAATCAAGTGTCAAAAGAACAAAGGTCAAACGCTAAAGTTGTAAATTTTGGTATTATCTATGGAGTTTCTGCTTTTGGTTTAAGTAATCAAACAAATCTTAACAGAACAGAATCTAAAGAACTGATTGAAAAATATTTTGAAAAATATCCAAAACTCAAACAATACATGAATAATCAAATTTCATATGCTAGAAATAATGGTTATGTGGAAACCGTTTTGGGCAGGAGAAGATATTTAAAGGGTATCAATTCTCAAAATAGTGTGGTTAGAGGTGCTGCAGAAAGAAATGCTATTAATGCACCTGTACAAGGAAGTGCAGCAGACATCATAAAAATAGCAATGATAAATATTCAGAAAAGATTATCTAAAGGAAATTATAAAAGTAAGATGCTTTTACAGATACATGATGAATTAGTTTTTGATGTTTTTAAACCTGAATTGAATGAGATGATAGAATTAACAAAAAATGAAATGGAAAAAGCATTCGAAATAAATGTTCCTCTTACCGTTGATTTAAATTATGGATTAAACTGGCTAGAAGCACACTAATAACCTGATAAAGTCCTTCAAGAAAAAAAATTTCTTTATCTATTTGCTAATAAAATATATAATTGTAGATTTGCATGCTCTTTTAAGAGATAGAAAAAAACAGAATTTTGGATACAGTAAGTTTTAAAACAATTTCAGCAAACAAAAAAACAGTTATTAAGAACTGGGTTTTGGTAGATGCTGATGGACAAAATTTAGGTAGATTAGCTTCTAAGGTTGCTATTTTATTAAGAGGTAAACATAAACCTAATTTTACTCCTCATGTTGATTGCGGTGATAATGTTATCGTTATCAATTCCAAGAAAATTAATCTTACAGGAAACAAGTGGGAGCAAAAAAAATATATCAGATACACTGGTTATCCTGGTGGTCAAAGATCATTGAATGCAACACAACAGTTTGAAAAAAATCCAAATTCTATTATAGAGAAATCGGTCAAAGGAATGCTTCCTAAAAATAAGTTAGGAGCTGATCTTTTTAGAAACCTTTATGTTTTCGCTGATTCTGATCATAAGTTTGAGGCTCAAAAGCCATCATCAATCGATTTAAATAAAGTTAATTAATGGATACTGCTGTTATACATAAAATTGGTAGAAGAAAAACATCAGTTGCAAGAATCTATTTAAAAAAGGGGAAAGGCAACTTTACTGTTAATACAAAAGATTGGAAAGAATATTTTCCAACCTCTGCACATCAATTCAAAATAAACCAACCTTTTAATTTATGTGATAATGTTAATAAATTTGACATGACTGTAAATGTGTATGGTGGAGGAATGACTGGTCAAGTTGAAGCTATCCGACTAGCGATTTCCCGTGCATTATGTGAAGTTGATGAAAAAAATCGTGAACTTCTAAAGCCTTTTGGTTTGTTGACAAGAGATCCAAGAATGGTTGAAAGAAAGAAGTTTGGTCAGAAGAAAGCTAGGAAAAAATTCCAGTTCTCTAAGAGATAATATAAAATTAGTTTAGCATCTAAATATTTAAGGCTTAAAAAAAATTTATACCACTTAAGTATTGCTAATTAAATAGGAAAGTAAACTAAAAAAATGGGAAAAGAACAAGTTTCAGAATTAATTAAAGCCGGTGTACACTTTGGTCACCTAACAAGAAAATGGAACCCAAATATGTCCCCATATATTTATATGGAAAGGAATGGGATTCATATCATAAATCTTTACAAAACCCTTGCAAAGCTTGAGGAATCGTCTAAAGCATTGAAAAAAATTGCTTCATCTGGTAGAAAAATATTATTTGTTGCAACAAAAAAACAAGCTAAAGATATCGTTTCAGAATCTTCTAAGAAGATTAATATGCCTTACATTACAGAAAGATGGCCAGGTGGTATGTTGACAAACTTCGTAACTATTAGAAAGGCTGTAAAAAAAATGTCATCAATTGATAGAATGAAACAAGATGGTACTTTTAATTCCTTGTCAAAAAAAGAAAAGCTTCAAATTGGAAGGTTGAGAGAAAAATTAGAAAAAAATCTTGGGTCAATTTCCAATATGACAAGGTTACCTGGTGCAATCTTTATCGTTGACATTTTAAGAGAAAAAATTGCCGTTAAAGAAGCTCAAAAACTTAATATACCAATATTTGCAATGGTGGATACTAATTCTGATCCACGTGGAATTGACTATGTGATTCCATCAAATGATGACGCTTCAAAATCTATTTCCAAAATTTTAGAGCATGTTGGTTCTGCAGTCCAGGAAGGTTTAGAAGAAAGAAATTCAGTAAAAGATAAAGAGGAAGCTCAAACTGAAGAAACTAAAGCTGTAGAAAAAGAAACTAAAGCTGTAGAAAAAGAAACTAAAGCTGTAGAAAAAGAAACTAAAGCTGTAGAAAAAGAAACTAAGAGGAAAAGTAAAAAAGCAAAAAAGTAAATCATGGTAAAAGTAACTGCCGCTGAAGTAAATAAATTAAGAAAAACAACCGGTGCTGGGATGATGGACTGCAAGAAAGCTCTCGTTGAAGCAAATGGTGATTTTGATGCTGCAATCGAAATTTTAAGAAAAAAGGGGCAAAAAGTTGCTGCAAAGCGAGCTGATAGAGAATCATCTGAAGGAGTTGCAATTGCGATTGCTAATCAAGACAATTCATCAGGGGTAGGAGTTGTACTCGCTTGTGAAACTGACTTTGTTGGGAAAAATGAAGACTTTATTAGTCTAGCTCACAAAATTGCTGTTGCTGGATTAAATTGCAGAACTAAAGAAGAATTATTAAAATCAGACATTGATGGTATGAGTATCGAAGAAAAGCTTATCGAACAGACTGGTGTTATCGGAGAAAAAATTCAGATTAACAACTTTAGCAGAATTGATGCTGATTTTGTTGGAACTTATATACATTCTGGTAATAAAATTTCATCTTTAGTAGGGTTTTCTAAAAAATGTGAAAATATTGAAGTAGCTGCCAAAGATATTTCTATGCAAATTGCAGCTATGAATCCTATTGCTCTAGATGAGGATAGTGTTGATTCTGCAGTAATTGAAAAAGAAATTGAGATTGCTAAAGACCAACTTAGAGCTGAGGGTAAACCAGAAGAAATGCTAGACAAAATTGCACAGGGTAAATTAAAAAGATTCTTCAAAGATAATACTTTAATTCATCAAGCTTTTATCAAAGACAGTAAGCAAAGTGTCTCACAATATTTATCATCATTTAGCAATGAAACTAAAATTACTTCATTCAGTAGAGTTTCTATAGGCTAAATATATTTCTTATTTTTTTTCACACTAAATGTGTAGTATATTTGTTTGAAACACATTATTTCAAATGAAGTACAAAAAAATTCTATTGAAACTTTCAGGCGAAGCTTTAGTTGGTGATAAAGCTGGAGGAATTGACCCTGAGATCTTAATAAAATACTCCTATGAAATTAAAAAGATTTATGATAAGGGAGTTGAAATTGCAATAGTCATTGGTGGCGGAAATATATATCGAGGTTTTAATAACGAATTTAAAATTGACAGGGTTCAAGGAGACTATATGGGTATGTTAGCTACATTAATTAACGGTCTAGCTCTACAGAACACTCTTGAGAATATTGGGATACCTACAAGATTACAAAGTGCAATAAATGTCAATAAGGTTGCTGAGCCATACATCAAAAGAAAAGCATTAAGACATTTAGACAAAAAAAGAATTGTAATATTTAGTGCTGGTACAGGGAACCCATACTTCACAACTGATTCTGCTGCTGTTCTTAGAGCTATTGAAATCGAAGCTGACGTAATTTTAAAAGGAACTAGGGTTGATGGTATTTATAATGAGGATCCAAACAAAAATTCTGATGCATTTAAATTTGAAAAAATCACCTTTAAAGAAGCGATTAGTAAAGGTCTTAAAATTATGGATACTACAGCATTTACATTAAGTCATGAAAATAAACTTCCAATTATTGTGTTTGACATGAATCAAGAGAATAATTTATTAAAAGTTCTTAATGGTGAAAATGTGGGAACATTGGTCAATCTATAAAAGCTGATTATGAATGAAGATTTAGAAATTATATTTGATTTAGCAAAAGACTCTATGTCAAATGCTATATTTCATCTTGAAAAAAAACTTTTAAATATTAGAGCTGGAAAAGCAAATCCTAATATGCTTACAAATGTATTTGTCGATTATTACGGAACAAGTACTCCAATTTCGCAAGTTGCTAATGTAAATACACCAGACGGTCGAACATTGATAATTCAACCATGGGACAAAACGATGCTGCCAGAAATTGAAAAAGGAATTGAGGTTGCAAATCTTGGCTTCAACCCTATGAATAATGGTGAAAACATTATAATTAATGTACCAACCTTAACTGAAGAAAGGAGAAGAGAGCTAGTAAAACAGGCAAAAGCGGAAGTTGAAGAAGCTAAAATTGCTATTAGAAATGCCAGAAAAGATGCTAATAATGAAATCAAAAAATCATCTGATTTTTCTGAAGATCTAAAAAAGAATTCTGAGCTTGATATTCAAGAAATTACTGATAATAAAATAAAAAAGGTAGATCAAATTTTTGATAAAAAACAGAAAGAAATAATGACCTTATAAATTTATAATTTTTCATTTTTTGACTGTTAGTAATTACTATCTTTACACATAGCAATTAAAATAAATGTTTAAGTCTATTTTTTCAGGATTTTGGAAAAAGATCTCAAAGTTAATTTTAAATAATAGGATTCTTATTATTTTATTTCTTGGGCTGGCTACTTATTTTTTTAGTACTAATTGGGATAATATAAGATTTACCTATACTGAAGCTAACTTACTTCCTGAAACACATCCTGAAAATATTAAGTACAAAAAGTTTACTGATAAATTTGGTGAAGAGGGTAATCTTATAGTCATTTCAGTAAAAGATTCAACACTTTTTACAATTGAAAAATTAAATGCGTGGAATAATCTGTCTCATAGCTTCAAAAATCACCAAGATGTATCAACGGTAATTGCTTTTGGAGATCTACAAAAACTTAAAAAAAATAAATCTTCACTACAGTTTTTCATAGAGCCATTTATAATAGATTCGATTACAAATAAATCTCAACTTGATTTACTAAAAGAAGAAATTTTTAACAAATCACCTTTTTATGATAAATTTTTGATTAATTCTGAAACAAAGGCAGTTAGAACAGCAATTAATCTAAAAACTGAGGTTGTAAATACAGTCAAAAGAGAACAGTTTGTTGTAAATATTCTAGAGCCAAGGGTAAAAGCATTTGAAGAAAAATACAATATTGATGTAAGAATATCCGGAATGCCTTATGTAAGAACTAAATACTCCCAGACAATTAAATTGGAATTAGGTAAGTTTCTTATTCTTGCTGCTTTGGTTACGTCTGTTATCTTCTTTTTATTTTTTAGGTCCTTCAGAGCAACTATTATTTCGGTTTTTACAGTTTTAATAGGCGTTATGTGGACCCTTGGGATTGTTGGACTATTAGAATATGAATTAACTGTATTAACTGCTATAATTCCTCCACTAATAATTGTAATTGGAATGCCTAACTGTATTTTTCTAATTAATAAATATCAGCGAGAGCTCAATATACATGGCAACAAACAAGTAGCTCTAGATAAAGTTATTACGAAGATAGGAAATGCAACTTTGATGACTAACGTCACAACTGCTTCTGGATTTGCAACATTTATAACAACTAATAGTAAACTACTTTCCGAATTTGGATTAGTAGCATCACTTAGTATTTTATCAATTTTTATTCTATGTTTATTAATTATTCCGATTGTATACAGCTTCTTACCTAAACCTAATGAGGAGCACCTAAAACATCAAAATAGAGAATGGATTAATAAACTGTTAGATTGGATGGTAGTTGTGGTTAAAAATAAAAGGATTGAGGTTTATATTATTTCGATAATCATGTTAGCGGTTAGTATCATTGGTATATATAAAATTGAAATTTCTGGAAGTTTTATTGACGATATGCCAAGAAATACTGAATTTTTTGATGATATAATGTATTATGAAAAGGAATTCAACGGAATTCTACCACTAGAAATATATATTGATGGAGGCAGGAAAGAGTCGGTTCGTAAATTATCAACAATAAGAAATTTAGAGAAAGTTCAAAACGCCATTTCAGAATTTCCAGAATTATCCACACCTATTTCTTTAGTAAATGGTGTAAAATATTCAAAACAGGCATTTTACAATGGTAATCCAAAATATTATCAGGTCCCAACAAAACAAGAAGAAACTTTCATAGCTTCTTATATTAAAAATTCTGATGTATCTGAGGATGTAGATCTTCTTAAACCCTACATTGATAGTACTGCTCAATATACCAGAATTACTACATTCATGAAAGACATGAAAATTGAAAGAATGGAAAGAATTGAAGAAGAATTAAATGAAAAAATAGATAAATTTTTGCCACCAGAAAGATATGAAGTGTTTTTAACTGGTAAAGCATACCTTTTCCAAAAAGGGACTTATTTTTTAGTTGATAACCTAGTTTGGTCACTCGGACTTGCAATCTTTCTGATATCTTTATTTATGGCGTACTTGTTTAGGAATTTTAGAATGATTATTATTTCTCTTATTCCAAATTTATTGCCCTTGTTGATAACAGCAGGACTTATGGGGTTCATTGGTATCCCTATCAAACCCTCAACAATTCTAATATTTAGCATTGCCTTTGGTATTTCTGTTGATGATACAATCCATTTTTTAGCAAAATATCGACAAGAACTTCAAGAAAATAAGTGGCAAATAAAAAAATCTGTTTATAACTCTGTAAGGGAAACTGGGTTAAGTATGTTCTATACTTCAATTGTTTTATTTTTTGGTTTCTCTGTTTTCATTGTTTCAAATTTTGGAGGTACAGTTGCACTTGGCGCGCTAGTTTCAGGAACACTTCTTCTTGCAATGCTTTCTAATTTATTATTACTGCCTTCACTACTTTTATCGCTTGAAAGATCTATAGCAAATGAAAAAGTACTAAAAGAACCTAAAATTAAGATACTTTCAGATCAAGAGGAATTATAATATTAACTTTCAAAAACATATATTTGAATAAATAATTTGAAATGAATGAAGTTTCGATAAACGATATTTTACACTCTAAAGAATTTCTGCATAAAAAAGTCTCTATTTCAGGATGGGTAAAAACATTTAGAGCAAATCGATTTATCGCATTAAACGATGGGTCCAGTTTAAGTAATCTTCAATGTGTTATTGATTTTGAAAATACAGATGATGAAATTTTGAAAGCTATTTCCACTGGTGCAGCTATCAATGTTATTGGCTCTTTAGTATATAGTCAGGGTTCTCAACAAAATGTTGAACTTAAAGTAGACGGCTGTGAAATTTTAGGAGATTCTGATCCTGAAACATACCCAATACAACCAAAGAAACATTCTTTTGAGTTTCTGAGAGAAAATGCTCATCTAAGAACTAGGACAAATACTTTTGGAGCGGTAATGAGAATTAGATCAAATTTATCTTTTGCAATTCACGATTATTTTAAAAATAATGGCTTTTACTATGTTCATACTCCGATAATTACAGCAAGTGATGCAGAAGGTGCTGGAGAACAATTTAGGGTCTCAACATTAGATATGAAAAATCCTCCTAAAGACGATAACGGTGAAATTGATTATAAGAAAGATTTTTTTGGTAAAGAAACAAACCTAACCGTTTCTGGTCAATTAGAGGTCGAAGCTTATGCAATGTCAATGGGAAAGGTGTATACCTTTGGACCAACTTTTCGAGCTGAAAATTCAAATACTTCAAGGCACTTATCAGAGTTCTGGATGATCGAGCCAGAAGTTGCATTTATGGACATCAAGGGTAATATGAAACTAGCAGAAGATTTTTTAAAATATATCCTTTCTTATATAATTAAGAATAATATCGAAGATTTAAAATTTTTAGAAAATAGACTCTTAAGTGAAGAAAAACAAAAGCCGCAAAATGAAAGAAATGAGCTTAGTTTAATCGAAAAACTGAACTTTGTAATTGAAAATGAATTTAAAATTATTACTTACTCTGAAGCATTTGAAATTTTAAGAAACTGCAAGCCTAATAAAAAGAAGAAGTTTAAATACTTAATCGATGAATGGGGGGCTGATTTACAAAGCGAACATGAGAGATTTCTTGTAGAAAAAAAATTTAAATGCCCTGTGATAATTTATAATTATCCTGCAAAAATTAAATCTTTCTATATGAGACTAAATGATGATAAAAAAACAGTTAGGGCTATGGATATATTATTCCCTGGTATTGGTGAAATTGTTGGCGGTTCTGAAAGGGAAGAGAGATTGGATGTTCTATTGAAAAAGATTAAAGAGGTTGGCATAGATGAAAAGGAATTATGGTGGTATACAGATTTAAGAAAATATGGTACAGCTATTCACTCAGGATTTGGGTTAGGCTTTGAAAGACTTGTAATGTTTGCTACCGGTATGTCAAATATTCGTGATGTTATCCCTTTTCCTAGAACTCCTCAAAATGCTGAATTTTAATCAAAATGAAACAATATCTAAAATTAAAATTATCACAGAAATTATCTCCACAACAAATTCAACTTATGAAGTTGATACAACTACCTACCTTAGATTTTGAACAAAAGATCCAGAGGGAAATTGAGGAAAACCCAGCACTTGAACAGGGGCAAAATTCTGACGATGACAATCAACAAGAAAGTCAAGATGATTTCTCTGATTCTGATGATATTAATATTGATGATTATTTAGATTATGATGATACACCTTCTTACAAACTAAATTCAAATAATTCTGGCAGAGCAGAAGATAAAAATATTCCTTTTTCGTTAGGTATATCTTTTACTCAACATTTACTGACACAACTAAAACCAATTAGTCTTGACGAAACAAAAATGAAAATAGCAGAATTTTTAGTCGGTAGTATAGATGAGTCTGGATATATAAGGCTAAAATTGGAAGAAATTATTGATGATCTAGCATTTACGCAAAACCTTTTTGTAAATGAAGATGAATTAACAGGTGTATTAAAAATAGTTCAGGGTTTTGATCCACCTGGAGTTGGAGCTCTTAATCTTCAAGAATGTTTAATTATCCAATTAAAAACAAAAAAAAGAACTAAATATGTTGATTTAGCAATCGAAATTATCAAAAATTCATTCGAACAATTTTCAAAAAAGCATTTTGAAAAGTTGATGAATAAATATTCGATTAACGAATCCGAACTTAAAGAAGTAATTTTATTAATATCAAAGCTTAATCCAAAACCTGGAGGCTCTTATTCGGGTGGAGGAAAGCCAATTGAGCAGGTAATTCCAGATTTTAAAATAGCAATTGAGAATAATGAGCTTACTCTTGATATAAACTACAGAAACAGCCCAACCCTAAATATTTCGAGAGATTATGATGAAATGCTAAAGGGATATAAACTAGAAAAAAATAAATCTAAATCTCAAAAGGAGGCTATTCAATTTATTAAACAAAAACTTGATTCTGCAAAGTGGTTTATAGATGCTGTAAAACAAAGACAGCAAACACTTATGATAACAATGCAGGCAATTATGAATTATCAAAAAGAGTATTTTTTAACGGGAGATGAAAGGAAAATAAAACCTATGATTCTCAAAGATATTGCCAATGAAATAGAAATGGATATATCAACTATTTCTAGAGTAGCTAATAGTAAATATGTTGACACTCCATACGGCACAAAACTTTTAAAAGAGTTCTTTAGTGAGTCGATGAAAACAACAAGCGGGGAAGAAATATCGACAATAGAAATCAAGAAAATTCTTGAAAAAATTATTCTTAATGAGAATAAAAGAAAACCAGAAACGGATGAAAAGCTTGTTAAAATTCTCAATGAGAAGGGTTATAAAATAGCAAGAAGGACAGTTGCAAAATATCGGGAACAGCTTAATATTCCTGTAGCTAGATTAAGAAAAGAAATATAGTTTACTGCTTGTTTAACGAAACATCACCTATCCTTGTGGTATAATTTATCTTCAAAGCATTAACCTTTCTAAGCTCCTGTTTTATATCACCAACAATACCCATATTAGTTTCTTTATCAACTTTTAGTGCTGTGGTTAAAAAAGGTCTTAATTCTTCTCTCTTTGATTCTCTTTCGGCATATATAAAAGCCGGTATATCAGAGACTTCTGAAAACTTATCATTAAGCTGTAATCTGGCCTCGGTACCAAATTTCGATTGGTAGCCAAAATTTGGTTTACCTGCGTATATGTACATTACCAACTCTTTTTTATCTAATTTTTCAACTTCGTTAGCAGCGGGTAATTCGTTTTTAATTTTTAACTCATTATCTCTCATTACAGTAGCAACCATAAAAAAGAATAAAAGCATAAAAACAATATCAGGAAGTGAAGCTGTATTTACAGCAGGTAAATCTCCTTTTTTCTTTTTATTAAATTTTGACATCCTATTTATAATATTTTATTGAACTTCAGAAAGTTTCTGTGGGTATTCTTTCCTTAATCTATTAATATTTTCCTTAAGCTTATTTCTGTTGCCAGGCCAATTAACATCCTTATAATTTTTCATCATTTCAGAGTAACTCTCGCCATATAATTCTTGAGATCGAACATTTCTAAGATGAGTATATGCAGCAACTAATTCATTTTGAACGGATATATAAGTAGCATAAGAAGTTTCCCTCTCGTTTTTTAGAGAAATAATAGCCTTATCTGGATTGTCTGAAGATTTTGGGTCTTTCTTACCCTTACAGTAATTACACGCATCATCTCCAGTACCACCTCCGTTATCCAAAAATTCAATAGCTGATTCTCTAAGTTCTTCTAAATCCATTAATTCATCCTCTACCAACAATTGATCTTTACCGTTTAATAAAACAGTGAAAATATTCTTTTGTTTAATAACTACATCTTCCTCAGACTCTTCTATTGGAGGGAGTTTTCTGCTAATTCCTGAGTCAGTTTCTATTGTTGTAGTAACCAGAAAAAATATTAATAACAGAAAAGCAATATCTGCCATTGATCCTGCATTAACTTCAGGTGATGATCTTCTTGCCATAATTATTTATTTTCTGTTTTTAAATCCAAAAAACAACATTGTTCCACTTGCTATCAGTATCAATGAATAAAACATGAATAATGCCGCTCCGATAAATTTAGAACTTGTAGCAGATAATATTTTTCCTTCTCTCATCAAAGTCTCATCTCCAGAAGCTAATAAAAAGCAAACAAGGAATAACCCTAAAAACGATCCAACGCCTTTCAATGTACTCATAAGGCTAGATTTGTTTCCAACCATATTTTTTATTCCAAAATATAATACAGATGAAACAATGATGAAAAGAACAACATATGCATTATATAATATCATATCGATACCAAAAAGGTTATCGGCTAGAATAAGTAGAACAAATAGAATACCCAGAAGAGATAGTCCTAAAGCTGTGTATTTAAGTATATTATAGTTCATATTTATTTCTTATTATTTACTAATATATCCATAAGATCAATTGATGCATTTTCCATATCATTAACAATACTATCAATTTTAGCAATTATATAATTGTAAAAAATCTGCAGAATGATTGCTACAATTAATCCAAATACAGTTGTTAAAAGTGCCACTTTAATACCACCAGCAACAAGAGATGGTTGCATATCGCCAGCTGCTTCAATTTTATCAAAGGCTTGAATCATACCGATTACTGTACCCATGAAGCCAAGCATCGGAGCAAGTGCAATAAATAAAGAAATCCAAGAAACATTTTTTTCTAATTGACCCATTTGTACACCACCATAAGCGATTACAGCTTTTTCAGCTGACTCAATTCCTTCATTTGACCTATCTAAACCTTGGTAAAATATTGATGCAACTGGTCCAGGAGTATTTCTACAAACCTCTTTAGCTGCATTCACTCCACCAGACTTCATAGCAGCTTCAACATCATTTGTTAATTTGCTTGAATCTGTTGTAGTTGATAGGTTAAGATAAATAATCCTCTCAATAGCAATTGCTAAACCAAGAATTAAACAAAGTAGAACAATTCCCATAAATCCAGGTCCACCCTCAATAAATCTCTTTTTAAGCTCTTGGTGAAAATTTAATTGCTCTTCTTCTACAGGTTCTTCCATTACAGGTTCTTCCATTTCAACCGCGTCAGTCGTTTGAACTGAATCCTGCTCCATCATTTCCATGTCATCTTGAACAGGAAATGCTTGTATTGATTGTGCAAATATTAATGATAATATTGCCAATAAACTAAATAATCTTTTCATCTTTTTTTTGTTTAATATTTTAGTGTGTTAAAGATATAAAAATATATCACATAAATTACATAATCTGCAGAGAGGAAGGGATTCGAACCCTCGATACACT
>PABM01000032.1 GCA_002702745.1 Flavobacteriaceae bacterium | reverse complement strand
TTAGGACCCTCTGATTAACAGTCAGATGCTCTAACCAACTGAGCTAAGGAGGAATTTACTTTTCAGTGAGGGCAAATATATGTAATATTTTTAAAATTTGATTTTTTTTTAATTAAATCTTTAGAACCAAAAATCTAAATAATAAAGGGTATTACTGCTTTTCTTTTATGAGGATATTCTTTAAAAGAATTAATATACCAATTGTGATGGTTCAAGGCCCTTGGAATTAAATTAAAAGCAGTCCATAATACAAAGCTTAGCGAACTGAGATTAAAAACAATTAAAGCAAATCCTATCCACTCAACAATTTCACCAAAATGGTTTGGACAGGAAATATATTTAAACATATCTCCTTGAGGAATTTGATACTCTTTATTTTCTTTGCGTAATGATATTAATTTATTGTCTGAAGATCTGTTAATATACATTCCGGTAAAAAAGATAATTAGTCCAATTAATGTGTTAATTCCAAAATTTAATTGTGATATATTTCCTATCTCATAACCAACAAAAAATCCATTGAATAAATTAAAAACGAATGCACTTATAACAATTATTAAAGGCATCTTTTTTCCTTTAGTCTTTAGCTTTATTGGAAATAATATCGTTCTATAGAAATAATGTAAAATCCATAATCCAATTATTAATATTATGACTCCATTTTTTTCAACAGCAGAAAATAAAATTATTACAGGCGTTAAGACCAAAGCAGGCAATTCCATCCAAAACCACCCCCATTTGTTATCAATGCTAATTCCCCAATCTGAGTTTGAATGTCTTCCATAAGGAGCAATTGTTTTAGAAAATATTAGGTATAAGAAAGTACAGAGTCCTATAAAAATCCAAAGGAAAAGTAAGTTATAGAACCATGCCATATTAAACTATAAAATTAAATAACTTATATATATCATTTCCATTGGCAAATATTACTAATGATAACAAGATAATAAAACCAATTACCTGAACCGTCTGCATAAATTTGTCAGAAGGTTTTCGTCCAGAAATCATTTCATAAATGAGAAACATTGCATGACCTCCGTCTAAAGCTGGTATCGGAAGTAAATTAAGTACCCCAAGCATAATCGAAAGAAATGCTGTAATACTCCAAAAAGATTGCCAGCTCCAAGCAGAAGGAAAAATATTACCAATTGCTAAGAAACCTCCCAAGCCTTTATATGCTCCAGTACTTGGATTAAAAATTGCTACGAACTGTTCAATATATGAACCTAAAACAGAGCTAAATTTTTGTGAACCAAAAGAGATACTTTCCATCAAAGTATAATTAGTCTCTTCAAAACTTAAAAGACCCAAATCTATTTTATCTGCTACAGTGGAGCCAATATTAAAACCTAATTTTCCATCTTCATTAACATTTAAAGTTTTTTGAATTCTAAAGGAATCTCTCAATAATTCAACCTCAACTGTTTGGTTGCTATTTTGTTTTAATAAAGGGATTAATTGATCAGAATATTTGATTTCTTTTCCGTTTAGTGAAGTGATTAAATCCCCTTGTTGTATGTCATAACCCTTATTTAGTGATTCTTCGGAAACTCCTTGAATAATAAACGGCTCTCTTAATTCAAATAATGAATTATTTTTATTAGTTGATAATTTGCCTAAAAAATCAATAGGAAGTTTTATTTCAAGAGTTTCTTCATTTCTTTGAATTACATAATTAGAAGCTGTTATTATGGAGCGATTTAGGTCAGAATATGTATCGATTTTTTTCCCATCAGCACTTAATATTTTATCTCCTGTCTGAAATCCAAGTTCTAATAAAATTGGATTATTAATTAAAAACCCATCTTTAATTGAATCAAGAGGAATTGATGAAGAACCATAAGAGTAGGCCATTGCTATATAAATAATTAGTGCTAGAATAAAATTTATAGTAACGCCGCCAAGCATTACTATAAGTCTTTGCCAAGATGGTTTAGATCTAAATTCCCAGGGCTGTGCTGGTTTTGCCATTTGTTCTTTATCCATACTTTCATCAATCATACCGGCGATTTTAACATAACCGCCTAAAGGCAACCAACCAATTCCCCATTCGGTTTCACCAATCTTTTTCTTAAATAGTGAAAAGTTTACATCAAAAAATAAATAAAACTTCTCAACTTTTATCTTAAAATATTTTGCTGGCCAATAGTGCCCAAATTCATGTAAGACAATAATTAATGAAAGGCTCAAAATAAATTGTGAAATTTTGATTAAGATTTCCATAGATATGATTAATTAGCTGACAAAAGTAATTGATTAATGGTAAATTAAAAATATCTAATTTGATTATTTAATGTAAAACTGTTGTATTTTTGCATACCACAAAAAATTAATAGACTTTGAAGTTATTTAGAAAAAGAGATTTTATCACTATTGGTTTTATTTTGGTTTTTTCTGCAGCAGCAATAACATTGTTTTATACAATTCTAAAACCCATCGAAACATTGCCAATTTATCAACCTAACCAAGTTAATGAAAAACTTGTTGATTCCTCTGTAGTCCACATATCTAAATACCATAAAATTTCTGATTTTGAATTAACAAATCAAAATGGGCAAAAGGTAACACAAGAATTTTATAATAATAAAATTTATGTAGCTGATTTCTTTTTTACAACATGTCAAGACATATGTCCAATAATGACAAAAAATATGTATCGATTACAAGAAGAGCTGAAAAATGACAATGATATTTTATTTTTATCGCATACCGTAATTCCTGAATTTGACACAGTACAACAATTAAAAAAGTACTCAATTGAAAATAAAGTTAATGATTCAAAGTGGAATTTAGTAACAGGTGATAAAAAACAAATTTATGATCTTGCGCGAAGATCATATCTTGCAGTAGAGGATGCTGAATATGGAGAATTTGATATGATTCATACAGAAAATTTTATGTTAATTGATAAAGAGAGACAAATCAGAGGTTTCTACGATGGAACAAATGACTTGGAAATTGAGAGACTTTTAAATGACGTTGAAGTGTTAAAACAATCTTATAAAAACTAATAATTATGAAAAATATTTTATCTATAATATTGATATTAAATCTGAATTTTATTAATTCACAAGAATTAATAATCGGACAAAAAACCGTTGAGCCTGGAATCGTTTTTATTTTTGAGGGCGCAATAAAAGATCATGTAATGCCAAGTAAAATGCATTTAAGCGAAAAAGAAACAAATATACACATTGAAGCTAGGGTAAATTGGGATAATAATAATACTCCTGCCGGTACACCTGCAGGAGGATTTGTTGCTTATCTACATATAACAGCAAAAGTTATCAATCAAGAAACTGGATTAAGCACATTTATTGATTTATTACCGCATATAAACTTAATTGATAATTACCATTATGCAAGAAATATATCATTACCAGGAAAAGCAAGCGATTTATATTCGGTTGAATTTAATGTTCTGCCTCCAACTAGTATTGAATTATCATTACACAAAGATTGGTCAGAAAATTATGGAAACCAGTTAATGAGTGACTACTCATTCTTTTATGAAAATGTGAATTTTGAAGAAATAGCAAATGCTACAAGAAACTAGATTAACCTAGGGCAACATCTAAACACATCATTACTATAAATCCTGCTATTAGGCCCATTGTAGCAATATCAGCATTTCCACCGCTTTGACTCTCAGGAATTACTTCTTCTACAACAATAAAAATCATAGCACCAGCAGCAAAAGCTAATGCATAAGGCAAAATTGGATATACTGAGATTACTATAGCAGCACCAATTACAGCAAAAATAGGCTCAACAATTGCTGATAATTGTCCCCATTGCCATGATTTAAATCTGCTAAAACCTGCTCTTCTCATAGGCATTGAAACAGCAAAACCTTCAGGAGCATTTTGTAATCCCATGCCGATTGCTAGTGCTATTGCTCCACCTAATGTAAAGCCAATATCCATTCCGGAGGCTATCGCACCAAAAGCTACACCAACAGCCAACCCCTCAGGAATATTGTGAATTGCAATAGCTAAAACCAAAAGCTCTGTTTTTTTTAAATCAGTTTTGGGGCCTTCAGCTTCTTCAATTTTTTTGAAAAGATGTAAATGAGGTATTTTTTTGTCAAGAAAATATAGAAAAAATGCACCTAAAAAGAATCCGATTGCAGGTGGCAGAAAAGACGGTAGGCTAGTTAATCCTAATTCGTGTTGTTTTTCAACAGCAGCAATTGCGGGTGATAAAAGGGACCAAAAACTTGCAGCAATCATTACACCTCCAGTAAAACCAAGAGCTGCATCTAGAAGTTTTCTATTAGCTGACTTAAAAAAGAATACAAGACTAGCGCCAAGAGCTGTTAAGATCCATGTAAATAATCCACCAACAAAAGCCTGCAGAATTGGATTTTCTAATGAAAGGAAAAAGTCTTCTAATGTTGATGTGATTGTTTCCATTTAAGTACATGACGAAAATACTAAAACAAAACAATAATTTTAATAAAACATTTTATATTTGTTATAATTTAAATTAAATCTAAATATGTATCCAGAAGAATTAGTTTCTCCAATGAAAAAGCAACTAACAGATCAAGGTTTTAGCGAATTAAAAACTGAGGAAGATGTTAATAAAATGATTAATAATAGCGGAACAACATTGGTTGTTGTAAATTCAGTTTGCGGATGTGCCGCAGCTAACGCAAGACCAGGTGCAATTACAAGCTTAGTCAATGATAAAAAACCTGATCATCTAACCACTGTTTTTGCTGGGGTTGATCGTGAAGCTACAGAAAAAGTTAGGTATTATTTGGCGCCGTTTCCGCCAAGCTCGCCTGCTATTGCTTTGTTTAAAAACGGTGAGTTAGTTCACATGCTAGAAAGACACCATATCGAAGGAAGAGCTGCCGAAATGATTTCACAAAATCTAAAATTGGCATACAATGAATTTTGTTAGTTGTAATAATTTAATACATCTAAAGTAATTTTCTGTTTTAATTTATTTAAATCAATTACTTCAACTTTCTTAATTTCATTAGGCCTTCCGTAATTTTTGAACACAGTATATTTAATGTAATTAGGATTTGACTCATCCTGAATTGTATAATTTTCAATATTTATAAGCCACTTTCCTTTATCAGATTTTTCAATGATAAACTCCTCTGTATTATACCCATAATTTAATTCATCTTCTAACAAGTCTTTATCGTCTAGAATAGTGTGTGACCAATCATAATATTTCTTTTTTGGACCAACAAACTGAACATTAAACTCAACTGCAGGATCATTCCAGTCAAAAATAATTCTATAATCAAAGCCAAAGTTTCTCCAATCATTTTTTGGAACATAGGTTTTTAAGGTTTTTAAAGGAAAATCCGTCAAAGTTAGTTTGTCAAGCTTTGTAAAATATAAACGAGTAGCCTCATTGACAACTGTCTCCTGAAGGCCTAACATATTAACATTTTTTAGCTTATTATTAAGCATCATATCAAATAAACTAGCAGCTAAATCATAATCTTCATTCTCTTTATATATTAAAGCTAAATCCCTGTAAGATTGCTCGTCTAATGGTCTAATAGATAATAATCTTTGATAAATAATTTTTGCATTTTTAAATTCTCCAATTTCTTCAAGTTTATATGCAATGGTTTTTAAAGCTTTTGGATTGTCTTTCGCTTTTTCAGCAATTAATTTTAAAATATTAATTGCAAATTCTTTATCAATTTTTTTAAAATGGTCGAATGATTCGATATAGAATGGGACAGATAGTTCAAAAACTCCGTCTCTTAAAGAGATAAATTGTTGCTTGGCCTCAGATAATGTTTTGGCTTGAATGAAATCTTTAATATAATAAGGTTTAAGCGAATCAAAATCGATTCTTGAAATTTGTTCCTTATAATCATTACCCTTTACCTTTAAAGAATTTAATAATCTTTCCACTTTTCTTGAAAGTGACTTCATTTTTATTAAAAAAACTCCTCCTCTACCTTGACTTCCGTAACGATTTGTAGCACCCATTGATCGAAGTAATGTAATGCTCTCTATTTGCTGTGGGTCAATAAAGTCAGGAACTTCGTTATATATCAGCCCCTCAACATCAAATATCGCTGCAGCCGAATTGTTGATAGACAAACTTCCTCCTCTAACATAAATTTGAGGTTTATTGCCTGTTGCGGCACCGTCTTGATTATAAGCAACCTGAACATTAGTAAACTTTCCTCTTATCGCATCAACTACTGTTACAGCTCCAGTAGATATGTCATTTGATGTAATTGTTGATGTCGAAAAGCCAACCGATTTTTTCTTTTTCTTTCCATAGCCTGTTTCCACTTCATCACTTAATTCTGTCGTACCAGTTATTGTAACTTGATCGAGGATTTGTGCATCAGTTTTTAGTAGTATATATTTATCTTCAAGGGTTTCAATTAAAATTTGTTTTTCAATCATACCTAAAAAATTTACTGATAAAACATCATTCAGATTAGCTTTGATTTTAAAATATCCTTCAAAATCAGACTTTGCTTCAATTAAGGAGTTTTTGACTTTTATTGATGCTCCTTGAATAGGTCCAGACACTCCAAAAACTTTACCAAAAATGTAATTATCATTTGTATAATCTTCGGGAAACCATTGTTTTGAATTGTCTAACTTTTTGAGAAAAAATCTATTAGTATTATTTAAAAATTTATAAAGTTTATCTGCTGTGGTTTTTATTGTGTCATAACCATATGCAGTTATAGAGAAAACATCAGTATCGTCAATATTCTGATCTAAAAAATTTAAGGAAAAATCACCTTCAGTGTCTGTTAAAACACCTACATTTTTGTCAGCAAATTTGACCTCAGAAAATGGTATACCTTTTTTTGAATCAAAATCTAAAACTGAAGCATTAATACTAATCTCAACTAAATTACTTTCTTGTGATATAGATAATTGAAATATGGAAATAGAAATTAGTAATAGAAACTTTTTCAATGTATTAAATTTGAAGCGAATATCTTATTTTTTTAAATAAGTAGGTGTTAAAAAACACATAATATTTAGTTAAAGTCAGGCTTTCTTTTATTTAAAAATGCTGTAGTCCCCTCTTTGAATTCCTTTGTTTCAAAGCACTTACCAAACTCGTTAATTTCTACCTTAAAACCATCAATTCCTTTTTCAAAATTTGCATTAACACTCTTTATTGCATTTTTTATTGCGTTAGAAGAATTTGCTAAAATTTTTTTCGAAATATTTTTTACAAAATCCATTAACTCAGTTTGACCGGTTTTATAATTTATCAACCCGTAGGCTAAAGCTTCATTGGCATCGATCATTTTAGCAGTCATAATTATATCCAAAGCTCTTCCTTTTCCGACCAATTGAGGAAGTCTTTGAGTCCCACCATATCCTGGAATAACTCCCAGTGAAACTTCTGGCAATCCCATTTTTGAGTTTTCTGAAGCCACTCTCAAATGACAAGCCATAGCTAACTCTAGACCCCCGCCCAGCGCATATCCATTTATTGCTGCAATTATAGGCTTTGGACATCCTTCGATAGTTTCAGATAAAATTTTATGACCAGACTCTGAAAGCTCAGCCCCCTGTGCCATGGAAAAATTTACGACCTCTTTTATGTCTGCCCCAGCCACAAACGCCTTTTCGCCAACTCCTGTAATAACAATAATTCTAACTTCAGCATTTGCAACTGATGACTTAATTGCATGATCAATTTCTGAAAATGTTTCAATGTTTAAAGCATTTAATTTTTCAGGTCGATTGATTGAAATAATATTAATCCTGTTTTCAATTTGATATGTTAAATTATTATATGACATGTTAATTAGTTTTTAGGAAAGGTAATATTAAATGTTGTGCCAACATTGCTCTTAGATGAGAAAGTTATATTTCCATTGTAGGCAGTAATAATACTTTTTATCATTGATAAACCAAGGCCCATTCCACTGGACTTTGTTGTAAAACTTGGTTCAAATATTTTTTCTGTATCAGTTTTTGAAATTCCATAACCATTATCTGAAATCGAAATATTTACATTATGAGTTTTTTCTGAGATGCTTACTTTAATTTCTGGAGTTCTATCCTCTGGGATTGCCTGAAATGCATTTTTTAATAAATTAGTTATAACCCTAATAAGCTGAGTCCTGTCGAAATTTGCTTCGATTTCCTTACTAGAAGAATTAAATGTAATGTGGTTTTTGTTAAAAATATCAATAGCAAGCTCTACAACTTCAACAACATTTAATATCTCTTTTTTTGGTTCTGGCATTTCTGCAAAATCTGAAAAAGCAGTCGCAATTGAGCTCATTATATCAATTTGTTGAATTAAAGAATGACTAAATTCTTTTATTCTTTGCTTACTAAATTCTTGCCCTTTACTAAAGCCTTTCTCAAACGTTTGAATACTTAATCTCATAGGAGTTAAAGGGTTTTTTATTTCATGAGCAACCTGTTTAGCCATCTCTCTCCACGCTGTTTCTCTTTCACTTTTTGCAAGCTTAACCGCACTGCTTTTAAGTTCATCTATCATTGTATTATATGAATCGATTAATGCAACAACTTCTCTTGGTGTATTCTCTATATTAATTTTAACATTTTGATTTTGAAGATTTGTTTTTTTAATAGTTTCACCTATTGAATCCAAAGACTTTGTAACAAAATTTGAAATAAAATATGCAATTATAAATGCTATTAAAATCATATTTCCGTGAACAAATCCAAGTCTTATTAAAAATCCACTGAGCTCCTGTTTACTATTTGTATCGTCAGCAAAATATGGTATATATATAATCCCAAGAGGTTCATTTTTAAAATTAGTAATCAGATTATAAGATGATTTGAAGTAATTTGTGTTTTTATCATCTTCTACGTACCTAGAAGGAGCTTCATTTTTGAAATAATCAACTATTTGCTGGTCTATAACAGTTGTACCTCTTACGCCGGTAATAGCGGTTGAGCTTTTCAACAATATACCCTCAAGACTGTATAGTTCAAATTCCAGGTTATGTACATCTGCTGTCTCTAAAATCATGCTGTTACCTAAAGCATCAATAGAGTTTATTCCAGTTTTATCTATTTCGTACCTTAGGTCTGTAAGAAGGTTGTTTTCTTTTCGTTCAAGTCTTCCTTCATGGTATTCCGAGTTTTGATTATTAAATTGATATAAAGTTACTCCAGCAATCATAATTGATTCAACAACTATAAAAACCATCATATAATAAAAAATCCTAGAACTGAGTGATATATTATTTTCTCGCATCTATATAAATTGAGAGTTTATGATTTTAGTTCAATTAAATTTAAGAATTATTTATTGACATCTGAATTTTGACAGTGCATAAATCGAAAAAATTAGAATATTAAATTCATATCTTTGAGACAAACAAACTGGTTATGAAAAAGATTTTAGTGTGGACAATAGTTATTTTAAGTTCTCTGATAATATTTATTTATGCATTCAATGTTGAGTACCTACTCAAAGGAGTGAGAACAATTTATCTTACAGGAAACAACACAGCTTTTATTTCAGACTACGAATACTTTGAAAACAGAGAAATTAAAAAATCCGTTCCTCAACCATGGTTGCTTCATAAAAAGTATAACTCTGTCACACAGTCTGAAAATCTAAAAAAATTAAACGAAGAAAGAAAAACTAAATCCTTTTTGGTAATCAAAAACGACAGTATTGTTTTTGAAAAATATTTTGACGATCATAAATCAAGTAGTCTTTCAAACTCATTTTCAGTTGCAAAAAGTATTGTGACAAGCATGATGTTTAAAGCAATTATGGAAGGGGAAATCAAGGGGCTCGATCAACCGTTAAGTGATTATTTTGATGAATATAATGAAGGGCTTGCGAGTGAATTAACAGTTGGGCATTTAGCTTCTATGTCATCAGGAATGAAGTGGAGTGAAAAATATTACAGTGTTATTAATATAACATCTGAAAGTTACTTTACAGATGATTTAAGATCAGTAGTACTAAGGCAAGATATTATAGATAAACCCGGTCAAAGCTTTAGATATTCTAGCGGTGACACTCAACTATTAGCCATGGTGATTGAAAAAGCAACTGGTACCACCCTTACAAATTATTTGAGTGAAAAGTTTTGGCAACCGATGGGGGCTGAAAATTCTGCTCTTTGGCAAATTGACAGTAAAAAATCAGGTATGGAAAAAGCATATTGTTGCATTGCAAGTACAGCTAGAGATTTTGCAAGATTTGGTAAACTATACATAAATAAAGGGAAGTGGAATGATGAAATAATTTTAGACCCCTCTTACATCAATATTTCAATCAACCCAGTTTTTGAAGATAGTCCATATTATGGATATGGGTGGTGGCTTTATGATTTTGAGGGTAAAAAAGTGTTTACTATGAATGGTCATCGTGGTCAATTTATAATTTCTTTCCCTGATGAAAATATAATTATTGTAAGACAGGGCGAGTATAATAAAAAAGGGGGTGATGATGGCTCTAGTGATTTATTTCAATATATAGCTGAAGGATACAAAATTGCAACTTCAATCGAATAGTCTTTGAAATCAAAAAAAAAAATATTACTTGATATAAAAAAGCTATGTGTTAGCATTGCAGAAAATTCTAAAAATAAAAAATTACTAAAGTCTATTTCATTTAATATAAAAAAAAATGAAATCGTTGGTCTAATAGGTGAATCTGGTAGCGGTAAATCACTTACATCTTTATGCATTTTAGGACTTCTTGAAAAAAAGAACTTCAATATTTCTGGGGAAATATATTTTAATCAAAGAAATATTATAAATCTACAAGAAAATGAAATAATGAAAATTAGAGGCTCAGAAATATCTATGATTTTTCAAGAGCCGATGACTGCACTAAATCCAACTATGAAAATTGGAACGCAGCTTTTTGAAGTATTCCGATCTGTTGAAAACATAGAAAGCAAAGAAATTTCATCTAGAATAGAAAAATTAATTAAAAAAGTAAAGCTTGACGATATAGAGAATTTATTTGATAAATACCCCCACCAGATTTCTGGCGGGCAAAAACAGAGAGTTATGATAGTCATGGCTCTGTCTTGTAATCCTAAACTTTTGATTGCAGATGAACCAACTACAGCTTTGGATGTAACAATACAAAAAGAAATTATTGATATAATAAAAGATTTACAAAAAAGTGAAAATCTATCAATATTATTTATTTCACATGACTTAAGACTGGTGTCAAAGATTTCCGACAGAATTGTTATAATGAAAACCGGAGAGATAATAGAGCAGGGTTTAAATAAACAAATTTTTAAATCGCCTAAAAAAGATTACACAAAGGCTCTATTATCTGTGATAATAAATGACAGCAAAAGATTAAAGGTTTTACCTACGATTGAAACTTATAATTTGAAAAATAAGAACCTTTCAGAAACAAAAACGGAACGAGATAAAAGATTAAAAGGTATATATTCAAAAAACCCAATTTTAGAAATTAATAATTTATCAAAATTCTATAATGTATCTAAAAGCTTATTTATAAAAAATAAAGGCTTTCGGGCTTTAGAAAAAATAAATCTAAAATTATACAAAGGGGAAACTTTAGGTTTAATAGGAGAATCAGGGTCAGGAAAAACCAGCTTATCAAATGCTATACTAAAAATTCACAAATTTGAAGAAGGAGAAATCTTTTTTAACGGGCTTGATATTTCAAAAATACAGGGCAAAGAATTATTAAACTTTAGAAAAAATATTCAAATAGTTTTTCAAGACCCCTATGCATCACTAAATCCTCTTCATAATATATATCAAATTATTTCAGAACCCTTAATTTTTCATAAAATTTGTAGAAAAGAGGATTTATACGATGAATGTAAAAGACTAATTAATGACGTTGGTCTTAGCGAAAACTTTTTAGATAGTTATCCTCATGAACTTTCGGGAGGACAAAGACAAAGGGTTTGCATTGCTAGGGCAATAAGCGTCAAACCTCAGGTTTTGATATGTGATGAATCAGTTTCTGCTCTCGATGTTTCGATTCAGGCTACTGTGCTTAACCTGCTAAATCGGTTAAAACAAAAATATAGCATTACATATATTTTTATTTCTCATGATCTTTCAGTTGTTAGGCATATGTCAGATAAAATTTTAGTACTTCATAATGGAAAAATAGTTGAATACAATGACGTTGATTTATTGTTCAAAAAACCCAAGGAAACTTATACCAAAAAATTAATTAAAGCGTCATTGTAATATGGAAAAAATTTGGATTCCAGAAAATTATGAATCATCTAATTTATATCAATTTGAATTTTTTATCTCAAAAAAATATAATATTAGTTTTTCAGAATATGATGAACTTCATAAATGGTCAATAACAAATCTTGAAAAGTTCTGGGAATCAATAACCGAATTTTACAAAATTGAATTTGATAAAAACTATTATTATGTTTTAAAAAAAGAAACCCCTTTTTTTAAAACTAAATGGTTCGGTGGTGCTGAATTAAGCTATTCAAAACATATTTTACGTCATGCGAAAAGAAATAAAATTGCAATTAAATATAAAAATGAATCTGATAATATTGTTGAAATTACTTGGAATAGTTTACTTGAAAAAACAAAAGAAATTAGGGATATCTTAGTCAGATATAATGTAAATAAAGGAGATGTAGTAGCTGGTTATTTACTAAATCATCCTGATACAATAGCTTCATTTATCGCTGCAAATTCTTTGGGAGCTGTGTGGTCATGCTGTTCCCCTGATTTTGGAGTTGAAAGTATTGTAAACAGATTTAGCCAATTAGAACCTAAAGTTTTATTAGCACATAAAAGCTATTCATATAATGGTAAAATATTTAATCAAGAAAATAAAATTAATGAGCTTGAAGAAAAATTACCTTCAGTAATTAAGACTGTTATATTTGATTCAAGTTTTGATTCATGGAATCTAAAATCAAACTATTGGATTGATTTTGAATTGAGTTTGGTTGAGTTTAATCACCCTATTTGGGTTCTTTTTTCATCAGGAACAACGGGAAAGCCCAAAGCAATTACTCATGGAACTGGAGGAATACTGTTAGAACAATATAAATCTCATTCGTTACATCAAAATATCATCGAAGGCGATAAATTCTTTTGGAATACAACAACAGGATGGATGATGTGGAATTATGCGATTGGATCACTTCTTTGTGGAGCAATATTATGTCTTTATGATGGGGCTGCTAATTATCCTGACATTGGAATACAATGGAGATTTGCCAAAGAAGCTAAAATCAACCACTTCGGAAATGGTTCCCCTCTTTTTATTGCAAGTATGAAGCAAAATATTAAAGAAGTTAATCAACAAGATTTGAGTTTTATTAAAACCATTGGAGCAACTGGATCTCCATTATCTATTGAGGCTTTTCATTGGTTACAAAAAAAGCTGCCAAACAGCCAAATCATTTCATTAAGTGGCGGTACTGATGTATGTTCAGCGTTCATTGGTGGGTCAACAAAGTTGCCTGTTTATGCTGGATTTCTACAATGTAAAATGCTTGGTGTTGCAATCCAATCATGGGATGAGAAAGGTCAAGAAATTGAGGGTGAAACAGGAGAACTAGTAATTACAGAACCTCTTCCATCTATGCCCTTATTTTTTTGGGGAGATAAGAATTTTAAAAAATACCATGATTCCTATTTTGAAAAAAATGAAGAGGTTTGGACTCATGGAGATTGGATATTAATTGACGATAAACGAGGAATATTAATGCAAGGAAGATCTGACGCAACATTAAATAGAAATGGAATTAGGATTGGAACATCTGAAATTTATTCTGCTTTAGACAGTATATTAGAAATCAAAGATTCAATGATAGTTGATTTAAATTTTGGCGATAATAGTAAACTAATATTATTTATTGAAACTGAATCAAAGTTAACTGCTGGTTTTAAAAACTCAATAATCAAAAAAATTAAAAATAAATGTTCTCCTAGGCATACCCCTAACTTAATTTTTTCAATTTCTCAAATACCATATACAATCAGTGGGAAAAAAATGGAAATTCCGATAAAAAAAATTCTGCTGGGACAAAATGTTAATGATGTGATTTCAAAAGGAGCTATGAGAAATCCTGAGTGTATTGATGATTATTTAGTGATTAGAAATCAATATCTAAAATCTCTTGATCTGTAGTTTTTCCTGATCCGATGGAATCTATAACAAATTTGTTACAGTCCAATTCTATACTCAATCTTTTTGGTCTTTCAAATGAATCCTTGGATATCAATAAAGTTGAATCCTGATAAACACTATTCATATATACTCCCCAAATAGGTAAAGCCATAGAAGCACCTTGACCGTAGGCAATGTCTTCAAAATGAATTGCTCTATCTTCTGCTCCAACCCAAACACCTGTTACAAGGTTTGGGACCATTCCAATAAACCAGCCGTCACTTTGATTTTGGGTTGTACCTGTCTTACCTGCAATTGGATTTGTAAACTCATATGGATATCCAGTTACTACATTTTGATATGCCCTGTTAAATTCGTCAGCTCCAGTTGTTCTAAGCCTTGTTCCTGACCCTGCTTTTGTTACACCCTCTAATAAATTAACAGTGACATAAGCAGCCTCCTCACTTAAAACATCCCTTGTCACTGGCTTATTCTCAAACAAAGTAGTGCCATTTTTATCTTCAATTCTTTCAATAAAAACAGGTTGTGTGTAAACACCTTTATTCGCAAATGTTGAATAAGCTGCAACCATTTCATATACGCTAAGGTCTGGAGTTCCTAGTGCAATAGATGGTACAGGAAGTATTCTTTGTTCAATACCTAAATCCTTGGCTAATTTAACAACTGTTCTTGGTCCAATTCTGTCCATTAATCTAGCAGTTACGGTATTTACCGAATTTGCCAAAGCATTTTTTAAAGTTCTTGTTCTACCGTATTTGTCTCCAGAATTTTTTGGACACCACTGTTCAACATTTCCAAATTTATTCTTTTCTATACAAAATTGACTATCTGGAAAAGTATCACACGGAGACAATTTTAATTGATCAATAGCTGCAGCATATACAAACGGTTTAAAGGTTGATCCAATTTGCCTCTTACCTTTTTTTACCATATCGTACTGAAAATGTCTGTAATTCATACCACCTACCCAAACCTTGATATAACCATTAGTTGGATCCATTGACATCATCCCAGGTCTAAAAAAAGACTTATAGTATTTCATAGAATCCAAAGGAGTCATAATTGTGTCAATTTCACCTTCCCAAGAAAAAACCGTCATTTCTTTTGGAACAAAAAATGATTCTTCAATTTCTTCATTATCTTTTTTTAGATCATATTTCATTTTTCTCCATCTTTCAGATCTTCTCATTGATATTCTTAATAATGTATCAACAGCGCCACTGGTCAATTCACGAAATGGAGCAATAGAGTCATCTAATGTTTCATTCTGCTCAAAAAATTCTTTTTGAAGTCTTGGCATATGCTGAGTAACTGCATTTTCTGCTATTTCTTGCATAGTATAATTAATAGTTGTATATATTTTCAACCCATCAGTATTAAGATTATACTTTGATCCGTCAGGTTTTCTATTATTCTCATCATTAATCCACGATTTCATATGAGCTCTTAAAAATTCCCTAAAATAAGTTGCCAGCCCTTCACGATGTGATTCAGGAGTATAATTTAAGTTTAGAGGTTCTANTTTTAACGAGTCAACTATAACTTTGTCTAAATAATTATACTTTTTCATTTGATTCAAAACAACATTTCTTCTATTCTTAACACCTATAGGGTTTCTATGCGGTCTTGGATTATATAATGATGAGTTTTTTAACATCCCCACCAAAATTGCTGACTCATTAGTGTCTAAATCAATTGGCTCTTTTCCAAAGTAAATTCTAGCTGCACTTCTGATCCCGTCAGCATTATTATTAAAGTCATAAATATTCAAATATTGAGTGATAATTTCGTTTTTGGTATAATGCCTTTCAAGTCTAACAGCAATAATGTACTCCTTTATTTTTTGGGATATTCTTTCGATAATATCTCTTGAGCCCTCACCTGTAAACAATTGTTTAGCTAATTGTTGGGTAATGGTACTTCCACCACCATCTTTACCCAACTTTAAAGCTGCTCCAAATGTTCTCTTAAAATCTATTCCAGAGTGAGAATAAAACCTGATATCTTCAGTAGCAATTAGGGCATCAACAAGGTGTGTTGGAAGTTCATCAAAAGTTACAGGAGTTCTGTTATCATTAAAATAATATTTACCAAGAGTCTTGCCGTCAGAGCTTATAACTTCGCTGGCCAAATTTGTTTTGGGGTTCTCTAAGACTTCTAAATCCGGCATATCTCCAAAGCCACCGATAGAAGCATAATAGAAGATTAAAGAAATGAGAGTTATCGGAGTTAAAAAGAATAACCACAATAAAAAAGAATATAATTTATTTTTTTTTTCCAACTCTATTTTGCTATTTCAATTTTAAAACCAACATCAACAACACCCTCTAATAACTCTAATCCACCAACTTTATTTATAGCCCTCATAGCATGTTCAATTGATACAAAGTATTTTTTTTTATTATCTAAGCTAATGTTTTCTTCATGTAACAATGAATTGTCGACAATATTAATTCTCTTTCTTCCTAGAAAATTTCCATACTTATCTGCTAATTTATGTTCTATGGTGTCAATAGTAACAATATTTATAGAATCCTTAATTGTCACAATTAGAAAGATATTATTAAAAATGTAGTCTTCGTTGATTCTTAAATTAATGAAAGAACTGTATCGGGTTTTTTCGTTTTTATTCAACTCAAAATTAAAGTTTTGAACAGAATCCTTGTGCCATGCTCCTGCAATGGAGTTATAGTCTATATATAGAATGTCTGGATTACATGACATCGAAAAAATCAAAAAAATTACAGCTAATTTATTTTGCATATTTTTTTCTTTTTTTCCGATCAAATCTTGTAATACTATCCTCTAACAGCTTTGTGGATTGATCTGAGTTTATAAGTATATAATCTTCTAATGAAGATACTTCTTTGTCAGATTTATTAATGTCAATCATCTTATTTAATGCTTTTAAATCAAATTCAAACCATTCCATAAAATTATCTTTGTAAGCATACCAAACACGTTTTTTAAAGATATCCGTTTTTTGAAGTATAGCTATTCCTTTTTTTGTTTTAATTTTAAAATCTTTTTTTGGAAAATTCTTTAATGCATCTAAATATGTATCTAATTCATAGTTTAGACAACATTTTAGTTTACCACACTGGCCTGCTAGTTTTTGAGGATTAATGGATAGTTTTTGGTATCTAGCTGATGAGGTATTTACTTTTCTAAGATCGTTTAACCATGTTGAACAACACAACTCTCTTCCACACGAACCAATTCCTCCAAGTCTTGATGCCTCTTCTCGTAATCCAACTTGTTTCATTTCAATTCTGATTTTAAATTCTCTAGCATACCTTTTGATTAATTCTCTAAAATCTACTCTTCCATCAGCAGTATAATAAAAAATTACTTTTGATCCGTCCGCTTGAAATTCAACATCAGAAATTTTCATTTTTAAACCCAATTCGATGGCAATTTGTCTTGCCTTAATTTGAACCTCGGATTCTTTTTTGATCATCGCCTGCCATTTATTTATCTCTTTCTCATTTGGATAACGTAGTAATGACATAAATTTATCTTCTATATTAATTCCCTTCCTTTTCATTTGATTCTTAACAAGTTCTCCTGTCAAAGTAATTTCTCCAATATCATATCCTTTTTCAGACTCGGTAATTATTGGATTTCCTTTGGATGCTACTAAATCGTTATTTCTAAAATATTCTTTTCTACCATTCTTAAATCTAACTTCAACAATTTTAAATGGAAAAGAGGAAGCAGATATATCAGCTAGCCAGTCAAATACAGTCAAAGCTCCACAAGTTCCACTTGCACAATTACCATTGTTATTGCATCCTCTTGGGAGTCCATTACTTCCTTTATTACAATTATTACATCCCATTAATTATCAAAAGTTGTTATATTACTTATTCTTCCCTTTTTAAAAATATGATTACTATTCTTTTGTCCTTTTCTTAGCTTTTTTTGAACCTCAAAAGGCATTTCACTAATTTCTGAACAGTGGTGAGAACAACAGTTTTTCATTTTTAATTTACAATTATCACACTGAATAAATAATAGATGACAAGCATCATTTGCACAGTTGGTGTGTATGTCAAAGGGTGTTCCACATTGATGACATTTTGCAACAACCTCATCACTTACTTTTTCAATACGCCTATTATCAAAAACGAAATTTTTGCCAATAAAATTGTTCTCTAATTTTCTATTTTCAACCTGTTTAACATATTCGATAATTCCACCATCTAATTGATATACATTTTTAAATCCTTTGTGTTTAAAATAAGCGCTTGCTTTTTCACACCTGATGCCTCCAGTACAATACATTAACAGCTTTTTATCTTCTTTATGATCTTTAAGCTCATCTTCGATTAGGTCTAAAGAATCCCTAAACGTATCAACATCAGGACAAATCGCATTTTTAAAATGTCCAATCTCACTTTCGTAGTGATTTCTCATGTCAAGAATTATAGTATTTTTCTCTTTCATCAGTTTATTGAATTCCTCTGCATTTACGTGAATTCCTTTTTTTGTAACATCAAAAGTTTCATCGTTTAATCCATCGGAAACAATTTTATCTCTTAACTTAATTTTTAGCTTTAGGAAAGATTTCATTTCGTGTTTTAATGCAATATTCAGTCTAACATCACTAAGAAAAGAAATAGATTTTAAGTGCTCAGTAAAGGTTTTTAAATTTTCTTCAGGAAGAGACAATTGAGCATTGACCCCCTCTTTTGCAATATAAATTCTTCCGAGTACATCCAGGTTATTCCAAAAAATAAATAAATTGTCTCTAAATTGTTTAGGGTCATCAATCTTTGCATATTGATAAAATGAGAGGGTAATTCGTTTTTGATTCAAAGCATCTAAAATCTTAGATCGCTCCTCAGAACTTAATTTATTGTACAGTTGCATGCTATACCAATTTAATTTAGTAACAAAAGTAGATAAAAAAGATAAAAATCGTNTANAAGTATATTGTATTGTGTNAAAAGATATCCTAAATTAGTAATGATAAAAAATTAGTTATGGCCAACGATAAAGCAGATAAGTTAAAAGCNTTAAAATTAACNCTTGANAAGTTAGANAAGACATANGGNAAAGGAACNGTTATGAAAATGGGTGANTCNCCAGATGAAAATGTAGANGCAATTTCNTCNGGGTCACTTGGTTTAGATATTGCTCTTGGNGTNGGTGGATACCCAAAAGGTAGAGTAATCGAAATTTATGGTCCGGAATCATCCGGAAAAACTACATTAACATTACATGCTATAGCNGAATGTCANAAAAANGGNGGTATAGCAGCTTTTATTGATGCNGAACATGCNTTCGATAGNTTTTATGCTGAAAATTTAGGTNTTGANATTGAAAANNTAATNATCTCTCAACCTGATCATGGNGAGCAAGCNNTAGAAATTACTGATAATTTNATNAGATCGGGAGCTATCGATATGGTAATAATTGATTCTGTTGCAGCTCTNACNCCTAAAAGTGAAATTGAAGGAGAAATGGGTGATTCAAAAATGGGNNTACANGCNAGGCTNATGTCTCANGCNTTNAGAAAACTTACTAGCTCAATAAGTAAAACTAATTGTACAGTAATTTTCATAAATCAGTTAAGAGAGAAAATAGGAATAATGTTTGGTAATCCTGAAACAACAACGGGTGGTAACGCTCTTAAATTTTATGCTTCAATTAGATTGGATATTAGAAGGTCGACTCAGATAAAAAGTAGTGATGGGGTTGTGATGGGTAATAAAACTAGGGTAAAAATTGTAAAAAATAAAGTTGCTCCCCCTTTTAAATTAGCTGAGTTTGATATTATGTACGGAGAAGGTATTTCAAAAGTCGGTGAAATAATTGACTTAGCTGTTGAGGCAGAAATAATTAATAAAAGTGGTTCTTGGTTTAGCTATGACGGTACAAAACTGGGGCAAGGAAGAGACGCCGTTAAAAATTTACTAAAAGACAATCCAGATTTAATGGAAACACTTGAAGCCAAGCTTAAAGAAATCATTTAAGAATTTTTTAAATCGTCAAGCATTAATTTTCTTACGTCTTTACTTAGTTTTACTCTATCTTCTTTAACCATCCCTTTGGTATCAATTGGGTCATGAATTTTTACCCGAAGCCTTCCAGGCGAGCCCTTAGATCCTCCGACTAGTCCACCAAAACTCCATGGAAAGCGTTTTTTGTTATCTAAAAAAGTCATAGGTACTATTGGGATCTGATGTTCAATTGCCATGCTAAAAGCTCCGTGCTTAAATGGTGCTAATTCGACGTCTAAGTCAGGAACTGTTCCCTCAGGGAAAATTGCTATACTAATTCCAGAGTTTAATTTTTTCTTAGTTTGTTTAAAAACCTCTTTCTTACTCTCATTACTGGACCTGTCTACTAAAATCATTGTTCTTTTATAAATATATCCGTAAATAGGAATTTTTTCTAATTCTTTTTTACCTATAAAAACCAGTGGATTTTTTCTAACTGTTGAAACTAACAACATTACATCAATCATTGAAACGTGGTTGGCAACAAATATATATGGAGTATCAGATTTAATATTTAAGCTTCTATCTCTAGATGGAATCATCCCCATAAAAAATAAAATTAAATCAGACCATAAAACCCCCATAACATAAAATTTACTGTACCAATTTTTATTTATAAGAATAAAAATAAATGCAGGAAAAATTACTATGATAGTGCATACAAATACTAATATGTAAAACCATATATTATAAAATGTCCAGAAAATGTACTTAGCTACCTTCACAAGTTTCAAAACTAGTTAATTTATTTTAATAAAAACTTTAACTTTGTTTTATGGGTAAAAAATTAAAAAGAGTTTTAACCGGAGTTCAAAGCACTGGTGTACCACACTTAGGAAATATTCTAGGAGCTATAATTCCAGCAATTAATTTTTCAAAAAAAAATGATGTTGAAACATATTTATTTATTGCTGATTTTCATTCATTGACTCAAATAAAAAATTCTAGATTATTACAAGAAAATACTTTACATACTGCCTCTGCTTGGTTAGCTTGTGGATTAGATCCATCAAAAACTGTATTCTACAGGCAAAGTGATGTGCCGCAAGTGACCGAACTTACTTGGTATCTAAGCTGTTTTTTTCCTTATAATCGTCTAACACTAGCACATAGCTTTAAGGATAAAAAAGATAGATTAGATGATGTAAATGCTGGACTTTTTAACTACCCAATGCTTATGGCTGCGGATATCTTGCTATATGATGCTCAAGTTGTACCTGTTGGAAAAGACCAGCTTCAACATCTAGAAATTACCCGAAATATTGCTAGTAGATTCCATAATGTTTATGGTGAAACTTTTATCCTACCTCAAGAACATTTACAAGAAGAGACTAAACTAATCCCAGGAACTGATGGAGAAAAAATGAGTAAGAGTAAAAATAATATCATTGACATCTTTTCATCAGAAAAGGAATTAAAGAAGCAGATACAATCTATTAAAACTGACTCAACTTCACTTGAAGAACCTAAAGATTGGGAAAATTGTAATCTTTTTAAAATATATAGCCTTATCGGAAATGTTGATCAAATCAATACTATGAAAAAAAATTATGAAAACGGAGGTTATGGATACGGACATGGGAAAAAAGATTTGCTTGAACTTATACTAAACAAATATTCCAAAGAAAGACAGAAATACAACTACTATATTTCCAACCCCAGTGAAGTAAATGAAATACTAATCCATGGAGCTTCAAAAGCGAAACTAGTAGCTGATGAAGTTCTTTCAAGAGTTCGCAAAAAATTAGGTTATTGAAATAAATATTTCATGAAATTTTATATATTAGATTCTTATAGACATAACCATGAAAATTAATTATCATATATTTAATTTATTACAAGATCATGATTGTGTAATTGTTCCAAAGTTTGGAGCATTTGTAGCAAGAAATATTTCTGCAAAGATTAGTCTTGATGGTTCAAAAATTTATCCCCCAAATAAAGAAATAACTTTTAATAAAAGTTTGATTAAAAGTGATGGTCTGTTAATCAATGAAATTTCGTCTAATGAAAATATTAGCTACGAAATGGCAAATAATAAACTTAATAACTGGGTTGTTAAATCTCACAAGAAAATAATTAAGCAGGGCTATATTGAAATAAAAAATATTGGCTCAATTTCATTAGAAAATGAAAAATATATTTTTACCCCAAGTCAAAATTCAATCTTTTTAAAAAGTTCTTATGGATTAAATTCAATGGACTCAAACGAAATAAAAAGAGCTTCAAATAATATAAGCAACTCATACTTAAAATATGCTGCAATTCTAATCGTGTTTTTATCTTTAGCTGGAATTTTCACTAAAAGTTATTTTGATAGTATTAACGAATTTAACGAAGCATCATATGCTCAAGCTAATTTAGAAATTGAGAAAAAAATACAAAAAGCTACATTTAATATAAACTCATCTTTGCCAACAGTTAAGCTTCCAATCAAAAAGCAATATGGTGACTTTCATATAATTGCCGGTTCATTTATGCTTGAAGAAAATTCATTAAAAATGATTGCTGAACTAAAAAATAAAGGATTTATTGAGGCTAGAAAAGTAGGTGTAAATAAATTCGGCTTGCTACAAGTCGCATATAACAGCTACGATACAGTTGAAGAAGCCAGGCTGGCATTAGCTGGAATTAGAATTTCTCAAGATATTAATGCTTGGCTTTTGATAAAAAACTAAACATAGAAGATATTAAAACACCGAAAGATTCTCTCACAATACTTACTGATTCCGTTTTACCAGGTGAAACAAATGCATTAAATAATTTGTTTGGTGGAGAGCTATTAGCCAGAATGGATAGAGCTGCTAGTATTTCTGCAAGACGTCATTCTGAACAAATTGTTGTAACATCGTCCGTTAATAATGTGTCTTTTGGGAAAGCTATACCAATCGGAACTACTGTTACAATCGAAGCAAAAGTTTCTAGAGCCTTTACAACTTCAATGGAAGTTTTTATTGATGTTTGGGTTGATGATGATAGTGGTAAAAAAATTAAAGCTAATGAGGCTATATATACTTTTGTAGCAGTTGATAGTTCTGGAAGGCCAACTAAGATTGATCAGATTCATCCAGAAACTGAAGAGGAGAAAAAAAGATATGATGCTGCTTTAAGAAGAAAACAATTAAGCCTTGTTCTGGCTGGTAAAATGAAAGCAGATGAAGCAACCGAGCTAAAAGCTATCTTTTCATAAATTACATTTTATAAATCCATAATCTCGGATTTTGCGGGACCCCGTTATTAAAAATACTGAAACTTAAAATAGTTTGTCCATTTAATGGGTCCGTTGCAATTCTACCTATAGAGTCCTTAGTCTTAAGTTTATCCCCTTTTTTCACATAAATATTTGAAAGATTTTTGTAGACAGTAAAGAAGTTACCATGTTGTATTAAAATTGTATGTGTATTGTTTTTAGATTTAATAATCGAATAAACCTCTCCGTTAAAAATAGTTCTTGCCTCAATATCACTTGATGTTCGTATTCTAACTCCGTTACTTTGAATGGTAGTAGTTTTTACGATTGGATGAGGTTGTTTTCCAAACCCTAAAACTACATTGCCTCTAATTACTGGAGATGGAAGTTTTCCTTTATTAGAGTTAAAATTTTTTGAAATTAATTTAGCCTCTTCGGTTAATTCAAATCTTCCATTCTTTTTTTTGGCTTTAGCCAAAGCCTCTTTAATCAATCTTTGAATTTTTTTATCTATTTCCCTCGTTAATTTCTGCTTTTGTTTGATTTCTGATGAATATCTTTTTTGGTTTTTATTAACCTCTGCGATTAAATTATTTAAGCCTGTATATTCCATACTTAAATCTCTATTTATTTCTTCATTTTCATCGATTAATAACTTCTTATTTGTTTTTTGTGAATCAAGTACAATGATAACATTTTTTATTTCATTAGAATTGATCTTAATTTTTGATAAAGTTTTATTTTGAAAATTTGCATACTGTTTAAAATATTGAATTCTTTTATATGCTTGCTGAAAGGACGTAGATGAAAAAATAAACATTAATTTATTTAAATTTGATTTTTTCTTATACGCTGACAGAAGCATTTTAGAAAGTTCTTCTTTTAAAGTAAGTTCTCGTTCTTTTAAATCAGATAAGCGGTTTTCATTTCTATCAATTTCTCTCAATATTAAATTTAATTGGCTATTTATATTATTTATTAAGTTTTGCTGTAGTTTTATCTTATAATTTATATCCTCAGCGTTAGAAACAATTTGTTTTTTTTGTTTAGAATTTGTTGCTAGTTTTAGTTCAATTTTTTTAATGTCGTACTGAATTTGTTTTTTTTGATTTTCTAAATCCTGCTTATTTTGCGAGCTTATACTTGAAGATATCAATACAATTACTAATAAAATTATTCTTGATAAATTCATTTTAAATCTATTCTCTTATAGTTTTTTGGAACTCTAAATGGAACATTAATTTTATCCAATGATGATATTGATTTTATTTCAACATTAAAGTTCTCAAGGCCGTTATTTATAAACCGGATTTTTGTAGGAAAATTTTGATTTTCAACTTTAATATATTCATCATATACTACCTCAAATAAGTTTTCATCTGTAGAGAAAGTTTGCTTAATTATAGTAAAGTTATAAGGGCTTATTGTCACTGTTGATTCTACATCTTTTGAATTTAAAATAAATTGATTTTCTTTAAAAATATAGCTATCCTTTGATTTTTGAAATAATGAAGATGGAGAGAATTTTTCGATTAGTATACCCAAAAGTAAATTTTGCAGAATTTCAAAATTTGCCTTTATTCCAATCTTATCATTCACATAACTAAAATCAGTAGCAAAAAAGTTTTTTTCTATTTTATTATAGTACTTTATAGAATCATTATCAATTAAAATTCTTGCAGCTCCGAGTGCAGCATTAATCCACAATTTTTCACCTGATGAAATTCTAAAAGTGACTGTATTAGATTTCATCTTTTTATTATCTCTAAAAGAAACTTTAGCTTTAGCTTGAATATATTCAATACTGTTTGCTTTCTTATTTGTACTTCTTATCGATTTTTGGGCGGAGTACTTTCTATTGTCTTGGTCAGTATTTGTTGAAGCATTATTCAGCAATGAACATGAACTTAAAGAAAAAATTGACAATAAAATAATAATTTTTTTCATACTTAAATTCTAAACGCCTGTGCTTCCAAAACCTTTATCTCCCCTGACAGATTCATCTAATTTATCTACAGCCTCCCATTCAATTGTTTCATGCTTAGCTATAATCATTTGCGCTATTCTATCTCCTGTGTTAATCTCAAAATCTGAATCAGATAAATTTATAAGAATTACTCCAATTTCACCACGATAATCTGCATCAATTGTTCCAGGTGAATTAAGAACAGTAACCCCTTTCTTTAATGCCAAACCACTTCTAGGCCTAATTTGAGCTTCGTATCCTTGCTGTAAGGATATAAATAATCCTGTTTTTACAACTAATCTTTGGAAGGGTTTAAGTACAATGGATTCCTCTAAATTAGCCCTCAAATCCATACCTGCAGAGAAAAGTGTCTCATATTTGGGAAGTTCGTTTTTAGATTTATTTATTATTTTAACTATCATCTAATTAATTTAAGTAGGTTTATTATTCTTGTTTTTTCTTTTAATAAAATTACTAGATTCATAATCAATACACATGAAATTCCTACTAATAAGTTATCTCTAAATCCGTAAAAGGATATTGAAGAAAGTGAAATTGACAACATCAAATAAAATATTATTTTTCCCAAATTATAAGGGATTGGATAATACTTTTTCCCAAAATAATATGACAACAAAGCCATTGTTAAGTATGCTAATAATGTTGCTATTGCTGAGCCTAAGTAGCTAAATTTTGGGATTAAAATTATATTCAATAATAAAGTAATAATTGCTCCTAATGATGAAATGTATGCGGCAAACTTAGTTTTATCTGTAACCTTATACCAAACAGATAAGTTTTGATAAATCCCAAGGCAAAAATTAGCAAGCAGAATTATTGGAACAATATAAATTGCCTGCCAATACTCAGGGTCGCCAATAAAAATTACTTTTAAAACATCTAATGAAACAACGACTAAAACCAATATAGAAGACCCAATTATAATAAATGTTTCAAGGATTAGAGCATAGCTGTTAGCTGAATTTTTCTTATCTGCTTCGCTAAAGAAAAAAGGTTCAATTGCTAATTTATATGCAGTTGAAAATAGTGTCATAAAAATTGCTAGTTTATAGCATGCAGCATACATACCTATCTGGGTTTTAGCAACAGAAGCGGGAAGAAGAAAATCTAAAAGAATTTTATCAAATGTTTCATTAATAGTAAAAGCCAGCCCTGAAATTAAAATTGGAAAACCATAAGCTAGCATTCTTTTTAGTAATTCAATATTAGCTTTGTAATTTATTTCAAAATAAAAAGGTAGTAACAGTAATAAAGAAGAAATACTAGCTATTAAATTAGCAATGAAAATATAAGCAACCTCATAATTTTCAATATATATACTTTCTAATATTTCATATGAGCTTATTAGGTCTTTAAGGAAAATTAACAGAAAAATATTTAATGAAAAATATATTATTACATTAATTATTTTAACGACTGAATATTTAATCGCAGATCCTTTTAATCTCAAATAAGCAAATGGAATAACAGTCAGTGCATCTACAACTAGTATCCATACAATTATGCTTAAATAACCTGTGCTAATACCTGTAAAATTGGAGATATTTATTTTAAAAATACTAAATATAGATGCGAATAAAAACGAAGAAACAAGTATTGAAACTGCAGCTGTATTCAAAACGTCCTTTTTGTTTTTTTCTTTGTTATAAAATCTAAAAAAAGATGTTTCTAAACCATAGGAAAGGATAACATTAAAAAGGATTATATAAGAAAAAATTAGTGAAAGTGTACCAAACTCTGAAACCTCACTTATTACGCTTTTATCAGTATGAACTCTGACAAGAATAACACTGATTATTCGAGGGAAAACAGTCGCTATTCCGTAAGTAATTGTTTGTTTAAATAATTGCAGAAATTTTCCCAATCTTAATTAGTTTATTCACTAAAAATAATCGAATAATACTTGGAATGCAAAAAGAGAGTAACTAACTATCCATTTAATGCCTCTGCACCACCAACAATTTCAAGAATTTCGTTTGTGATAGCTGCTTGCCTAGCTTTGTTGTAAGTAAGCTTAAGTTGGTCTCTAAGCTCTGTGGCATTATCAGTTGCCTTGTGCATTGCTGTCATTCTTGCCCCGTGCTCCGAAGCATACGAGTCTCTAATAGATTTGTATAACTGAGTTTTTAAAGATTTTGGAATTAATTCAGAGATAATTTCAACCTGAGAAGGTTCAAAAATATAATCAGAAGATTCCTTTTGATCATTTTCAGAATCATTATTTTCGATTGGAAGATATTGCTCCTGGATTACTATTTGAGTAGCTGCATTTTTAAACTTATTGTACACAATTTGAACACTATCAAACTCTTTATTAAGAAACATGCTCATAAGTTTTTCAGCGATTGCAGAAATATTTTCAAATGTTAAATCATCGAATATCTCATTATTAGTCTGAACGACATTATAGTTTTTTGATAAAATATCAGCTCCCTTTTTACCTATACATAGGAACGATACACTTTCATCGGAAGAATTAGCAATCTCTGTGCATTTCTTTATTACGTTAGAATTAAATGCACCACATAAGCCTCTGTTTGAGGTAACGCAAACAATTAATTTATTTTTCACTTTCCTAGGACTCAAATAAACATTTTCAAAATCAACAGAAGATGATAAATTAACCAACATTTGAGTAAGTTTATCAGAATAGGGTCGCATAGCAGTAATAGCATCCTGAGCTTTCTTTAGTTTTGCTGCAGACACCATTTTCATAGCACTTGTAATCTGCATCGTTGACGATACAGAAGATATTCTATTTCTGATTTCTTTTAGATTAGCCATAAATTAGAACTTTGAAACTAAATCAGCACACACCTTTTCTAATGTGCTAGTTACCTCGTCTGTTAATTTTCCTTGTTTAATCGAAGATAAAATTTTTGAATGTTTATCATTCAAAACCCTAATATATTCTGATTCAAATTCTTTAACCCTATCAACTGGAATATCTCTTAATAAATTCTTTGAGCCTGCATAAATAATTGCAACCTGATCTTCAACCTTAAAAGGGTCATTTTGAGCTTGCTTTAATATCTCAACATTTCTTTTACCTTTTTCAATAACATTTAAAGTGGCAGCATCTAAATCAGATCCAAATTTAGCAAATGCTTCAAGTTCTCTGAACTGAGCCTGATCTAATTTAAGAGTTCCTGAGACTTTTTTCATCGATTTAATTTGTGCTGATCCTCCAACTCTTGATACAGAAATCCCAACATTAATAGCAGGCCTAACTCCTGAATTAAATAAATCAGACTCTAAAAATATCTGGCCATCCGTGATAGAAATTACATTAGTAGGAATATATGCTGATACGTCGCCAGCTTGTGTTTCAATTATCGGAAGTGCGGTTAAAGAGCCTCCTCCTTTTACAATTTTCTTTAAGGATTCTGGAAGATCATTCATTTCTTTTGCGATAGCATCATCGTTGATTACTTTTGCTGCTCTTTCCAATAACCTTGAGTGTAAATAGAATACGTCTCCAGGATATGCTTCTCTACCTGGTGGTCTTCTTAATAATAAAGATATTTCTCTATATGCCACTGCTTGTTTTGAGAGATCATCGTAAATAATCAATGCAGGCCTTCCAGTGTCTCTAAAGTACTCCCCAATTGATGCTCCCGTAAATGGTGCATACACCTGCATTGCAGCAGGATCTGATGCATTTGCTGCAACAATAGTTGTATATGCTAATGCTCCTTTATCTTCTAATATTTTTGCAATACCTGCAACAGTTGAAGCTTTCTGTCCGACTGCAACATAAATACAATATACTGGCTCACCTGCGTCATAAAATTCTTTTTGATTTAGAATAGTATCAATACAAACGGTTGTTTTTCCAGTTTGTCTATCACCAATAACTAATTCTCTTTGACCTCTACCTATAGGAATCATTGCGTCAACAGATTTAATTCCGGTTTGTAATGGCTCATTTACTGGTTGTCTAAAAATTACACCTGGAGCTTTTCTTTCTAAAGGCATCTCATAAAGTTCTCCTTTTAATTCACCTTTTCCGTCGATTGGATTTCCTAATGTATCAACAACTCTACCAACAATCCCTTCTCCAACTTTAACTGAAGCAATCCGAGATATTCTTTTTACAGTATCTCCCTCTTTAATATCAGTTGAAGATCCAAGTAGTACGATACCAACATTGTCCTCCTCTAAATTCAGAACAATTCCTTGTGTACCATTCGAAAATTCTACTAATTCACCATACTGGGCATTTGATAACCCATATGCTCTGGCGATTCCATCACCAACTGTAAGAACACTTCCGATCTCATTCAGAGATGATGTTGAATCAAAATCTTTTAGTTGTTTTTTTAAAATAGCTGAAATCTCAGCTGGATTTACTTCGGCCATAGTCTTTAATTTGTAAGTTCTTTTTTTAAGTTATTTAAGTTTTGTTTTACACTGGCATTATACTCTTTTCCGTCAAACCTAATTATGAATCCACCAATAATACTTGAATCTATAATATTCGTTAAACTAATAGACTTGGGGTCAGATATATTAATCTTAGATAATATTATTGATTTTAAATCCTCATTAATAGGTGAAGCGGATATTACGGTTGCCTCTTTAATATCATTGTGCTTGTTATAAAGCTGTATAAAACTAATTGCAATATCGCCAATAATCGGAACTCTTTTGTTGTGAATTAATAAATCAATAAGCTTTTCAGTTATCGTATTATTATTTTCTAATAGAGATAAAATTGCCTTTTTCTTATCCTGATAATTAATTTGAGAGTTTGACAATAAGCTTTTAAAATCTGATGAATCACCATATAGATCTTTAATGAGGCTCATATCTTTATAAACTTCGTTTATAAAATTTTCCTCATTAGCAATGTCATACATTGCCTTTGCATATCTTATGGCGGCTCTAGACTGCATTAATTAAGTTTGGTTTTATCTAGAATATCTTGAATATTCTCTAGTTGTTTTTCTTTATTGTCAAGCTCTTTCGAAAGGAGTTTTTCAGCGATGTTAAGAGATAAATCTACCACTGTATTTTGCAATTCTTTCATTGCAGCTGATTTTTCATTTTCTATTGCTGTTTTTGCAGCCTCAACAAGCTTATTAGCTTTTTCTGTTGCCTCACTTTCAGCATCAGCAATAATCTTTGATTTTATCTCTCTGGCTTCCTTAAGTAAAGACTCTCTTTGAAGTTTTGCTTCATTTAAAATCTTTTCATTGTCAGCTTTAAGATTTACCATCTCTTCTTTCGCTTTTTCAGCAGCAGAAAGAGCATCTTTTATCGATTCTTCCCTTTCATTAACTGCCCCTAAAATTGGCTTCCATGCGAATTTTGCAAGGATGAAATATAGAATAGCAAAGGAAACAGTTGTCCAAAAGATAAGTCCAATGTCTGGGGTTACTAAGTCCATAATTAATTAATTATAATAATTTCTATGCCTACTTAATAAGCGATACTACTACAGCAAATAATGCAACTGCTTCAACGAAAGCAATTAATACAATTGCTGATCCTTGTAACTTTCCTTGCATTTCAGGCTGTCTTGCCATAGCTTCCATAGCTGATCCTCCAATTTGACCGATACCAATACCTGCACCAATAGCGGCTAAACCCGCACCAATAGCAGCAAAGGCTCCGTAATCAACTAATGTTTCTTGTAAAAAAATAATTAAACTCATGTTTGTAAAAATTTAAAATTAATGTTCGTGTTCTTCAATTGCACTACCTATATACAAGGCAGACAACATTGTAAATATGTATGCCTGAATGGCAACAACTAAAACCTCAATAAGACTTATAAATAC
>PABM01000031.1 GCA_002702745.1 Flavobacteriaceae bacterium | reverse complement strand
CCAGGGTGGGAACACAGCAAAGGTATTCGGTTGTAGCAGTGTGATGTAGATAGCTTGCCATTTTTGTATCATTATGTCAAAGGTAATTTTAATAACAGGCGGATCTTCAGGAATTGGGAAAGCTATATCTACTTATTTAAGTAAAAATAACGGCTATATTGTTTATGGCTCAAGTAGAGACTTAAAGAAATTAGAAAACATATCATTCTTACCGATTAAATTAGATGTTACTTCTGAGGAGTCAATAAGTGAATGCGTACAAAGAATAATAAAAGATCAAGGAAGAATTGATGTTCTAATAAATAATGCCGGGGTAGGTATAACAGGACCGTTAGAGGAGACCCCTAATGCAGAAATTGAAAAACATTTTAAAACAAATTTATACGGTCCGATAAATCTTATCAAAACGGTGTTGCCATACATGCGGAAAAATAATTCAGGATTAATAATAAATATTACATCAATTGCTGGTCATATAGGTACTCCTTTTAGATCAATTTACAGTGCTGGAAAATCTTCATTGGATATTATTTCAGAAACTTTAAATATGGAAACCAAAGACTTTAATATAAATGTTGTGTGTATTGCGCCTGGAGATTATTTAACCAACATTTCAAAAGGCAGATTCCATTCTCCAGTAATTCAGGGATCACCTTATGAATTTAAATATAATTCGTCACTGAATAAAATGAATGAAAACATAACAAAAGGAGCAAATCCTGTAAAGGTTGCAAAACTTGTTAACAAAATCATACATTTAAAGAATCCTAAGAAAAAATATATTTCAGGCTCTTTTTTAGAAAGGTTTGGAATTATTTTGAAGTTTATTTTACCCCAAAAAGTTTTTGAATTTTTAGTGTTAAAACTTTTTTAAATTGGACTAACAAATTAGGTGGTTTTTATCGTAAATTTATACAAACTATTTATATGAAATTTTTTATTGACACAGCTAATCTTGACCAAATTAAAGAAGCACAAGATTTAGGTATTTTAGATGGAGTTACAACCAATCCATCATTAATGGCTAAAGAGGGTGTAAAAGGGCAGAGTAATATTCTCCAGCATTATAAAAATATTTGTGAAATTGTAGATGGTGATGTTTCTGCTGAGGTTATTGCAACTGATTTTGAAAATATGGTAAAAGAAGGTGAAGAATTAGCTTCCCTTCATAATCAAATAGTTGTAAAACTTCCTATGATAAAAGACGGGGTGAAGGCAGCTAAATATTTTTCTAATAATGGAATTAAAACAAATGTAACTTTAGTTTTTTCTGCAGGACAAGCATTGTTAGCAGCTAAAGCTGGTGCAACATATGTTTCGCCTTTTCTTGGTAGACTAGATGATATCTCAACTGACGGACTAAATCTAATTTCAGAAATTAGAGAAATTTATGATAATTTCAACTTTGACACTCAGATTCTTGCTGCTTCAATAAGACATACAATGCATATAATTGATTGTGCTAAAATAGGAGCCGATGTAATTACATCGCCACTTTCTTCCATTACGGGCTTATTAAAACATCCCTTAACAGACATTGGGTTAGATAAGTTTTTAAAAGATCATATAAAAGGGAATTAATTTCTATTTTTGCGGGCAAATAAAAATTTGAAATGCTTTCAGTATCTAATTTATCTATCCAGTTCGGTAAAAGAGTCCTATTTGACAATGTAAACACCTCCTTTAATAATGGAAATTGTTACGGTATCATTGGAGCTAATGGTGCTGGTAAATCAACTTTTTTAAAGATATTAAGTGGTAAAATTGACCCAACATCAGGACATGTTCATCTTGAATCAGGAAAAAGAATGTCTGTTTTAGAACAGGATCATCGAATATTTGACGATAATTCTGTATCGGAAACAGTTATTATGGGGGATATCAAATTATATGAAATTAAGAAAGAAATTGATTCTTTGTATGAAAACTACTCAGATAAAAATGCAGAAAAAATAGGATCTCTTCAGGTTAAATTTGAGGAAATGGATGGTTGGAATGCTGAAAGTAATGCGGCATCTCTTCTTTCAAATTTAGGAATAAAAGAATCCTTACATCAATCAAAAATGAGTGATGTAGATCCTAAACTTAAGGTTCGTATATTATTAGCTAAATCATTGTTTGGTAATCCTGATGTGCTTGTTATGGATGAGCCTACCAACGACCTTGATTATGAAACAATATCTTGGCTAGAGGATTACTTAGCAAATTTTGATAATTGTATAATAGTCGTTTCACACGATAGGCATTTTTTAGATTCAGTATGTACACATATTTCTGATATTGACTTTGGAAAAATTAATCATTATTCAGGTAATTATACCTTTTGGTATGAATCCTCTCAGTTGGCAGCCAGACAAAGGGCTCAACAAAATAAAAAAGCTGAAGAAAAAAAGAAAGAGCTAGAAGAATTTATAGCTCGATTTAGCGCTAATGTTGCAAAGAGTAAACAAGCAACGAGCAGGAAGAAAATGATTGATAAATTAAATATTCATGAAATTAAACCATCCAGTAGAAGATATCCTGCTATAATATTTGAAAGAGAAAGAGAAGCCGGAGATCAAATTTTAAATATTGATAATCTTTCCAAGTCAATTGAAGATGAATTATTATTTAGTAAAATTGATCTTAATTTAGTTAAAGGTGATAAAGTCTTACTTTACTCAAAAGATTCTAGGGCTACAACTAGCTTCTACCAAATAATCAATGAAAAATTAAGTGCTGATTCTGGTAATTATAAATGGGGTGTAACAACGAATCATTCATATCTACCCTTAGATAATAGTGAGTTTTTTAATAAAAATATTTCGCTAGTTGACTGGTTAAGAAACTGGGCACAAACTGAGGAGGAGCGCGAAGAAGTGTACTTAAGAGGTTTTTTAGGAAAGATGATATTTTCAGGTGAAGAGGCATTAAAAAAGTCTACAGTGCTTTCTGGTGGAGAAAAGGTTAGGTGTATGCTTTCAAAGATGATGATGAAAAAAGGAAATGTTTTAATTTTAGATGAGCCAACAAATCATCTTGATCTTGAAAGTATCACCGCTTTTAATAATTCGTTAAATAAATTTAAGGGGACAGTTTTATTTTCAACTCATGACCACCAGTTTGCTCAAACAATTGCTAATAGAATCGTAGAGTTAACCCCTAATGGAGTAATTGATAGATATATGAAGTTTGACGAGTATATGAATGATAATAAAATCAAAGAGCTAAGAGCTAATATGCGCTAATTATCTTAATTCTGCATTAAATTCTTTTTTCAATTTACTTGTAATATTACTCATAACAGATTCAATTTCAGCTTCAGATAATGTTTTATCATTGTCTTGCATTTTGAAAGATATACCGTAGCTTTTTTTGTTTTTTGGAAGATTTTTACCCTCATAAACATCAAATAAAGTAATTTCTTTAATGAGTTTTTGATTTATTTGTTTTGAAACTTTATAAATATTTTCAAATTTGATATCAGAATCAATTAAAATTGATAAATCTCTGTTAACTTCGGGAAACTTTGAAATGCTTTGAAACTGAGCAGGTTTATTTGAAAATTTATTTAAAATTGTATTTATGTCCATTTCTGCATATAAAACATCCTCATCTAAATCAAAAAATTTGCAAATATCTTTGTTGATAATACCAAAATTTAATATTTCAGATTTATTGTAAGAAATTGTTTCCCCCACAGAAATATTATGAGATACAATTGGTTTTGTTTTAACATTATTAAATCCTATTCTATCTGTTAGAGACTTTACTATTCCTTTTAAAAAATAATAATCAGATTTTTTTTCAGAGTTATTCCAATGCTGATTGCTTTTAGGTCCGTGTATAAATATCGCTAGCTTTTCAATCTCAATATACTTTCCGTCATCAGTTTTATGATATTCCTTACCAAATTCAAATAATTTTAAATCAATTTTCTTTCTGTTCACATTATATTTAATCACTTCTAATCCAGAAAAAATCATAGAATTTCGAAGTTGTGACTGGTCAATGCTTGAGAAATTTAGCATTTCAACATTTTTTAGATTTTTTAAATCATTATTGAGCTTATTTTTTTTCACGGAAACCAATGAATTAGTCATTATTTCATAAAAACCAACAGAGACAAGATGGTTAGAAATTGAATCAATTATTTTATTTTTATAATTATTTTTTTCAAGAATAATTGATTGATTTATTTTTGTTGCTGAGTCGATATTATCATATCCGTATATTCTTAATATTTCTTCGATAACATCAGCTTCCCTTTTAACATCATTTCGGTAATAAGGAATTGATAGGCCTAAATTAGATTCGGTAATACTATTGATTTTAATATCTAAAGAGCTAATAATATTTTTAATTACTTCCTTTTTAATTTTTTTACCAATAATTTTTTCGATTTTCTCAAAGCCTAATATGATTTGAGCGTCTTCTAAAGGTTTTGGGTAAAGATCAATTAAATCACTAGAAACTAAAGAGCCATTGCAAATTTCTTTAATCATCAACACTGCTCTTTTTAGAGCGTATTTAGTGGTATTTGGATCTATTCCTCTCTCAAACATATATGATGAGTCTGTACTTAAATTATGATGTTTTGCACTTTTTCTTACCGTTACTGGGTCAAAAAATGCACTTTCAATAAATATTGAGTTAGTTTCATATGAAATACCTGAATCAAATCCTCCAAAAATTCCTGCTAAACATAGAGGATGTTTTGAATCAGAAATTGTTAAGTCGTTCGGGCTAATTATTCTCTCTACCTCATCTAGTGTTTTGAATTTCAGTTCTTTCTTATATTTCTTTACATTAATTGTTTGATCATTAATCTTATCATAATCAAATGCATGTAGAGGTTGACCAATATCGTGCATCACATAGTTTGTTATGTCAACAATATTGTTAATTGGAGATAATCCAATTGAAATAATTTTATTTTGAAGCCATTTTGGAGAATCCTCAACTTTAATATTCTCCATCACAATCCCGCAATATCTGGGTGTTGATAAACTATCTTCAATATTGATTTTGATATTTTTTGTTCTTTTATCTATCGAAAAGTTACTTACAGGTGGAGTTTTTAGTTCTAAATTTTGCCCTTCTTGTGTAAGCTTGGCTTTTAGATCTCTTGCTACACCAAGATGACCCATTGCATCAGCTCTATTAGGGGTTAGTCCAATTTCATAAATCCAATCAAATTCAATCTTATAAATTTTAGAAAGGGGAGTACCTACTTTTAGTGTATCATCAAGAATCATTATTCCGTCATCATATTCTCCTAAATTCAACTCATCTTGACCACAAATCATACCATTGCTAATTTCACCTCTAATCTTGCTTTTTTTTATTTTTACTTTTTCTTTATTAGGGTAGAGTGCTGTTCCGACCGTGGCAACAGCTACAGTTTGGTTTTTATCTACATTTGGAGCTCCACAAACAATTTGCAGAGGTTCATCCTCGCCAATGTCAACTGTTGTAATTTTAAGTCTATCTGCATTTGGGTGTTTTTTTATCGATTGGGTTTTCCCTACAACAATCCCTTCTAAACCACCTGGAATAGATTCAAATTTTGTTATTCCTTCAACTTCAAGACCTAACGAAGTCAATTTATTAGCAATAGATTCATGATTTTCATCAAAAGCTAAGTACTCCTTAAGCCAATTGTAGGAAATTTTCATTAAAAATTAGTTCAATTTGTAGCAAATATAACAATACTATTAATCTAATAAAATCAAAAGTTTTATTATAATTTATATCTATTGAAATTATGCAGACGATATTGTTAGCTTATATATTCCCAAATATCTTTTTTTTGAATGTTATTTTTTAGTGTTTTTAGGATCAGAGAATTATTTATATTTCGAAGGTTAGCATCTTTTGAAAGTATTTTCTTAACCAATTTTCTAACTTTTAAAATTAACTTAGTGTCAGAAATTAAATTTGTTACTCTCAAAGGCATTTCTCCACTCTGTTGTGTACCCATTATGTTACCAGGGCCTCTTAATTCTAAGTCTTTTTCAGCAATAATAAATCCATCATTAGTATTTACCATTGTTTCCATTCTAATCTTACTTTCCTTAGTTTTTTTATGACCAGTGATTAGGTAGCAATAGCTTTTGTGCTGACCTCTTCCGACTCTACCTCTGAGTTGATGTAGTTGAGATAAACCAAACCTTTCGGCACTTTCAATAATCATAACTGTTGCATTTGGAATGTCAACACCAACTTCAATTACTGTTGTTGAAACTAATATTTGTGTTTTGTTTTCAATGAATCGCTGCATTTCATATTCTTTGTCTTCATTATTCATTTTACCATGTACAATGGATATTTGATATTTTGGCATTGGAAAATCTCTGGAAAAAGTTTGATATCCATCCATGAGGTCTTTGAAATCTAGCTTCTCACTTTCTTTAATAAGTGGGTATACAACATAGGCTTGTCTACCTTTTTTAATTTCATTTTTTAAAAAATCGATTAATTTAAGCTTTTGGTTATGCGTTTGATGAATTGTGTTAATGTATTTACGACCTGGAGGTAGTTCGTCAATTATTGACATATCTAGATCTCCATAGACTGACATTGCTAATGTTCTTGGAATTGGGGTAGCAGTCATAATTAGAATGTGAGGAGGTAGTTTGTTTTTGTGCCATAACCTACTTCTTTGGGCTACACCAAATTTATGTTGTTCATCTATTATCGCTAATCCTAGATTTTTAAATTCAACATTATCATAAATTAATGCGTGAGTACCTATAAGAAGATCTATTTCACCTCTTTTTAAGCTTTCTTTAATGTCTTTTTTATATGAAGCTTTACTTGATCCAGTAAGTGTTTTTATACTGATATTCAATATATTACAAAATTCTTTAAACTTATTATAATGTTGATATGACAAAATTTCAGTTGGAGTCATAATACATGCCTGGAATCCGTTTCCAATGGCAATTAATGCTGACATGAATGCCACAATTGTTTTTCCTGAACCCACATCTCCTTGAAGTAGTCTGTTCATTTGGGCTCCATTACCTAGGTCCTTTCTAATTTCTTTGATAACTCTTTTCTGAGCATTGGTTAAATCGAATTTCAATTCATTATTATAAAAATTCTCAAACTTATCACCAATTTTACCAAATGGATATCCTTTAATCCTTTCTTTTCTGAGTAAATTCTTTTTTATAAGTCTTATTTGCAGATAAAAAATTTCTTCAAATTTTAATCTGTTAATGGCTAGTTTTAATTCACTGGATGACCTTGGTTTATGAACACAAATTATCGATCTTCTTCTATCCATTAATTTGTATTTATCGATAATATATTTGGGTAAATTTTCTTCTATATAATTATTGATCTTAATTAAAAGTTCTTCAATTAATTTTGTGAAAACCCTATTAGTTACACCTTTTTTGTTTAAATTTTCAGTTGATGGGTAAACTCCAAATAAACTTGTTCTTTTACTAAGATTATCTTTATTGTATGCTTCAAGTTCTGGATGAGGGATTGATTTAATTCCCTTAAAGTTATTAATCTTTCCAAAAAGAATATATGTTTTATTCAATTTAATAGATTCTATAAGCCATTTATTTGTTTTGAACCAAACTAATTGAATTGTTCCTGTTTTATCAGAAAAACTGCCAACCAATCGTTTTTTTGATCCAATTCCAACTTCTTTAAGTTCTTTAATCTCCCCAATTAATTGAATTTCTGAGCTTATGCTGTCTAATTCAGATATCTTGTGATATTTGGTTTTATCAATATAACGATATGGAAAATGAAAAAGTAAATCTTTAAAATTTGAAATCTTTAGTTCATCTTTAATAAGTTTTGCCCTGTTTGGACCTACACCTTTTAAAAATTCTATAGGGGTATTTAAAATATCATTATTCACAATCTTAAATTTAAGATATTTTAATTATTGATTTTTGTTTATAACTAACTAAATGAATATTAATATTTATGTTAAACAATATTTAATTTAACAACAAATTATCCCATTGAAAGATTTTTTAAATAACCTAAATAATTCTCAGTTAGAATCAACACTACAGATGGATGGTCCTATGATAGTGATTGCTGGAGCTGGTTCTGGTAAGACCAGGGTTTTGACTTATAAAATTGCCTATTTAATGACAGAAGGTGTAGACCCTTTCAATATACTTGCTTTAACTTTCACAAATAAGGCTGCAAAAGAAATGAAAGAAAGAATCGCAACAATAGTTGGGAATGAAGCAAAAAATTTATGGATGGGTACATTTCACTCGGTTTTTGCTAGAATATTAAGAATAGAAGCACATAAAATTGGATATACCTCAAATTTTACAATTTATGACTCTGATGACTCTCAAAAGCTGGTATCAAGGATAATTAAAGAGTTTAATCTAGACAAAGATCAATATAAGTATAAATCAATTTTTTCAAGAATATCTTCGATGAAAAACAGCTTTATTACAACTGAAGACTATTTAAACAATGAAGAGCTGTTATTGTCTGATAAAATTTCAAATAGATCCAAATTCTATCAAATATATAATGAATACGTTGAAAGGTGTTTTAGGGCAGGTGCAATGGACTTTGATGATCTTCTCTTAAAAACTAATGAACTGCTTAATAGTTATCCAGACACACTATCTAAGTATCAAAATATTTTTAAATATATTCTTGTAGACGAATATCAAGACACAAATCATTCACAATATTTAATTATTAGAGCACTTTCAGATAAATTTCAAAATATATGTGTTGTAGGAGATGATGCGCAAAGTATTTATAGTTTCCGCGGGGCAAATATTAATAATATTTTAAATTTTCAAAAAGATTTTCCAGATTCAAAAATTTTCAGATTAGAACAAAACTATAGATCAACTAAAAATATAGTTAATGCTGCTAATAGCTTAATTGAAAATAATCAGAAAAGACTAAAGAAAAATGTTTGGACAGAAAATGAATCAGGTGAAAAAATAAGTGTAAATAAGCTGTTGACAGATGGAGAAGAAGGAAGGTTTGTCGCTAGTTCAATTTTTGAAAATAAAATGCAAAGTCAATTAAAAAACAGTGATTTCGCAATTTTATATAGAACCAATGCTCAGTCTCGTTCTTTCGAGGATGCACTCAGAAAAAAGAATATTTCATACAGAGTATATGGTGGCCTTTCATTTTATCAAAGAAAAGAGATTAAAGATGTACTAGCATATTTACGATTATTGATCAATCCAGATGATGAACAGGCTTTTAAAAGGATAATAAATTTTCCTGCCAGGGGTATAGGTCAAACCACCCTAAATAAAATTGCTATTGAGGCTAAAAATAGTTCAGTTTCGGATTATATTTTTATTAAAAATCATCTGAAATCATCTGAAATTATTAATAATTCAACAAAAAATAAGCTTTTGGATTTTGTGATAATGATTGAATCTATTAAGAATAAATTAGAACATTCAGATGTTTTTGATATTACAAAAGAAGTGCTTAAGCAATCGGAGTTATATAATTTATATAAAAATGATGAATCTCTAGAGGGTATAAACAGGATTCAAAATATCGAGGAATTACTTAATGGAATAAAAGATTTTATTGAAAATAATGAAAAAAGTCAGACTTCTGTTTCATCCTTTTTACAGGATGTTGCATTAGCAACAGATCAAGACAATGACACAAATGACAAAAACAAGGTATCATTGATGACAGTTCATTTAGCTAAAGGACTAGAATTTCCGTATGTATATATAGTTGGATTAGAAGAAAATTTGTTTCCAAGTGCTATGAATTTAAACTCTAGAACTGAGTTAGAAGAAGAAAGAAGACTTTTTTATGTAGCCCTCACCAGAGCTGAAAAGAAAATCTACCTTTCATATGTACTTTCAAGATATAGATGGGGTAAGCCTGTAGATTCGGAAAAAAGTAGATTTATTGATGAAATTAAGGTGGAGTATTTACAAAATAATGTGATTCAAAGACATATAAGTAAAGATTTTTCTCAAAAATCCCAATTCAATAAAGTTGAAATAAGATATAAAAAGCCAGAGATTAGACCCTCTAAAAATTTTATTAAACTTAAATCATCCTCTTCCAAATCTAATCTTTTTGATAATAGATTAGTTGTAGGAAATATAGTTATCCATGAAAGATTTGGTAAAGGTGAGGTTGTTTCTATAGAAGGTCAAGGAGGGGATAGAAAAGCTGAAATAAAATTCGAAAAGGACGGTCTTAAAAAACTTTTACTTAGATTTTCAAGGCTTGAAATTATTTCATAAAAAAAGCCCACATTTGTGGGCTTTTTTTAAAGTATATTCTATAACTAATTAGACAGGTTCTGCATTTCCTTCTCAATCATGTCATAAAATTGATCAATTTTAGGCATTATAATTATTCTAGTTCTTCTGTTTATAGCTCTATTTTCAGGTGTATCATTATCAACTAATGGGTCGTAATAACTTCTTCCCGCAGCTATTAATCTACTTGATTTTACATCTAAATCTTCAAGAACTCTTACAATTGAAGTTGCTCTTTTAACACTTAAATCCCAATTGTCAATCAGCACATCTCTTTCATAGGATCTGCTATCAGTATGTCCTTCAACCATACACTCAAAGTCCGGCTTTCCGTTAACAACTGTTGCAACTTTTCCTAGGATTTCTTTAGCTCTTTCAGAAACTTCATAACTACCAGTTTTAAATAATAATTTGTCAGAGAGAGAAATGAAAACAACAGCTTTGTCAACATTAACTTCTATGTCCGGATCATTAATGCCAATTTCTTTTTTAAGACTTGTAACTAAAGCAAATGTTACACTATCTTTTCTGTTTAGTGCATCTTGTATTCTTGTTATTTTTAAATCTTTCTCTTTCATACTTTCAAGAGTTCTTTCAAGATTTTCAGCTCCTTTTGAAGTTAATTCAAGATAATCTTGACTTTGAATAAATAACTGATCATTTCTTCTTTTTAAATCAGATAGTTGTTCTTTGTAAGCATCTGCAAGTGTCTCAGAAGTAGATTTTTCTTCTAAACAAGCATTCAATTTAATTGTTGCTGTATTTAAAAGATCTTGTGTCTTCTTATGTCTATTTTCAAGTGAAGTATATTCTTTTTTACTTACACATGAAGACATTACAAATAACGTAATTAAGCTTAAAAAAAATGTTTTTTTCATTATAAAATATTTAATGTTAGTAGTAGACAGTAAAATTAGCAAAAAGAAAACTTAAATCAGATAAATTTTTCACCTTTTATGAAATAAATATTTAAATATAATAGACCTGATTTGATAATGTTTTACAACCCCTTTGTTTTTTTTTCTAAATTCTAATAACAGGTTAATATGCTTATAAAACGAAACATATGCTCTAATTATTGCCAAAGAATGCTTGTAACCTTTATCAAATATTAAATAAACGGAAATAATTGCATCAATAAGTAATTTCTCTAATAAAAGTAAAAACAGAATATTTTGTGAATTTTTTGTAATCATAAATAACTGATTTCTAAAATTTAGATATGTTTTTTTTGGGTTGTTTTGATTTAAGGTAGCAGCATTGACATGAAAAACTTCAGTTTTATGATTATATCTAATTTTATATTTTGAATTTTGAATCCTCCAGCATAAGTCGATTTCTTCCATGTGAGCCCAAAAACTTTCGTCAAATCCATTATGATTTTCAAATATTTTTTTCCTTATAAAAAAACATGCTCCACATGCCCAAAATATATCTTTTATTTTATCATATTGTTTTAAGTCTTTTTCAATTTTTTTATAAATCCTACCATCGCAATAGGGATATCCATATTTATCTAAGTAGCCACCTGCGGCACCTGCATAATCAAATTCTGATTTTTCATAATAGTTTTTAAGTTTTGGCTGAATTACAGCAGTTTTTGGTTCTAGGTCAAATTGTTTTAAAATATTGTCAGTCCAATTTTCTGTTACCTCAACATCATTATTTAAAAGACACAAGATTTCATCATTTATATTTTTTAATCCAATATTATAACCTTTTGCATATCCGTAATTAGTATCTAATTTTATAATTTTTATCCTCTTGTACTTATTTTCAACAAAATCAATGGAATTATCATGAGAACCATTATCAATGATATAAATATTATGTTTTGTTGGTGTGAATTTTATTAATGGGGGTAAAAATTGTCTTAATAACTTTTCCCCGTTCCAATTCAATATAACTATACCTAAATTCATTTATTAACCGGGATTTCCTTTAAAAATTCAATATCTTTTCTATAATTATTGATTCTACAATAATAATGAATTATTCCATTGGTAAGCATTAAAAATTTTGCATTGATAACTTGATTATATCTAAATATTTGATCAAAGCTTTCTTGATTTATTTTTATATTTGGTGCTTTACATTCAACAAGCAAAACACACCCTCCATTCATATCATGAGCTAAAATATCAAATCTTTTTGTTGTGTTATTTAATTGAATTTTTTTTTCAATTGATATTAAATTTTTTTTAAACTTTTTCTCGTTGATTAAGAATTTAACACAATTTTGTCTAACCCATTCTTCAGCTGTTAATTCAATATATTTTTTTCTAATCTCATCAAAAATAAATCTCTTTTGATTAATTTCTTTTAATCTAAATTCATAATTTGGGAATGATAAGTTTAACATTGATATTTTAATTATTGAATACTCTTTCCGAAATAAAAAATGATATAAAAACTAAAAATTTCTCACCAATATACCTTTTAATGGGCGAGGAGGAGTTTTATATCGACAATATAACCAATTTATTTATTGATAATGTACTTTCCGAAGAAGAGAAACAGTTTAATTTTAATATATTATATGGAAAAGAATCATCTGTTGATCAAATTATCTCAATCTGCAAAAAATATCCTTTAAACTCTACTCATCAAATTGTTTTAATTAAAGAAGCACAAGATTTATCACGTAGTTTCGATGGTTTTATAGACTATTTTAAAAACCCTTTAAATTCAACAATTTTAATAATAAACTACAAACACAAATCTATTGATAAACGAAAGTCTTATTTTAAGGTATTACAAAAAAATGCTAAAGTATTTGAGTCTAAAAAGTTATATGATAATCAGGTTCAAAACTGGATAACAGAAAATGTTGAAGGTGCTGGTTTTTTAATTGATAGAAAATCTGCTATTTTGATTAATGAACATTTAGGGAATAGTTTGAGTAAAATCTCCAATGAACTTGAAAAGTTATTTGAAATAAAAAAGATAGAAAAGATTATAGAGCTTTCAGATATCGAAAAATATATCGGTATTTCAAAAGAATTTAACAATTTTGAATTAAGAAAAGCTTTAGCTGAAAAAAATTATAATAAAGCATTTCAAATAGCTCAATATTTTACAGAAAATCCAAGCTCAAATCCATTAGTTGTAAGTATTTCTGTTATTTTCGATTTTTTTAATAAACTTCTGATTTATCATTCAAATTCAAATTTAGATGACAGAAGATTAGCCTCTAAAGTGGGGATAAACCCTTATTTTCTCAGCGAATATAAGCTAGCTTCATCAAAATATAATCTAAAACAGGTAGTAAGTATTATTTCACTAATTCGACATTATGATATGCTCTCAAAAGGCGTTGGAATAAAAAAGGCTGATTCTTTTCTTCTAAGGGAAATGGTGTTGAGAATTATTAAAACTAATTAAAGAGGGAATTTTCCAGGATTTAATTCATTCATGATTGAGTATATCCTATCAAAAACATCATCAACTGAGGGTTTTGAAAAATAATCACCATCAGTTCCATAAGCAGGTCTATGGTCTTTAGCGGACATGGTGTGCGGTTTGCTATCTAAATGATCATACAAATTTTGATTATTAATCAAATTATCTAGGATATACGCGCTTGCACCACCTGAAAAATCTTCATCAACAATTATTAATCTATTCGTTTTCTTAACACTTTCAGTTATTTCTTTTTCTATGTCAAATGGTATTAAAGATTGACAGTCAATTATTTCACAACTTATGTTAAATTTTAATAATTCTTCTGAAGCTTTTTCTACTATTTTTAAAGTTGATCCGTATGATATTACAGAAATGTCTTCACCAGATTTAATTTTATCGATTTTTCCTATTTTAACAGTGTAGTCACCAATATTAGTTGGCATTTTTTCTTTAGTACGATAGCCGTTTAAACATTCTACAACTATAGCGGGCTGATCTCCTTTCAGCAAAGCATTATAAAATCCTGCCGCAATTGTCATATTTCGTGGAACTAACAGGTAAATTCCTCTAAGTAGATTTATCATACCGCCCATCGGAGAACCAGCGTGCCAAATACCTTCTAATCTATGTCCTCTTGTTCTAACTATCAGTGGAGCCTTTTGCTTACCCCTGGTTCTGTAATGAAGAGTAGCCAAATCATCACTTAGCAACTGGATTGTATAAAGTAGATAATCTAAGTATTGAATTTCTGCAATTGGTCTTAACCCTCTGAGGGCGAGTCCAATTCCCTGACCAATTATGGTAGCTTCACGAATACCAGTATCAAACACTCTGGTTTCACCAAATATCTCTTGAAGACCCTCTAATCCTTGATTTACTCCACCAATTTTCCCTGCATCTTCACCAAATATTATGACTTTATCATTTTTCTCTAATATTTTTTTAAAATTTTCTCTTAAAATAATTCTTCCATCAACCGATTCAGCTTTATCATCATATTTAGCCTCAATTAAGGCAATTTTAGAGGGATTGTAAGCGGATTCACTATATAAGTGAGAACTGTAATCATATTGTGTCTTAACACGTAATTTAGATAACCAATCCCTGAGTATATTTATTTTTGGGTTTTTCTCTAGCATTAACTCCCTTAGAATGCTATTAGTTGATGTAAATAAATCTCTTTTATTTGGTTCTTTGATAGAATTTAGCCCATTTAAAATCTTCTGGATATCTAAATTATTTGATTTGATATCATTGATAAATATGCTATTTAATTTGTTAATATTGTTAGTTGTTTCATTTAAAGACTCTCTTTTTGCTGCTAACTTAGATTCACTAATAAATTTTTTAGCATCATTTTCAATTTTATTAAGATTTTCATGTGAAGTGATGTTATTATCTAATATCCATTCGCGCATTTTCTTGATACAATCATAATCTTTTTCCCATTTTAATCTTTTTTCGGATTTGTACCTCTCATGAGACCCTGATGTAGAGTGTCCTAAAGGCTGTGTTAATTCATTCACATGAACAATCACTGGAATATGTTCTGTTCTGCATATTTGTTCAGCCTTTTCATAGGTTTTTATAAGCTCAACATAGTCCCATCCTTTAACTTTTAAAATTTCAAAACCATTTGAATCTTTTTCTTTTTTAAAACCCTTTAAAACCTCTGAGATATCTCCTTTGGTTGTTTGGTACTCAGTTGGTACAGAAATACCATAATTATCATCCCATACGCTTACAATCATTGGAATTTGCATAACTCCAGCTGCGTTAATACTCTCAAAGAAATGACCTTCACTTGTTGCTGCATCTCCAATTGTTCCCCATGCAATTTCAATTCCTTCATCAGTGAATTTTTCAGAGCCTTTGACTTTCAATTTTTTATAAATTTTTGAAGCTTGGGCCAATCCTAGTAATCTGGGCATCTGACTTCCAGTAGGGGATAAGTCAGCACTTGAATTGAACTGTTTTGTCAAGTCTTTCCAATCATAATTTTCATCTAAACTGTGTGTTGCGAAAGAACTACCCATTTGTCTACCTGCACTCATTGGATCATATTTAATATCAGTATGTGCATATAAACCAGCAAAAAACTGCTGAGGTGTAACTTCATCAAGTGAAAACATAAAGGTTTGATCCCTATAATAACCAGATCTGAAATCCCCCTTTTTGAAAAATTTTGCCATGGCAATCTGAGGAAGCTCTTTTCCATCTCCGAAGATTCCAAAACTAGCTTTACCTGTAAGAACTTCTCGTCTCCCGATAATACTACATTCTCTACTTGTAAAAGCTACTCTGTAATCGTTAAGAATTTCTTCTTTAAATTGATCAAATGAGATTGATTTTTTCTTCTTAATAGAATGCATAAATCGTTTGGATAGAGGTATACAAATTTACTTAAACATCGAAGCATATGCAATTTTCTTTTACTTTTTACTAAAAAAATTAAAATATAATCAGAAAATTAAAAATTAGGAGTAAATACATAATTTTTATGAAACTCTTCTAGAACTTCAATTACCTCCTCTTTAGTGTCAGCAGTTTGAAATAAATCTAAATCAGATTCACTAATATTTTTATTGTTTTCGAGTAAAGACCGCTTTATCCAGTCTATCATTCCAGACCAAAATTCTGTTCCAACTAAAATGATCGGAAATTTTTCAGCTTTATAAGTTTGAATCAGGGTGATAGCTTCAAAAAGTTCATCTAGGGTACCAAAACCACCTGGCATAACAACAAAACCTTGCGCATATTTTACAAACATAACCTTCCTGACAAAGAAATAATCAAAGTTTAGTTGTTTATCCTTATCGATATATTTGTTGTTTGTATCTTCAAAAGGAAGGTTTATACATAAACCAACTGACTTACCTTTTACTTTATTTGCGCCTTTGTTTGCTGCCTCCATAATTCCAGGTCCACCACCTGTAATAACTCCGTATCCACGTTCAACAATTGCCTGCGAAATATCTTCTGCCAATTTGTAAAACTTATTTTCTGGATGGGTTCTCGCTGATCCAAAAATTGAAATACATGGTCCAATTGCAGCTAATTTTTCATAACCCTCAACAAATTCACCCATGATTTTGAATATCGACCATGAATCATTTGTTTTAGTTTCATTCCACTTTTTATCTCTTCTTTCATTCATTCTTCATCTAAGTTAGCTCTTTTTTAAGAAAATCAGCAGTCAAACTAGAATTGCATTTTAAGAATTCATTAATATATCCTTGAAAAATTATTTTACCGCCTTTTTTACCACCCTCTGGACCTAAATCAACAATATAATCACCTTTCTTAATCACATCCATATTATGCTCAATTATTATTACACTATTTCCTTTATTAATCAGTGTTTCAATTACCCCCAATAAAACTCTAATATCTTCAAAATGAAGACCCGTTGTTGGCTCATCTAATAAATATAAGGTGTTCCCTGTATCTATTTTACTTAATTCAGTGGCGAGTTTAATCCTTTGAGCTTCACCACCAGATAATGTGGTGCTTTGTTGACCTAGGGTAAGGTAACCTAAACCAACATCCCTAATGGTTTTGAGTTTTCTAAATATTTTTGGAATATGTTCGAAAAAGTCAGTTGCATCGTTTACACTCATGTTAAGAACATCATTGATTGACTTCCCTTTGTACTTTATTTCTAAAGTCTCACGATTAAATCTTTTACCCATACATGATTCACATTCAACATAAACATCTGGTAAAAAATTCATTTCAATTTGTTTTAAACCTGCACCTTTACATTCTTCACATCTACCACCCGGAACATTAAAACTAAATCTTCCTGGTTTATAACCTCGGATTACGGATTCATTAAGTTTTGAAAAAATATTTCTGATTTCACCAAAAACTCCACAATAAGTTGCAGGGTTACTTCTAGGAGTTCTACCTATAGGAGATTGATTAATATTTACAATTTTATCGATGTTTTCAAGACCTTTAATAGATTTAAATGAAAGTCCTGTTTTTTCAGCGTTATATATTTTGTTGTGTAAAACAGGAAATAATGTTTCATTAATTAAAGTAGATTTTCCACTTCCTGAAACCCCTGTTATGATGATCAGGGTGTTTAAAGGTATTTTTAAATCAACATTCTTTAAATTATTCCCTGTACATCCCTTTAATTCTATAAACTTTCCATTACCTGGCCTGTGATTTTCGGCGGCTTCTATTTGTCTCGTATTGTTAATATATTGGGCAGTTAAAGAGTTACAACTAATTAATTCTTGTTTATTTCCAGAAAAAATTATACCACCACCTTGTTNNCCNGCATAAGGNCCAACATCTATGATATGATCTGACTTTAGAATCATATCACGGTCATGTTCAACTACAATTATTGAATTTCCAATATCACGAAGNTTNANNAGTGAATCAATTAATTTTTGATTATCACTTTGATGTAGNCCAATGCTAGGTTCNTCAAGAATNTAAAGTACACCTGTAAGTTGCGATCCAATCTGTGAAGCTAATCTGATTCTTTGACTTTCACCTCCTGAAAGAGATTTTGATGTTCTGTTTAAAGTTAAATAACCAAGACCTACATTTTCAAGAAACNTAATTCTNTCATTTATTTCTTTTATAATTTCAGAGGAAATNANTTTTTGTTTTTTANTAAGTTTTGNATTTAAGTTTTTAANCCATTTAGATAAGTCTTTTATTTCAAGATTNACNATTTCATTAATNTTTTTATTATCNATTTTAAANTGTAAAGCTTCTTTNTTAAGTCTTGATCCTTGGCAANTTTCACATAAAACTTNTCTNAAATAATTGTTNGCCCACCTTTTTAATCTTATNGAGTCATTNNNNTGATATTGTTCANTTATAAAGTTACATATTCCTTCAAATGAAATCACATAATCTATATTNACNCCAATGNNNNTATTTTGAACTTTTAATCCATCATTTAANCCNTATAAAATGGCATTCATTCCANTTTTCGGAATTTTTTTTATNGGGTCATTTAGTGAAAAGTTGAATTTTTTTGAAATTAATTCAATCTGCTTATAAATCCATGATTTNTTCGATTTAATNAANTCTATTGCNCCATCATTTATTGAAATTGANTCNTCAGGAATAATTTTTCTAATATCAACTTCTTTAATTNTTCCAAGTCCTTTGCATTTTTTACANGCACCTCTNGGGGAGTTAAATGAAAAATNATTTGGGTCTGGTAATTGATATGAAATACCAGANTCTTCACACATTAAATTNAAACTGAAGTATCTTCCTTCATTNGAATCTTTTTCAATTATCAAAATTGAGTTATTACCGTGAAAAAAACATGTTTCGATACTATTCTTTTAATCTTTTTTTTGAAAANTTTTCTTTTTCTAGAAAAAGCTTATCAATNANAATTTCGATATCATGATTCTTGTATCTTTCAAGACTGGTNCTATTTGAAATATCAACTATTTCTCCGTCNATTCTACACTGAGTAAANCCTTTTTTGATNGTTTGCTGAAATAANTCCTGATAATTTCCTTTTCTTGATTTNATCACAGGAGANAAAAGAATTATTTTTTTNTCCAGATAAATATTTTCAATNAAATCNAAAATTTGTTCTGANGNGTANCTGATCATTNTTTTGTCAGTAACATANCTATANGCCTCAGAACATCTTGAATATAATAATCTTAAAAAATCATAAATTTCNGTAGTAGTCCCNACAGTTGATCTTGGNGATTTATTNACTGTTTTTTGTTCAATAGCTATAACAGGGGATAGCCCNTCAATTTTATCAACTTCAGGTCTCTCCATTTTTGATAAAAACTGNCTTGCNTAAGCNGAGAATGTTTCAATATANCTNCTTTGNCCNTCNGCATAGATAGTNTCAAATGCNANAGATGATTTACCACTACCNGAAAGACCAGTNATAACAACAAGTTTGTCTCTAGGAATTTTAAGGTCTAAGTTCTTTAAATTNTTTGACTTAGCACCGTATATTAAAATTTCATTAATATTACTCATAACGATTAAAAGCCNATTGCTGTATCATCACCTCTTTTGTCAGCTCCNCCTTCAAGTNTTTTATNCTTTTTTACTAAAATNCCATCAACTCTACCAATTGAGCCCTTGTCATTAAGCNTNTAACCANATTTNATAAGATTATTTTTAATTTTATCATCAAATAATTCAGATTCAATTCTGATAGAGTCTGGTTTCCACTGATGATGAAATCTTGCAGAATTTACAGCCTCTTGCATTGTCATNTTAAACTCNTGAACATTCAATATTGTTTGAACAACCGATGTAATAATNGTGGAACCNCCAGGNGTACCTAAAGTCATAAATAACTCACCATTTTTTTCAACAATNGTTGGCGTCATAGAACTTAACATCCTCTTTTNNGGTTCGATTTTATTTGCNTCACCNCCTATNAGACCATACATGTTNGGATAACCNGGNTTNCTTGAAAAGTCGTCCATTTCATTATTNAGAAAAAATCCNANTTCGTTTGAATANAGCTTTGANCCAAAGGTNCCATTTAATGTTGTTGTNACTGCNATTGCATTTCCAAATTGATCAACTATCGAATAATGAGTCGTTTCATCACTTTCNTTTATCTCAATATTTCCNTAGCCAATGTCATTTGAATCAGTTGGTTTTTCAAATGAAAAANNATTCATTCTACTATTCAAATAANTTTNACTNGTTAATTNATTNACNGGNACTTGAATGAAATCNGGGTCTCCTAAGATAATGNCTTCTATCTGCAAAAGATCTTCTCTCAGCTTCCACTAGTAATTTTATGTAATNAGATGNGTTGTGNCCATAAGTTTTTAAATCAAAAGGCTCNATCATTTTCATAATTTGATTTATACAAACACCACCACTAGACGGNGGAGACATTGATATAATTTTTAATCCATCATAATTAAANACNATTGGATCTCTCCAANCGGGTTNATACGACTCCAAATCNTTCAGAGTTATGATACCNCCATTNTTTTGTATAANTTCAACTAATTTTTTNGCNGTTTCNCCCTTNTAAAATTCGTCTNTACCATATTNCATAATTCTCTNAAGGGTAGAAGCAAGATTTNGAAATTTAATCGTATCGTTAGTATTGAAGTCATCATCAAAAAGTATTTTTGATTTATTANNAAGTTTAAAATATTTACGATTTTCTTNAATTCTATTTTNTTGTTTTTNCGTAACAATCACTCCTTTTTTCGCTAGTTCTATTACNGGACTTATTAATTCATTNANTGTTAATGTTCCATGCNTTTNATGAGCTTCAAAAANACCTGCAATTGTTCCTGGTACTCCAACAGAAAGACCACCTANCATACTTANACCTTNAATTATNTCNNTATTTTCGTCNAAATACATGTCACTAGTGGAATTTATTGGTGCTCTTTCCCTGTAATCTAAAGCACCTNTNCTTCCGTCAGATTTTCTNTATACCATAAAACCACCACCGCCAATATTTCCNGCTGATGGATATGANACNGCTANTGCTAATTCTNNNGCTAACATGGCATCAAANGCATTACCTCCTTTTTTTAAAATGTCTANACCAATTTTACTTGCTTCTTGTCTTGCAGANACAACCATTCCGTTNTCAGCGAGAACACCTTCNTTNTTATTTNTACAGGANAAAATGAATAGANTAAGTAAAATATATTTGGNGAGATTTTTCAATGTTGATATTTTGNNCGAATTTACAAATTCAATTTTTNANACTAGTATAATTAAAAGTATATTTNCAAAAAACAATTATAATGCCACTAATAAAATCAATTTCTGGAATTAGAGGAACAATTGGAAACAGAAAAGGTGAGGACCTNACNAANGAAGATATTGTGTTATANACNAGGTCATTTGTTTTATGGCTTGAAAATGAAAAACTCATCATTAACAATAAAATAGTTGTTGGTAGAGATGCAAGAATTTCTGGTAAAATGGTTGAAGACTTAGTTCTNGANACTNTAANAAAGATGGGTGTAAATGTNGTTTGTTTAGGTNTATCNACGACACCNACAGTTGAAATTGCTGTTCCTTTGGAAAATGCTGATGCNGGAATTATAATCACNGCTAGTCACAATCCAAGAAATTGGAATGCATTAAAGTTATTAAATANTAAAGGNGAATTTATCAANGCNAAAGATGGTGAGAAACTATTNAAAATAGCAAATTCAAANNCTTCCTANAAATATNANNCCAAAAATATAGGNNAGGTTGAATTCAAAAATNAATATATTGACANTCATACTGATNNNATTATNAATTTACCATTGGTTGATGCTGATTNNATCAGAAGNANAAANTTTAAAGTTGTGGTTGATGCTNTAAATTCNACNGGNGGAATTGCTGTNCCTAATCTACTNAANAAGNTNGGTGTNGAAGTGNTAAAACTTTATTGTGANCCNAACGGNGAGTTTCCTCACAATCCNGAACCTCTAAAAGAAAACCTAACNGATTTATCTAAANTGGTAATTAAAGAANAAGCTGATTTTGGAATAGTTGTAGATCCTGATGTAGATAGATTGGCTTTTGTTTCAGAAAANGGAGAAGTTTTTGGAGAAGAATATACTTTNGTTGCATGTGCTGATTANTTTTTAAAAAATAANCCAGGAATAACNGTAAGCAATTTAAGNTCATCTAGNGCNCTTAAAGACATNACCGAATCATATNGTTGTGAATATTTTTCAAGNGCAGTTGGAGAGGTTAATGTTGTTGAAAAAATGAAAGAGAAAAATGCTNTTATNGGNGGTGAAGGNAATGGTGGTATAATTTTACCAGAATTACATTATGGNAGAGATGCACTGGTNGGTATTGCTCTTTTTCTAACTCATTTATCCAAATTAAANATTTCATGTTCTGANCTCAGAAAAAAATATCCAGACTATTTCATGTCAAAAGAAAAAGTTGANTTAAGTCACGATNTGGACGTAGANTCTATTATTGATAACATTANAGAGAAATATTCTNATGAGAAAANAAGTAGNGTAGATGGATTAAAAATTGATTTTGAAGATTCTTGGGTACAACTTAGAAAAAGNAATACNGAACCNATTATAAGAGTATANTCAGAGGCAAAATCTCAAAAAAGTGCTNANGAATTATCAGNAAAATTCATNNCAGANATTAAAAATTTCAGTTAGATAAAGTTTTCCTGTGTTTAAATCTTTTGTGTGTCCAGGTATAATATTCAGGCTTNTTAATTATTTGTTTTTCTAAAAGTTCAATAAATCGTTNTGTTATTTCANAATCCTTNNACTTTTTTGGTTCTTCTGTAATTNTNACAAAANATNCTTCATAATAACCTCTTTTANTTTTTTGAACATCCATGAANNCAACNGCCATATTGTNTTTTTTTGCAATTGTTTCTGCACCGGTNTGTATTGGAACATANTTNTTTAAAAACATACCCCAATAATTAGCTTTATTTTTTCTTGGTGACTGATCAGATGCAAACCCATATAAGTTTAATTCAGATNTTTTAGATTTTTTCAAAATTTNTCTAAAAGTATCCTTGGTTGATATTAAATCTCCNTTATATTTACTNCTGTTTCTNTTTGCCCATTTATCAAAGTACTTATTNGATAATTTTTTGTAAATGNCATTAATTTTATATTTGGTGAATCTGTCAAGGATGAATANCCANTCCCAACTACAATAATGNCCNGCTATTAGAATTAANTTTTGGTTTTTATCATAAATNCTATCAAGGAGTTCAGGATTTTTAAACTTATATCTTTTTTTCATTTCATCTTCGGAAATATTCATTGATTTAAANGACTCAAGAAAAATATCAGAAAGATATCTGTAATATTTTTTTTCAATCTTTATCCTCTCNTCAATAGACATTTTAGGGAAGGCAAGTTTTAGGTTTTCTCTAACAACTTTTTTTCGATAAGAAAATATGTAATAAATCAAATAATACATCATNTCAGAGAATAAGTANATTAATCNAAAACTCATTCTTGAAATCAACCACATAAATGGATAAACAATAATNTAGACAAGTAAATTCACGTAATTCCTTTNAGGCAAATATATATTATATTTGACATCATTTATATTTTTTCTGTGAACTCTGTTGCGATTATAATTATAGGTTTAAATATTTTTTTCTCNTACAAAGGATTTAGAGACCGCATATTCTTTAATAAATANAAGTTNAGTCCTNTACGTATAAAAAGNGGNGAGNNAATTAGATACATNTCATCTGGTTTTTTACATGTTGATACGACTCATTTGATTGTTAATATGTTTACTCTTTATTTTTTTGTAGATGCTGTTATTTTTAGAGTTGGNGANATAAATTTNTTAATTATATATTTTACAAGTTTGATATTTGGAAATTGGCTNACCTATANATTTAATTCAAATAATATAAATTATAGNGCTGTTGGTGCCAGCGGTGCNGTAATGGGTATTGTNTATTCAGCTATTTTGTTAAATCCTGAGATGACNTTATTCTTTTTTNTTNTNCCGATGCCTGGATATCTCTTTGGCCTAGGTTATTTGTTTTATTCTATTTATTCAATGAAAAAAGTTAATGATAATATTGGTCATGAAGCACATTTGGGTGGAGCAATTGCNGGNTTTTTTAGTACTATTTTNATTTCACCNGCTGTTGTATTNACTAATTTATTNACAGTTNTAATTCTATTANTACCTATTGTTTACTTTTACATNAAATCTAAANAGCGTTGATAAAAAATGATAACATACTGGCATTAGCATCACCATCTGGAATCGGAGCTATTTCTATGATTAGAATTTCTGGTTCTGAAAGTATTTCAATCGCTGATAAAATATTTAATGGAGTAGAAAAAATCAAATTAAAAGACCAAAAAGCTAACACTGTTCAGTTGGGTTACATTGTTGAAGATGATAGAACCATTGATAAGGTATTAATAACTGTTTTTAGAAACCCTAAATCATATACAGGCGAAGACTTGGTCGAGATTTCATGTCATGGAAGTATTTTTATTCAGGAATCTATTATTCAGCTACTATTAAATCATAATTGTAGGGTGGCTAATCCCGGCGAATTTACGATGCGATCCTTTTTAAATGGTAAAATGGATTTAAGTCAAGCTGAATCAGTTGCAGATTTGATTTCTAGTAATACTGAGGCCTCACACAGGTTAGCTATGAACCAAATGAGAGGAGGTTTTAAAAATGATATTAATGATTTAAGAAGTGAGTTAGTAAACTTTGCCTCGTTAATCGAATTAGAATTAGATTTTTCACAAGAGGATGTAGAGTTTGCGAACAAAAAGGAATTAAATAAATTATTAGATAAAATTACTTTTATTTTAAAAAAGCTAATCGACTCATTTAAGACAGGAAATGTTATTAAAAACGGAATACCAATAGCTATTGTTGGTGAACCTAATACAGGAAAATCTACTCTGTTAAATACATTACTTAATGAAGAACGTGCAATTGTAAGCTCAATAGCAGGAACAACAAGGGATACAATTGAAGATCAAATAAATATAAATGGTGTTAAATGTAGATTTATTGATACAGCCGGCATCAGAAATACAGAGGATGAAATTGAGAATATTGGAATTGAGAGAACTTTCAAAAAAATGAATGAATCAGAAATTATTATTTTCTTGATTGATTACTCGACTCTAAATAAAGAAAAATTAAATCATTATGTAAATTATCTTACTGATATTGATAATAAATTTCCAAATGCTAAATTGATAACATTATTAAATAAAAATGATATAAAATCTGAAACTTTAGTAAGTGATTTAGACGAGTTTAACCCCATATCAATAAGTGCAAAAAATAAGTTAAATATTGATAATTTAAGAGATGAAATTATTTCATACATAAATAACTTAACAAGCCAGATTGATAATTACACTATATCAAATTCAAGACATTATGACTTGTTAAATAAAACTTATGAAGAAATCCACAAGGTAAAAATCTCAATATCTAAAAATATATCATCTGATCTATTGGCAATAGACATTAAACAGGCAATATATTTTTTAGGTGAACTCACCGGCGAAATATCCAATGACGAAGTTTTAGGAAATATATTTTCAAAATTCTGTATCGGCAAGTAAATTATTGATAATCAAGTATTTATGTAAAAATAATAAAATAAAATTTATTATTGTAATTTAATGATATGAGAAAATTAATATTATTTTTAGCTTTTGCCTTTATTCTAAGTTGTAGTGACGACTCTTCACCATCTGAAAATAATTCTGATTCAAATAATCCAACGAATAATATTGAAAATGCTTTTGTTTCCGGTTTTGCACAAAAAGGTCCTTTTTTAAATGGGTCTTCAATAATATTATCTGAGTTAGATGAAAATTTCAATCCAACTGGTTTAAACTACACAACACAAATAATTGATAATTCTGGGGTATTTGAAATAAACGGAGTATCCTTAGTTTCTCCATTTGCAACATTGAGGGTAGATGGTTTTTATTTCAATGAGGTTTGTGGAGTCCAATCTAATTCCCAAATAACTTTAAATGCAATTTCCGATATTTCTGATGTTTCAAGTATTAATTTGAATGTTTTGACTCATCTTGAAAAGGCAAGAGTTGAGTATTTAATTATGAATAATTCAAGTACAATAGAAGATGCAAAATCACAGGCTCAATCTGAAATTTTATCAATATTTAATATTTCTCAATCAATTGATAGCTCAGAAAATCTTAATATTTCAGGAAGTTCTGAGGGTGACGCTATTTTAATCGCCATATCATCAATTTTGCAGGGATTAAGAACTGAAGCAGAGTTTTCTGAAATTATGGCTAATATAATTACTGATATTAGAAATGATGGGGAGTTAAATTCTGAAACAATAGGAAGTCAACTTATCTCACAAGCTGTTTTATTAAGTCCAGAAGAAATTACAAATAATATTGAAGACAGATATGAAAATTTAGGTATTGATATAAATGTTCCTAATTTTTCAGTCTATATTGAGGACTTTATAACAAACTCATCATATGAAATAATAAGTACAAATATTTTTGAGTACCCAATTTCTGGTTCTTGGGGTATGAATATTTTAAACCCAAATATAATCGATATTCCGGATACTAACGAGGATGAAATTAACGACCTTTGTACTGATATTATTGATAATGATACAGAATATTATAGTTTAAAAGCAATAAAAAATTCAGAAGATTGTGCACAGCTTAAGGTTAAGATGACATTGTTAAGTGAAAACGATTTGTGTAATGAGGATGAAAATGGATATTGTTGGCCTTGGTGGTTTGTTAAAATTACTAGTCCAATTGAATATGTTCCAATACCTGATGAATCTAGTGGATGGACAACAGTATCGACACTTGACTTAGGTGGAAATAATGCACCACTTGCAGATGAACTGATTCTCAATGCTGATTTCGCTGATATAGGGGTTATGGTTAGTTGGGATACTAATTGGTCATATGATGAAGACGGAACACCAAATGGATATGAACCTGTTATTATTTTAGTAGAGTATTTTGAAAATAATATGACAACTCCAATCTTTTCAAAAGAACTAGTATTTGACTGTATGATGTAGTTAAGAGTTTTTACAGTTTTACTACAGTTTACTGCGTTTTTAGGAGTATGCAAAAAGTACGCACTTTTTTCAAATAATAGATTTAACAGATATGATGGGGAAGAGGTGACTTGTCTTATTGGTAAATAATTTATTAATAATCAATCAAATAACATAAAAAATTAATTTTTTTTTCACAAAACCATATTTTTTTTCTTAGATTTATCTCCCTTTTTTTTTTAATGAAAAGAAATCTTTTAAATATAGAATTTCCAAGTGGTGTTAGTCATCTGTATGTTAACGGTAAAAGGTTTAAGAGGAATGATTTTTTAAAAATCAAAAATCTTGAAAAAAGACGCGGACAAGATGGTAGATTTATTTCTCTTAAAAAATAAATTTATAATATTTATTCAAAAATAAATTTCTTGTGCTAATCTGAAAGTATTCGAGTGTGCTTCTATAATATCCCTTAATATTGGGGAATATCCTCCACCCATACTTATCTGAACCGGAATTCTGTTAGTTTTACAATAATTTAACACAAATCTGTCCCTTTCCTTACACCCTTTTATAGAAACAGATAATCTTCCAAGTTTGTCATTTTTGATTATATCAACTCCAGATAAATAAAAAATAAAATCCGGCTTGAAACTATCGATTAGCCGAGGAACATCATACTTAATTTTATCTAAGTATTGCTGATCACTTGTTCCATCACTAAAACCATAATCAAAATCACTAATTTCTTTTCTAAATGGATAGTTCTTTTCTCCATGAAAAGAAGCAGTGAAAACATTTTTATTTTTTCTGAATATTTCAGCTGTTCCGTTTCCTTGGTGAACATCTAAATCCAAAATTAATATCCTTTGACAGTAATTATTTTTAATTAAAAAATTTGCGGCTATAGCTTGATCATTTAAGATACAAAATGCCTCTGCCCGATTAGTAAAAGCATGATGAGTGCCACCAGCTATATTCATAGAAACTCCGAATTTGATGGAATTTAGCGCACATTCAATAGTACCTTGAACTATTTTTTTTTCTCTTTGAATAAGTTTTTTAGACATAGGAAAACCAATAGCTCTCATCTCTTTTTTTTCTAATTTTTGATTTATTAATTTATTATAATAATTAGATTCATGAGTAAGAAGAATAACATCATCTTTTAAATCACCAGGATTGAAAAAATTATTTTCATTACATGTATTTTCAATTATTAATTGCTGAGGAATCAGTTCATATTTTATCATTGGAAACCTGTGATTTTCCTTCAATGGGTGATTATATATTTTATCATGTGCAATTTTGAGCATATTTTCAAGATAAATGGAACAAATTTTGATTAAATAAATATGTAACACAAAATATGCCAATGGATTGTTATTTGTTTATTGCACTATTAGTTTGGGGAATTCCAAGCACTTTTTTTAGAAGTAAATTTAGAAAGATTGTTTATCAGACTGATGATTGGAAGATTAATATTAAACCATTATTCATTAAAGAATTAAAAGGGTTGTTTTTTAATATTTTTCCACAGAATAAAGATTATATTATAACAAGAAATAAATACAGATTGTATTTAGGGGTGTATTTATTACTTTTTATCACTTATATTTTATTAAAATGAAGAATCATTTATTTAACATCTTATCTTCAATTATAGCTTTTTACATTCCTTTTCAAATTGCATTATTGACAGATTTACAACTTGTGAAAAATTTAATTTTATTGATTTTTTCAATTCAATGGATATGTTTTATTCCTGCTTATATTTTTCAAACTGAAAAGTTTTTTGATTTAACAGGTAGTATCACTTATTTAACAGCTATCCTTGCTGCTATGTACATTACTGACTCAGGAAAAATTTCTGATTATGTGATTGTTTCCTGTGTTGCCATTTGGGCAATAAGACTTGGTTCTTTCTTATTTATGAGAATTCATAAAGCTGGAGAGGATAGAAGATTTAGAGAAATTAAAACAAATTTTACAAGATTTTTTATGACTTGGACTCTTCAAGGAATGTGGGTTTCAATGTGTTTGTTATGTGTTTTAACTGCTCTTTCTTCATATTCTGGAATAATAATGAATAATGTATTTTATATTGGATTACTGATATTTATTTTAGGTTTCATAATCGAAGTTATTGCAGATCATCAAAAAACAGTTTTTAGAAAAAACGTAAATAATAAGGGTAAATTTATTTCAACTGGGTTATGGTCTTATTCAAGACACCCTAATTACTTGGGTGAAATATTGTTATGGTTTGGAGTGGCAGTTATGTCATTTTCATCACTTCAAGATTTACAGTACTTAACATTGATTTCACCAATCTTTGTATATATTTTGTTAGTTTACATCTCTGGAATTAGAATACTTGAAAATCAAGGAGATAAAAAATGGGGACATCTTGATTCTTACAAAGAATATTTAAAAAATACACCTAGGCTTTTTTTTAGAATTTTTGGTTAATTTTGATTTTTGTAAAAAACTAACCATGAAAAAATTTTTTTCTTTCGCTGGAACTATCAGCGGTACAATCTTTTTTTTAAGAACATTGTTTACAATAGTTCTTTCAATCCCTTTAATTATTACATTAATTTCAAAATGGACATCATATTTTACATCCTTAGGAAATTTTGATATTTCTGATCCGTCACTTGAAAATCAGATGGCGATACAAGCCTTTGGTGATGAGTTAGCTAAGAAAATTGTTGATAATCCAGAATTTTATTTAAACGACTTTCTAAACTCATTCACTTTTGGATGGATACTATTATTTGTCTTGAGTGTAATTCCTGCAATTTGGTTTGGATTAGCCACATATTATAAAAGAATCTCTGCGCTCTTTTATGATCAAAGAAAACAGGTTTTCTTAGCTTTGGTTCTGTTTGATATTGTTTCAGATTATATAGTTTTATCAAACTCTGGAATTTTAACCACTATAGTCTCATCAATTGGAATACTAATTTTTGTATTCCTGGTATTTAATAACTCTAAATTTGAAAATCATGAAGGTTAATTATGTTTTTTTATTAATCTTTTTAATTTTTAATTCCTGTATTTCCTTAAAAGTTGGTAATAAGGATGTTAAAGCCAATAATTCAAACTCAAATTTAAATACTATAGAGTTTATAAATTCTCAAGAAAATATTGACCGTGGATATCCATTTTCTGAAGCCACAGTGGTTAATGGTATCATTTTTCTATCCGGCGAAATAGGAACACTTCCTGATGGTACACTAATCGATGGAGGTATTGAAGCTGAAACTAGACAAACATTAACTAACATCAAAAATAAACTTGAAAAAATGGGGGGATCAATGGATGATATTTTTAAATGTACTTGTATGCTCTCAGACATAAAAGATTGGCCCTTAATGAGTCAAGAGTATAAGAAGTTTTTTAACCCCCAAAAATTACCTGCCAGAAGTGCTTTTGCAGGGAGTGGTTTAGCTTTAGAAGCTAAGTTAGAAATTGAGTGTATGGCAATCAAAAAAAATTAAATCTTGATAAAAAATAAAAATTTTTGGATTTTGCTTATGATAATTGTGCCGCTGATTGGATTACTATTCAAATTTTATGCTTTATTACTCGTTCTTCCCCTGGGCTTTGCGCTCGGAAAAAAATCTAAGTAAGTTCAATAAATAGAATACTAATTCCTATAATAATTACAAATAAACCGAAAACCATTTTTAGTTTATTTTCAGGGACTTTCTGTGAAAATAATTGACCGATAAATATTCCGATTACAGAAACTGAGGTGAATAATAGTAAAAATATCCAATCAATTCTAAGATTTTGAACATCCCCTATAAAACCAATTAATGATTTTAATGAGATTATCGCTAGTGAAGTTGCAATAGCTGCTTTCATTCTTAAATCAGAAAGAATTACAAGAATAGGGATAATTATAAATCCGCCACCAGCACCTACCAAACCTGTCAAAAAACCTATTAACGACCCTTCTGTAAAAATTAAGAATTTATTTGGAGCTATTGTTCTGGTTTGTTTTAACCCTACAATGGTTTTAGGGGTTCTCTTTATCATTAAAAAACCTGCTACTAGCATAAGTAACGAGAACAGAAGCATTATTAATTGATTTTTACTAAGAAATATCAAATCTGAGTCTATTATGGTCTCAGGAATCAAATGTATAAGGTATTTTCTTGTTAAATAAACGGTGATAACAGCTGAAAATGAAAATAATAATGTTGTTGAATAGTTAATCAATTTATTTCTTAAATTCTTAATTGAACCAATTAAAGATGTAGTGCCAACTATGAATAGGGAATAGGCTGTAGCAGTAATTGGGTTTATTCCAAACAAATACACAAGAATCGGGACCGAAAGTATAGATCCACCACTACCAATCAACCCTAAAATTAGACCAACCATAAATGCTCCAAAAAACCCTAATAGTTCAAATGTCTCCAAGAATTTATTTAGTTTAATTTATCTTCATAGTTGTTAAGATAACTTTAATATTTTAAAATCAGACAATCATTTTAAATATCTTTGTTTAAGATTATTTTTGAAAAATGAGGTTTAACAAAATATTATTTTTATTTCTTTTTTTAGTTATTAATTCATTTGCTCAGGAAACTGCAATTAAGTCATTGAAAATAAAATCTTTAGATACAAATAGTATAAATAAAGAGACATTTAATCTTAAAAGAATTTCACCAATTGGACTTACTAAAAAAAATCCAAAAAAATTTTTTGATTATAATCTAGATTTTGATATTACTTCAAATAAACAGGAAGTTGATATAACGGGTAAAACTGATTTAGTCACACCAACATGGAAAATACGTCAAACCTTTAACGAGGGAAATATTAATAAATCAAAATTTAGTAAAGACTTTTATTTGGGTGATCTTGAAACAGAATCGGATTATATTATTATAAAATGTAGAGATCATGAATATGTTGATGGAGATAGAATAAGACTAATGATTAATGGAGCAGTTTTACATCCTAATATTTTATTATCATCGGTTTTTTATGTTGTAGACGTTGATTTAGATGATGGCTATAACAATATCGATTTCATTGCATTAAACGAAGGAGAATCAAGTCCAAATACAGCTCAACTTATTGTTATGGATGAATTTGGAAAACAGTTGTCAAATAAAAAGTGGTTAATATCAACGGGTTACAAGGCCAAACTTGTTGTTTTCAAAAAATAGCTTAGTTATTAAGCATTACAGGCATTACTAACATAATTAATTCTTCATCATCAGAGTATCCATCAAGTGGTCTTAGAATACCAGCTCTGTTAGGTAAACTCATTTCAAGCTTGACTTCTTTACAATTTAAATTATTAGTCATTTCGATAAGGAATCGGGAATTAAAACCAATTTCAATATCTTCACCTTTATAGTCACAGGTTAGTCTCTCTTCAGCTTTATTGCTAAAGTCGACATCTTCAGCAGAAATATTTAATTCGGCACCAGCAATCTTTAACCTTACTTGATGAGTTGTTTTATTTGAAAATATTGAAACTCTTTTCAAAGAACTTAACAATAAAGATCTGTCTATTGTTAAAACATTTGGATTTTCGTTAGGAATTACAGCTTCATAATTGGGGTACTGCCCATCAATAAGTCTACAAATTACCGTCAACCCATCCATATCAAATTTAGCATTAGAATTATTATATTCAATTGTAACCTCGTGGTCATTATCAATAATATTCTTAAGAAGATTAAGAGGTTTTTTTGGCATTATAAATTCTGCAAGTGTAGTAGCTTTAATATCGTTTCTCTTGTACTTTACTAACTTATGTGCATCCGTTGCTACAAAAATCAGATTATCAGAGCTTAACTGAAAAAAAACACCACTCATCACTGGTCTCAAATCATCATTTCCTGATGCAAAAATGGTTGAATTTATGGCTTTAGCTAAAACAATACTTGAAATCTTAGTGCTTGATGGATTGTCTAATGTTATGGTTTTTGGAAACTGATCTCCCTCAGTGTAGGCTAGCGCGTACTTTCCGTGATTTGAACTGATTTCAACAGTATTATTGTCTTCTACAGTAAATGTTAGAGGTTGTTCAGGAAAGGTTTTTAATGTGTCGATTAAAAGTTTTGAAGGAATTGCTACAGATCCTTTACTTGAACTATCAACTTCGATTGATGAAATCATTGTAGTTTCAAGATCGCTTGATGTAATCTTTAGTGTAGAGCTATCTAGGTCAAATAAGAAGTGATCTAATACTGGAATTGTGTTAGATGTATTTATTACACCACCCAAAATTTGCAGCTTTTTCAGTAGGGTACTACTTGATACAATGAATTTCATATGATTTAATTAGATAATAACAACAACAAATATATCATATTGATAAATTATTCTTAAATAAACTTATTAACATAGGATTTTAATTAAATGAAATAGTAACAGAATCATAAATCTTTAGCCCCATCAATGATGAAGCAGTTCCAACATTTTGAGGATTACTTCTGTAAATGGAGATTTGTAGGAATTCACTAGAATTAAAAACAACCATTCCTTTTCCTTCATCATTTCTTTGATTTAATGGAACATTATAATTAACAATTTCAGTGTATTTGTTATATATTTTTTTGAATTTATAATTTCTTACCGAAATTTCAAATGATCTCCCTTTTCTGATTTCTTCAAAAACATTCCTCTTTAAGTTGGTTACCACATTTCCAAAATTATCAATGTAGATTACGCTGGATACGATTTGACTCTGGTCTTCATTGACAAAAGGTTTTAGATTCTTCACAGATTTTATTTCTGTAATTTCTTTACCAATAAGTTCTGGTTTACCTCCTTTAGCTAAATGAGAAGCAACTTCAGAAAATATTTTGGAGCTTGAGTCAATTTGATTAGACTCATTATGAATTCTAATTTCAAATATTTTTTCCGGGTTAATATTTTGGCATAAAATACTCAAAATACCATTATCAGCAGAAATAAAAAAATGATTATCAAGACACACAACAATGTGTTTTTTTTCAATTGTTTTTTCAGAATCAACATCAATTATGTGTACAGAATTTTCTGGAAAACTTTTGTAAGTATTTTCAAGAATATAGGCTGCTTCCATTATGTTAAAGGGAGATACATTATTAGAAATATCAACAATTTTAGCTTTATCAAAACTTCTATGGATATCCCCTTTAATTTTAGCAACAAAATGATCTTTATTTCCGAAATCAGTAATTAGAGTAATTATCGACATTAAATTGTTAATATTTAATAATGTAAGTGGTTATGAAATTACGTATTTTAGATTTAGTAATCTAGAAAATTATATTTTGATTAATAACATTTAAAAATTTGGAAGAGAAAGTAATTAAAATTGAAAGCATTGATCCAAAGGATTTCTTTGGTCCTCAAAATAAGAATATCAAAGTTTTAAAAAATAATTTCCCAAACGTTAAAATTGTCGCTCGAGGCAGCCAAATAAAGGCCTACGGAAATTGCGAGGATCTTTCGGAACTTGAAATTAGAATTCAAAAAATCATTAATTATTTCTTAAAATACAATATCCTTTCCGATAATGAGATCGAAACTCTACTTACAAAGTCTGATTTAGAGTTGGAAACGTCAAGTGATAGTCATAAACCAATTTTGCATGGTGTGAGTGGGAAAGTTATTAAAGCAAGAACTTTAAATCAAAGAAAAATTATTGATAGTGTCCATAAGAACGATATGGTATTCGCAATCGGTCCTGCCGGAACCGGAAAAACTTATACTGGAATTGCATTGGCTGTTAAAGCTTTAAAAAATAAAAATGTTAAAAGAATTATTTTGACAAGACCTGCTATTGAAGCAGGAGAAAATCTTGGTTTTTTGCCTGGTGATTTAAAAGAAAAATTAGATCCTTACATGCAGCCATTATACGATTCTTTAAAAGATATGATTCCATCTGAAAAGTTAAAAAAATATATGGAGGATGAAGTGATACAAATAGCTCCTTTGGCATTTATGAGAGGTAGAACACTTGACAACGCATTTGTTATTTTAGATGAAGGTCAAAATACAACTCACTCACAGATGAAAATGTTTTTAACACGAATGGGAAAAAATGCGAAGTTTATTATCACTGGTGATCCAGGACAGGTTGATTTACCAAGAAATGCTATTTCCGGAATTAAAGAAGCTATATTAATTTTAAAAAATACACCTGGTGTTGGTATTGTTCATTTGGACGAATCTGATGTTATTAGGAATAAATTAGTCAAGAAGATAGTTGACGCATACAAGAATATCGAAAATAACAACTAATATGGTTGATGCCTTAACAAATTCAAATTTTAATTTTTCATTTCAAGAAAGTGTTTATCACGGAAAAGTTAGAGATGTTTATTATTTAAAAAATAATCTTGTTGTTATGGTTGCATCTGATAGAATTTCAGCATTTGATGTAGTTATGCCCAGAGGAATTCCATATAAAGGACAAATTCTAAATCAAATTGCAATCAAAATGATGAATGAGACTAAAGATTTAGTTCCAAATTGGCTTATTCATAGTCCTGACCCCAATGTTTCGGTTGGACACTTATGTAAACCTTTTAAGGTTGAAATGGTTATTAGAGGATATTTATCAGGTCATGCTGCCAGACAATATAAAAAAGGAATCAGAAAATTATGTGGTGTTGAAATGCCAGATGGTATGAAAGAAAATGACAAATTTCCTAAACCAATAATTACTCCAGCAACCAAATCTGAGTCAGGTAATCATGATGAAGATATCAGTAAAGAAGAAATAATTAATAGAAGGATTGTTTCAATTGATGATTATGAAATTCTTGAAAATTACACAAAAATTCTCTTTAACAAAGGGTCTGAAATAGCAAGAGAGAGAGGTTTAATATTAGTAGATACCAAATATGAGTTTGGAAAAACAACAAATGGAGATATAGTTCTGATAGATGAAATACATACACCAGATTCGTCAAGGTATTTCTACAAAGATGGATATAAGGAAAGACAAGATAGTAACAAACCACAAAAACAACTTTCTAAGGAATTTGTCAGACAATGGTTGATTTCTAATCACTTTCAAGGTTTAGAAGGTCAAAGAGTTCCTGAAATGTCTGACGATTATGTGAACTCTGTGGCTGAAAGATATGTTGAGCTTTATGAAAATATAACCTCAGAAAAATTTCTTAAATCTGATTCAAAAAACATTTCACAAAGAATATTTGATAATACAGAAAATTACCTAAAGGAATATTTTGAGCATTGATAAGATAATTTCAGAAATATCATCATTTGTCTGGAGTTATCCACTGCTCCTAATTCTAATAGGAGGTGGACTATATCTTTTGATTATTTCAAGATTTATTCCATTTAAATATTTTTTTCACGCTATTGACATCATTCGAGGTAAGTTTGATGATAAAAAATCTGATGGAGAAATAAGTCATTTTCAGGCTTTAACAACAGCGCTTTCAGCGACAGTTGGGATGGGAAATATTGCAGGTGTGGCAGTTGCAATTTCAATTGGAGGTCCTGGAGCAATATTTTGGATGTGGATTAGTGGCCTAATCGGGATGTCAACCAAATTTTTTACTTCATCACTAGCAGTAATGTATAGGGGAGTTGACTCAGCGGGAAACAAACAAGGAGGTCCAATGTATTTTATTGTAAATGGTCTTGGTAAAAAGTGGCTGCCAATGGCAATTTTCTTTAGTTTTTGCGGTATGGTTGGGGCATTACCTGTTTTTAATGTTAATCAGCTAACACAGGCAATTAATGATATTATCTTAAGACCAAATGGTGTTGAAGTCGGTTTATTTTCGAATACAATTATTGGCTTATTGCTTATTATTTTAACTTCAATTGTTATTCTTGGAGGTCTAAAAAGAATTAGTAGGGTATCCGCTAAACTTGTGCCATTTATGGTGGGTATTTATATTATTTCAGTTTTAATAATATTGATAATCAATTATGACAAATTACCAGAATACTTATTTCTAATTTTTTATGATGCATTTAACGCTGATTACTATTCGGGTAATTCCGCTCTTGGTGGTGTTTTGGGAGCATTGATAATTCTCGGTATTAGAAGAGGTGCTTTCTCTAACGAAGCAGGTATTGGAATGGCTCCAATGGCTCACGGTGCAGCAAAGACAAATAACCCCGTAAAAGAAGGCTTTGTTGCTATGCTTGGACCATTTATCGATACACTTTTAGTATGCACAATGACTGCTTTAGCAATTCTGGTAACAGGAGCTTGGAAATCCCAGGCTGACGGTGTAACCTTAACAGCTAATGCTTTTGAATCCACTTTCTCTGTATTAGGGAATTATATACTACTGGCCTGTGTATTTGTATTTAGTATATCTTCACTCTTTTCATATTCTTATTATGGAGCTAAATGTCTTTCATTTTTAGCAGGTGATCACAACAAAAAAAAATATAATTACATTTACATTATTAGTATTATGTTAGGTGCTACTACTTCATTATCAATGATGATTAATTTAATTGATACATTTTTTGCATTGATGGCTGTTCCAACAATGATTGCCACTCTAATTTTAGCACCTAAGGTTTTAAAAAAATTAAACAAATATGAAATCAGTGGATAAATCTGAAAAATATTGGAAGACAAATATCAAATATGTGAAAACTCTTCTTTCAATTTGGTTTGCTTTTTCATTTCTCTTTGGGATTATTTTAAAAGATTTTTTAAATGAGTTTTCAATAGCTGGTTTTAAGCTAGGTTTTTGGTTTGCTCAGCAAGGATCGATTTATGTTTTTGTTATATTAATTTTTGTTTATGTTAAATTGATGAAAAATCTAGATAAAAAATTTGGTTTTAGGAAATAAAAAATGAGCATTCAAACCTGGACATATATAATTGTTGGAATTACATTCTCTACCTACATAGGTATTGCCATTTGGTCAAGGGTTCAATCAACCAAAGAGTTTTATGTAGCCGGTGGGGGTGTAGGAGCTTGGGCAAATGGAATGGCTACAGCAGCGGATTGGATGAGTGCTGCATCTTTCATATCAATGGCTGGTATTATTTCCTTTGCTGGTTATGATGGTGCAGTTTATTTAATGGGATGGACAGGTGGATATGTTCTTTTAGCCCTACTTCTAGCCCCCTATTTAAGAAAATTTGGAAAATTTACTGTTCCTGAATTCATCGGAGATCGTTATTACTCAAATAATGCAAGATTAGTTGCTGTGTTTTGTGCTTTATTGGTTTCTTTCACATATGTTGCTGGCCAAATGAGGGGGGTTGGTATTGTATTCTCAAGATTTTTAGAGGTTGATATTGACACAGGAGTCATAATTGGGATGTTAATCGTTCTTTTTTACGCTGTATTAGGTGGTATGAAAGGAATCACATACACACAGGTTGCTCAGTATTGTGTATTAATTTTTGCCTTTATGGTACCCGCAATTTTTATCTCAATTCAAATGACTGGCAATCCAATTCCACAATTAGGTTTTGGAAGTGAATTAATTAGTGAGCCTTCAACTTATTTATTAGACAAGCTTGATAATTTAAATGTAGAATTAGGATTTAATGAATATACAGATAACACTAAGCCTTTAATCGATGTTTTTGCTATAACATTAGCATTAATGGTTGGAACTGCAGGTTTACCTCATGTTATTGTTAGATTTTTTACAGTTAAAAAAGTATCAGATGCAAGAAAATCAGCAGGTATTGCCCTTTTACTGATAGCTATACTTTACACTACAGCTCCAGCAGTTGCAGCTTTTGCTAGAACTAATTTACTTGAAACTATTTCAACTAAGCCTTATTCTGAAATTCCACAATGGTTTAAAAAATGGGAAAATACTGGCTTAATCAAATTTGATGATTTGAATAATGATGGAATGATTAATTATTCAAATGATAATTCAAACGAGTTATATGTTGATAGAGATATTATGGTACTAGCTAACCCTGAAATTGCAAATTTACCAAATTGGGTAGTTGCACTTGTTGCAGCAGGTGGCTTGGCTGCAGCATTATCAACTGCTGCTGGTCTTTTATTAGTTATTTCAGCATCAGTTTCCCACGATTTAATTAAAAGGGTTTATTTTCCTGAAATTAGCGAAAAAGGTGAATTAATTGCCGCAAGAATTTCAGCTTTTTTTGCTGTATGTATAGCTGGATATTTTGGAATAAACCCACCTGGTTTTGTTGCAGCTGTTGTTGCTCTAGCTTTTGGCTTGGCAGCCGCATCTTTCTTCCCAGCGATAGTAATGGGAATTTTTTATAAACAAATGAACAAAGAGGGCGCAATTGTCGGTATGCTTTCGGGAATTAGTTTAATGATATTTTATATGTTAAAATTTAAATTTAACTTTTTTGGAGGTGGTTCTGCAGATGACTATTGGTTTGGTATTTCGCCTGAGGGTTTTGGTAGTGTAGCGATGGTTGTTAATTTTATAATCTCATACATTGTTATGAAATTCACATCACCAACACCAGAAGAAATTAAAAAAATTGTGGATAATATAAGAATTCCCGAACATGAGTAGTTATAAGATTGACACCCGCAAAAAGTATGATGATTTTTATAAAAAATCAGTTAATGATCCTGAGACTTTTTGGGATGAATTAGCATCACAAAATTTTATTTGGAATAAAAAATGGTCAAAGGTTGTTGATTGGGATTTTAAAAAAGCAAATGTATCATGGTTCAAAGATGCGAAACTTAATATAACAATTAATTGTATTGATAGACATGCAAAGAATACCCCAGATAAAACAGCTGTTATTTTTGAGCCTAATGATCCTAACGAAAAAAATAAATTATTTACTTACTCTGAGCTTCTTAAAGAGGTTTGTAAAATTGCAAATGTTCTAAAATCTATGGGTGTAAAAAAAGGTGATAGAGTCTGCATTTATCTACCCATGATTCCAGAGTTAGCATTTTCAGTTTTGGCTTGTGCTAGAATTGGAGCAATTCATTCTGTTGTTTTTGCTGGATTTTCTTCACAAGCGCTTGCTACAAGGATTGATGATTGTAAAAGCTCTTTAATTATAACCTCAGATGGTTCCTATCGTGGGAAAAAAACACTAAACCTTAAAGCTATTGTTGATGATGCTCTTGATATATGTAAAACTCAGCAAAAAGTGTTACTGGTAAAAAGAACAAATGAATCGGTTAATTTGGTTGAAAAAAGAGATTTTCTTCTTGAGGATTTGATCGCTAATGTAGATGATAGTTGTGAAGCAGAGATTATGGATGCAGAAGATCCCTTATTTATTCTCTATACCTCAGGTTCTACTGGAAAACCCAAAGGAATGGTTCATACTTGCGGTGGTTATATGGTATACACATCATATACATTCAAAAATATATTTCAATATGAAGAAGATGATGTTTACTGGTGTACAGCAGATATAGGTTGGATAACCGGTCACAGTTATATTCTTTATGGGCCTCTTTCAAATGGTGCTTCAACCATTATGTTTGAGGGTGTTCCAAGTTACCCTGATTTTAGTAGGTTTTGGCAAATCATCGATAAGTATAGAGTAAATCAATTTTATACGGCTCCAACAGCTATCAGAGCATTGGCTAAACAAGGTATTAGTTATTTTAAAGACTGTAGTTTAAAATCATTAAAAGTTCTTGGTACTGTTGGTGAGCCGATAAATGAAGAAGCATGGCAATGGTATAACTTACATGTTGGAAAAGATAGCTGTCCTATTGTTGATACTTGGTGGCAAACGGAAACAGGGGGTGTTTTAATATCGTCCATTCCTAAAGTCGTCCCTGATAAGCCAACTTTTGCAACCAAACCCTTCGTAGGAGTTCAACCAATTTTATTAGATGACAAAGGAAAAGAGTTAAAGACACCTAACATCGTTGGAAAACTATGCATTAAGTATCCATGGCCTTCCATTGCTAGAACAATATGGGGTAATCATCAAAGGTATATTGATACTTATTTTTCTGCTTTTAAAAATATGTATTTTACTGGTGACGGAGCATTTATAGATAAAGAAGGTAATTTTAGAATTACTGGTCGTGTTGATGATGTTATAATTGTGTCAGGACATAATTTAGGAACCGCTCCAATTGAAGATACTATTAATGAACATGAAAGTATCGTTGAATCAGCTATTGTAGGGTTTCCTCATGAAATTAAAGGAAATGCCTTGTATGGCTTTATTACTTTAAAATATAATCCTGAAAATATAGATTATATTAAAACAGAAATTAACTCATTGATTTCTGAGAAAATAGGTCCGATCGCGAAACTTGATAAGATTCAGATTACAACAGGTTTACCAAAAACAAGATCAGGGAAGATTATGAGAAGAATTTTAAGAAAAATAGCATCAAATCAAACCGAAGATTTAGGAGATATTAGCACACTTTTAAATCCTGATGTTGTCCAAGAAATTATTGATAATTATAAAATTTAATTGATTGAAGAACATCACGATAGTATTTTCTGTTTTTACCAATAAAAATTTTATTATTTTCCTTTTTAATTAGACTTTCCATTTCTTCGATTGATATAAACTTTAAATCATCAACTTCATTATTTTTATGGTTGAGGTCGATAGAATTTTCATCAATTTTTAAAATATAAGTGTGCAAAAACTCTTTATCTATTGCTTTAGGATGAATATTTATACTTCTGTAAACTCCTATTTTTAATAAATCTTTCGTGTTGATATTTACACCTGTTTCTTCTAACGTTTCTCTTTTAGCAGCTTTTTTAATATTCTCATTATATTTTATATGACCAGCTACTGAAACATCCCACACTCCCGGATTTAATTCTTTTTTTTTAGATCTTTTCTGAATTAGTATATTCCCTTCTTCTGTGAAAATCCATACGTGCACAGTAGAATGAAATAAGCCTTTTCGATGAATCTCTGACTTACTTTTTTTTTGACCTGTTTTAGTTCCTTCAGGAGAATATACTTCTAAAAACTCCTCCTTCATAAAAGTTTATTGATTCTTTAGATTATTTAAAGTAACTGAAATCCTCACCAGTTTTGATATTAAGAAGTGTGTTGTAAATTAATTTTATTACATTTTCAACATCATTTTTATGAACCATTTCAACGGTGGTGTGCATATATCTTAGCGGTAGTGAAATTAATGCTGATGGTACTCCTCCGTTACTGTAAGCAAAAGCATCAGTATCTGTCCCAGTGTATCTGCTAGATGCAGCCCTTTGAAAAGGGATTTTGTTTTTTTCTGCTGTTTTTATTATTAAGTCTCTAAGTTTTTGCTGAACTGCAGGCGCATAAGTAACAACAGGCCCTCTATTAAGTTCACAGAATCCTTGTTTCTTCTGATTAATCATTGGAGTTGTTGTGTCATGAGTAACATCAGTAACAATAGCAACGTTCGGTTTAATTGTTTGAGTTATCATTTCAGCCCCTCTTAATCCAACCTCCTCTTGAACAGAATTAGTAACATATAAACCAAAAGGTAATTTCTTCTTGTTTTCCTTGATTAGCCTAGCAACTTCAGCAATCATAAAACCACCAATTCTATTATCAAGAGCCCTACAAACAAAATTATCTTTATTTAGAATGTGAAAAGGATCAGGGTAGGTTATAACACAACCTACATGAACACCTAGTTTTTCAACCTCTTTTTTTGTTTTACAACCAACGTCAATAAAAATATTATCTAATTTTGGTGGTTCCTCCTTTGATGCTAATCTGGTATGAATAGCCGGCCATCCAAATACACCTTTTACAATACCTTTTTCTGTGTGTATATTGACTATTTTGCTAGGTGCTATTTGATGATCACTCCCACCATTTCTGATAACTGAAATTAAACCTTTTTCAGAAATATAATTTACATACCACGAAATTTCGTCAGAATGACCTTCAATAACAACTTTATACTCATGCTCAGGATTAATTACCGCAACTGCTGAGCCGTAAGTATCTGTGATAAATTCATCAGCATAGGGCTTTAAATAGTCCATCCAAATCTTTTGACCTTCCCACTCATAACCTGTAGGTGAGGCATTATTTAAATATTGCTCAAGAAATTTAATAGATTTTTTATTTAATATGCTCTTGCTACTCATCACAGTTTTATTTAATATGTTAGATATGTAAAAATAATAATGATTTCTTTATTTATTATATATAATTTTATCATTTATTAAATATTTATTTTTTGTTTAAACAATATTTATTTTTTTTATTTCTTTTCAGTACATCAATTTCATTATCACAAAAAATTGATAATGATACTATCACTGATTATATTAGAATTGAAGGTGATACTATTGTTAAGGGCTCTATTGGTTTAAATGAGGTCTTGTTATTACCCAGAAGACCTTTTAAAAACTCTGAACAAATCAGAAAATATCTAATTCTAAAAAGAAAGACAATAAAAGTGTATCCATATTCTGTAATGGCATCTAGAAGATTAAAAAGTCTTAACGGCAGATTGTTAATTATTAAAACTAAAAGAGAAAGAAGGAGATATACAAGAATGGTTCAAAAGTTTCTAGAGGATGAACTTACCCCTGAGTTAAGTAAATTAACCAAGTCTGAAGGTCAAATATTAATTAAATTAATATATCGTCAAACAGGAATTTCTACATACAACCTTGTAAAAAACCTAAGAAATGGAGTAAAGGCTTTTCTCTACAATACAACAGCCAGATTTTTTGATTTAAATCTAAAAACTGAATTTAATCCTGAGATTATTTTGGAGGACTATTATATTGAGGATATAATTCAGAGATCTGTTAGGGATAATTTAATTGAAAATAATGACCCGAAAAATAAACATGATTTATTTAAACTAAAAAGTGTGTGGGATAAACAAAACTGATTATGAGTGATAACTTTAAAATGATAGCAAAAACCTTTTATGGGTTTGAAGAAATACTTTCAGAAGAGTTACTTAAACTTGGTGCTCAAAAAATAATTAAAGGTAACAGAAATGTCAGTTTTTACGGAGATAAAGGTTTTATGTATAAATCTAACATTAGTTTAAGGACTGCTTTAAAGATTATAAAACCAGTCAAAGAATTTAAGTTTAAAGATATCGATGATTATTATAAAAAAATATATGATATCAAATGGGAGGATTATTTAGACTCTAGTAGTTCTTTTTTGATAAACTCTGTTGTTTTTAATTCCAAAATTTTTAATAATTCAAAATTCACTTCTTTAAAAGCAAAAGATGCAATAGTAGATAGATTTCGAAATAAATTCAACAATAGACCTAGTATTAATTCATTCAATCCAGAGTTAAAAATAGAAATACATGTTAATGGAAATTTTTGTACTATTTCACTAGACAGTTCAGGTGAATCTTTACATAAAAGAGGTTATAAAAAATATAATTCAGCAGCTCCATTGAATGAAGTATTGGCTGCTGGAATAATATTAATGTCAGCTTGGGATAAAAAATCTGATTTATTGGATCCTATGTGTGGTACAGGCACGTTTCTTATTGAAGCAGCTATGATTGCTAGAAATATCGCTCCAAATTTTAATCGTTTAGCTTTTGCATTTGAAAAATGGAAAGATTGGGACAATGAATTATTTGAAACAATTGAAGAATCAGTAAAAGGTAAAGAAATTGAATTTGACCACAAACTTTACGGATTTGATGTTTCAAGTGCTATGGTTAAAAAAGCTGAGAAAAACATAGAGATAAGTGACTTAGGGGTTGATATTGAAATAGTAAAAAAGGATTTTTTAAACTCTATAAAAACTGATAATGATAAATTACACATACTAATAAATCCACCATATGATAGAAGAATATCTGCAGATGTCAATAAACTATATAAAAACATTGGTGACACTTTAAAAAATAATTATTTGTATTCTGATGTTTGGTTAATCACCGCAAATCTGGAGGCTATCAAATCAATCGGTTTAAAATCTAGTAAAAAAATTAAATTATTTAATGCTAATCTTGAGTCAAGATTGCTTAATTATAATATTTACCCTGGTTCAAAGAAAAACAAGAATTAATTTTATTTTTTTATAACTGGTATTAGGTAAGAAACCGTGTAGCTAAATCCAGCTCCTAAACCTGAGCTATCATATGTTCTGTTAAATCCTGGAATGTAAAAATTGGTTATGTTTTGAATGTTTTTTTGTTTTATGATATTCTTTAATTGAAGCTCAAAACCTAGAAAAAGATTATTTAATATTTCGGTTTTCATCCCAAATATAAACTCAATCCATAAGGTATTTAGGTTTGATAAATTTATTGGATTATTAATTGTTGATTGTCCCCAGTAATTACTGTGTGTATTATAAATAGTGTAGCTGTTTATATTTTGATCAAAATTGCTGTAACCAACACTTAAACCAGAGTAGACAATATTTTGCGTTCTAATATCATTGTTTAATTTAAAATTTACACCAAACTTTACATATGTACCTTTAACCGAGGAATTTATGTAATTACTATTTATTTCTTTTACCTCATTTCCAATCTCAGAAAATATGTAAAATGACTCCATTAGTCTGATATCTCCACTTAAAGAAAATCCTGCATAATCTTCATCAGTAGCAGACCTTATTATCTTATTTAAATCTAATCCTGCTCTGACACCAAATTTTTCGATTGTATCATCTGCTATTTTAACATTACCAAGGGTAATATTTATAAATAAAAAAGTAATTATGCTAATGAAGTATTTTAACATGAGATTGATTTTCATTATTTACAGAATCATTTAGAATAATTACATCAGAAATCCAGTTTGTTGGACTAGGAGTGTTTATGGGGTCATAGGGTAGAGTTAGTGATAAATTGTAATTATTAATAAAGCCACATGCTCTAGAGACGAATCTTTCATATATTTCATAGTCAACATATAAATGATTCGGTAAACCAGCTGGAATTACGGTTATATCTTCCGAAAAATCTTTACAAAATTTAAAATTTGAAACAGATTCATCATCTCTTAGTGGAATTGCAATAGAATCGGTATTTATACCGTTAATCTCATTTATCAGAGTTAATTCACTATTTTTAACAATATAGACCCCTAGGCTTTCCACATTTTTTCTTTCCTCAGGATTATTAACGTCATAAAAGGTAATAATCATTTTAGGTGTTGTCAAAGTTGATTCAGGGCATATATCATCACTTTCACAATTATAAGCTGTAACAGTTGTAATCAATATTATAAAAAACTTTTTCATTTATATTTTTTCTAAAAGTACAACATTTTCCACATGATATGTTTGTGGAAACATATCTATCGCTTGTGAAGTTTTTAACTTATAAAATTCTTTCAAATCTATAATATCTCTAGCCTGAGTAGAACTATTACAACTCACATAAATAATCTTATCTGGTGATAATCTAACTAAGGAATGAATAACAGATTTATCAAGTCCATTTCTTGGAGGATCAACAATAATAATATCAGGGTTTTTATGGTTTTTTATTGGTTTGTTTATAACATCCTTAACATCACCTTTAATAAATTCACAATTTGAAATATTGTTTAGCTTGGCGTTTGATTTTGCAGAAATTATAGCATCTTCTATAGTTTCAATTCCAATAATTTTTTTTGCATCGTTTGCTAAGAATAATGAAATTGTTCCAATGCCACAGTAAAGATCATATACTGTTTCATTTCCTTTTAAATCAGCAAATTTTTTCACAATATTATAAAGTTTGCCGGTTTGAAAAGAATTCGTTTGAAAAAATGATTTTGCTGAAATTTTAAAAGACAGATCATTTATTTTTTCGTTTATATAATTGACTCCGCTAAAACATTTTATTTCTAAATCATAAATTGTATGATTTGCTTTCTTATTAATAACGTAAAGAATTGACTGAATCTCCTTGAATTCAGATTGTATATATTGTAAAAGTTTTTTGGATTTTTCAGAAAATTTATAAAACTGAATTAATATCATAATTTCTTTTGTCGTAGTTGACCTGATCATTAAATTTCTGATATCACCTTTTTGTTTAATTAAATCAAAAAAATCCAGTTTTAACTCTTCTGCTTTTTTCCTAATAAAATTTCTAATTTTATTAGAAATATTGGCCTGCAGATAGCATTTTTCAATATCTACAACTTTACTCCACATTCCAGATTTATGAAAACCTAATGCATTTTTATTTGTAATACTATTTCCTTCGTAAATCTCTTTTTCTGTAATCCATCTGGAGTTGCTAAAAGAGAACTCCATCTTATTTCTATAATAATAAGTTTTTTCAGATTTAATTATTGGTAGTTTTATATATCCTTCAGATTTACCAATTCTATTCAGGTTTTCGGTCACTTCTATATCCTTATACTTTAGTTGATCTTCATAATTCATGTTTTGCCAGCTGCATCCTCCACAAATTTCAAAATGTGAGCATTTTGGAGTTATTCTTTTTGATGAATATTTATGATATTTAATTATATCACCTTCTAAATATGATTTTCTTTTCTTTCTAACTCTAATGTCTACAATATCGCCAGGCACACCATTTTTTGTAAAAATTATTCTTTCCCCTTCTTTTTTGGAAATAGATTTACCTAATGAACCAGCATCTGTAAGTTCAATCTTTTCCAAAACTATATTTCTTCTTTTCCTACTCAATTCAAATTAAATTTTACTAAATATAATTCATTAAATTTGGACAAAATACAACTAGTTAAAAATTATTACAATGTTAAATTCAAAAGATCTAATTAATCTAGAATACAAATATGGAGCTCATAACTATCACCCATTACCAGTAGTTTTAGAAAAAGGTGAGGGTGTGTATCTTTGGGATGTAGAAGGAAAAAAATATTTTGATTTCTTATCAGCATACAGTGCTGTAAATCAAGGTCATTGTCATCCAAAAATAATATCTGCATTAATTGATCAGTCAAAAAAACTTACTTTAACATCAAGAGCTTTTCATAACAACATCCTAGGTCAGTATGAAAAATTTATTACTGATTTTTTTGATTATGACAAGGTTTTACCTATGAATACGGGTGTTGAAGGAGGTGAAACTGCAATCAAGTTAGCTAGAAAATGGGGATATGAAGTAAAAAAAATACCCAAAGATTCTGCAAAAATAATATTTGTTGAAGGAAACTTTTGGGGAAGAACCCTTGGTGCTATTTCATCTTCTACAGATTTAAGTAGCACAAATGGCTTTGGGCCATTTATGCCTGGATATGAAATAATTCCTTACAACAATCTAGACTCACTAAGTGAGGCATTAAAAGATCCAAATGTTGCTGCTTTTATGGTAGAGCCAATTCAAGGTGAGGCTGGAGTAGTAGTCCCTGACGAAAACTACTTGAAGAATGCATATGAAATGTGCAAAGACTCTAATGTTTTATTTATAGCTGATGAAGTTCAAACAGGTATAGGAAGAACTGGGAAAATGATTTGTTGTGAACATCATGGTTTTAAGCCTGATATTTTAATTTTAGGAAAAGCACTTTCTGGAGGAGTCTTTCCTGTTTCAGCAATTTTAGCTTCAGATGAGGTAATGCTTACAATTAAACCTGGAGAGCATGGCTCCACTTTTGGTGGTAATCCTGTAGCATGCGAAGTGGCGATGGCTGCGTTGAAAGTAATTAGAGATGAAAAATTAGCTGAAAATGCACACAATATGGGTGTTATATTTCGGGATAAAATTCAAAAATATATTAATAAAAGTAATATCGTTGAAAAAACAAGAGGAAAGGGATTGTTAAATGCGATTGTAATAAAAGATGATGAGAATAGTGATATAGCATGGAATATATGCTTAAAAATGGCGGAAAAAGGTTTGTTGGCAAAGCCAACACATGGAAATATTATAAGATTTGCACCACCTCTGATAATTAATGAAGATCAACTAAATAATTGTATTGAAATAATTACCTCATCTCTGAAAGATTTTGAATAATATTTTAATAAATTAGTACTACTAACCACTTTATATGTCTACAATTTATCTTGATAATGCTGCCACAACTAAGGTTAGAGATGAAGTTGTTGATGCTATGTCAAATGTTATAAAAAATGAATATGGAAATCCATCATCTACACATAGTTATGGTAGGTCTTCTAAATCTCTTGTTGAATTATCAAGAAAGGAAATTTCTGATATTTTAAATGTAAAATCATCAGAAATTATTTTTACTTCTGGAGGGACAGAAGGTGATAACATGATTATCAGAAATTGTGTAAATAATTTAGATGTTAGACATATTATTTCCACAAAAATTGAACATCATGCTGTTACCCATACAATTGACGATTTGTTAAATACTAATAAAATTGAAGTATCATTTGTTAAACTTTCAAAATCAGGAAACGTAGATTTAGAAGACTTGGAAAATATTTTAAAAAATTCTAATCAAAAATGTCTTGTTTCTTTAATGCATATTAATAATGAAATTGGAAACATCACAGATATTGATGCGGTTTCAAAAATTTGTAAAAAATATAATTCTTTATTTCACAGTGACACAGTACAATCAGTTGGACATTATGATTTAGATTTTGAAAAAATAAAAGTTGATTTTTTTGTTGCCAGTGCACATAAGTTTCATGGGCCAAAAGGGATTGGCTTTGCGTTCGTTAGGAAAAATACCAATCTAGGACCTTATATAACAGGGGGAATGCAGGAAAAAGGTCTAAGAGCTGGTACTGAATCAGTTCACAATATCATTGGGATGTCTGAAGCTTTAAAAATATCTACTAAGAATTTAAAATCTGAAAAGAAACATATTAGCGAACTCAAAAAATATTTTATTTCAGAAATAAAAAAGAAAATTAATGGTGTTAAATTTAATGGATTATGTGAAGATGTAAATAAGTCAACCTATACACTTGTTAACGTCTTGCTTCCGATTAAACGTGAAACAGGAGGATTATTTATGTTTAAGTTAGATATTAAGGGTATTGCATGTTCAAAAGGGAGTGCTTGTCAGAGTGGAAGTGACTCTGGTTCTCACGTTCTTAGAGAAATTCAAAACAATGAAGAAAATCAAAAAGTTTCATTAAGATTTTCATTCAGTATTTTCAATACCAAGGAGGAAGTTGATTATGTAATTAATCTGATTGATAGTCTGGTTAATTAAAATTTAATTTCCATATTTAGATTAAATATTCTTGGACTAAGATAGTTTGGGATACTGTATTGTCTCTTTGAGTATACATCTCTTACCCATGTATTTGTTATAGTATTTTGTATGTTGAACATATTAAAAATCTCAAATCCGATAGATAACTCATCAATGTTAAATAATATATTTGAATCTTTAATTAAATACATAATTCCCAGATCTGCTCTCTTATAATCAGGTAATCTGTTTTGATAAGCATAAGGGTCAGCATAGCTAGGCGATCCACCGGGCAATCCGGTGTTGTAAATAAGATTAATAAACATTTTTAAGTTCGGCATATTTGGTACGTAATCCTGAAAGAGTATTCCAAATTTCAATCTTTGATCTGTTGGTCTAGAAATGTATCCTCTATTGTCAATATTTTCTTCGGTCTTTAGATATCCAAAACTGAACCATGATTCAGTTCCTTTAACAAATTCACCGTTAAGTCTCAAATCCAATCCATATGCATATCCAAAAGCATTATTATTAGCTTGATACCTTACTCTAACATTATCAATCGTGTAAGGATTAATATTTTCTAAATCTTTATAATAAATTTCAGAATTTAATTTAAATGGTCTTTTCCATAAATCAAATTTATATTCATTTGAAAAAACATAATGAGTTGATTTTTGAGCTTCAACTGACAGGTTTATTTGTCCATTAAAACTTCTTAATTCTTTGTAAAAGGGAGGTTGGTGATAAATACCATATTTCAAATTAAATATCATATTTGGACTCCAGTTTGGAATATATCCAATTTGAAGTCTAGGACTAATTACTGTATTATTGGATAAGTCTTCGCTAGAATCAAGTGACCAATTATGGATTCTAAAACCAAGGTTGTAGTATATTTTATTATCATTAATATAGCTTTCGTTTTCCCATTGACTATAAAATTGTATTCTATTGATAGTAGATTCGGTAGTGGCTCGAATATTTTGAAAAGGAACTATTGGTCCTTGATTTACTTCATAAGGTTGTTCTGAAATATTTGTTAAAAAAGGTGGGTCGATTAAGTAGCCCGCTGAATCTATAACCTCCCATTCAACAATTCTGTCATTGATTTTTTCAGATGTAAATTTCAGAGAAAAATTAAATTCATTTTTATTCCTAATTAGTTTGAGTTTTGATTCCACATTTAAAATTTGTGCATTAAGGTTATTTCTTGCGTGATTTAATTGACTTCCAACTCCTTGGCTAAATTCAACTTCACCTAAATCTTCATCCCCAATATTTGAATTAACCTCGGCTAAATTATACTGCGCTAGTATATCAAAATATTCTTTCTCATTGGTATTGTAAAATGATGTATTAAAAGTGTATGTATCACGTTGATTTGGCTTAAAATCCAAAGAAAAAGAGTTAAAAAATGTAGAATACTTATCTTTTTCTTCACCGTTGTAAAAAATAATTAGTGCTAATGGATCTTCTATTGTTCCAAAGTTAGTCTGTCTGTTTAAAGGTTTAAAATTGTATCTGTTAATTGAAAAATTTGTGATACTTGAAATATTAATTTTTGAATTGAATTGAATTTTTAAAAAATTTTGAAGATCAAAGAATGAAGGTTTAAAATTGGAGTTAGTTTCTTTGGAATTGACAAGAAGTGAATTGTCTCTGTATCTTACTCCTAAAATATTTGAAATTTTATTATTTTTTGAAATATTTTCAGAAATAAAACTCCCTCCTAACAAACTTGCATTAAAATTATACTTATTTGTGTCGGGGGATTTATACTTAATATCCAAAACAGAAGACATTTTATCTCCATAAATTGCCTCAAATCCACCAGATGAAAAATTAATATCTTCAATCATTTCTGAATTTATAAAGCTAAGTCCTTCTTGTTGACCTGATCTTATCAGAAATGGCCTGTATATTTCAATCCCATTTACATAAACTAAATTTTCATCAAAATTTCCCCCTCTTACTGAATATTGCGTGCTCATTTCATTATTAATGCTTACACCAGGAAGTGTTTTTAGTATATTTTCAATACCAGGTTGTACCCCTTTTATATTTCTTAATTTTTCAGGTGAAATACTTAAAATAGATTTTAATTGTGCTCTTGTAAATGATTTTAAAATAACTTCAGAAATTTGTTCAAATTTGGTATTTAATATAGGATTGAATTCCAAAATTTCGTTTTCTACTAACTCAACACTAATTTTTAGCTGTTTGTGATTAATATGACTAAAGACAATATCAATTTCTTTATTAGATTCTAGTACTATTTTATAGAAACCGTTTTCATCGCTAATTGAACCTTTATCATTAAATTTAATATTAACATCCTTGATTGGTGAATTTTGATCATCCAAAATTAGACCTGTTAGAATTGCTTCCTGAGAATAAAAAGTAAAAAAACTTAGGAATATGAAAAGCGATAAAATTTTTTTCATTATTTGATTTTTCTGTAAAATGTTTTTGTTAATTTTTTTACATTCCCAACCCTATCTTCTATTTTAATTTCTAAAATGTTTTTTGCATCATCACTGTTAACATTGTCATTAAAATCATATGATAAAATTCCTTTCATAGGATTATATTCTAATAAAATCCATTTATCATTAATAGTACCTCTGTAATAATTGATTCCTGATTCATTGTCACTTATTTTTATGCTTAAATTTTTTCTATTTGAGATCCATTGGTTGTCTGAAATATCAATTACACTAATATTGGGTTTTATTGAATCAACCTTAATCACAAAATTACCAAGGTTATTAACTTTTGCAATAACATAATTTTCTTCTTTTTTACTTGAAACGAATGATGGTTTTTTATTTTCACCGATTCTAACTATGTACGTTTTATTTCTTATAGAATCATTATAACGACTGACATCCATTTTAATTGTTATTCCTTTTAGAAGTGGTATTGAGTCTTTATCAATATGTAACAAGTTGTTTTCTTCAAAAATCTGAATTATTTTATCTGTATAAAATGAGTTTTTTTCGATTGAAACTTTTGTCCCAGGGAATTTAAAATTATATGTACTATCCTTATTTACTTTGAACATATTATCAAAATCTAATTTTCTAGCAAATAAATTATATTGTTTTATCCATTGAATTGGTACTAGAATTTCAGATTGGTTTTTATTAAAATCAAATAATTTTATAATGTAGAGATAAGTATCATTTCTTTCATTTATTTTAACAACACCATCGCCAAGCGATCTTTTATACATATCAAGTGGATTATACTCTTCAATATAGAGTTTTTGAATTTTTATTTTTTTATTCTTGTATGAAGGATAATCAATAAAAGTATTTATGTGCCTCCATTCATCGTACGAAAATAAATTTAAGTCCATATCAAAAATTTCATCACCATCAATATTAGTTTTAATGTTAGATAAACCCATTTTATTCCATGTATTATTCATCCTGTCGAATGAATTTATACCAAATCCAACAGGTCCACTTGTTTTTAATGTGTCTGAAATAAATAAATTATCTGAAATTTTTTTCAATTTTAGTTCATTGAAACTTGAATTTGAACCACTTATTGAGTTTTCAGGAATTAATTTATAGTAAAGACCTAAAACAATAGGCGGGATGGTGTCCCTAACCGGATAATTTTTAAATGCCATGGGATTTATTGGTCGATCAAATTCATCTCTAAGTTCATAGTGTAAATGCGGCCCAAAACTTCTCCCAGTGTTTCCGCTAAAACCAATTAATTCTTTTTCAGAAATTTTAATTTCATCTTTTGAGAGGTAAGTCTTAAAGGTGTATGATTCTTTAGAGTATTGAATTTCCTTTACAATTTTTTCAATTTTAGGCGAAAACTTTTGAAGGTGAGCATAAACCGAAGATTGACCATTTTCATGTTTGATATATAATGCTTTTCCATATCCGCCATGAGTAATTTGGATTCTACTTACGTAGCCATCACCGATTGAATAAACTTTAAAACCTTCGGTACCTTTGGTTTTTATGTCAATACCTGCGTGAAAATGATTAGGTCTCAGCTCACCAAATGTACCAGAAAGAATAATTGGAATTTCAAGAGGATAATCACCAGAATTTTGTGAATTTATTATTGAAGCACAAAGAAAAAATATTGTCAATAAATAATATCTCATCAACCCTAAAATAATATATAATTGTTAAGTTATAAATGAAAAATTCAGAAAATTTAAAATATAATGTTTAAATTGGAATTATAGTATTTGTACTATGGATAAAATTAAGGATTTGTTTTTTGATTTAGAGAAAAAAGTTGAATCTAATTTAAATGAACTTTTAAGTCTTAGAGAGGAAAACAATGAGTTATTAGACAAAAACAAATCCCTGATTAATGAAAGGAATGATTTAATGTTAGATTTGGAATCTCTTGAAGAAAAGTTTAAGGCATTAAAAATTGCAAATACTATTACGGGTAGTGAAAATAATATTAATGAAACAAGAAGTGAAATAAATTCGCTTATTAGAGAAATAGATTTATGTATTTCTCAATTATCAGATTAAATATGAGTGATAAGCTCAAAATTAAGTTATCAGTTGCTAATAGAGTATATCCTTTAACAATTGATCCTTCTCAGGAACAAGGGCTTAGATTAGCTTCCCAACAAATAAATACTCTGATAAAAAAGTTTGAACAGAATTATTCTGTTAGGGACAAGCAAGATGCTTTAGCTATGTGTGCTTTACAAATTGCTTCAAGTAAAAAACAAAATTCTTTAAATGAAGAAACATTTATTAATGATTTGGAGGATAGATTATCTATACTGATAAATATTCTTGATGAAAAGAGTTAAGTTCTTTAAATAATATAATAAAACTACCTACATTAGTTTTTTTTGTAAACTCAACGCTAATTAATTATAAAGGGTGAGTTTAGGTTGTTAAATCGTGCTGAATTTTTTCAGATTTTTGATCAGCCTTGTAGCCCTAATCCTGTTAAACTGGAGTTTAAATAAAAAGGCTTTTGTAGGTTTTTTTTAAAAATTAAATTAATGGAAATATCAAGTGGGTTAATAATTGCAGGAATAATAGGTTTAATTGTAGGAATTGTTATAATTAGTCTTATCAATAAAAATAAATCATTGAGTCTATTAAGTGATGCAAAAAAAAAAGCTGAAAAAATTATCGAATCAGCAAAAGATAAAGGCGAGAATATAAAAAATAATAAAATACTTCAGGCTAAAGAAAAATTTTTAGAGTTAAAATCAGAACATGAAAAAATTATTTTTTCTAGAGAGGATAAAACAAAAATAATTGAAAGAGAAATTTTATCAAAAGAATCCAAAATTGATTCAATTATAAAAAAACACGAATCTTTAACTTCAGATTTAGAAAAAAAGAATACTGAAATTGAATTAAAACTTAACAAATTAGAAAAGAAGACAAAAGAGGCAGAAAAAGTAAGAAAGGATCAAATAAAACAACTAGAAGTTATTTCTGGACTTTCAGAAAAAGAAGCAAAGAAAAGTTTGCTTGAATCCTTGAAAAGAGATGCTGAAAATGATGCTTTATCTTACGCTAAAGAGAAAATGGAAGAGGCTGAGTTAACTGTGAAAGAAAATGCTAAAAAAGTTATCTTAAATACTATTCAGCGAATTGGTGCAGAAGAGACTATTGACAATACTGTTTCGGTTTTTAATATCGAATCTGATGATATTAAAGGTAGAATAATTGGTAGGGAAGGAAGGAATATTAGAGCTCTTGAATCAGCCACTGGAGTTGAAATAATTGTCGACGATACCCCAGAAGCAATAATACTTTCTTGTTTTGATTCTATAAGAAGAGAAATAGCTAGAATTTCGTTACATAAACTAGTTAAGGATGGAAGAGTACATCCTGCCAGAATTGAGGAGGTTGTAAGGAAAACAAAAAAAGAAATTGACCAGGAAATTATTGAGGTAGGTAAAAGAACAGTTATTGACTTAGGAATCAACGGGTTACATCCTGAGTTAATTAAATATGTAGGTAGAATGAAATACAGATCATCATATGGTCAAAATTTACTTCAACATTCAAAAGAAGTAGCAAAATTATGTGCAATTATGGCATCTGAAATTGGTATTGATCCTAAAATGGCAAAAAGAGCTGGTTTGCTTCATGATATAGGGAAAGTTCCAAGTATAGAAAAAGAAATTGAGACACCACATGCAATTTTAGGAATGCAATGGGCTGAGAAATTTGGTGAGCAAGCTGATGTTTGCAATGCAATTGGGGCTCATCATGATGAGATTGAAATGAATTGTTTAATATCCCCAATAATTCAGGTTTGTGATGCAATGTCTGGAGCTAGACCAGGAGCAAGAAGACAAGTTCTTGACTCATACATTGAGAGATTAAAAAATCTTGAGGATATCGCTCTTGATTTTAATGGTGTTGAAAAGGCTTATGCTATTCAAGCTGGAAGAGAACTTAGAGTAATGGTTGAAAGTGAAAAAATAAATGATGAGGAAGCATCGAATTTATCTTTTCAAATATCGAAAAAAATCCAAACAGATATGACATATCCAGGTCAAGTTAAAGTTACAGTAATAAGGGAAACTCGCGCAGTAAATATTGCTAAATAGACTTCGATCGCGGATGAAATTTTTTCATAACATTGATTAATGCAGTATTATCAAGATGCATATATATTTCAGTTGTTGTTATGCTTTCATGTCCTAACAATTGTTGAATGGTTTTTAGATCAGCTCCGTTTTCTAAAAGGTGTGTAGCAAAAGAATGTCTAAAAGTGTGAGGAGATATTATTTTTTCTATCATACATTTTTTTGATAGGTTTTTAACTATTGTAAAAATCATCGCTCTCGTAAGCCTGCTTCCATTTCTATTTAAAAACAATACATCTGAATATTTTGGATTAATATTTAGTTTAGATCTTGAGTTTAATATATATCTGTTAATACATTTCTTATTAATATCACTTACAGGAACCAACCTTTGTTTATTTCCTTTTCCGGTAACTTTTATAAAATCCTCAGAAAAGTACAAATCTGAAATTTTTAATTCTATCAATTCACTGACTCTTAACCCACATCCGTATAATGTTTCGATAATCGCATTATTTCGCTCAGATTCCTTTTTTGTTTTATCAATGCTTTTTATCATTAGATTTATTTCATCTAAAGAAAGAGTACTTGGAAGTTTCCTTTGTTGTTTTGGAGATTCGATATTCGTAAGTGGATTATTATTAATCAATTTTTCAAATAACAAATAATCATAAAAGCTTCTGATACCTGAGATTATCCTTGATTGAGAGTTGGCTTTAACCTTTTTTGAAATATGATAAATAAACTCTTTGATATGATCTGGTTTAACGACTAGGGGGCCAGTAACTTGTGAATTATTAGTAAGAAATGATTCAAGTTTTTTTAAATCATTTTCATAGCTAATTATAGAGTTATCACTTAACCCCCTTTCAATTTTGAGGTAATCTTTATAATCATTAATTGCATGAATCCATCTCATAATATATCATTCTCTAATAAATTTAATAAATTTGAATCATGAAAAAAATTATCATTATTAATGGTCCAAATTTAAATCTTTTAGGTCAGAGAGAAACTGACATTTACGGAAACAAATCCTTTGAGGACTTTTTTAATGATTTGAAAATTAAGTTTTCATCAGTTGAAATCGAATATTTTCAATCTAATATAGAAGGTGAGATTATTGATAAATTACAAGAAGTTGGATTTAGCTTTGACGGAATAATTTTAAATGCTGCAGCATACACTCATACTTCGGTTGGAATTGCTGATGCTATAGCTGCGATTAAAACTCCTGTAATTGAGGTACATATCTCCAATATACATTCGAGAGAGGAGTTTAGACATAACTCATTAATATCTAAGAATGTCAAAGGAGTTATATGTGGGTTCGGCATACAATCCTATGAATTAGCCCTAGAAGCTTTCCTTTAAAGGTGGATCACTTCATCATAAGCTGCTGCAACAGCTTCCATAACAGCTTCCGACATTGTTGGGTGAGGATGAATAGCCTTTAACACTTCAGTTCCTGTTGTTTCAAGTTTCCTTCCTAAAACTGCTTCAGCAATCATATCTGTAACTCCAGCTCCAATCATGTGACATCCAAGCCATTCACCATAGTTTTCATCAAATATAACCTTAACAAAACCCTCCTTTGAGCCTGACGCACTGGCTTTACCAGAAGCTGAGAATGGGAATTTACCTACTTTTATTTTATATCCTTTTTCTAAAGCTTGTTTTTCCGTTAATCCAACACTAGATATTTCAGGGCTACAATATGTGCATCCAGGGATATTTCCATAATCGATAGGAGATACATCATGACCTGCTATTTTTTCAACACACAATATTCCTTCTGCTGACGCAACATGTGCTAACGCTGGGCCTGCAACAATATCACCTATTGCGTAGTATCCAGGTATATTCGTATTATACCATTTATCAACCAATATTTTATCTCTGTCTGTAGCAATACCAACATCTTCAAGGCCAATATTTTCTATATTAGATTTTATTCCTACAGCAGAAAGTAAAATTTCAGATTCAATTATCTCTTCTTTTCCATTAGATTTAACTGATGCTAAAACCTTATTTTTTTTCTTCTCAACAGAAATTACTTCTGATGAAGTCATAATTTTGATACCTTTTTTCTTAAATGATTTTTCTAATTCTTTAGAAACATCTACATCTTCTAAGGGTACAATATTTGGCATATACTCAATCACGGTAACATCACTTCCAATGCTATTATAAAAATACGCAAATTCTATTCCTATTGCTCCAGACCCTACAATGGTTATGCTTTTTGGTTGCTTTTCAAGCGTCATTGCTTCACGATAACCAATTATTTGCTTTCCATCTTGAGGAATTGAAGGTAGAACTCTTGATTTTGCACCAGTTGCTATTATTATGTGGTTGGCACTGTAATCTGTTCCATCAACAGATACAACCTTATCTTTTTTAATCTTGCCAAAACCTTTAAGGATATCTATCTTATTCTTTTTCATTAAAAAGTTAACACCTTTACTCATGCCTGAAGCTACATTTCTGCTTCTAGCAATTACTTTTGTGAAATCGTGGCTAATATTTTCAGCATCTAAACCATAATCCTCAGCATGATTCAAATACTCAAATACTTGTGCTGATTTTAACAGGGCTTTAGTTGGAATACAACCCCAGTTTAAGCAAACCCCACCAAGACTTTCTTTTTCAATTACAGCAGTTTTAAATCCTAATTGAGAAGCTCTAATAGCTGTCACATAACCTCCAGGACCACTGCCTAGAACAATGATATCATAATTACTCATATATTATTTTTTATTTGGGTCTTTTTTAAAGTCAATACTTACTGAATTTACACAATATCTTAATCCAGTTTCGGTTGGTCCATCATTAAATACGTGACCTAAATGACCATCACATTTAACGCAAAGTATTTCGGTTCTAATCATATTGTGAGAATAATCCTCTACATACTTAATAGTTCCTTCAATTGCTTCATCAAAACTTGGCCATCCACAACTAGTTTCAAATTTTTGATCACTATTAAATAGTGGAGTTTTACAACCGTTACAGTTATATACCCCATTTTCAAAATGTAAATTATATTTACCAGTATGAGGATATTCTGTACCTTTTTGTCTTAGAACTCTATACTCTTCATCACTAAGCATATCTTTCCATTCTTTTTCTGACTTGTTAACTTTTTGTTTGCTCATTTCATAGTTTTTTTGATGGTTCTTGTTTTGAGAAATCACAACATTTGAAAAGATAAAAGATAAAACAATAAACAATGTGATTTTTTTCATCATTAAAAAATTAATCAAATGGATAAAATATTGTAATATTAGTATCTGTTTGAAATCAAATACAAATTTATTTTAATTAAATGAGATTTTATAAAAAAGGTGATAAAAAGTTATTAAATGCATGGGCTGTTTACGATTGGGCAAATTCTGTTTACCCACTTGTTATATCAACTGCAATATTTCCAATCTATTTTAAATCAATAACAAAAGGGGAAAGTGTTGATTTTTTATGGTTTAATTCAATAGAAAACGATGCTTTCATTGGATATATTTCATCATTTACCTTTTTGATATTAGCTATAATCTCACCTTTATTATCTGGTATAGCTGATCATACTGGATATAAAAAACTCTTTATGAAGTTTTTCTGTTATTTAGGTGCGATTTCTTGTATGTTATTATATAGCTTTGATTTAGACAATTTTGACTTAGGAATAATATATTACTTCTTTGCAGTAGTTGGATTTTGGGGAAGTCTGGTTTTTTATAATTCATATTTACCGGATATTGCAAATATAGATCAACAAGATATTACAAGTGCCAAAGGTTATTCTCTTGGTTATCTTGGAAGTATAATTTTGCTCATTTTTTGTTTGGTCATGATGCAATTTCCTGAAATTTTGAACTTGAATGATCAGCAGCAAGCAGTCAAAATTTCATTTGTTCTTGTTGGATTTTGGTGGTTGGTTTTCAGTCAATATTCATTTTATCATTTACCCGGAAGAAAACATTATAATATTAAAAAAAGTGATCTATATTCAATCAATACTTTTTTGAGTGGTTTTAACCAGTTAGTTGATGTTTTAAAACAACTTAAGGGCAATAGAAAACTAAGAATATTTCTATTATCATTTTTTATTTTTACAATTCCAACCCAAACCATTATTTTATTAGCTAGTTATTTTGGTGCAGACTTAGACGAAATAAGTTGGAAGAATGCAGAAAGCATGCAAACAGGCCTTATATTAGCAATTATTGTTATTCAGATACTTGCTGCAGCAGGAGCTTACTTAAGTGCAAAACTTTCTGATATTTTCGGTAATGTAAGAACATTAATAGCTATAAATATTTTATGGGGAATAATATGTTTTTACGGCTATTTTGTAACAACTCCTACCGAATTTTATATTGCTGCTGGTTTTATTGGATTAGGAATGGGAGGTATTCAGTCTCTTTCACGATCTACTTATTCTAAATTGATTGATGTAAAATATTCAACATCTTATTTTAGTTTTTATGATGTTTCTCAAAAGCTGAGTATAGTGTTAGGTACAGCATTGTATGCTACGATGGATGTTTTTACTGGAAGTATTCGACTTGCAATTTTAATTTTTGCATTGTTTTTTATCCCATCAATTTTTTTGTTAAAACAAATTTCAAAAAGGTAAATTTTAATGGCATAGTAGTTGAAATATACTAATAGTTATAAGTGTGTTTTGTATGATTTACTGATATAAAATCATTTACATAACAATAAAATTTTTATATGTCTAGAAAAAATATTTTTAACATTGACAATTTGTCAGCTCGGGATATTGATGAAAATTCTGAATTAATACCTTTGATGACTCCAGAGGATGAATTGGAAATAAGTAAGGAGGAGCTTCCACAAACCTTACCAATACTTTCCTTGAGAAATACAGTCCTATTCCCTGGCGTTGTAATACCTATCACAGCCTCAAGAGACAAATCAATAAAGCTTATTAAAGACGCCAATAATTTCAATAAATTGATTGGAGTAGTTGCTCAAAAAGATGAGAGTATTGAAGATCCCAAGTTAAAAGATATTTACAATATTGGAACCGTAGCCAAAATTCTTAAAGTTTTACAAATGCCAGATGGTAATACCACAGTGATAATTCAAGGAAAAAAACGGTTTGAAATTGAAAGAGTAATTTCAGAAAAACCATATATTACATCAAATATAAAAGATAATCATGAGGAGAATCCAGGAAAAAAAGATTCTGAATTTAATGCAATTATAGACTCGATTAAAGATCTGTCTTTAGAGATAATTAAAAGAAACCCTAATATTCCCTCGGAAGCTTCATTTGCGATTAAGAATATTGAAAGCAACTCATTCCTTATAAATTTTGTTGCTTCAAATTTAAACCTTCCTGTTAGCGAAAAGCAAACACTTCTCGAGATTAATGATTTACAGCAAAGAGCATTAGATACTTTAAAACATATGAACGTTGAGTTTAAAAAACTCGAAATAAAAAATGATATACAATCTAAAGTTCAAAGTGATTTAAATCAACAACAAAGAGAGTTTTTCTTACACCAGCAAATGAAAACAATCCAAGAAGAACTTGGAGGTGTAAGTCATGATTCAGAATTGGAAGACATGAGAACGAGGGCTTCCAATAAAAAATGGAATAAAGACGTTAAGGAACATTTTGAGAAAGAAATAGCAAAGTTACAAAGAATGAATCCTCAAGTGTCTGAATACTCTGTTCAAAGGAATTATTTGGATCTAATATTAGAATTGCCATGGAACGAATTTTCAAAAGATAAATTTGATCTTGTCAAAGCAAAAAGAATACTAGATAGGGATCATTTTGGTCTAGATGATGTAAAGAGAAGAATTATCGAATATTTAGCTGTTTTGAAGCTTAGAAATGATATGAAATCTCCTATTTTGTGTCTACAAGGACCTCCTGGTGTAGGTAAAACTTCATTAGGTAAATCAATCGCAGAGGCAATAGGAAGAAAATATGTTAGAATTTCACTTGGTGGATTACGTGATGAAGCTGAAATAAGGGGTCACAGAAAGACATACATAGGTGCAATGCCTGGAAGAATAATTAAAAATATAAAAAAAGCAAAAACTTCAAACCCAGTATTTGTTTTAGATGAAATTGATAAATTAACATCATCAAATGTTGGTGATCCATCATCTGCAATGCTTGAGGTTCTTGACCCTGAGCAGAATAATGAATTTTATGATAATTATTTGGAAAAGGGGTTTGACTTATCTAAAGTAATGTTTGTTGCTACGTCAAATAATATTTCAAATATTCAACCTGCCTTATTAGATAGGATGGAAATTATTAATGTGAGTGGATATACTACTGAAGATAAAGTTCAGATTGGTAAAAAATTTCTTCTACCAAAACAAATTAAAGAACATGGTTTATCATCAAAAGATTTAAAGTTAAGTGTTCGTGTAATTGAAAAAATTATTGAAGGTTATACAAGGGAATCAGGAGTTAGGGGATTAGAAAAAAATATCGCAAAAATTGTAAGATATTGTGCTAAAAATATAGCAACTGAAATAGAATATAACCCAAATATTTCTGATGATAATATTGTAGAGATTTTAGGTCCTGCTAAATTAATTAGAAATAAATTTGAATCAAACGAAGTTGCTGGAGTAGTAACTGGGCTTGCCTGGACTAGAGTTGGGGGAGATATTTTATTTATTGAATCTATTTTGTCAAAAGGTAAAGGTAAACTTTCTATAACTGGTAACTTAGGAAAGGTTATGTCAGAGTCTGCAACAATTGCACTAGAGTATATAAAATCAAACGGAGACCAATTCAATATAAATCCGGATGTTTTTGATAAATATAATATCCATATTCATGTTCCAGAAGGTGCAACTCCTAAGGATGGGCCTAGTGCTGGTATTGCAATGTTAACATCACTAATTTCTTTATTTACACAGAAAAGAATCAAATCAAGGATTGCAATGACAGGAGAAATAACATTAAGAGGAAAGGTTCTTCCAGTTGGAGGTATAAAGGAAAAAATATTAGCTGCCAAAAGAGCAAAAATAAAAGAGGTAATTCTTTCTACACAAAATAAAGCTGATGTTAAAGAAATAAATAATCAATACCTAAAGGGATTAACATTTCACTATGTTTCTGAGATGAGTGAAGTTATTGATATTGCTTTGACTAATAAACCTGTTAAAAATCCAAAGAAATTATAATATAACAGCTTTTAATTAGTTTTAAGAATATGAAATTTAAAATTCTAGTTTTACTTTTATTTTTTTCATTACTTAATTTTACTCTTTCTTTTGCTCAAATTGCTGGTGAATCGACATATCAGTTTTTAAATATTCCAAGTTCGCCTAGACAATTAGCTTTTGGGGGTAAAAACATAACTACACTAGATGATGATGTAACTTCAGGTCTTTTCAATCCATCATCTATAACTCAGGAAATGGATAATATGCTATCAATAAATTATTTCAGCTATTTCTCTGATATTTCATTTGGCTCTTTAGCATACGCCTATAGACTTGATAATCGAGGAAACACCTTACACTTTGGTTTTTCCTACATAAACTATGGAGATTTTATTGGTTATGATGAATTTGGTAACTACACATCTAATTTTTCTGGTAATGAATCTGCTTTATCAGTTGGGTATGCGACTAAATTGAAAAATATGCCTATAACTTTTGGAGCGAATTTAAAATTTATTACATCAACTTTTGAGCAGTATAACTCCTACGGATTAGCAGCAGATATAGGATTTTTCTATTTAGATGATATTAATGATATTAAAGCTTCCTTGGTTTTTAGGAATGTAGGGTTTCAATTAAAGCCATATAATGAAATTCATGAATCATTACCATTTGAAATCAATTTAGGAGTTTCACAGAAACTTGAAAATGCTCCCATCACATGGCATATTACTTTAGAAAATATTCAAAAATGGCCTATTGGATTATCTAATCCATCAAGAATTATAACAGATTTAGATGGAAATGTTTCTGAAGAAAAAGTTTCTTTTTTTAATGAAATTTTAAGACATACAATTGTTGCTGTTGAGTTATTTCCAGATTCTTTTTTTAAGATGCAGTTAGGTTTTAGTTTTAGAAGATCTGAAGAATTGAGAATATTGGAGCAAAGAAATTTTTCAGGAATATCCTTTGGATTTGGAATGAAATTTAATAAACTTCGTTTTAATTATTGTCATTCCAAATACTCAAGTGCTTCTAATGTAAATTTCATCGGAATGCAAATTGATTTAGATTAATGAAAAACCTAACAATAGCTATTGATGGTCATGCATCAACTGGAAAAAGTTCAATTGCTAAAGAATTAGCTACTAAATACGGATATATATATATCAATTCAGGATCTATGTATAGAGCTGTCACCTTATTTGCAATTGAGAATAATTTGTTAACACTTGCCAAGAATAACATTAAAATATTTATCAAAAAGATGAGAGAGATTTCGATAAATTTTAAATTTAACAACAATTGTCTTATCTCTGAAATATATTTAAATAGCAGAAATATTGAAAATGAGATATGTAGTATGCAGGTTTCTAAATTAGTAAGTGAAATTGCTGCAATTCCAGAAATCAGAACAGAGATGGTAAAATTACAAAGAACTATTGATAGGGATAAAGGGGTTGTAATGGATGGCAGAGATATTGGTTCTGTGGTTTTTCCAGATGCAGATTTAAAATTATTTCTAACCGCATCAGACTCAGTTAGGGCTAAACGAAGATTTGAAGAGATGGTAAAAAAAGGTTTGACAGTTAGCTATGATGATATACTTCACAACATAATGAACAGAGACATGTTAGATTCGACTAGATCTGATTCACCACTGATAATTGAAAAAGATGCCATAGTAATTGACAATAGTCATATGTCAATTAGTGAACAAATCGATAAAATATCACAATTAATAGAAGAAAAATTTTCTAATTAAATCTTCTGTTCATTCTTTTTTTTAATTAAATTTTATATTTTCGCATGCCTTTTGTCACATAATAACTGATGCATTAGGATTTATTATATTTTAATTTCTTCTAAAATTTATGTGTAAAATCAGTTAGAATTTTAGAATACAAATTTTTCGTCATGCCAAAAAAAGCTGAAAAAAAAGAAACTACTGAAGAAATAGTAGAAGAAAATGTAGCTGTAAAAGAATCTTCAAAAAATGCTACTAAACCAAAAAAAGATTCCGAAGAAATTGATAAAAATTATAATAATTTGTCAGATTTTGACTGGCATAACTATGAAGAAGGTATTGATCAAGTTGATGACAAGCAAATTAAAGAATTCGAAAAATTAGTTGAGGAAAATTTTGTTGAAACATTAACAAACGACGTTGTAGAAGGAACTGTTATTCACATGACTGACAGAGAAGCTATAATAGACATAAATTCAAAATCTGAAGGTGTAATTTCCTTAAACGAATTTAGATATAATCCTGATTTAAAAATTGGAGACAAAGTAGAGGTTTTAATTGATATAAGAGAAGATGCTACTGGACAACTAATCTTGTCACATAGAAAGGCAAGAGTTATTAAAGCTTGGGACAGAGTAAATGAAGCCCATGATTCAGGTGAAATTGTAAACGGATTTGTAAAATGTAGAACTAAAGGTGGGATGATAGTTGACGTTTTCGGTATTGAAGCTTTTTTGCCTGGCTCACAAATTGATGTTAAACCAATTAGGGATTATGATCAATATGTAAATAAAACCATGGAGTTTAAGGTTGTTAAGATAAATCATGAGTTTAAAAACGTTGTGGTTTCTCACAAGGCTTTAATTGAAGCTGATATTGAATCACAGAAAAAAGAAATCATCAAGCAATTAGAAAAAGGACAGATTCTTGAGGGTGTTGTAAAAAATATTACATCCTACGGAGTTTTTATGGACCTTGGTGGTGTTGATGGACTAATCCATATTACAGATTTATCTTGGTCAAGAATTAGTCATCCAAATGAGTTAGTGGAATTAGATCAAATTCTTAAAGTAGTTATTTTAGATTTTGACGAGGATAAATCTAGAATTCAATTAGGTTTAAAACAACTTAGTAAACATCCATGGGAAGCACTTTCAGAAGAAATAAAAGTAGGAGACGAGGTTAAAGGTAAGGTTGTCGTAATTGCTGATTATGGAGCATTTGTTGAGATATCAGAAGGTGTTGAAGGTTTAATTCATGTTTCAGAAATGTCCTGGTCAACTCATTTAAGATCTGCTCAAGATTTCTTTAATGTTGGTGATGAAGTGAAGGCAAGAATTTTATCATTTGACAGAGAAGAAAGAAAAATGTCTTTAGGTGTTAAACAGTTAACACCCGATCCATGGACAGATATAACTAAGAAATATCCGGTACAATCAAAACATTCTGGTATTGTAAGAAACTTTACAAACTTTGGTGTATTTGTTGAACTAGAAGAGGGTGTCGATGGTCTAATTTATATCTCTGACTTATCATGGACAAAGAAAATACACCATCCACGAGAATTTTGTAAAACTGGAGAAAAAATTGATATTTTAGTTTTAGAACTTGATGTTGAAAATAGAAAACTTAGTCTAGGACATAAACAATTGACAGAAAACCCATGGAACAAATATGAAACAGAATTTTCTATGGATTCAATACATAATTCCGAAATTTTCGAAATTGTTCCTAAAGGTGCGACTGTTAAGTTTAATGATGATGTTATTGCATTTATTCCGTCTAGACATATGTTCAAAGAAGATGGCAGTAAGCTTAAAAAAGGTGAATTAATTGACCTTAAGGTAATTGAGTTCAATAAAGACACTAAGAGGGTTGTGTTATCTCACACTCAGACTTTTAAAGATATTGAAGAGATTAATAAAAAAGTTATGACTAAAAAAATGAAAGATGATAAACTCTCGTCCAAGAATACATTAGGTGACGCAAATGAACAATTGCAAGAGCTAAAAGATAAAATGGATGGAAAATAATAAAAAAAGCCTTTCAATTGAAAGGCTTTTTTTTTAATTTGAAATGATATTTTCTTTCAATGAGTAAAAAAATAATCCTTAATAATGACCAATTAAATTTATCTATTGATAGGTTAGCTTGTCAACTTTCTGAAAATCATAATGATTTTAAAGATTCAGTACTAGTAGGGTTACAACCACGTGGAAAATCACTTTGTAAGAGTCTTTTAAAAACTTTATCATCAAATTATAATATTAATAGAGTCGATCATGGGTTTCTTGATATTACTTTTTTTAGGGATGATTTTAGAAGAAATAAAGATATTCTAATTCCAAATAAAAATGATTTTAAATTACTAGTTGAAAATAAAAAAGTTGTCTTTATTGATGATGTCTTGTATACTGGAAGAACAATAAGAGCTGCATTAACAGCTATTGAGAGTTTTGGTAGACCAAAAACAATAGAATTATTAATCCTAATCGATAGAAGATTTAGTAGAGAATTGCCAATTCAACCTGATTACAAGGGTATACAGGTTGACATTTATGAAAATCAAAAAGTTAACGTAAAATGGAATGACAATAAATATGGTAATCACGTATATATTGAAAATTTGATGAATGGAAAATCTTAGTGTAGATCATTTATTGGGTATAAAATTCTTAAATCAAAATGATTTAGAATTAATTTTTGAAACTACAGATAATTTCAAGCAGGTTATAAATAGACCTATAAAGAAAGTTCCATCCCTTAGAGATATAACGATAGCAAATCTTTTTTTTGAAAACTCTACTAGAACAAAATTATCATTTGAATTAGCTGAAAAAAGATTGTCAGCGGATGTTTTAAATTTTTCATCTTCACAATCATCTCTTAAAAAAGGCGAATCTTTAATTGATACTGTGAATAATATCTTATCAATGAAGGTTGATATGGTTGTTATAAGACATTCTAACCCTGGTGCCCCACAATTATTATCAGAAAAAGTTAATGCTACAATTATTAATGCTGGAGATGGAGCTCATGAGCATCCAACCCAAGCTCTGCTTGATTCATATTCAATGAGGCAAGAAATTGGTGATTTAAGAAACAAAAATATTCTTATCGTTGGAGATATTATTCATAGCAGAGTTGCTTTATCAAATATATTTGCACTTCAATTACAAGGCGCAAATATCAAAGTATGTGGACCTAATACACTTATCCCTAAGTATCTTAAAGATTTTGGGGTAAAGGTTGAGACTAATTTAGATAAAGCCTTGGAATGGTGCGATGTCGCTAATATGCTTAGGCTTCAAAACGAACGAATGTCAGATAGCTTTTTCCCATCCGTAAGAGAATATAAAAAGCATTTTGGTTTAACTATGGAGAGATTGGAAAAAATAAATAAAAAAATAGTGATTATGCATCCTGGTCCTATAAACAGAGGGGTTGAGATTACTAGTGAAGTTGCGGATTCCAATAATTCTATAATATTGGAACAGGTTGAAAATGGAGTTGCTATCAGAATGGCCGTAATCTATTTGCTTGCTAAGAAAAATTTTGACCGTTGAATTTAACAGTTTTAGGATCTCAAGGTGCAATTCCTAAGCTAGGAAAGTATTCAACTTCTTTACTGTTAAATATTTCAAATTCTAATATTTTAATTGATTGTTGTGAAGGTGTACAGCATCAGTTAAGAAAGTATAAGATTAAACTTTCAAAAATTGATATTATACTAATAAGTCATGCACATGGAGATCATTATTTTGGATTAATTGGATTAATTTCGACTCTTTCACTTTTAAAAAGAGATAAAAAATTAACGGTATTTTGTCCAACTTCTGTTTTAAAAATTATTCAATCACATATCAAGTATTCACGGATGAGTTTAAACTATAATTTAGATCTTAAATCTTTAAATAATAAAAGTGAAGAAATCATTTTTGAAGATTTTAATTTTATAATTAAAGCTTTTCCATTAAAGCACTCTGTATATACAAATGGTTTTCGTATTAAAGAAAAGAAAAAAAGAAGAAAATTATTACTTAAAAAGGCTATCGAATTTAAAATCGACAAAGTTTATTATAATAAATTGACTAAATCTGAAAATGTTTTTAATGAAGATGGTGAAGAAATAGATTATTTAAAGGTTACGGCTGAGGGGCCTAAATCAAAGTCATTTGCCTACTGTAGTGATACAGTTTATTTTGACAAGTTAGTTGATTATATTAAATGTGTAGATTTATTGTATTGTGAAACTACATTTCTTGAAAAGGATAGAGATAAAGCCCTTTCAACTTTGCATTCAACAACTACTGATGCTGCAAATCTTGCAAATAAAGGCACTGTTAAACAATTATTAATTGGTCATTTTTCATCTAGGTATGATGATTATTCAAATTTTTTAAAAGAAGTGAAATTAATTTTTGATAATGTTGTTTTATCGGAGGAAGGAAAAAACATACAAGTGTAGAATTAAGAATATTTATTATTTAAATTTGTATTATGCTTAGAGATGTAAGTAATTTAAGGAAATCATATACACAGAATAGTCTAGAGGAGGTAAATCTACCGTCAAATCCATTTTCATTATTTGATAATTGGTTTAAAGAAGTAAAATCAACTGATAGTAAATTTGAGGTCAATGCGATGACATTGTCAACAATAGATTCAAATGGGTATCCAAATGCACGTATTGTTTTACTAAAATTCTTCTCAAATGAGGGCTTTATTTTTTTTACAAATTACAATAGCAATAAGGCTATTTCAATTGAAAACAATAATAAAGTTTCAATTTCTTTTTTTTGGGAGGATTTTGAAAGACAGGTTATTATTAAAGGACATGCTAAAAAAACTAATGAAGATTTAAGTACTAAATATTTTAATTCAAGACCAAAAGGAAGTCAAATTGGTGCATTAGTATCGGAAAGACAAAGCTCAGTAATTCCATCCAAAGATTTTCTTATTGAAAAATTTAACTCACTAATTCAAGAATTTGATAATAAAGATATTTCTAGACCTGAAAATTGGGGGGGGTTTATCGTAAATCCGATTGAATATGAATTCTGGCAAGGAGGAGAAAATAGATTACACGATAGAATTAGATATAAATTTGTAGATAATCTTTGGAAAATTGACAGATTAAGTCCTTAATTATGAATAATATACATAAGCTTGCAGCAATTGATATTGGTTCCAATGCTGTTAGATTACTCATAAAAAGTATTAAAGTAAATAAAACAGACACGAAATTTAAAAAAATCAGCCTTGTTAGAGTTCCTTTAAGATTGGGTGAGGATGTGTTTTCTAAAGGTAAAATTTCAGATAAAAAATTAAAAAAACTTCAAAAAACCTTAAAAGCTTTTAAAATTTTAATGCAAATGCATGAGGTTTATATGTTTAAAGCAGTAGCAACTTCAGCTATGAGGGAAGCAAAGAATTCAACTAAAATTATTGAAGATATATCATCAAAAATTAACATTAAAATTGATTTAATTTCGGGAAAAAAAGAGGCTTTAATGATTGCTAATTTTTTTTTAGATACTATGGAAAATCCAGTAAACAATTACTTGTATGTTGATGTTGGAGGTGGAAGTACTGAGTTAAATCTTATTTCTAAGAATAAAATCGTTAATACAAGATCATTTAAAATTGGAACAGTCAGAACATTAAATAATATTACTAAAGACATATCATGGCATAATTTTAAAAACTGGATTGAAAATAATTCTAAACTTTATAAAGATATTGTTGTTATAGGTTCAGGAGGAAATGCAGATAAAATTTTAAAAATTTCTAAAAAAAATATAAATCAAGTAATTGATATTAGTGAATTAGAAGACATTAATTCTCTTGTTAAGAGTATGTCTTTTGAGGATAGGATTTTTAAGCTTCAATTAAATGCAGATAGAGCAGATGTTATAATTCCAGCTATAAATATATATTTGAAGTCATTAAAATATTCAAAATCAAAATCATTCATAGTGCCAAGAATTGGCTTAGCTGACGGAGTTATAAGGCATATTCATTTAAATAATAAGGAAGGGCAATTGCTTAGATTGATAATTTAAATTCATCCTTTAAATTATCAATTAAAGGATTTTTTTCTTTTAGCAACAGATATTTCTCTTTGTTAGTATATGCTTTTTTGCTTTCTATCTTTTTGTCTACGCTTACAGTTAAATCTATTTTTGATTTTAACTTTGTTCTAAAAAATAAAAGTAATTGCTGTTTTTCAAAGTCAATCTCTAGGGAAGTTGTATTATTAGGCACACTATATATGATAGTATTTTTTTCAAAACCAGGAGTTGAAATTCGTAGAATTGATGCTATATTATACTTTCCTTTATCTTCTTGAATTTTAGCATATTCATTCCACGTCTCAATTATATCCTCTGAGGAAATATTTTTTTCATCATAAATTTCATTCTCAACTAGTTTATGATCAATTTCTGATTTGTTTTTTTCTAAACTTTTAAGTGAAAGAGTAGAGGTTTCAAAGTCAGCAATATTTATATTTGCAATTGGTTTTTTTTCTTTCTGTATTTTAACTTTTGATTTGTGCTCTCTAAATAATTGGCTCTGAAAAGTTGATACTGGTATTAATTGATATTTAAATTTTTTTTTTTTGTCGTCAAACTCAAGTGATGAAATTTTTAAAAGTGTTAGTTCAATCAATAACCTTTGATTTAAACTTTTTTGAAAATTTATTTCAGCCTCATTAAGTATATTTAAATATTCAATAATGGTATTATATTCAATCTTTGACCCCAATTCAATCAAGATTTTAACTTTAGACTCATCATAATTCAAAAGTTTGTGAGATAGCTCATTTTTACTTACTAAAACATCTCTGTAGAATGATGATATTCCTGAAATAAATAAGTCCCCTGAAATACCCATGTCTAATACTGTGTTAGTAAGATTTATTAAGTTAGGGATGTCTTTTTCATTTATTACATTGATAATTTCTAAGTACATTTCAAAACTTACAGAGTTTAGGTTTTCTAAAACCATTTCTGAAGTTATTTTTTTATTGATACCAACAACTTTATCAAAAAGTTGTAATGCATCTCTCATAGCTCCATCACATTTATTTGCAATTTGAATTAAAGCATCATTATCACTTTCTATTTTTTCTAATGCGCAAATATTTTTAAGATGTATAATGATATCATTATTTGTTATTCTTTTAAAATTATAAATTTGACATCTTGACAGTATTGTTGGGATAATTTTGTGTTTTTCCGTTGTAGCTAGAATAAAAATACAATGAGCAGGGGGTTCTTCTAAAGTTTTCAAAAAAGCATTAAATGCTCCTGATGACAACATATGTACTTCATCAATAATATATACTTTATACTTACCAATTTGAGGTGGAATTCTCGTTTGATCAATTAGATTTCTAATTCCTTCAACTCCGTTGTTAGATGCAGCATCAAGCTCAAAGATATTATAAGAATTATCATCATTGATTTCAAAACTATTTATTTCTCTTGCAACAATTCTTGCACAACTTGTTTTACCTACACCTCTGGGACCTGTAAATAATAGTGCTTGAGCTAATTTATTATTTTTAATAGCATTTTTTAGAGTAGTAGTAATTGTTTCCTGACCAACAACATCTTCGAAGTTAACAGGTCTATATTTTCGTGCAGAAACTAAAAATTCACTCATATTGTTTAGAGAATTAAATGTCTGATTAAATATAGGAAAATGACAAGATTTTTTTATCAAATAAATCTTTTAATTATGTATTTATATTAACATTCATATATTTGCAGTGTGAATCGTCTTGTCGCTATTATATAGAGGAAAGTCCGAACACCAAAGTACAGCACAATGGTTAACGACCATCAACTGAAAGGTTAGGAAAAGTGCAACAGAAAGTATGTACAGGTAATGCTGTAGTGAAATCATGTAAACTCTGTGCGGTGAAATGCCATGTAAACCAGCTTTTGAGAATTGTACGTTCAATGTTGGAGGGTAGGCAGCTAGAATATATAGGTAACTATATATCAAGATAAATGACAAGAACTTTTAAAAAAGTACAGAATTCGGCTTATAGATTCACTGAAAAGCGGGTATTACCCGCTTTTTTGTTTAAAAAATGTAAAAGAGCAATCCCCGTATCTGCGTATTTCAAAAAAATTTTCAAATTGACTAAAATCAATTTTCTTGTAATGTTCCAAGATAAATAATCCATTAGAATTATTTATTGTAGTTTCTGTAACTAACTTAATCAATTTTTCATATTTTTCAATTGTATGAGAATACGGTGGATCAGCAAAGATTAAATCATATTTATCATTACAATTCACAAGATATTTAAAAACATCTTTCTTAATTATTTTTGAATTAAGGCTTAAAAGACTTAATATGTTTGAAACATGTTTAATACATTTCATATTATTATCAACGAAAGTTACATCAGAACCTCTTGAAATAAACTCTAAGCCTATCATTCCAGATCCAGTAAATAAATCAAGAACTTTTAAGTTATTAAAATCAAATTTATTAGAAATTATATTGAATATGCTTTCTTTTGCAAGATTAGTAGTAGGACGAATGGGTAAATTCTTCGGGATCTTGATGCTTCTTCCTTTAAATTTTCCAGAGATTATCCTCATTAAAAATTACTTAACAAAATATTTGATTTTAGAATATTAGAATCAATTCCTTGAATTTCTTCAAATTCTAATAATTCTATGTTTCTAATATAATTATATAAAAGACCGTATAATTCAGATTCCAAATCAACAAGACCACAACATATTAAATGCGAAGTGTCAGGGTTTAGACTTAATTCTGAAAAAGTAAATAGTAGGTAGTATAGTATATCTTCCTTGGATTTAAAATCAAACGAATTAAAAAATATTAATTGTTTGTTTTTAAAATATAATATATCAATAAAACTATTATTAACATTTAGAAAAATTTTTTGTGAAAAATTATCTGTAAGCTCATTTGAAAGCATTTCTAGCAAAACAGATGAATAATGATAAAAATCAAATGCTTTGAATTTCTCAAAAATATAATTGTTGATATCAGTATAGGGGATATATACATTATTGATTTGATCTTCTAAAATCAAATCGTTTGCAGCTAAATCATTTATTTGAATTCTTGTATTATATTTTAAATAGTTTAAGGAATTTTTATTGTCAAATAAATCGTGAGGAACCAGTGCAGATGATTTATTGTAATATATGAGCTTAACCTTTTTAGGAGTATTTTTTTTAAAAAAAGATTTCAAATATTTTTTTATAATCTTTAATATAAATGTCGATTTCTTTTCGTGTAAAAAATTTACTTTATTTAAATCAACTAACTTGGTATCATTGAACAAACAAAATACTACCCAGTTTTCATTAATATGAATTACCAGAGAAAGGCTATTATAGTTAACTAAATTATTTATCTTTTGAATAGTTTTTTGGCCAATTACCATTGGTGTTTACTTCATCCATTGATCCAATTTTCAAAGAAGGCCCGTTAACTCCGTCAACTGATTGTACCTGATTTTCTTTTAAAATAAGATTTAATGATTGGTCATGAAGAATAATTCTCTTTTTAACCAGTGCCTCAAATACAGGAATATCAATACCATTTTGATTTAAAAAGCCTGCTTTAATCTGAAACTTTGTATTATCATTTTTTGAAAATGGTACATACATCATTGTTTCATACCTGTTATCAACTCCAAATAGAGAGTCTTTAACAGAAACAAATCCTAATGTATCAACAATAACAATATCTTTATAGGTTTTAACTCCACCATATCTTTTTGTCATTTCTTTGTCAAGAACGCTGGAGTCTCTTCTTTGCGTAATGGTAAAGGAATCAATTTCAACAAATTTGACTAAACTATCCCAATTATTTTGAAAAAAACCTTTTACTGTCCTGTGAGCAAGTTGAGTATCCCTAATATCTTTTAGATTTTTAATTACTACTTGGTATCTAGTGTTTTTTACTTCATCAAATTTTATCTCATCATAAATGGAAGTAAATAGTAGGGATGCAAATATAAGAATGAGTATCCATAAACTTCCTAATACATATGGTTTGTGTTTGTCTTGCATTCTGGTTTTAATGTAGTATACTATTCCAATTGCAATAAGAGGAGACAGGAAAAGAAGGAATTTCATCATTATTTATTAGTGTTTTCAAGATTAACAAAACTACAATTTTTTTTTATTTGTAAAAATCATTGACAATAAAAAACATTTATATATTTGATAATCTAATTTAAATCTAAAATGGAGCTAAATCTTTCTGAAATAATAAAAAAAAACCTCCAAAATCAATTAAATCAATTCCAGGAATTAGCACTTGATAAAATAATTTCTTTTATTCAAGGTAATAATAAAAATGAAATTTTTCTTTTAAAAGGATATGCGGGAACAGGAAAAACATACATAATTTCAAATGTTGTCAAAAATTTATGGAAAATAAAAAAAAGTGTTATTCTGTTAGCACCTACTGGAAGGTCAGCAAAGGTGATTTCATCTTATTGCAACAAAGAGGCATTTACTGTTCATAAAGAAATTTTTTTCACAAAAAATAATTTTTCTGGTAATTTAGAATTTAAACTAAAAGTAAATAAGCATAAAAATACATTATTTGTTGTAGATGAGGCTTCAATGATTAGTACCAGCAGAAATGATGGAATTGGGTTATTTTCTCAATCCTTACTTGATAACATAATAAAATATGTTTATTCAGGATTTAAATGTAAGTTGTTAATAATTGGCGATACTGCTCAATTACCACCGGTGAGATCAAACATTTCTTTTGCTCTTGATAAAGATTATTTAGAAAAAGAGTATGCTAAGGAAATTACGGCAATTGAACTTATAGATGTCGTTAGACAAGAAAAAGAATCAGGAATCCTTTCTTATGCCACATCAATAAGAAATAAAATTGAAAAAGGTTTTTATGATGATATAAGCTTTAATTTTGATTCTTTTAATGATGTTGTTCATATTGAGGATGGAGAACATTTAATGAATTTAATCCAAGAATCATACAATAAATTTGGATTAGAGGAAACGGCTTTAATAGTAAGGTCAAACAAAAGAGCTAATCTTTATAATCAAGCTGTAAGAGATAAAATATTAAATAATGATAACACAATAAATGTTGGAGATTTATTAATGGTCATCAAAAACAACTATTTTTGGCTAAATAATAAAAGAGATATTGGATTTATTGCAAATGGAGACATAATCAAAATAGAAGAAATTGACAATATCAAACAACTTTATGGATTTAAATTTGCAGAGGTAAAAATTTCAATGGTAGATTATCCAAAAATTGATCATTTTGAAACTGTTTTAATTCTCGATTCATTATACATAAATAGTTCTGCATTAGATTTTAACTCAATGAATAACCTATATCAGGAAATTTTAAAAGATTACATGAATATAAAAACAAAGTATAAAAGACATTTAGCAGTGAAAAATAATAGTTTTTTTAATGCTCTTCAGGTTAAGTTTGCTTATTCATTTACATGTCACAAGTCACAAGGTGGACAATGGGGATCAATATTTCTGGAATTTCCATACTTACCAAACGGTATAGATAAAGATTTTTTAAGATGGCTATACACAGCTGTAACCAGAGCTAAGAATAAATTACATCTTATTGGTTTTAATCAATGATATTAATCATTAAATAGTAATTTAGTGATATGAAAGTTATTGCTGTTATACCTGCAAGGTTGAATTCTTCCAGACTTCCTAATAAATTATTAAGAGATATTTGTGGAAAAACATTAATAAGAAGAACATATGAGGCAACAAAGAATTCTCGTCTTTTTGATGATGTTTTAGTCGTTACCAACAATGAAGAAATTTTAAAAGAATTAAAAAATCATCATATCAATTTTTTATTTGATAAAAATCAGTATCAAACTGGAACTGATAGAATAGCAGCGATTGCATCAGATATTAATGCTGATATTATTATTAATGTTCAAGGCGATGAACCCTTTATTAAAGCAAAAACTATAGAGTCAATTATAAATGTATTTAAAATTGATTTGGATAAGTCTATAGGAATAGTTTCACTGATGACACCTATTTCCGATGATTCAGAACTAAACAATCCAAACAACGTAAAAGTTATCACAGATAAAGCTGGTAATGCTATATTTTTTTCTCGATATCCCATCCCGTTTAAAAGAAACATTAATACTTCAATTGCACACAAACATATTGGTATTTACGCTTTTAGAAAGGAAACGTTGCTAGAATTTTCTAAATTAAATATTGGAGTTTTGGAAAAATCAGAAAAAATAGAAGCATTAAGACTAATTGAGAACAATATTAAAATTAAAATGATTATTTCTAATGAGATGTTTGTTGGAATTGATACAGAAGATGATCTTAAAAAAGCAATAAAATTTTTCAGTGAAAAAGACAGTATATAAGCTTATTTTAAACCTAATTGGCTGGAAAATCACAGGTAATAAAACCTTATCTAAAGACACGATAAAAAAATCAGTTATAATCACTGTTCCACATACTCACTGGTTAGATTTTTATTTAGGGGTTTTAATTAGAGGTTCAATAGGTTTTAAATCTAATTACCTTGCAAAGAAAGAATTATTTGTTTTTCCTTTAAACATAATTTTTAAATGGACTGGAGGAGTTCCTGTTGATAGAAAATCAAACAATAATTTAGTTAGACAAATAGTAAATATATTTAATTCAAAAGATGAATTTCGATTATCTCTAGCACCTGAGGGAACAAGAAAAAGAGTAGAAAAACTTAAATCAGGATTCTATTATATAGCACTCGAATCAAAAGTACCAATTTTCTTAATGACTCTAGATTTTAAAAATAAAAAAACCTTAATCTCAGAACCATTTTACCCGTCAGGGGATAAAGAATCAGACTTTGATTATATTGAAAACTACTTTCATGGAGTTGTAGGAAAGATTAAGGAATATAGTTTTTACAAAAAAAACTAAACATTCATATTGTGAAAAACATTTTGAACATCATCATCATTTTCAATTTTCTCTAACAGTTTTTCAACTTCTAACTTTTCTTGTTCATTTACATTTTTAAGATTATTAGGAATCCTATCAAACCCCGATGAAATTATTTTTATTTCCTTTGATTCTAATGCTTTTTGAATTTCACCAAAACTATCAAAAGCCCCATAAATTAAAATCCCATCTTCATCTTCAAAAACTTCTTCTGCACCAAAGTCAATAAGTTCAAATTCAAGATTTTCAACATCAATGTCTTGGTTTTTAATTTTGAAGTTACATGTGTGATCAAACATAAAAATTACTGAGCCAGATGTACCCAAAGCACCATTACATTTGTTAAAATAACTTCTAATATTAGCAACAGTTCTAGTATTATTATCGGTAGCTGTTTCTACTAAAATTGCAACTCCATATGGGGCGTAACCTTCAAACAATATTTCTTTATAATTTCCCAAAGATTTGTCCGATGCTCTTTTGATCGCTCTATCAATATTGTCTTTTGGCATATTGACAGCTTTAGCATTTTGTATAACAGCTCTTAGTTTTGAATTCGAATCAGGATCAACACCACCTTCCTTAACAGCAATTACAATATCTTTTCCAATCCTTGTAAAAGCTTTACTCATAGCTGACCATCTTTTCATTTTTCTGGCTTTTCTAAATTCAAATGCTCTTCCCATATTTTTATTTAAAAGGCGGTTTTACAACTAAAGCTTTTTTAATATTTTTTCTTATTTGAATGAATATCTCCGTTCCGGGTTTTGAATATTCAACTTTAACATAACCCAAACCAATACCAATATTTAGTGAAGGAGACATAGTTCCAGATGTTACAACACCAATAATTTCATTATTTTCATTCAATATGTCGTAGTTTTTTCTTGGAATAGCTTTTTCTTCCATTTTAAAACCAATTAATTTCCTTTTAACCCCTTCAATCTTTTGCTTTTTAAATATTTCACTAGACGTGAATATCTTGTTTGTTTTTGTTATCCATGAAAGACCAGCTTCAATAGGTGAAGTGTTTTCATCAATATCGTTTCCGTACAAACAGAATCCCATTTCAAGACGAAGCGTATCTCTTGCAGCTAACCCCGTTGGTTTAATTCCATATTTTTTTCCAGACTCAAAAATTTTATCCCATAAGTCTTTAGCAATTTCATTTTTACAATATATTTCGAACCCACCACATCCGGTATAACCAGTATTTGAAATAATTATTCCATTAACATATTCAAAATTGTAATAACTTATTTCTTTAAGATTAATATCAAAAATTGGATCTAAAACTTCTAAAGCATAAGGTCCTTGTATTGCAATTAATGAGAAGGAATCAGAAACATCAATTAACTGTGTATTGAACTTATTATTTTTATTTAAAAAATCTAAGTCTTTATCAATATTTGAGGCGTTTACAACCATCATATATCTGTTATCTTCAAATTTATACAAGATAAGATCATCAACAATACCTCCATTTTTATTTGGAATACAATTATATTGAGCTTGACCCTTTTTAATTTTGCTTATATCATTGCTAAGAACAGATTGTAGAAAAATTTCAGCTTCGTCTCCATGAACATAAAATTCACCCATGTGAGAAACATCAAACACTCCAACATTGTCCTTAACATTTTTATGCTCAATATTTACACCTTCATATTGAACAGGCATCATGTAACCTGCAAAATCAATTAATTTAGCATTTAATTCGAGGTGTGAGTCATAAAGAGCAGTTTTCTTCATCTTAAAATTTTTTGTGAAATCAAATTTAATTAATTTTAGATCAAATTTAATTTAAATGAATTCATTCATTATAAAAGATATTAATATTACGTTTAATGATATCTACAAAATTATAAATGAAGATTTAAATCTTTCAATTGATTCTTCAGTAATTGATAAAATAAATACATCAAGGAGTTATCTAGAAAAAAAGATTACAGATTCTGATGAAAGTTACTATGGAGTTAACACTGGTTTCGGTGACCTTCAAAATTTTAAGATTGATGAAAATGATTTAGTTAAATTGCAAACTAATCTGTTAAAATCACATGCTTGTGGGGTAGGTGATAAAGTAGATTCAGAAATAGTCAAATTAATGATTCTGTTAAAAATAATATCACTTTCGAAAGGATTTAGTGGAATTAAACTTGAAACAATTGAAAGACTTCTTTTCTTTTTTAATAATAATATAAATCCGGTTATTTATAAATACGGCTCATTAGGAGCTTCTGGAGATCTTTCACCATTATCCCATTTATCACTCCCTTTAATCGGATTAGGTGAGGTGGAATTTAACGGTAAAATATATGAATCTACAGATTTACTAAATAAGTTTAATCTTAAACCACTTAAACTTGGATCTAAAGAGGGGTTAGCTTTAATTAATGGTACTCAATATATGTTATCATCGCTGATTAATTCTGCAATTCATTCAGTTAATATATCCGAATATGCCAATCTTATCTCAAGTATTTCGATCGATGCTTTCAAATGTAATCTATCACCATTTAATTCTTTAATTTCTGATGTAAGGCCATATAGGGGTCAAATAAATGTTTCAAAATCAATTATTAATAATTTAAAAGGTGGTGAAACAGAAAGAATTAAAAAAGATCATATTCAAGACCCTTACTCGTTTAGATGTATACCACAAGTTCATGGAGCTACACAAGAAACTTTAAATTATATTTTAGAAATAATAAATACAGAGATTAACTCCGTAACTGATAACCCGATAATATTTGTTAAAGAGGATAAAATTATTTCAGGAGGGAATTTTCATGGTCAACCGCTAGCTTACGCAATAGATTTTCTTAAAATTTCGATTTCAGAGCTTGGGAGTATTTCTGAAAGAAGGGTTTTTAATTTAATGTCAGGGAAAAGAGGGTTACCACCTTTTTTGATAAATGATCCAGGACTAAATTCAGGGTTAATGATTCTTCAATACACATCTGCTAGTTTAGTAAGTGCTAATAAACAATTGGCAACACCCTCAAGCACCGACTCTATTACTTCTTCAAATGGACAAGAAGATCATGTAAGTATGGGTGCAAATGGAGCAAATCAATTGAGAGACATAATAAATAACTTATACGAAATTTTTGCTATTGAAATAATAACTGCCATTCAGGCAAAAGAATTTAATAATCACAAAACATCAGATTTAATTGAACAATTTATATCGGCAATAAGAAAAATTCATCCAAAAATATCATCTGATAGAGTTTTTCATAGAGACATAGTTAAAGTTTCAAAATATTTGAAGAAGAATAGAAGAGTAGCCTAAGTTTATTTTTTTGATGTTTTAGATTCTCTTTTATTTTGAATCTTAATACTTAATTCTTCTTTTCTAGATAAATGATCAATATTTATAGTATCTCCCTCGTTAATCATAGAATTTAGTATTTCTGAAGCAATTAAGTCTTCTATATGTTTTTGGATCGTTCTTTTTAGAGGTCTAGCTCCGTATTTCTTATCATATCCATTTTTGGCTAAAAATTCCTTAGCTTTTTTACTTAATTTTATCTTATAACCTAATTCTTCGATTCTTTGATATAATTTGGATAATTCAATATCAATTATTTTGTGAATGTTTTCTTTTGAAAGTGTATTAAAAATTATCACTTCATCAATTCTATTTAAAAACTCCGGTGCAAACTTCTTTTGAAGAGCATTTATAATGGTTTTTCTTGTGAATGAATCTTCCTGAGATTTTTTTGCTGTAGTACCAAAACCAACACCTGAACCAAAATCTTGAATTTTTTTAACTCCAATATTTGAGGTCATTATAATAACACAATTTGTAAAATCAATCTTTCTTCCAAGGCTATCTGTAAGAAAACCATCGTCTAAAACTTGTAATAGCATATTGAATATATCTGGATGGGCCTTTTCAATTTCATCAAGTAATACTACCGCATATGGCTTTCTCCGTATCTTTTCTGTAAGTTGTCCTCCGTCTTCATATCCAACATAACCAGGAGGGGCGCCGATTAATCTCGAAACAGCAAATTTTTCCATATATTCACTCATATCAACTCTGATTAATGCCTCTTCACTGTCAAATAATTCTTTGGCAAGGGTTTTTGCTAATTGAGTTTTACCTACACCGGTTTGTCCGAGAAATATGAATGAACCAATGGGCTTTTTTGGGTCTTTTAGGCCAGCTCTGTTTCTCTGAATAGATTTTACCACTTTGTCAATTGCTTTATCTTGACCAATAATATTTTTTTTAATAATTGAGGTAAGTTTGGATAATTTATTACTTTCTGATTGTTTTAATTTGTTTAGTGGTATTCCTGTCATCATTGATACAACGTCAGCAATACTTTCCTCATTAACGATTTCTTTATTTTTTTTGCATTCATCTTCCCATTGGATTTGAGCAGAATTAAGTTTGTTTTCGATTATTTTTTCTTTATCTCTAAAGCTAGCAGCCTCTTCATATTTTTGATTTTTTACTGCGTTATTTTTACTAACTTTTACGTCTTCTAACTCAACCTCTAACTCATCAATATGTTGTGGTACATCTAAATTAGTTAAGTGTACTCTTGAACCTGCTTCGTCCAAAGCATCAATTGCCTTATCAGGCAAATGCCTATCATTCATATATCTTGAGGTAAGTTTTACACATGCATGAAGTGCCTCAGCCGTATATATTACGTTATGATGGTCCTCGTATTTATCTTTAATATTTTTTAATATTTCTAGAGTTTCCTCCTCATTTGTTTCTTCAACAATTATTTTTTGAAATCTTCTCTCTAAAGCTCCATCTTTTTCTATAGAATTTCTGTATTCATCAAGTGTAGTTGCTCCAATACATTGTATCGTGCCTCTTGCAAGTGCAGGTTTAAACATATTTGAAGCATCAAGACTCCCAGTTGCTCCTCCGGCACCAACTATAGTATGAATTTCGTCAATAAAAAGAATAATGTCAGAGTTTTTTTCTAATTCATTCATGACAGCCTTCATTCTTTCTTCAAATTGTCCCCTGTATTTTGTTCCAGCAACTAAACTTGCCAGATCTAGAGAAATAATTCTCTTATTGTATAGTACTCTGGAAACTTTCTTCTTAATTATTCTTATCGCAAGACCTTCAGCAATAGCTGATTTTCCAACACCAGGTTCTCCAATTAACAAGGGGTTGTTTTTCTTTCTCCTACTTAGTATTTGTGATACTCTTTGAATTTCTACCTCCCTTCCTATTATAGGGTCAAGTTCATCATTTTCAGCCATCAATGTTAGGTCTTTTCCAAAATTATCAAGAACAGGTGTTTTAGATTTCTTATTCGCTTTGGGTTTTGTCTTTGAGGTTTGAGGAGATTTTAATTCTTGGATATCAGAACCATCATTATTTTGTGTAGGTTCATCTGAAAAATCATCTTTTCCAATTATAGATTTATACTCGTCTTTAACAACGTTATAATTAATTTCCATATTATTGAAAATTTTAGCCGTAGGATCATTCTCGTTCCTAAGAATACATAGAAGTAGATGTGCAGTATTGATAATTGAACTTTGGAAAAGTTTTGCTTCTAAAAAAGTTGTTTTTAAAGCACGTTCAGCCTGTCTAGTAAGATGTAGGTTTTTTTTTGTAGTTTCTTTTACCTCACTCTCAAAATTGATCGGATTAAGTGATTCAATTTTTCTTCTTAATTCGTTTAAATCAATCCCAAGAAAGTTTAATACGTCTATAGCTTTACCTTCACCATTTCTGATTAAACCTAAAACAAGATGTTCAGTTCCAATAAAATCATGACCTAATCTTAAGGCCTCTTCTTTACTGTAAGTTATTACATCTTTTACTCTTGGAGAAAAATTATCATCCATAAAAAATTATTTTTATAAAAATAATCATAAAGATTTTTTAAAACAACTCTACAATGTATTAAAATTTATATATAATTAATTGTTAATAAATTATACTTTTCAACTTAATTTTCTAGCATAAATAATGTATCTAAATTCCTATATTTGTTAACTACTATTTATATGATATAATTAAACCTTTTTTTATTATGAATGATGGCGAAAAATTAATACCAATTAACATAGAGGATGAAATGAAATCGGCATACATTGATTATTCAATGTCTGTTATTGTTTCCAGAGCTCTTCCAGACGTGAGAGATGGTTTAAAACCAGTACACAGAAGAGTATTGTATGGAATGCATGACCTAGGCGTAAAAGCTTCATCAGCACACAAAAAGTCAGCTAGAATTGTAGGTGAAGTTATGGGTAAATATCACCCACATGGTGATTCTGCTATTTATGACACTATGGTTAGAATGGCTCAAGATTGGAGCCTAAGATACATGCTTGTTGACGGTCAAGGTAATTTTGGTTCTGTTGATGGAGATAGTCCTGCAGCAATGAGATATACTGAGGCGAGAATGCAAAAAATATCAGAAGAGATGCTTTCTGACATAGAAAAAGATACGGTTGATTACAAACTAAATTTTGATGATACATTAAAAGAACCTACAGTTTTACCAACAAAAATTCCTGCTTTATTAGTCAATGGTGCATCTGGTATTGCTGTTGGTATGGCTACTAATATTCCACCACATAATTTAACAGAAGTTATAGACGGAACCCTTGAGTATATAAAAGATAATTCAATTGATATTGATGGTCTAATGCAATTTGTAAAAGCACCAGATTTTCCTACAGGTGGTATTATACACGGCTATGAAGGTGTTAAGGAGGCCTTCCATACTGGAAGAGGTAAAGTTGTTATGAGAGGTAAGGCTGAAATTGAAGAAGTTGATGGCAAAGAGTCAATTATTGTCACAGAAATACCTTTCCAGGTTAACAAAGCTGATATGATAAAAAAAATTGCTGATTTAGTAAACGATAAAAAGTTAGAAGGTATTTCAACTATCAGAGATGAATCAGACAGGAATGGTATGAGAATAGTGTTTGTTTTAAAAAGAGATGCAATTCCAAATATTGTTCTTAACAAGTTGTTTAAGTATAGTCCTCTACAATCCTCATTTAGTGTAAATACAATTGCTCTTGTCAAAGGTAGACCTCAAATGCTCAACCTTAAAGATATGATAAAGCATTTTGTTGATCATAGACATGATGTTGTTGTTCGAAGAACAAAATTTGAATTAAAAAAAGCTGAAGATAGATGTCATATTCTTGAAGGTTTAATTACAGCTTCAGACAATATAGATGAAGTTATCGCTCTAATAAAGGGTTCTAAGAATGCTGAAGATGCACGTGATAATCTAATTAAAAAATTTAAGCTTTCTGAAATTCAGGCTAAGGCTATTGTAGAAATGCGTTTGAGACAACTTACTGGTTTAGAGCAAGATAAACTTAGAAGCGAATATGAAGAAATTAAAAAGTTAATTGAAGACTTAAAAGACATCCTTTCAAATGAGGACAGAAGAATGAATATTATTTCTGAAGAACTCAATGAGATTAAGCAAAAATATGGTGATTCGAGAAGGTCAGTTATAGAATACTCAGGAGGAGATTTATCTATTGAAGATATGATTCCAGATGAAAAAGTTGTTATAACAATTTCACATGCTGGTTATATTAAAAGAACATCGTTGGATGAATACAAAGTTCAGAATAGAGGAGGAGTAGGCCAAAAAGCATCAACAACAAGGAATGAAGATTTTCTTGAAGACTTATTTGTGGGTACCAATCATCAATTTATGCTATTCTTTACTCAGAAAGGTAAGTGTTTTTGGATGAGAGTATATGAAATCCCTGAAGGAAGCAAAACATCGAAGGGTAGGGCTATTCAAAACTTGATTAATATTGAGCAAGATGATAAAGTTAAAGCGTTTATATGTACTAAAGATTTAAAAGATGAAGATTATATAAATAATCATTATGTAATAATGGCTACAAAAAAGGGTCAAGTCAAAAAAACATCTCTTGAACAATATTCCAGACCTCGTGTGAATGGTATTAAAGCTATTACAATTAAAGATGATGATGAATTGCTTGAAGCTAAATTAACTGATGGTAATAGTCAGGTTATGTTAGCATTAAAATCTGGAAAGGCAATCAGGTTTGAAGAAGCAAAAACAAGACCAATGGGCAGAAATGCATCTGGTGTTAGAGGTATAAGACTTCAACACGATAAAGATGAGTTGATAGGTATGGTATCTGTAAATGACATGGATAGCAATATTTTGGTTGTTAGTTCAAATGGATATGGAAAAAGATCTAAACTTGATGATTACAGAATAACAAATAGAGGAGGTAAAGGAGTTAAAACCATCTCCATAACTGAAAAAACAGGAGATCTTGTAGCCATCAAGAATGTTGATGATTCAAACGGCTTGATGATTATAAATAAGTCAGGCATAGCCATAAGAATGGCAGTTGAAGATTTAAGAGTTATGGGGCGTGCAACCCAAGGAGTAAAGTTAATTAATATAAAAGATGGTGATTCGATTGCTGCCGTAGCCAAGGTAATTCATGAAAAAGATGATGAAGAACAAGAAGTAGAGTCAAACGAATCTGACAATAAAAATTTAGAACAATGAAAAAAATAATTCTAATCTTACTAACTTTTGGTTTAATTCAATTTAGTTATTCTCAAAAGAAAGAACTAAAATCTGTAGATAAATTAGTTAAATCTGGTGAATATAAAAATGCTTTAAAAACAATTGAATCAATAAAAGATCTGATTAATATTTCAGATGATAAAATAAAAGCAAAGTATTACTATTTAAAAGGTTTAGCTAGATATCAAAATGGAGAAGGTTCATTTGAAAATAAACTATTAAGTGTAGATGATTTTAATAAAGTTAAAAATATAGAAGAGTCAAGCTCAAAAATTTATTCCACAAAAATTGATGATATCTTCACTAACCTTTTTAATTCATTTGTTAATGACTCAAGAACCGCTTTAGATAACAAAAATTATAAAGAGTCGTACTCAAACCTAGAGGCAGCATACAATGTTTCAAAAAAGGATACATTATATCTTTATAATGCTGCATTAGTAGCAACTGAAGCCAAAGAATATTCAACTGCACTAGGATTTTATAAAAAACTGATTGATTTAAACTATACAGGTGTATCAATAAATTATTATGCCACCGAAAAAGAATCTGGAAAAGAACAAGTTTTTCAAGACGAGAAATCAAGAGATTTTTCTGTAGATGTTATTGGCACACATGAATCCCCAAGAGATGAAATGGCTAAATCTGTTGAAATTGACATATACAGATCGATTGCTGCCATTTACAGAGTGGAAGAAAATTATGAAAAATCTATAGTTTATTTAGAAAAAGCTAAACTTATTGATCAAGGAGATATAAATCTAATATTACTTGAATCAAATGTAAGATGGGAAATGGGTGAAGTTGATAATTATCAAAAATTAATCTCGAAAGCATTAGAAATTGAACCAGATAACGTTGATTTAGTATTTAACTTAGGAGTTGTAAATGCGGATAAAGGAAATTTTGAGGATGCTATTCTATATTACAATAAAGCAATTGAAATTGATTCAGGCTACACAAAAGCTTATTTAAATGCTGCAGCCTTAATTCTTGATCGAGAAGGTCCGATGATTGAAGAAATGAATTCTCTTGGAACTTCTACTGCAGATTATAATAGATATGATGAATTAAAAATTGAAAGAGAAAACCTATACAGGGAGGCCATACCATATTTAGAAAAAGTTTATAATTTGGAAAATGACAATTTAAATGCTGCAAGGACATTGAGGAACATTTTTTCTGCTCTGGATGAAACAGAATCTTACAACAAGTACAAAGTTATTGTTGCTGAATTAGAAAGCAGATAAATTCAGATAATTTTCTTTATGTATCTGAGGTAATGTGTATGCGTTTTTTTATCATTATTATATATGCCTGTTTGGTCTAATCTATCTATTCTTACTTTACCACTTGCATGTATTATATGGTTATCCTTTAGTATTATTCCAACGTGAACTATCACGTCCTCTTTGTTATGAAAAAAAGCTAAATCTCCTGGTTCAGATTCTTCTATAAAACTTAATGTTTTACCTTGTGTAGCTTGATCTTTTGAATCTCTTAAAAGCTTATAACCATTGATTTTATATACCATTTGAGTGAAACCAGAACAATCAATTCCAAAGGGAGTTTTACCACCCCACAAATAAGGTGTGTGTAAATAAAGAAGAGCTATATTTACAATTGATTCTTTGCTTTGTTTTCCTGTTATATGCTTGCCTAAGAATTTATTGTTTAATACATTTGAACGAGAAATAACTGAGCCGATAGTTATGGTTATTAATTCCTTTTTCTCATTCTCTACAAACTCGACTAAATCAGATGAATATGATTCTATCTCTAAATCTTTTTTCTGAACTTCATTAATTTTTTGATATTGTTTAGAGTCTATCCATCCAATATAATTGTCAAAATTAGATTTAATTTTTGTCCAATTCTCTTTCTCTTCAATAATGGAAATTAAATCACCATAAATTAGTTGGGTTACCATCTCCGATTTATCAGAGTTTGAAATCCTAACCGGAACAATACTTAATTTACAAACTCCATATTGCATATTAAATCTTAATTTGAATAGATGAAGCGCCACCACCTCCGTTACATATAGCAGCTATACCAGTTTTCTTATTTGTATTGTGTAAACTGTGAATTAATGTGGTAATTATTCTGGCTCCCGAACATCCAAGGGGATGACCCAAAGAAACAGCACCTCCGTTAATATTTACCTTTTCTTTATCTAAATTAAGTATATCTATGTTTACAATCGGAACCATTGAAAATGCTTCATTAATTTCAAATAAATCAACTTGACTTATATTAGTACTTGTCATTTTAGTTAGTTTGTCAATTGCATTGGATGGTGCAATTGTAAATAAATCAGGTTTGGTTGCTGAATCGGCAAACCCTACTATCTCCGCTAAAGATTTAATATTTAAATCAATTGCTTTTTGCTTATTCATCAAAATTAAAATTGAAGCACCATCACTAATTGGTGATGAATTTGCAGCCGTAATTGTTCCATTTTTCACAAATGCAGGGTTAAGTTTGGATATCTTATCAAAATTTACCTTTGAGATTTGTTCATCTGTATCAACAATAACTTTATTTCCTTTTCTGTCAGTATATTCAACAGGCACTATTTCGTTTTTAAAAAACCCTTTTTTAATCGATTTTATTGATCTATTATATGATAATACAGTATACTCATCTTGAAGTTCTCTTGAAATTTTATACTTGGTTGAACAATTGTCAGCAAGAACACCCATCGAATTTTCGCTATACACGTCTGTTAATCCATCCATCATAAGTCCGTCAGTGAAAATTGCATTACCGTATTTTTTTGGCTTTCTTAAATTGATATAATGAGGCGCATTGCTCATACTTTCAATACCCCCAGCTACAACAACATCATTTAATCCTAATTGAATTGATTGTGCAGCTAAAGAAACAGCTTTCATTCCAGATGAACAAACTTTATTTATACTTGAGCATGGTATATTTGAGTCAAGTTCTAAACTCATTGCTATTTGTTTAGCAGGAGCTTGTCCACATCCAGATTGAAGAACATGACCAATAATTAATTCGTTTATTAAATTTTTATCTAGGTTGATTTTAGATAAAGCACCCTTTAAAGCAGATATTCCAAGATCAACTGCGGAAAGATTAGATAATGAACCCATAAAGCATCCCAAAGGAGTTCTAACGGCACTAACTACAACTACCTTATTTTGCATACGTTTGTTTTTCTAAAGTTAATAAATATTAAATTGTATTAAGCTGTCAAATATTTAGTAAATTTAATGAAACTTGTTATGAGTAAATTTTTTAATAGTATTAATAAAGGTTTTTCAAGAATATTTAGGATTCTTTTATTCCTGATATCAACTTTTTTAATAATCTATTTCTTCCCAAAAAGTGGAAAATTTAAGTATAATTTTGAAAATGGTAGGCCTTGGCAATCTGAAAATCTATATGCGCCTTTTGATTTTGCAATTAAAAAATCCCAAGAGGAAATTGATGAAGAAATTACTCAAGCAAAAATAAACACTCCACTATTCTTCGAAATCGACACATCATTAATAACTGGTTCAAATAATTTACTTATTACTAGAATTGCTGAATTAAAGAATGATTCGTTATTTAATCTTCTCAAAGAAGAAGACGTAAAAAAAATTAAAATTCAATCTTCTGAAATAATCGAAGTAGTTTATTCTAAAGGTTTGCTTGAAGAAAATTTTGATTTTAAAGATAGTCAGCAAATATCAATTTTGCTAGATAACAAACTTGTAAATTCAACATATTATACCAAATTAATTAAACCACAGGATTTAATAACCTTTATTAACAATAAAATTATTGAAACCAGTAGTGAAAAGTATAAGTCACAAATAATATCCCTGGTATTTGACATTATTACTCCAAATCTTTCTTACAATAAAGTTCTTTCAGATGAGGCAATAAACGAAGCAACAATTAATATCTCACCAAACAGGGGGTTTATAGAAAAAGAAACGTTGATAATTTCAAAAGGTGAAGTTGTTGAAGGAGAGAAGCTTAAAGTATTAGAATCTTTGAAGAAGGAATATGAGGTTAATAGTTCATCTTTTTCTGATCTCTATTTAATCATTTCTGCATATTCTTTACTGGTTATCCTATCTCTGTTAATGATAGTCCTTTTTATCAGGAAATTTGAAAGAAATATATATGATAACAATAATAAAATTGCATTTGTTTATTTCAACATAACACTTATTATTTTAATTACAACATGGGTAGTCGATGTCAATTCAAATTATATATATATAATACCGCTTTGTATAATACCGCTACTTTTTAAAGCCTTTTTTGACTCCAGAATTGCTTTTTTTATTCATTCAGTAACCATCATGCTATTAGGATTTGTGGTGCCTAATAGTTATGAGTTTATATTTTTAAATATAATTGCAGGGGTCGTTACTATTCTTACATCTGATAATATTTACAAGAGAGCAAATTTGTTTATAGCTGTAGCTCAAATAACCTTAGTTTATATGCTAGCTTATTTTTCTTTCTATGTAATTCAAGAAGGTAATATTGAAAACCTTGAATTAAATAATTTTGCACTTTTTATTCTATGCGGCTTATTAACTCTTTTCATATATCCTTTAATTTATATTCATGAAAAATTATTTTCTCTTGTATCAGATGTTTCCCTTTTAGAACTTTCAGATACAAATTCAAATCTTCTAAAGGAATTATCAAATAAGGCTCCAGGAACTTTTCATCACTCTCTAAATGTAGCTAATCTTGCTGAGGCATGTGCTAATGAAATAAAAGCAAACGCATTATTGTCGAGAGTAGGAGCATTACATCATGATATTGGTAAAATTAATAATCCATCTTATTTTACCGAGAATCAAATTTCAGAACAAAACCCACATGATAGAATACCGGGACAAGAAAGTGTAAAAATAATTAAACAGCACGTATCAGATGGGGTTAAATTAGCTAAAAATGCCGGCATACCTGAAAGAATAATTGAATTTATTAAAACACATCACGGAACAAATTTGATTTCATACTTCTACAGTAAAGAACTAAAAAATTCTGACAATATTAATGAAAAGGACTTTTGTTACAATGGTCCTAAACCATTTAGTATCGAAATGGCTATTGTTATGATGTGTGATTCTGTTGAGGCTGCAACAAAGAGTCTAGATAAGCCAACTAACGAAAAAATAGATTCATTTGTTGAAAACATAATCGATAAGCAAATCAAGGATGAACAATTTGTAAATTGTGAACTTACTTTTAAAAATATTTCCACTATAAAATCCGTACTGAAATATAAATTAAAAAATATTTATCATGTTAGGATAGAATATCCAGAAATAAGCAAATAAAAAAAAATCATTTATTGTTGCGTTGTTAGATATGAAAAACTATTTTTGCAACCGCATTTTATTAAATACTTTTATAGTATTGGAGAGGTGCCAGAGTGGTAATGGAGCAGATTGCTAATCTGTCGACGTGCAAACGTCGCCAGGGTTCGAATCCCTGTCTCTCCGCCAT